>JAFTKC010000014.1 GCA_017456055.1 Clostridia bacterium | reverse complement strand
TTTAAAATTTTTAAAAAAATGCAAATTATGGAAAAAATTAAATCAGTCAGCCAAAAATTTCTCTCGCCGATTTTTTGATTTTTTTGGATTTTTTGAAATTTATTTTTAATTATTTTTTTAAATAAAATTAATTTAATTTTTTATTTAAATTTTAATTCAAAAATACACTCCATCAAAACCATAAATTTTTGATTTTTTAGAATATTTTTTAAATAAAATTAATTTAATTTTTAATTATTTATTTAATTAAATTTATTTTTTTTATAATTAAAAATAAATAAAAAATAACGGAAAATAATTCCGTTATTTTTTTATTTTATATTGAACTAAATAATTTATTTTGCATTTCTCGAGTTGCTTCTCCACTTACGTTTAACCCGTTTTCTTGTTGAAAACTTCTCACTGCTCTCTCGGTTTTTACCCCAAAAATTTTATCTGGAATTACGTCGTATCCAAGTATGTAAAGGGCTGATTGTATTAAGTAAGTTATGTTCCCTCTCGCCCCTCTTCTAACGTTTACAAGTGCGTTTTTTGTTTTTGGTCCAAAGATTCCATCCACTAATAAACCGGCATTAAATTGGGTGTTTAACTCTCTTTGAAGTCCCTTAATTAACGCCCTTTTAGTTCTTGGTCCGTATATCCCATCAACTACTAAACCTGCTTCATAAAGGGTATTTAAGGTGGTTTGAATCTTGGCAATTTGATCGTCTTTTAGGCTTGTCACAGGGTACAATTCCCCTATCGCGTCGGCTATTTCAAGGGCTATTTTTTGTGGATCATAAAGGCTTAAATCTTGTGGATTGTTTAAAAAAAATGTTTCAACTAAGACGGCTGGCGCTTCGGTTTCTCGTATAATTCCAAGGTAGTCTCCACCAAAAATATTAGGCAAAACTTTGATTCCTCTATCCCTAAAACCAAGCGCAACGAGGTTAGTTTGTATGGCTTCTGCAAGCTCCTTCCCCTTCCCCGTCACGCTATAATAAGTCTCCGTTCCAGAGCCCGGAATACCCATATTGGAGTTGACGTGAAGTTCAACTACGGCATCAACGTCTTGCGAATTAGCCCTTCTAATATCTGCCCCAAGATTCCTATTTACGTCTGTAGTTCGGTTATTTATTACCTCATATCCACGCCTTCTAAGTTCACTTGTAAGCGCTAGAAGTAGTTCTAAATTTATATCTTTTTCATAAAGTCCGTTTGAAATTGCACCGAAGTCTGTTCCCCCGTGCCCTGCGTAAACTGCAATTTTACTCATATCATCCTCCTTCTTTTTATACTATGAAAAGGAGGTTAACTTTGTGAAAAGATATAAAAAAGAGAGCGTAAATTCGCCCTCTTTATCTAATAGATATTTCCTTGATCGCCCCTATACATTATTATATATATAATATATAGGGTTATTTTTCTACTCTAAAATTTAGAGATTTTTCATTTTTTTGTTGTGCAAAATTATACCAAAAACTATCTGCAAAATGGAAATTATAATTGCTAAACCCAAAGGAATTATTCCTATTAGTCTACCCATTTCAAAGACGAGCACCCCTCCCCAAACACCAAGAGCAAGCACTCCAAACGTGATTATTAAAGCAATTATGCCCACTATTATTCGGTGTTTTTTCGTTATAGTTTTCTCTTCTGGAACAACGAGTAGCATAAGTTCCATATATACTTCCAATATAATTTCAACAAGTAATTCCATTTTTAAATTACAAACTAGCCTCTAAATTTTTTCTAATTTCTTTAATAAATTCAAGTGAGTTTACGGTGGTAGTTTTAGTTCCTTCCTTAACTAGGTCCACTAAATCTTTGGTCATAACTCCACTATTTAACGTGTCTATACAAGCCTTTTCTAACTTGTCGGCAAAGTTAATTAAGTCGGTTAGTCCGTCAAACTCTCCCCTTTTTCTTAACGCTCCACTCCAAGCATAGATGGTTGCCATTGGGTTTGTAGAAGTTTGTTCGCCCTTTAAATACTTATAATAGTGTCTAGTCACAGTTCCGTGAGCCGCCTCAAATTCATAATTTCCGTCGGGTGAAACAAGCACCGAAGTCATCATTGCAAGCGAGCCAAACGCCGTTGAAACCATATCGCTCATAACGTCTCCATCGTAGTTTTTAAGCGCCCAAACGAACCCACCTTTACTTCTAATTACTCTCGCAACGGCGTCGTCAATTAAGGTATAGAAATACTCTATTCCCGCCTCTTCAAACTTGTCTTTATATTCATTTTCATAAATTTCTTCAAAGATTAGTTTAAAGGTTTGGTCATATTGTTTTGATATAGTATCCTTAGTTGAGAACCACAAATCTTGCTTGGTTGCGAGTGCATAATTAAAGCAAGAGTAGGCAAATGAACGTATAGAACTATCCTTATTATATTGTCCTTGAAGCACACCTGCACACTCAAAATCGTATATAGTTTCTCTAAACGAACTGCCGTCTTCCCCACTAAAAACAAGTTCTGCCTTGCCCTTAGATGGCACTCTATATTCGGTTGATTTATATACGTCGCCATAAGCGTGTCTTGCTATAGTTATTGGTTTTTGCCAATTTCTAACTGCAGGCAAAATGCTATCAATTAAAATAGGAGCACGGAAAACAGTTCCGTCTAATATTGCTCTAATAGTGCCGTTAGGGCTCTTCCACATTTTAGAAAGATTATATTCTTCCACCCTTTGTTTATTTGGGGTTATCGTGGCACATTTAACTGCTACACCGTATTTTTTAGTCGCGTACGCCGAGTCAAAAGTGACCTTATCTTCGGTCTTTTCACGATTAACTAATGATAAGTCGTAATATTCGCTCTTAAGGTCTACAAAAGGCAAAATTAGCTCGTCCTTAATCATTTTCCATAAAATTCTAGTCATTTCGTCCCCATCCATTTCCACGATGGGTGTTCTCATTTTTATCTTTTCCATACTATTTTCCTTTATTTTTTGGTGTATGCTAGCAATCCACCCGCCATTAACATATCGATTTGTCTATCCGTTAAGGTTGAAACTAGATTATACGTTTCATTTTTAGTCTTGTTATATAATATCGTTTTGCCTTCTTTAAGTGAACTATGAAGATTTTTCAAGGTTAATTCGTCCCCTTGAGATAGTTTATCGTAGTCCTTTTCATCTTCAAAAACAAAAGGCAATATGCCTGCGTTAATAAGGTTTGCCACGTGAATTCTGGCAAAACTCTTGGCAATAACTGCTTTTACGCCTAAGTATAGTGGAACTAACGCTGCGTGTTCTCTAGAAGAGCCTTGCCCGTAGTTCGTGCCACCAACTACAATCGACACCTTGTTTTCTAACGCCCTTTCCGCAAACGTTTCGTCACAAACGGCAAAACAGAATTTTGATAGATATGGTATGTTAGAACGATATGGCAATATTTTTGAACCTGCCGGCATTATATGGTCGGTGGTGATATTATCGCCCACTTTTAAGGTTAATTTTGCCGTAATTTCGTCTTTTAACTCTTCAGTTTTTGGAAGTGGTTTAATATTTGGTCCACGCAAAACTTCTAAATTAATAGCCTCTTCAGGTGTTGCGGGCATAAGCACTGCACTATCATCAATCTTAAACTCTTTTGGAATTTCAATTTTTACTTCTTCACCAAGCGTTCTTGGGTCGGTTATAAAACCCGTCAATGCTGCCGCTACGGCAACTTCTGGTGAAACTAAGTATACTTTTGCATCTTTAGTTCCACTTCTTCCCTCGAAATTACGATTGAAAGTTCTTAAGGAAACGCCCGCAGAATTTGGAGAGAAACCCATACCTATACAAGGACCGCAAGCGCATTCTAGCACTCTTGCTCCACTTGCTAAAATATCTGATAATGCGCCACAATCGGCTAGCATAGACAAAACTTGCTTAGAACCAGGTGAAACGGATAAACTAACCGAATCGTCTATCTTTTTACCCTTTAATATCTTTGCAACCTTAAGTAAATCGCTTAAGGAAGAATTAGTGCATGAACCTATGCACACTTGGTCAACTTTTACGTCCTTTAGGCTTTCAACCGTCACGATATTGTCGGGACTATGTGGCATAGCAATTAGTGGTTTTAATTGAGATAAGTCTATATCGATAATTCTATCGTAAAATGCGTCTTCATCACTTTTTAATTCCACAAAATCCTTTTCTCTGCCTTGCGCTTTTAAAAATTCTAAAGTGATTTCATCCGATGGGAAAATAGAAGTAGTCGCTCCTAATTCCGTTCCCATGTTGGTTATGGTTGCTCTTTCTGGAACGGAAAGGGTTTTAATGCCTTCGCCTCCCCACTCTATAATAGCACCTACACCACCTTTAACGGATAAAATTCTAAGTATTTCTAAACTAACGTCCTTTGCACTAACGAAAGGATTGAGTTTTCCTGTTAAATTTACCTTGTACATTTTAGGCATAGTTATATAGTACGCGCCACCACCCATGGCAACTGCAACGTCCATACCGCCTGCACCCATTGCTAGCATGCCGATTCCACCACCAGTTGGCGTGTGGGAGTCAGAGCCAATCAAGGTTTTACCTGGAACGCCGAATCTCTCAAGATGAACTTGGTGACAAATGCCGTTTCCCGGACGAGAAAATCTAATTCCGTGCTTTTTTGCAACCGATTGAATATATCTGTGGTCGTCTGCGTTTTCAAAACCCGATTGTAAGGTATTATGGTCTATATACGCTACTGAAAGTTCGGTCTTTACTCTTGGAATTCCAATTGCCTCAAACTCTAAATACGCCATCGTTCCCGTTGCGTCTTGAGTTAGGGTTTGGTCAATTCTCAATGCTATTTCCTCACCTACTTCCATTTTACCTGAAATTAAGTGATTTTTTATGATTTTTTGCGCTATTGTTAGTCCCATAATCTTCTCCTAAATTCTACTTAAAATGCTATCTCTTGCGTTTCTAACGTGTTCCATAGTAAGTCTTTCGGCTTTTTCTTTATCTCTTTCTACAATTGCGTTAAAAATTGCACGATGTTCTTGAAGAGATAATTCTGCTCTACTTTGATTGCTTACCGACGCTTTTCTATATTTACCCGTTTTCTTGTGGAGTTCGTATAAAATTTGATATAAGTGCGCAGATCCCGACGCCTTATACACTAATTTATGGAAAGCATTATCCATTTTCTTAATATTGTCACTATCTGGTCTATTGCAGTAAAATTCTTGAAGGTCAAGTGTTTCCCTCATTTCTGCTAATTGCTCGTCAGTCACCTTTTCGCATGCTAATCCCGCAGCAAGACCTTCTATTCTCAATCTCATTTCATATATGATTTTGATGTCTTCTAAATTGATTCCTATAATCCTTACGCCTTTTGGAATAAATTCTACGAGCCTTTCTTGCTCTAATCTATGCAACGCTTCTCTAACGGGTGTTCTACTAACCGACAAAGCCTCCGAAAGTTTTAATTCGGTGACTATTTCTCCTGGAGCGTACACGTTAGTTAAAATATCATTTTCAATCTTTTCAAATACCTGTTCAGCTATTGATATATTTCTATGTTCCATAATTATCTCCTAAAATTATAACTTCTTGAATCTGCCTGCCGATAACTCTTTAATTTTTTCTTCAATTTCAGTGTTAGAAAGTGCGGCAACTCTTCCGTCTTCATACATAACGTCTACCCATTCTTTAAGAGCAACTACTAGTGGATCTTTCTTGTCTAATTTTTCGTTATCTGCCAACTGATAATTTTCGTTAATCCAATAAGCAATTCCCGCAAGTCCTGAAGTTTTACTAATTGCAACTGAAGCCGGTCTATTTAAGATTCTCTTTGTGTTGAAAATGTTGTATATTTCTTCATCTTTAAGTAGTCCGTCTGCGTGAATACCTGCTCTCGTCACGTTAAAGTTTTTACCAACGAAAGGAGTCATTGGTGGTATTTTATATCCCATCTCATGCTTAAAATAACTTGCAATCTTAGTGATTACGGTTGGATCCATTCCGTCAAGCGAACCACGAAGTGATGCGTATTCAAACACCATAGCCTCAAGTGGAACGTTGCCCGTTCTCTCGCCAATACCAAGCAACGAGCAGTTTACTGCACTTGCTCCATATAACCAAGCAGTTGAAGCATTTGAAACAGCTTTATAAAAATCGTTATGTCCGTGCCACTCAAGTAATTCGCTTGGAACATCTGCATAGTGTTGAAGTCCGTAGACAATTCCAGGAACACTTCTCGGCAACGCAACTTCGGTGTACGGAACGCCGTAGCCCATAGTGTCGCACGCCCTAATTCTAACAGGAATTCCTGCCTCGTTTGATAATTTGGTAAGTTCGTTAACGAAAGGAACTACGAATCCGTAAAAGTCTGCTCTAGTAATATCTTCTAGGTGGCATCTTGGCATAACGCCTGCATCAAACGCCATTTTCACGGTGGATAAATATTGCTCCATCGCTTGTTTTCTTGACATCTTCATTTTTTTGAAGATATGGTAGTCACTACAAGAAACTAAAATACCCGTTTCTCTAACTCCTAAATCTTTAACAAGTTTAAAGTCTTGTTCAACGGCTCTTATCCAAGTGGTGATTTCAGGAAATTTTAAACCTAAATCTTGGCATTTTTTTATCGCTTCCCTATCTTTTTTACTATAAACGAAAAATTCAGTTTGTCTAATAATGCCGTATGGACCACCAAGTTCGCTCATCATTTTGAATAAATTAACGATTTGCTCTACGGTGTAAGGCTCTACCGATTGTTGACCGTCTCTAAACGAAGTATCGGTAATCCAAATATCCTTTGGCATATTCATAGGCACACGACGATGGTTAAAAGAAATTTTTGGAATCTCTTCATAATTGAATAAATCTCTATATAAATTAGGGTCTGCAACGTCTTGAAGACTATAGTGATAGTTCTTTTGTTCTAGTAAATTAGTCTTGTCTGAAAATTCTAACATAATGTTGTACTCCTTTATCTTTGTACTTGTGTATACAATTATACACCAATATATGAATATTGTCAATTATATATTCTATATGAAATAAAAAATCGCCTAAAATTTAGGCGATTTTTTTAGTTTATGAGTCTCACTTAATTATATACTTTTGCGCAGTTAATATGCCTTGTATTTCTTCCTTCAGCACACCACCATTATTTAAGATTACCTTTTTTGACGGAACATTTTCTTTATAACAACAGATAGTTATGTTATCTTTTGCGTTCAACCTTTTAAACTCTTTAACGGCAAGGCTTAAGGCTTGATTTGCACACCCTTTTCCCCTTTCGCTTGGTCTGATTGAATAACCAATATTTCCTTCGTAATTCTCATCTAAACTTTTGGTCAAAAATGGTCTTATGTTAACAAAACCAACTATTTTACCGTCTTCTTTTTCAACTAAAAGATATTGAAAAAAAGGATACTCTTCTTGATTGTAGTTATTAAATGGAATTTTTTCGCACTTATTATAAAATTCTATAAGTTGCTCAAAATAAAGCCCGTCTTGATAATAAACCCCTTTTAGCGCACCACTACTCAATAGTAATTCTTTAAGGGCTTCTTCAAATTGTTTTTTATCAGTAATTTTCACTTTTTTCAAGGTTAGATTTTGCATCAAGCACCTCGCTTACGAGCAGAATTCCTTAACTACGTTTCTAAACACTGCGTCTGCAATTTGCATTTGTCCAATAGATGTTGGGTGGAATCCGTTAACTTCAAATTCTTCCGTCTTAGTTGACCTAACGTTTACAGGCTTTTGAATACTTGGATATGCATTTTCCGAGTCGAATTGACCTGTTAGATTAACGTATTCCATATACTCTTTTGAGTCAGGTTCGTTGCACCAATCTTTATAGGCAATACATAATTCCATTATGTAGTCAACGATATCGTAGTAATCGTTAAACGGGGGCTCTGCGCCGTAATTCCAACCCATTCCACCCTTACAAGAAGGAAGAACAGGGCTTAAAATCTTAACCTTGAGATTTGGATTTACTTCTCTTAGTTTTGCAATTAATTCTTTTGCCTCTTTTACAACTACTTTGCAGTATTCTTTCCAAGAAAGCGTAAAGGCAATAGTTCTCATAATTCCGTTTACACCAAGTAAAACGTAAACTGCATCAATTCCGTCGATATTAGACCTTTCTAGATACTTTTTAACGTCAATTTCTTTACTTTCGTTATCAAAGAAAGGACTAACCGATTCACTAGAACTACTATAGAATTTTATTGGAGTTTGCGTCACGTTGTTCTTAAATGGATATAGCGTATCCCCTGCTGGCTTTTCCGCAGTATTGTCGCCGTATCTTTTGAACTTTAGATAGTCTACTTGAAGTGTTTCAAGTTGCCACAAGTTTCCGTCGATATCTTTCCAAACGGCGTGTTGGTCGCCAACAACTAGTTTGTTTGGCGCTTCTACCCATATGGCGTTGCTCTTTCCACTCATAAAGGAAACCCAATACCATCCACCGAACGCTTCAAAGCCTACGTCGCCATTTTTGCAGTTTCCAACAAAGTTTATTCCGTCAAAGCCTAAACCCTTAGGCTCGCCGTCTTTTGATTTTATTCTACGGCTAACTTCACTTACCCAATCTCCGTGACAAGTTAGAGAATCACCTAAAACTAGCACGTTTACGGGTTTTTTAGGTGCTTTTGGCTCTACAACCTTTAGTAATGTTTTTGCTCCACCTAGTAGGTTTTGTTCAGCGTCGTAAACGGAAATATCTAGTAGATATTCGCCGACTTCCTTTGGAGTGAATTCGAAATATCTTGGGAAATTCTTACCCTTTTCGCAAGTTGCCACTATGGAGTAGCAGTATGGATTTGGCGCTTCAACAACACCTCTATAAAATAGTTGGAAGGTATCTCCCACCACTAGGTCATAACTATCTGGTAAAACTACTCTAACTTTGCTATTCATGATTTTTCTCTCCTTTCGTTTATTATACCATAGTTTTATTTTTTTTCAATAGAAAAGATAGAATTTTTTTAACGATTTTCAGCTTTTATTTGGATTGATAAAACTAGCCTATTCAATCTATTAAACTTAAATAAATTTACTGATCTTTTTTCATGGCGGAGTGTATGCTTCACTCATTGAACTCTTGATTGAGTTTTGACATATTCGTTATTTTTCTCACTAAAATGTTTTGATTCACATATAGTATAGTATTAGATTTTACTATTTAGGAGAAATATAAATGATTGAAAACGATTGTTGTAGTAAATGCGAAAAGTATTTTTCGCCCATTATTAACATAAAAAAATTGACGTGTTTTAACAATTATTTTAGAAAAGAAATTTGGACAGGTACATATTCGCAAATTACGGCTATGTCTATTCCCGCTGGTGGAGAAATCGGATTAGAACTTCATGATGACCTCGACCAAATTTTAATTGTTGAATACGGCATTGCATCAGTTTACTCAGGCAAAACAAAAAACAGTGTGATTTTTAAAGGTTGTGCCAACATGGAGTGCGCGGTGATTATACCTGCTGGTACGTATCACAATATTATAAACGAACAATCTTGTCCGTTAAAACTTTTTTCCATCTATGCTCCACCCAAGCATCCAGTAGGCACTATTCACAAAACCAAGTTTGATAGTGATTTAGAAGATTACTAAACGTTTAAAACTGAAAAATGACACCGTTTAGGTGTCATTTTTCGTGGCGGAGCGTGTGGAACGTAAAACTACTTGAGAAGCATAAAGCAAATTATTATTTTATCTCATACTCCACAGGAAAAAATCTATCTTTTTAATTGGGCTAAACCAAGCATACTTTGGCATAACTTTATCAAATTCTTCTATACAATTTTTGCCTTGCTCAGAAGAAACAAATTCATCATACCACGCTTTAATTTTGTTATATACACAAATTGCATTTTCTAATTTTTCTTCTTTTGTTTTACCAATTAATTTCAATCCTAAATTAGATAAGACATATTGGTCCCAAATTGGCAAACTTTCATCTATTGTAGAAATCATTTTACTAACAAAGGATGCCTCAATATTTCCCGTTTTGTCATAAATCTCCCTTAAAATCAATTCAAAACTTGGTTTATTATTTTTTTCACGTTCAAAAATACCATAATAAATTTTTTGCCAATCTTTATTACGTCTTACTCTATAAAATGCATTAAAATTCTTCTGCCACAAACAGTCTTCTTTTATTTTAACATTATGTAATTCTTTAATTATTTTTGCATATTTAGGAAAGCCCATTGTTTCTGCAATTCTTTTTTCTATTACTTCTTTTGGATTTGTTATCTCTTTCATTTTTTATCTCCTTGTTTTTATTATAACACATAGAACAAATAGTTGTATGAATTTATTACACTTTCTTTGACTTAAATATAATAATATCGTTGTTTTTCCAAACAAACTTATTAGGAATATTTTCTTGTGTTTTTTTTACTTTACAAATAACAATGTCTTCGTAAGAATAGCCAAACCCATATTTTTCGTTTAATTCGTTCATTTTGTTTATAGCATTTTCAATCCATCCATTAGTATATCCCAATTTTTTTGCCTTGTCTACAAACTCTGTTTTTGTCATACAACACCCTTTGTTTTTTGTTATTATAATTTTAGCAAGTATATATGACATATTCTGTCATATTTGTAAAATATTTATAAATCTAAAAGAAAAATAACCTAACCCGAATTTGAGTTCGGATTAGGTTACGTTTGGCGGAGTGTGTGCGTCACTCATTGAACTCTTGATTGAGTTTTAGATTTTGCAATTTTGTTGATTGATTAAGCGGCAAATAGTATAATCATCAAAACGTTCGTTTTGTGAAATAATTATTATGTTTTTCCCTAAAATGCTTAATAAAGTTTCGTCTTGATTAAAATGACTTGGCATTTCTGATAGTTGAATTGTATCGCTTTTATCAAATTTTTCAATTATCATAATTCTTTCCACCCCTCATACTTTATTGTAGTATTTAATTGACGTTGAATTGTATTTGGAATATTTACAACTGAATAACTTCCTTCAGAAACATAAGCATGTCGCATTTGAGTGCTTTCTATTACGCTTCTAACATATGAAAAATCAGCTTGTGATGTTCCATTTAGTTCTTTTTCGGGGTTCAAAGGCTCTTTAATTCTCATCTCTTCTACAATGGAATTATACCATGTTTTTAATATTTCATACATTTTTTCACTAGGAGAATTAATTCTCAAGCCTAAATTTTTTGCTTCAGTTCTATTTATTGTATAATCATGACTACCAGAATCACTACATAAAAAACTAACAATTTTTTCAGCATATAAATCGTCTAGCTTATGCATGTTCATTAATTTTCTAGCCAACATTTTAATTTGACATTTTGACCTATAAATATCACCTAAAACAAGAGGACTAATTGTGTCTGTCAATTTTTTATAAGCTTCACCCAAGGCATTAGGTTCTGTCACACCAACCTCATTTTTCAACAAATCAAAATACCCTTTTACAGATTCAACACTTACAGGCATTTTTTGAGGTGGATTTGTGTTAGGTATTACTGGGCATAAAGGGTTTACTAAACTTGGATCGATCGGGCCTAATGTTGCCTGTTTTGTCATTATTATGTTGTCTGCACCTAAACACATTAAAGTTCCGGCGCTTCTGCATTTATTAGGAACAATTATTTCTAACTCTTTGCAAAATTCTCTTAACAAATTTATAATATTCCACGCAGCAAGAGTGCTGCCACCTAATGTATATAAAATTAAAGAAATCTTTTTGGTGTTACCAACTTTATCTAGATGTTCTCCAATTACATCTACTGCTTCTGGAGAAATAGACATGTCCATCCCACGTCGATTGCTAGTAGCATAAGCAATTACTTTAGAATGTCGAGATTTTTCTATCGCTTCATAAATTTTCTT
>JAFTKC010000009.1 GCA_017456055.1 Clostridia bacterium | reverse complement strand
AAAATCCTAAGCAGGTTAAGAAAACCGCTTAAAAAATTATTTTGTTGCAATTCTACCGCTTTTTCAAAGCAGGTAAAAGGAATTGCCAAAATCGCGCTTTTGACCTATCTAAACAATCGGGAAACCCGATTTTATTCTTCTACCGAAATTAAAATTTTATCTCAAAAACAGCTTGACAAATCCGTGTTAATACGATACAATATTTACACTAACGTATAAAGGAGAAACAAGCAATGAGACAACCGAGAGCGGTAACAGACAAAAGGTATGAAGATAAGCACAAGGAAGAAAGAAAAGCAAAGAGCTTGGTTTGGGGAACGAGTGTTCCGAGACAGTTTGCGGAAGAAATCAATGAGTTTCTCTCTAAGTACGGTTTTACAAAAGTACAGTTAATCGAAGCAGGCTATAAAGCATTGCTTGACGAAGCCGCTGAAAATGATTTAGGGCTTGCAAAGATTATGGACGGTTACGACGACTTTTTTGAAACGGAAAAGAAATAACGTTCTTTAATCCCTTTCTTCCTTATGAGCGAGAATGATACTTTTTTAATTAGCGACAAAGCAGTATCAATAACCGAAAGGCAGACTCGACTTTCATATAAGGAGGATAATAATACAACAATACAACTACATAATTTCCTTTGGTGGCACGGAATACTCCGTTATCGTAAAGACAAGCGAAACCGCAAAGGAAACAATCAATAGCAAATTGACTAAACTTTTAATTAAGGATTCGCTCGAAAATAGTGATTCAAAAGGAGAAACCTAATGAAGAAACAATTTTCGACGCATAATAAAAACTTATCACTTGGAGGTGGTATAACTGCCTTGTATTGTAGGCTCTCACGAGACGACGAATTGCAAGGCGATAGCAACAGTATTAAAAATCAAAAAGCAATACTCTTAAAGTACGCAAACGAACACGGTTTATTAAATCCTAAATTTTACGTGGATGACGGGTATTCGGGAACAAACTTCAATCGACCTGACTTTATTCGCTTAATTGACGACGTAAACGCAGGACTTATCTCTACGATAATCGTAAAGGATATGTCCCGTTTAGGAAGAGATTATCTCAAAGTTGGTTTATATACCGAAGTAACCTTTCCAGAAGCAAACGTTAGATTTATCGCTATAAACGACGGTGTGGATAGCAATGGTAACGATAACGACTTTACGCCATTTAGAAACATTATGAACGAATGGTATGCCAAAGATACAAGCAAGAAAGTTCGCGCCGTATTTAAGTCAAAAGGTATGTCGGGGAAACATCTTTGCACTTGTCCGCCCTACGGGTATATGAAAGATAAAGGAAACAAGCAACGTTGGCTCGTGGATGAAGAAGCCGCTATCGTGGTAAAAGAAATCTTTAATCTTTGTATCAAAGGTTTTGGTCCTACGCAAATAGCAAGGATTTTAACCGAACGTAAAATTGATACCCCTACGATTCATAATCGTAAGAGAGGCTTACCGTGTACGACCTATCAATCGGAATTTCCCGATATATGGTGTACGGAAACGGTTAAACGAATATTATCGAATATGAATTATGTTGGCCATACGGTTAATTTTACAACGGCGAAAAAGTCTTATAAATCAAAGAAAAAGGTGTTTTTACCCCGTGAAGATTGGGTGATATTTGAAAACACGCACCCTGCAATTATAGACCAAGATACTTACGATACTGTTCAAAGGTTAAGGGTAACGAAAAGACGACCTACGGATATGGGCGAAATGAATATTTTTTCGGGACTTGTTTATTGTTCTGACTGTGGACAAAGAATGTACCTTTGCCGTTGTACGACAATGAAACAAAAGGAATATTTTAATTGCTCAACTTATCGTAAGAACAAAAAGAAGATTTGCACTTCACATCAGATTACGGTAGAAGCGATTGAACATATCGTGCTTAACGACTTAAAAAGAGTATTTGAAACTATTAAAACAAACGAGCAAGATTTCCTTAACGCTATACGTTTTAACGTTAGTAAAGAAAGCCGTAAAGCAATACTTCTTAAAACGCAAGAATTAGAAGATGCGGAAAAGCGAATAAAAGCACTTGACCGAATCATTCAAAACTTGTATGAAGATAAAGTCAACGGCAATCTAACGGCAGAACGCTTTGCCAAGATGACAAAAATCTATGAAGAAGAACAAACTTCCTTAACGGAAAAAGCAACTATCTTACGGCAAGAGCTTTTAACCATTAAGGAAGAATCGGATAACGTGCGTAGGTTTATGCGAACGATACGAAAGTACGAAGATATATCCGAACTTACGCCCGACCTTGTAAGAAACTTCATTGATAAAGTCGTCGTACACCAAGCGGAAAAGACGGATGGCAAAAGAAAACAAGCAGTAGAAATATACTACAGCGGAGTGGGAGCAATCCCGCAAATCTCTTGAACGAAAAAGGAAGTGGCACGGCTTCGTGCCGTACCACTTCCCATAAGAGAAAAATCTCTATTGAACACACCCTGATTGGTAGGCTTTTACTTTTAATCTTCAAGAAGTTTTTTAATTTTATCGCCGTATTTAATGCCTTTATAATATCCTTGCCCAAACGCAAAGGAAAGTTTTTCAACTTTATACGGGCTCATGTCCCCAAGACTAGGTTTAATCAAAACGTCTGGTTTGTGAGTTTCAAGATATCTTTGCGTATTAAAACTGTCGCAAAGGTCAAC
This sequence comes from Clostridia bacterium, assembly GCA_017456055.1. Lineage (GTDB taxonomy): Bacteria > Bacillota > Clostridia > Christensenellales > Borkfalkiaceae > UBA1259. The sequence goes on along the minus strand of JAFTKC010000009.1, from coordinate 69,568 downwards.
TACTCTCAGTGCTTGGGTAATAATGTTTTTAGAAGTTTCGTGTGGGCGATATTCCCCTAAAACGTCAACTGCAACAACAACGTCAGCGTTAAAGTTTTTAGCGTTTTCGATAGGAAGTCTGCATAAAATTCCTCCGTCAACTAATTCTTGGTCGTCTTTTATAACGGGACGGAAAATCATAGGAATTGAAGAACTTGCTCTAACGGCGTCTGCAACCTTCCCTGAGTTTAGCGTGACTACTTTGCCCTTTAAAATATCAACGGCAACGCACTCGAAAGGAATTTTTAATTGTTCAAAAGTGATTTCGCCGAAAAATTCTTCTAGTTTTTTGCGCATTTTAGAAGAAGAAAGCAAACTCTTTTTGAAAAACATTGCAGGGGAGGGGTCGAAAATGTGTTTTAATTTAAGATGTTCGGCAATATCTTTCATTTCTTTAGGTGAATAGCCTGCAGAATAGCAAGCGCCTACGACTGCGCCCATAGAGCAACCCACGATACAATCGGGTTTAATTCCTTGTTCGTCTAGAGCCTGCAAGAAACCCACGTGAGCAATACCTCTTGCTCCGCCTGCTCCCAAAACTAAACATAACTTTTTACTCATTTACTCACCTTCTTTTACTAGTCTTTCTTATCCGTACTGCCAAAGCCTCCCTTTCTAACGTTTGAAATTGGCTCATCGTCCAAAGTTATTCCGTACTCAACGAAAACGCCTTGGGCAAAAGCCGAACCTTTTTTTATTGAAAGTGGCTCTGTGCCGAGATTGGTCATTTTTATAAATATATGTCCTTGATTATCTGCGTAGTAGTAATCGGAATCAATAATTCCAACGGTATTGTTTAAGGTCAAGCGATACTTAAACCCTAAACTACTGCGTGGGTAAATTTTAAGCACCCACCCTTCGTCGATTTTAACTCTAATACCCGTTGGTATTTTAACCGTTTCGCCACTATTTAAAAACATGTCGAAAGGTGCGTAAAAATCGTAGCCAGCGCTACCGCTAGTTGCTCTTCTTGGAAGAAGAATATCGTCAAAATCTTCTTTTTTTCCGTCTTTTAAGTATTCAGTTAAGTCTACTTTAAAAAATTGTGCAATTCTATTCATATAAATATTATACTCTCAACGAAAAAAGTTATCAAGTAGTTTCTTGAATTTTTATAGTAAAAAAGCAAAAAAAAGAGAAAATAAAGACTAAAGCAAAACGCTTGCCAAAATTAACAAAAAAGGCTAATATATACGTATAATGATTTATGACTAAATAGAAAGGAAATAAACGATGGATATATGCGTATTTGGGTCGGCAAGCGACAGTATTGATAAAAAATATATAGAAGCAGGCGAATTACTAGGCGAAAGTCTAGGCAAGCGTGGGCACAACCTAGTGTTCGGTGGTGGAAGCGCAGGGCTAATGGGCGCAGTTGCAAGGGGAGTTAGAAAAGGGAAAGGCAAAATTATAGGCGTAATTCCCAAATTTTTTGAAGAAAAAGGCTACGAGAGTATAGATTACACTTGCGACAAACTAATTAGAACGCAAACTATGGCAGAGAGAAAGGCAACTATGAGTGGAGCGTGTGACGGATATATTGTCACGCCAGGAGGGATAGGAACTTTTGAAGAGTTTTTTGAAGTTTTAACCCTAAAGCAACTAGGCGTACACAAAAAGCCGATAGTAATATTTGACGTAGACGGATATTTTGACGATATAAACAGAGCGTTTTTATGTGCAATGGAAAAGAGTTTTGTTAGAGAAAATTGCGCAAAACTATATAAAACTTTTAATAAAGTAGAAGAAGTTATAGACTATCTAGAAAACTATTCGGCAGAAAAGGAAGAGTGGTCACTACTAAAATAAAAGAAAAAACAAAGTCGAAAAATGATAAATAAAAGAGAATAAAGGCAGTAAATTATTTGACAATTTATTGCCTTTTTGTTATACTAAAAACGTGGAATAAATATTTGCCAAAAAAACACTTGAAAAAGCGCAAAAATGCTTAACGCAGGCTAGATTTTTTGACGGAAAGAAGCATTATAAACGGCTAAAAGATAACGCCGTTTTTAATTTTTTTAGGAAAAAGGTAAATGGAATTATTAAAACAAGAGATTGTTAAAAGAGGCAAGGTTTTGCCCGGACACGTACTCAAAGTTGGTTCATTTTTGAATCAGCAAATGGACGTTGGACTTTTATCCCAAATGGCAGGCGACGTATACGCTCGTTTTAAGGATAAGGGTGTGACGAAAATTCTCACGGTTGAGGCGTCGGGTATAGCGCTTGCCGTTTTAGTTGCCGAAAGATTTAAGGTGGACGCAGTTTTTGCAAAAAAGAGCAAGACGGCGAACGTAGAAGGCAACGTTTATTCTGCAGAGTGTTATTCATATACCCATAAAAAGAGCAACACGTTAATCGTTCCCGAAGAGTATATAGAAAAGATGGACAAGGTGTTAGTGGTGGACGATTTTTTGGCTAACGGAGAAGCGATTAGGTCGCTTAAGAGCATAGTAGAGCAAGCGAGAGCAACGCTAGTAGGCGCGGCAATCGCAATCGAAAAGGGCTTCCAGGGTGGCGGAGACAAACTTAGAGAAGAGGGAGTTGACGTGTATTCTTTGGCGATAGTTGAGAGTATGGACCAAGAAGGGCTTACTTTCAGGAATTAGATAGTAAATAAACCCGAAAGGGTAGGAGGTATTTTATAATGAAGAAACTTATTACTTTATTACTTGCTGCTGTACTTTCAGTAGCATGCTGTTTCGGCCTCACCGCATGTGGTGAAACGAAAGATAAAGTTGTTGCGCTCATCTGCTTACACGGTGCAGAGTCATCTTACGACAAGAACTTTATCGACGCTTTCGAAGCCGCTTGTGAGGCAAAAGGCTTAACTAAAGAACAATACGCTATTGTGACTGGTGTTCCAGAAGAAGGCAGTGATTGCTACGACAAGGCTGCTCAATTCGCAGATGCAGGTTTCAAGGCAGTATTCGCTGATTCATTTGGCCACGAAGCGAACATGATTCAAGCAGCGAAAGAATTCCCAGAAGTTGACTTCTGTCACGCAACGGGTACTCAATCAAGCCTATCATTAGACGCAGACACGGCTAACGACACCCCAGCAAACTTCCACAATGCATTTGCTTCTATCTATGAAGGTAGATATTTAGCAGGTGTTGCTGCAGGTATGAAACTTCTTGCTTTATATGATGACAACGACGACGGTGCTATTACCGACGATCAAGCAAAAATCGGCTACGTTGGTGCACACCCATACGCAGAAGTTATCTCAGGTTATACTTCTTTCTATCTTGGTGTTAAATCAGTAGTTGCTAACGTGACTATGGAAGTTAAATACACTTATTCTTGGTACGACGAATTAAAGGAAAAGGCATCTGCACTTGCTTTAATCGAAAACGGTGCTAAACTTGTTTCTGGTCACGCAGACTCAATGGGTGTTCCAGCAGCATGTAAAGAAAAGAACGTTCCTAACGTATTCTACAACGGAACTACTAGCGAAGACACTTTCGTAATCGCATCAAAGATTAACTGGCAACCATATTTTGAAATTATGATCGACGGCGCTCTTGGTAAAGGCGAAATTCCAAAGGATTACACTGGAACTTTAGCAACCGGTTCAGTTCAAATTACCGCTTTAGGTGCCGCTGCTGCAGCAGGAACTCAAGCAAAACTTGACGATGTTAAAGCAAAACTTATGAACGGCGAACTCAACGTGTTTGATACCAACAACTTCACCGTTAAAAACGCAAAGGCTGATGCAAGCGCTTTCTCTAAAGCACCATTTATTACTATGGACGAAAACGGTAAACTTACCGCTTACAATGCTGACGTTATTGACGACGGTACTTTCACCGGCGAAACCAACGTTATTGAAAACGGCATCTTCAAAGAATCTGCAAAACGTTCTGCTCCTTACTTTGATATCGTTATCGACGGTATTACTATTGGCGCAGATGCATAAAAAATAAAAATAAGTTAAAACGTGGGCGAAGTTTCGGCTTCGCCCAATAGTTTTAATAAGGGAAAAAGGACAACGTTTATGGAAGGCAAAGTTGCTCTTGAATTAAGAAATATTACAAAAACATTTGGCAAGATAGTTGCAAATAAAAACGTAAACCTAAAAGTTTACGAAAAGGAAGTTTTGTCAATCCTTGGAGAAAACGGCTCTGGCAAAACTACGCTTATGAACGTTATTTCGGGTATATATGCGCCCGAAGAAGGTGAAATACGCATTAATGGAGAGGTAGTTTATATATCGTCTCCACAAGATGCTTTTAAATATAAGATTGGTATGATTCACCAACACTTTAAGTTGGTAGAAGTTTTTACTGCTTTACAAAATATTGCGCTTATTCTAGAAAAAGGGCAAAAATATGATTTGAAAGAAATTCGTACTTCTGTCAAAAATATTTGCGAAAAGTACGGCTTTGAAATAGATTTAGATAAAAAAGTTTACAACATGTCCGTTTCGGAAAAACAAACCTTAGAAATTATAAAGGTTTTATATCGTGGAGCAGATATATTGATTTTAGACGAGCCTACGGCAGTTTTAACTCCGCAAGAAACGAAAAAACTTTTTGCCGTTATAAATAATATGCGTGAAGACGGCAAGTCTATAATAATAATCACGCACAAACTCAACGAAGTTATGGAAATTTCGGATAGAGTTGCAATACTTAGAAAAGGCGAGTATATCACCACCGTTTCGACGAAAGAGACCAACGAAAAAGAACTTACCGAAATGATGGTAGGAAAGAAAGTTGACCTTAGAATTGAGCGTGTAAAGACCGAAATAGATAAACCACTTTTAGAAATTAGGGAATTGTCTATTAAGGGAGACGACGGTTCTAAAAAGATAGAAGACGTAAGTTTTTATATACGTGGTGGAGAAATACTCGGCGTTGCGGGAATTGCAGGTTGTGGACAAAAAGAACTTTGCGAAGCAATTGCAGGGCTTAGAAAAATTGAATCGGGCTTTATTATGCACGAGGGTGAAAGCCTTGTAGGGCTTGCGCCAAAAGTAATTATTGAAAAGGGCGTATCAATGAGTTTTATCCCCGAAGATAGACTTGGCATGGGGCTTGCTCCAAACTTCTCTATAACGGATAATATGATGCTTAAGACGTATGCCGAAAACAAAGTTTACATGATTGATGAAGAAGAACTTGCCACCTATCCTAAGTGGAAGGCGTTCTCTATAAGAGCGTGGGTAGCAATTAAAACCTTTTTCTCAAGACCTTTCGTAGATAGGAAATCTGCAAGAAAGAAGGCAAATAAACTAATCGAAAAATTAGAAATTTCCACTCCGTCAACGGAAACTCCTGTTAGAAGACTTTCGGGTGGTAATATTCAAAAGGTGCTTGTTGGTAGAGAAATTGAGTCTAGCCCTAACGTAATTGTCACAGCGTATCCCGTTCGTGGACTTGACGTAAACTCTTCATACCTAATTTACGATATGCTAAACGAAGAAAAGAGAAAGGGCACGGGTATTTTATTTATAGGTGAAGACCTAGACGTAATGCTTGCTCTTTGTGATAAGATAATGGTTTTATGTCACGGAAAGAATATGGGTATCGTACACGCAAGCAAAACCACGAAAGAAGAAATAGGACTTATGATGACGGGTTCTCTTAATCTTTCGGAAACCAAGAATAAAGAGTACGGAAAAGCAAAAGATAGTAATCTAACTGAAGAAGAGTGGCAAAAACAAAAAGAAGAAGCGGAAAAGGAGGGCGAATAAATGGATAATCAAAAAGTCACGGTAAAAGAGCCTCTTTTCCACGTTGCAAAGAGAGATAATCTTAAAACGAAATATAAAGTTTTAATATATGCGTGCGCTATTATTCTCGCTTTAGTAATAGGTAGTATTACGTGTACGGTTATTGGCGATAGAGGAAACCCTATAGTGTTTTTCTCTTCACTTTTTAATGGTGCGCTAGGCTCGGAAAGAAAGATATTTAAGTTCTTAAAGGACACTTCTTTGTTGCTTTGCGTTTCGATGGCGCTTCTTCCTGCGTTTAAGATGAAGTTTTGGAACTTGGGTGCAAATGGTCAAATATTGGTTGGTGGCCTTGCAGCAATTGCGTGTATGTGGTATATGGGGCGTGGCACTAACGGTGCAATAAGCGATACGGTGATTATTATTTGCTCGGTTATTGCAAGTATGGTTGCAGGTGCGATTTGGGCAGTTATTCCCGCTATTTTTAAGGCGCTATTTAATACAAACGAAAGTTTGTTTACTCTTATGATGAACTATATTGCACAGAGTCTAGTGCTTTTAATGATAGCAATATGGGTTCAAGGAACGGGTAAAACAACTCTTCCTGAAATTAATTACGGGCATCTTCCAATATTGTTTGGCAAGAGAGAAATATTAACCATTTTAATGGGCGCTGTTATTACAAGCGCTATGTTTGCATACCTTAAGTTTTCTAAACAAGGATATGAACTTTCGCTCGTAGGTGATAGCCAAAACACTGCTCGTTATACAGGTATAAACGTTAAAAAGGTTATTATTAGAACTCTTATCGTATCGGGAGCAATTTGTGGAATCGTTGGCTTGTTGCTTACTGCCGGCGCTGTCACCCCAACTATTGGCACGAATACTGCAAACAATATGGGGTTCACGGCTATTATGACGACGTGGCTTGGTGGAAGTAATCCATTGTTTATTGCGGGCACGTGTGCGCTCGTTTCTTTCGTTAACAATGGCATGTCTGAAGTTAAGACAAATTTTGGTATACAAAGTGACGTTTATGCAAACGTGGTTATTGGTATCGTTTACTTCCTTATTATTGCATGTGCGTTCCTTGTTCAATACAAGGTGACTTTACGCAAGAAAAAAAAGCAAGCGAAAGAAAACGGTTTCTTAAACGGCGAAGACAAAAAGGAGGTAAAATAGTATGATATTATTACTTCAAACGGCTATTAGATGTTCGGCTGCGTTTATTTATGGTTGTCTTGGCGAAATCGTCACGGAAAAATCAGGACACCTAAACCTTGGAATACCTGGAATTATGTGTAGCGGTGTTGCCGGTGGTTGTCTTGGCGTTTCAGTTTATATGCGCTCACTTCAGGACCCTGCTCTTGCAAGTTATATTATGATTGTTTTAGTGGGAGTTTTAGGTGCTTTCTTGTTTGCAGCGGCGCTCGGTGCAATATATGCGCTCTTAACCGTTAGTTTAAAGTGCAATCAAAACATAACCGGTCTAGCACTAACTACCTTTGGTGGTGGTTTTGCGCAAGTAGTTATGGATAACTTTGTAAAAACTAGCGATAGTATTACTAGAGTAAACTTCTCAATTGCAAGTTCTAAGATTGCTTCTCCGTTGCCTTTTGCCGAAAATCTCGGTTGGTTTGGACAATTGTTCTTCTCTTACGGGATATTGGTTTATTTGGCGATTGCCCTTGCAATTGTGACTGCGATAATCTTTAATAGAACTAAGATTGGTTTAAGACTTCGCGCAGTTGGTGAAAATCCTGCGGCGGCAGATGCGGTTGGCGTTAGAGTAAATGCGTATAAGTACGGCGCAATTTTAATAGGCGCAGGTATTGCAGGCATTGGTGGTTTCTTCTACGTTATGGACGTAGTTCAAGGTCTTTATGAGTCTTCAGGTCCTATCGAGGCAATAGGATGGCTCGCAATTGCGCTCGTTATCTTTACGTTGTGGAAACCAAATCTTGCGATAATTGGCTCAATTTTATTTGGTGCTCTTTATATGTTGCCAAGTTTCTTAGACGTTCCTTCGCAAATCGTAAACGCTTTACTTACTATGGTGCCATACGTTGCAACGGTTGTAGTTTTAATCGTAATAAGCGTTTTAGATAGTAAAGAAAATCAACCGCCGGCATCTCTTGGACTTAATTACTTTAGAGAAGATAGGTAGAACTATAAAAGTAAAAATAAATTTAAAATTAAAAACCCGAAGGAAAATCCTTCGGGTTTTTAATTTTAAACTAAGATTATCTATTATAGATTTTTTCTAATAATGCGATTTCCTCTGGGGTTGCTTCGCCATCAGCAGTGATAATCAAAATACCTAAGGTGACGATATTTACTGCAACTTCAACAGGTGCAGAGTCAACTAAATCGTCCATTTTAGCAACGAATTCCTTATCAGAACCATAGTTGGTTAAGTTAAAGAAAGTATCGGTATCGATATCTAAGTCGAATAATTTAACGAATAAATCATATTCGTCACGTCTTGCCTTTCTGTCAGCAGAAACGAAAAGTTTAAAGATGTTAATTAAAAGACCGGTGATATCTTCCGTTTTAATATCGATTGCCTTTAAATCTGCAATTAATTTAGAGGTTATATCTTTAGCGATAGAAACTCTATTTTCCATAGATAGAACTTTGCTTTTTTCAATTAGTTCGTTAACAGCATTCATTTTTTTACTTTAGCATAATCCGTCTTGACTAAATTATGCCCCTCCTATTTAAAATAATAAAACATTTTCAAGACATATACATTATATTGTAAATAGACAAAAAAATCAAGTGGTTTTTAAAAATTTGTTTTTGCTATAAATTACCACAAAAAAAGCCCCTTTTTTCCATAGAAAATTAGCAAGCGTGCTAAAAATTTTTGTTAAATAAAAAAATGCAAAAACCCTAGTATTTCTCTATCGAAAATGAGCATAATAATAATGGGCAAAAGCGAGAATAAAAAAAATTTTTTTAAAAAAGGTATTGACAAAGAGAAAAAAGATGTACTAAAATGGGTGTAGGCTAAACCAAAGCAAAAACAAAAAGGAGAAACGTATGAAAAAAGTAATTACTATTTTATTAAGCACGTTATTCATGGTGTCTATGTCGTTAGGTTTAACGGCGTGTGGGCACGAACATGAACTTACTAAAACAAGTGCCGTGTCGGCAACTTGCGAAACTAACGGAAATAGCGAATACTACACCTGTGAATGTGGCAAGTATTTCTCTGATGCAGAGGGAAAAAATGAAATCGCTAAAGATTCGTGGATTATCTCGTCAACAGGGCACGACCATGGCGACGAAATAGTTTATAAAGTTATAGAGGGCAAGGCTTACTCGGTAAAGACCTGTGCGTGTGGAGACGAAGATAAAACCGAAATAGCAAACGCGGTAGTAGTTGATAACACGGCAGAGGCTCAAGCGGCTATCGACGGCGTTGCAGAAAACACCACTATAGTATTAAACGACGCAAACTACGGCATATTGTATTTTAGAAAGACTGCAAGCAGTACTCCGGTTGAAAGTAATTGGGCTGGAGGCGGACATTCTTACTCTGGCGTTATTTCTGGATTAACCATTTTAGGAACGGAAGGCGCTATCGTTAGAAAAATCAAGGCAGAAACGCTTGATTACACTCCAAGTGGAAATCAACACTCAAATTCAGCAACCGAACCATATCTATCCTTCTCTTTAACCATAAATAATTTAACCATTAAAAACGTTAAGTTCGAGTTGGAAGGCAACGACGTTGCGGTAGACGTTTTAGACAACGATTCTTCTGTTAACGGATTGACTTTAGTGGGTTGTTCTTTCGTAGATAAGAGCAATACTTCAACTGCAACTGATGGAACGAGAGTGCTTCACTCTTCGAGTCAAGAAAAGGTTGTTAAAAACGTAGTAATCGAAGATTGTTATTTGAAAGATTTACATCAAGGTATAAAAATCAACGCTCTTGAAAACTTCAAACTAGTAAACAGCACTTTTGATTCAATTAAACTACACGCTATGTTATTTAGTGGTGGTAGCACGACAAACTTAAATAAATCGGGCAAGATTGAAATTAAAGACAATGAAATCGTAGGTTCAATGGGTGAAAGATTTATTAGAATGACGGCGGTAAACGCAGGCGCAGAAGTAGTAGTTTCTGGCAACGTGGTTGCATCTGGAATCACTATGGGACAAGACGCAGATATCGTTAAGATAACAAACGTTTCACCGACTGCTTCAGTAGAAGTTGACAATACTAACGTTTGGGGAGAAAAGACCGTCACAATAGAAAAAATTACAGCATAGCTAAAACAATTGTTTGCAAACTAAATACCTTTCTATTTGAAAAGAGAGACGAAACTTCGTCTCTCTTTTTCATTAAGGAAGAATTGAGTTTTTGTATTCTTTTGGGGACATTTTAGTATATTTTTTAAATACTATTGAAAAGTATTGTGGAGTATCGAAACCGAGCATATCCGAAACTTGCGAAAAATTATAGTTTTTCTCACGAATAAGCCTTTTTGCTTCCTTTATTTTTAGCCTATTAAAGTAGTCGATAATTCCGTTCCTCTTAAAACTTGAAAAGGTCTTTTTTATGGCGCTGGGGCTTTTTCCCAAAAGGTCGGCAATTTTATCGATAGAGAGTTTTGCGTATACGTTGTTTTCTAAAAAGTCTATAATTTCCTTAACGTCGTGTGGAATAGTAGCGCCGTCTAACATATAATTATATCTTTCTTTTTTGTCTAAACTATCCTTGTGGCGAGAAAGCCCTATGAGTAGACATTCTAAAAGATTCTTGGTCATTTGACTACTGCCAAACGGGGCAGAATCCAACTTAATTAGTTGCTGTAAGAGTGGGTTTTTTTGGTCTACCATAGAATAGCAAGAAAGCCCCTCTTCAATTAGCATTGAAAGAGTGTTTTTTTCAGTTAATGAAAGTTTGAAAATTTTACCCTTAAAGTAGTTCATTGCAGGGCTTTTGCAATCGAAAGTTATGATAGAAACGTTAGGCGCAACGTTTTTGTTTGCCGAAAGATTGTGAAATTCGTTGGGCTTGTGAAAAGTTAACTCGCCCCCCTTTAACACGAACTGCTTGGTGTCTGCCGTGCATATAACTTCGCCCTTATCAACGTACACCATTTCCCAAAAGTCGTGCCTTTCTCCCTCGTAGGAAAAGTCTTTGGAAAATTCCATATAAAATATGGTAATAATACTATCAATATTGAATACTTTTTTGAATTTTTGCCTTATAAAATTATCTTTCATAAAAAATGCCCCGTGTCTAATATTATAAGTATTATACCCGATTTTCTATTGATTGGCAATTAAATAGAGTATATAATTTAAAAAAGAAAAAAATAGGAGACGAATATATGTATACCGTTTTAGTTATTTCTTGTCACCCAGACGATATGGAAATCGCTTGCGCAGGAACGCTATTAAAGTGCAAGGAAAGGGGCGACAGGGTTGTAGTTTGTCACCTTTCAAGTGGAAATTTAGGACACGTAATTATTCCACCTGAAGAACTTATTAAGATTAGAAGAGAAGAGGCAAGAAAAAGCGCAGAAGATATCGGTGGCTTTGAAGTTATGTGGGGCGGATTTCACGATTTAGAAATCTACGACAACAACAAAGAGGCTAGAGATAAAGTAGTTGACGTAATTAAAAAGGTTAACCCAGACTTTATTATCACCCACGCGCCAAACGACTATATGCCAGACCACACTGCCGTTTCAAGACTAGTATTTGACGCAAGTTTTACTGCTACTCTTCCAAATTATAAGAGCAAGGTAGAGGGGGCTGCTAGATTAGTGCCAATTTATTATATGGATACGCTTGCAGGCGTGGACTTCAATCCAACCGAATACGTAGACGTTAGTAAATATATCGATAAAAAATTAGAGATGCTTAACTGCCACGAATCGCAAATCGTTTGGATGCGTGATCACGATCATATAGATTTTCCAGACATGGTTAAAACTTGTTGCAGATATCGTGGTTTTCAATGTGGGGCGGACTATGCAGAGGGCTTTACCCAATGCAACGTTTACTTAAAAGGAACGGCAAAGAGATTGTTGCCGTAAAAAATTGATAAAATATATTTAAATAAGGAGAAAATATTATGAATTTTAATTCAACCGTAAAGGGAAGTGCTTTAGAAAACTTCTATCCAGAGGGCTGGGATTTTGACAAGATTGACGCGTGTATCGACGCGCCTGAAAACATTTTAGTTCGTCAAGAACATTGGAACAAGGATTTTAATCCTATTATGTGCGAAAGTTTAAGTGATTTTGAAACCTATATGGGACACGAAATTGCTAATCAAATAAAACTTGCAAAAGAGAAAAAAGAAAAAATCGCTTTCATTTTGCCTGTAGGACCTATGGGTATGTACAAGTGGGTAGTATATTTCTTAAAAGAGTGGAATATCTCTTGCGAACACGTATACACCTTTAATATGGACGAATGGGCTGATAGCGAAGGAAACACCTTGTCTTCAGACAACACGGGTTCTTTCCAATACGCAATGGAACAAGCCCTATTTAATCCACTTGGAGAATTGACCGTTCCAAAAAATCAAAGAAATTTTGCTACTAAGGAAAATCTTCCAACTTATCCAGAAAAGATTAAGGCGTTAAAAGACCAAGGCGCAAAACTCGTTTTAGTTTACGGAATTGGAAGAATGTGCCACATTGCTTTCTGGGAGCCAACCTTTGCCGCTGACTATAAGACTGCAAAAGAGTGGGAAGAAGCGCCATATAGAATCGCTGCAAAAATTCACCCACTAACCGTTGAACAAAACGCTTTAACTAGTTTTAAGTCTAGAACGACTTTAGTTCCTTGTAGAGCAAACACCATTGGACCTGGCTTATTCTTACAAGCAGATTACGCTATCGGTGGCGCAGACGGACTCTTAGGAAGAGGTATGCAATGGCAAGGTATGTCACTTTGGATGACTTTAAGATATGGAAAAACTCCTTGGATAACGTCTTCTTATATTCCAACCTTAAAGGGCAAACTCTTCTTCTTAAAAGAACTCGCAGGTCCATTAACTGCTGAGTGCAACTAATAAATAAAAAGGTATATTATGAAAAAATTTATAATGTACGGAGCGGGAAACATTGGTCGTGGTTTTATCGGCCAAGTGTTTTCTAATAACGGCTACAAAGTCGGCTTCGTTGATATAAACAAAGAAGTTATCGCTAAACTTAACCAAGATAAATGCTACCCCGTAGACGTTGTTAGCAACGACGGAGTGGTAGAACAAATAGTAGAAAACGTTTACGGAATTGACGGAACGGATTTAGAACTCGTTTCTAATGAAATTGCTGAAGCCGATATTATGGCAACGGCAATTGGAGTTAACGTGCTTAAATTTATTGCAAAACCAATATCGCTTGGCTTAAAAAAGAGATTTGAGCGCTCAAAAAAACCATTTAACATTATCATTTGTGAAAACTTAATTGGGGCAGACGAATTTTTAAGAAACCTAATTATCGAGCAAATTCCCGAATATAAGGATAGAATTTTAAGTGAAATAGGCTTTGTGGAAGCGAGCATTGGCAGAATGGTGCCCGTAGTTCCCGAAGAAAAGAAAAAAGAAAACTTTTTAAGAGTTTTCGTTGAGCCTTACAATATTCTACCCGTAGATAAAGATGCGTTTAAGGGTGAAATTCCTGAAATTTCTAATCTTTATCCTTATTCGCCGTTTAACTTGTTTATTCAAAGAAAACTCTTTATGCACAATATGAGCCACGCTTTGTGCGCTTATCTCGGCAAGTTAAGGGGATACGAATATATTTATCAAGCAGTAGGCGATTACGATATTAAAATGGTTGCTTATAAAGCGCTCGTTCAATCGGCAGAAGCCGTTGCAAAGGAAAACGGCGTAGAGATTTTCGACCTTTTGGCACACGCTGAAAATTTACTCTATAGATTTTCTAACGTGGCTCTCGGCGACACGGTTGCTAGAGTAGGTAGAGATACCAAGCGTAAACTTTCTTCAAACGATAGACTAATTGGCGCTATTAAACTTGCAGATAAGTTTGATATTCCTAACCACTACTTGTGTTTAGGGGTTGCAGCAGGTATGCATTTTTCTTTCGACGACGACGCTAATAGCATTGAAGTAAAAGAATTTGCTAAAACTAACGGGGCGAAAGAAACTTTATTAAAATACTGCGATTACTCTGGCAAAATGACCGATTTAATTTGCTCTCTATATCAAAAGATTGCCGATGGGGAAAAGGTAGAAACGCTTATCAAATATTGTGAAGATTTAATTGGTAGTAAAATTAGGGCGTAGAAAATGAAAAAAGGAATTGCTATTGCCGGAAATATCTTGGCAGACAACGTAAAAATGGTAGAAGAATATCCTAAAAAGGGTATGCTTGCCACTATAACCGAAGAAGAAAAAGCCGTTGGCGGTTGCGTTTGCAACACGGGTATAGACCTAAAGAGATTAGACCCCAACCTAGAAGTTAAGGCTTACGGCAGAATAGGTGGCGACGATAACGGAAAATACGTTTTGTCCGTTATGCAAAGAGAGGGTATGAACTGCGACAACGTTAAGGTGAGTTCTAACCTTTTAACAAGTTATTCAGACGTTATAACGGTTATGGGAACGGGGGAGAGAACTTTTTTCCACAATCGTGGGGCGAACAAGTTCTTCTGTGAAGAGGACGTAGACTTAGAAAATCTTGATTGCGACCTTTTCCACATAGGCTATCTAATGCTTTTAGATTATTTTGACACCGTTTTAGAAGATGGCTCGACTCCTATGGCAAAACTCTTAAAAAGGGTTAGAGAAAAGGGCATAAAAACCTCTATCGACGTGGTTAGTGAATCTTCGGGAAGATTTAATCAAGTAGTTAGTTCTGCCCTAAAGTATTGCGATTACGTTATCGTAAACGAGATTGAAGCAGGCGCTATTGCAGGCGTTGAAGTTAGAGACCAAGAAGAAAACCTTATCGAAGAAGGAATTTTTAAGGCTATGCAAACCCTTTTAGATATGGGGGTTAAAGAAAAAGTTGTGGTGCATTGTCCCGAGAAAGCCTTTTGCTTAACTAAAGACGGAAAATTTACCACCGTAAACTCTATTAAACTTAAAAAGGGATTCATTAAAGGTAGCGTAGGCGCTGGTGACGCGTTTTGCGCAGGCTGTCTATACTCAATCTACTCGGGCTATACGGACGATAAGATGCTAGAACTTGCAAATCTCGTTGCCGTTAATTGCCTATCCGAAAAAGATTCCATTAGCGGAGTGAGAAAAATAGAAGATCTACGTAAAGTTTTAGAAATCTAATAAACAAAAACACGCATATTTGGATAAAAACTTAGATATAATTATAAGTGAAAATTTAAAAAAGGAAATAGAGCAATCGGGCTTAAACAAAAGTGAAATTGCCGACGCTATTGGCGTATCAAGGGCGACGGTTTCGCAATATCTTTCGGGAAGAGCACAGCCAACTCTTGCCACTTTGGCAAAATTGTGTGCCTTATTGGATTGTTCGGCAGACGATATATTAAACTTGAAAAAATAAAAAAAGGATAGCAAGAATTTTGCTATCCTTTTTACGTATAAAAATCTTTGATTTTGCCTATTTTGTTCTTTTTATATTCCGTCCATGACGTGCATGTTTCTAATGTTCACGTCTTTTATTTTGTCCATAATAGAATACGCGTGGGTTTCTAGATTTAAACAAGTTGCGCTAGATAAGTTTTGCCTTTTTACTTCTTCTATAACGGCTTTTGCTATCTCTTCGATTAAAAGAAGTTTGTCGGTTGCTTTTTCGTTAGGTAGGTCAAGAAGTAGTGTTAATTTCTCGCCTAGTTCATTTAATATAGGCAAACTTTTTATTTTGCGAAAAGCCCATTTATAAAAGGGCTCGTATTCGTTATTTAGTAGATAAATAGAAGAGATTATATGCTTTACGAATTGGCAAACGGAAAGACTTGCCGAGCCAAATTCTTTATGCGATAAGCACCTTTCATAGTTGTATTGTCCCGACTGCCCTGCGAGAGCGAGATTCCCTGCAAGTTTTTTTAAGTTTACGTCTTTTGGATAGCCTTTTTTTAACTCTTCTCTAATTTTAGAAAATTCACCCAAGTTATCAATGAAAACTTCGCCGTTAGTTGCCCCTGCTAAACTAGTTGACGGAACGAAAAACCACCACGAAACATCTTCTGGTATTTGGCTAACGCCTAAAAACTTTTTATAAAACTCTTCTATAACTAAAACGCCGTGTCTGCTTCCACCGACTGGGCTTAAAATAGGGCGTTTATATCCCTTAAACTCTTTTGGTAGTTTTGAGTATGCTCTCTCTAACTTGAAGCCGTATTTTTCATAGTCATTTTCCGTTATCCAAAGGCAAAAGCCTGCCTCAAAGTCGTGGTCTAAACTAATTTCGTCGTCGTATCCAAAACACTCCGAGCCTTCGCCAACTAGCCCTACGGCTATTCTATCCTTTTCTTCGGGGAAGAGTTCTTCTAGCATGGGTTTTCCGTGCTCTAAGTAAAACTCTTTAGAAAGTTCAATTCCCTTCATATATTTGCTCCGCTAGTTTTTCGTATTCTTCTGCTTTTTCTATAAATCCAAAGTGGCGTAGGGCAGGGGTGCATTTTGTTAAAACGTACGCATAATATCCGTTTTTCACCACTTTTTCATTTTCAAGAAGTTCTATAATTTTTTCCACGCTCTCTTTTGCTTTTTCTTCCATATCCATAGAAAAGTAAAGGTGAGCAAGGTTTACCATTGTAATTGCTCCGTCGGTAAACTCAAACGGCGTTCCTTTTAAAAATTCTAGCGCTTTTTCGTAGCATTTTTTTGCCAAATCGTATTCGCCTAGATCAACCAAAGCAACGGCACGATTATTATAGTAGCCACTCATTAAATCTTTGCTTCTATCTGGGAATTTAGTAAAGATTTTATACGCCTCGTCGTAGTAAAATATGCTATCTTTTGCCTTTCCTATCGCCTTTAAGGTGGTTGCTACGTTTAAATATATATTTCCTACCGAAAAATCTTCTTCTAGCCCCAAATCCTTAACTAGAACGACGGCTCTTTCTGTGGTTAAAAGAGCGTTTTTAGAATCGTCTAGTTTTCTATATAGTCCTAGCAGTTCGTTAACAACGGAAAGTTCACCTTTTTTATCAAGTAATGACTGCGCTTCCTTTTGCCAATACTCAAGGAGCCTTTTTGCCTCTATCATATCGTTTTTATTAAACGCCTCGTCTACTTTTTCTATTATTCTCGCTACAGGGATTCTGCCTTTAGGAGCGTTCTCTTTAGGATAGTAAAAATCCTTTCCACCACATAGGGCGCAACTTGGTTCTTTATAATCAAATGGGTCTATCATTATTTCACCTCTATATTTATTATAATGTATAAAACCTTGCTCGTCAACAATAAAAACCTGCCGATATTCAAGCGAAAATATAGAAATGAGTGGTAAAATTTAAAAAATACATAAATTTTATTGACAAATTTTGAGTGAATAAAGTATAATTAGGTAAACCTATGAGAAAGAAGAGTAGGCGCTAGGGCTTAATTTTAGAGAGTTGCCGTCGGTGGAAAGGCAATATTAACTGAGCGTTGAATGGGCTTTTGAGGGCGAAGGGAAATTTCAATTTTTTTTGAAAGAGTATATTAGACGGTGGGTAGCCGTTATTACCAAGGATATGATAGTATCCAAAAAATTAAGCGCTTAAAATTTAGGCGGAAACAAGGTGGCACCACGGGTATGTGAATATTCGTCCTTGATAGATTTTCTATCAAGGAATTTTTATTTTTAAGGAACTTTTTTATGAAACTTTTAACTAGGCGATGGCGAATACTTAAAGACTAATAAAAACACACTAAAATTAGAATTTAAGGAGAATATAATTATGAAAATAAATAACGTTGATTTTGAAACTTACTTTAAAAACTATCCTAACGAACAAGGATATTTCGGCAAATACGGTGGGGCTTATATTGCTCCCGAACTTAAAAAGGCTATGGATGAAATTACCGAGGCGTATTTCACCATTTGTAAATCTACTAAGTTTATCGACGAACTTAGAAAAATTAGAAAGGAATTTCAAGGTAGACCAACCCCAATTTCTCATTTAGAAAGACTTTCAAGAAGTGTTGGAAACGCTCAAATTTACGTTAAGAGAGAAGACCTTAACCATACTGGAGCGCACAAGTTAAATCACTGCATGGGTGAAGTGTTGCTCGCAAAATATATGGGCAAGAAAAAGGTTATCGCTGAAACTGGCGCAGGACAACACGGAGTTGCTATGGCTACGGCTGCCGCATACTTTGGTCTTGAGTGCGATATTTATATGGGCGCAGTTGACATTAAAAAGCAAGCCCCTAACGTTGCTAAAATGAAAATTCTCGGCGCTAACGTAGTTGAAGTTAAAGAAGGTCTACAAACCTTAAAAGAAGCAGTTGACGCTGCGTTCAAGGCGTACGCAAACGAATATAAAACTGCAATTTATTGCATTGGCTCGGTTGTTGGTCCTCACCCTTTCCCAATGATGGTTAGAGATTTCCAAAGCGTAGTTGGTATTGAGGCGAGAGAACAATTTGTTTCTATGACTGGCGAACTTCCAGACGCAGTAGTTGCTTGCGTGGGTGGTGGCTCTAACGCAATGGGTATGTTCTCAGGATTTCTAAACGACCCCGTTAAAATTTACGGCGTTGAACCTCTTGGTAGAGGCAAAAAACTTGGCGACCATGCGGCTAGTCTTCAATACGGCACGGAAGGTATTATGCACGGATTTAACAGCATTATGTTAAAGGACGAAAACGGCGATCCCGCTCCCGTATATTCGGTTGCAAGTGGGTTAGATTATCCGTCTTCTGGTCCAGAGCACGCTTTCTTGCACGAACTAGGCAGAGTTAATTACGACGCTATTGGGGACGACGAAACTATCGACGCTTTTTTCACCCTTTCAAGACTTGAGGGTATTATTCCTGCAATAGAAAGTGCGCACGCAGTTGCTTACGCTATGAATCTTGCTAAGAAAATGGGCAAGGGCTCTATTCTCGTTTGTCTTTCTGGTAGAGGGGATAAAGACCTTGATTACGTTATCGAAAACTACGGAATTAGATAAAATTTAATAAGTTTTTGGCTAAAAGATTGCAGTAATACTCTCTGCAATCTTTTTTATTTGTCGTACGCTTGATAATTTAGGGCGTATGTGATAAAATATATTTAGTATATTTTTAAGGAAGAATTATGGAAAACAAAATTCATCAAATTGCGGAAAAGAAAAATTTTATATGCGATATGGACGGCGTTATTTATCACGGCAATAGACTTATCCCTAAAGTAAAGGAATTCGTCACTTGGCTAGAAGAAAGTGGTAAAAACTATTTGTTTTTAACCAACAGTTCCGAACGTTCGCCTAGAGAACTTGCTCAAAAACTCAGTAGACTTGGGCTTAACGTGGGCGAAGAACACTTTTATACTTCGGCTTTGGCTACGGCGTCTTTTCTAAAAGGACAATGCCCTAACGGATCGGTTTACGTTATCGGCGAGCCGGGACTTGTTAACGCACTATACGACGCAGGCTTTTCTATGAACGACGTTAATCCCGACTACGTGGTGTTTGGAGAAACTCGTTCACTAAACTACGAAAAGATAGAAAAGGCTGTAAAAATGGTGTTTAAGGGCGCTAAACTTATCGGCACTAACCCAGACTTAACCGGCCCTACTGAAGACGGAATTGTTCCCGCATGCAAATCGCTTATCTCGTCTATTGAGTTAACTACGGGAAGAGAGGCGTATTTCGTTGGCAAACCTAACCCACTTATGATGCGTCACGCTCTTAAAAAACTTAATTGTAGCAGGGTAGATGCAGTTATGATTGGCGATAGAATGGACACGGATATTTTAGCCGGCTTAGAGAGTGAATTAGACACCGTTTTAGTTTTAACGGGAGTGACTAAAAAAGAAGATTTAGTGAAATTCCCTTATCAACCAAAGTTCGTCTTAAACGACATTGGGGAAATTATAGGGCTATAAAATAAAAAAATAAAGGAAAAACTTATGAAAAAATTAAAAGAGTGGCTTAGTATTCAAATAGTAAAAAACCCTGGAAGAATAGTTTTAGCGGTGATTTTACTTATAAACGTTGTGTTCTTTTTGGGCGCTTCGGGGTTAATTAGTTTATTGTCGCAAAACCTTTCTGGAAATCAAGGGCTAGACTTTATTTCGGCTACGTATAGAACGATTTCTATGATACTAGATGCAGGCTGTATTGAGTCGGTTGTTGGTGAACTTGGACAAGGCAAGGTAATTATTGCAGTTGTTTGCGTAATTATTTCCGTTTTAGGTATGATTTTATTTACCGGCGCAGTTATCGGTTACGTGACCAACTATATTTCAAGTTTTATTGATAATGCTAACGCTGGTAAGAGAAGATTAAATATCTCTAACCATTTTGTAATCTTAAATTGGAACAACAGAGCGTCTGAAATTATCAACGATATGCTTTACTGCGACGAAAAGCAAAAGGTGGTTGTTTTAGTTCAAGATAGAAAAGAAGAAATTAAAAACGAAATCGAAGAGAGAATAACCGATACCGTTATGAGAGAAAACCTTGCCGTTGCAAAGAGTTTTTCTCACCTTCCCTTCTTTAGAAGACTTATTGCTCTTAAAAAAAATAGATTCGTTAGCAATGTGACCGTTATCGTTAGAGAAGGCGACATTTTCTCTACCAAACAACTAGCCGATATCTCACTAAAAAAAGCACGCTCAGTTATTATACTTTCTAACGACGACACAAATAGCATTTGCCGTTTTGGAAAAAAAGAACTATTAGAAGAAAACGCTAAGGGTAATTCTCAAACTATTAAAACCCTAATGCAAGTTGCAGATATAGTTTCGGCAAACGATTCTTTTGACAATCAAAGGGTTATTGTGGAAATTGACGATAAGTGGACGCTTGCTCTAGTAGATAAGATTATTTCTGCTAAGCAAGTTAAGGGAAAATGCAATATTATCCCACTTAAGATAAACGAAATTTTAGGTCAATTGTTCTCGCAATTCTGTTTGATGCCTGAACTTAACGACGTTTATAGTGAGTTGTTCTCTAGTCGTGGCGTAGAGTTCTATTCTAAAAAGGAAGAAGAAAAGGACGAAACGGAGTTTGCAAGAAAATATTTTGAAAATCACAATCACGCAATTCCTATTACTTGTATGGAAATTGACGGCGAAAACTACGCCTTCTTCGTTGGTGAAAATGAAAAGGACGTTGAGAAAAAGTCAAACATAGAAAAATGCGATTACACGGTTAAACTCGTAAAAGATTATTGGCTAGAAAAGAGAAGAATTATCATTTTAGGACATAACTCTAATAGCCACAGCATTATGGCAGGCTTTGAAAGTTTTAGCAATGAGTGGAAAAAAGGAAACGATGAGATTATTGAAATAGTAGTAGTAGACGACAAGCAAAGTTTAGAGAAGATGAACTACTATAAGGATTATTCTTTCGTTTCAAAGACGGTTGAGGCAGACATTTTTGATAGAGATATCATTTATAGGGCCATCATAGATTTTATTGGCGACGGAGAAAAGAGCACGAGTATTTTGATTTTATCGGACGACAGCGTTAGCAACGAAAATCTAGACGCAGTAGCCCTTGCAAATCTAGTTTACGTGCAAGATATCGTAAATAGAAAGGTAAAGGAAGAAGGCTTTAACTCTAAAATGGTGGACGTTATCGTTGAGATTATTGATCCTAAACACCACGACATAGTTAGTGGCTATAGCGTTAACAACGTAGTTATCAGTAATAGATACATAAGTAAGATGGTTTCTCAAATTTCCGAAGTTGAGGCAATCTTCGATTTATATAACGATATTTTAAGTTATGACGAAGGTAATAGCGAAGAATACGACAGCAAGGAAATTTACGTTAAAAAGGTTAAAAGATACTTTAGTGAAGTTCCTAAAAAGACTACGGCTGATAAACTTTTAAGAGGGTTATTTAACGCAACTTCTAATAGAGAAGATAAGGAGAATTACAATCCAACCATTATGCTTGGCTACGTAAAGGCAAACGGAGAAAAGATTTTATTTGGTGGAGATTTAAGCAAGATTGAAGTAGAACTAACAATCGACGACAAGGTAATTCTTTTCGCCCCTCACTAAAATTACTCAAGGAGCATATTATGGAAAAGGTTAGTTATAGGGTAAAAGACGATAAACTAATTCCCGTCGTAATTAAAAAAGGCGATAGAGAAACTCCCGTTTGGATACAACAAAATTGGGAAGAAGGTGAGTACGCAATATTTATTAGGCAAAGTGGTTGCGGGCACACTTGTACTGCTATGGCGCTAAGACTTTTAGGTTTTGACGAGATGACTCCATACGTTGAATACGAGCGTTGTAGAAAGTTGTGGGGCGCTCCAATGACTAAAGAAGAATCGCCAAAGGGCGAAGCGCAATGTAATTTCCTAACGCCTAGTGGAATAGTTAAAGTGCTAAATAGTTTTTCAGTTAAAGCAAAAGACTATTCCGTTCCTAAGGGGAAAAGAAAAGAGTGCGTAAAACAAATTAAAGAAGCCTTATCACAGGGCAAGATGGTTATTATGGCATCGCACCCAAGCGAAGAGTTTCCAGAAAACCCATTTTCTAAGGGCGACCATTATGTTCTTTTAGTAGGCTTTAATGAAAAAGGAAAAATTCTCGTGGCAAATAGTTCTACGAGTGGAATTTGCGAGTTTTTGGGAGTTCACGTAGGGGTGGAGGACGACGTTATAGAAAAAGCCCTTTGGGACGGCGGAGAGAGTCTTGACGGAACTTGGGGATATCTTTCTTGTTTAGAAAAAGAGACTGGATATATTATAGTTGGATAAAGGTTATATAAATGATTTGTAATAATATTTTAGACGCAATGGGAAATACGCCTATCATTAGATTAAATCGTATGGTGGGCGAAAACGATGCGGAAATTTTAGTTAAGTTTGAAGGGCTTAACGTTGGTGGTTCGATTAAGACGAGAACGGCGTTTAATATGATTAAAGACGCCGAAGAAAAGGGGCTTATAGGCAAGGACACTATAATCGTTGAGCCGACGAGTGGAAACCAAGGTATAGGGCTAGCGCTAGTTGGAGCAGTTAAGGGATATAAGGTTAAAATTATTATGCCAGACTCGGTTAGCGAAGAGAGAAGAAAACTCGTTAATCAATACGGGGCTGAAGTTATTTTAGTTCACGACGACGGGAATATCGGCAAGTGTATTGAAGAGTGTCTTAACCTTGCTTTTAAATTGAAAGAACAAGATAAAAACGTTTTTATTCCTCAGCAGTTTGAAAACCCCGCTAACCCAGAAGTTCAAAGAAATCAAACGGGTAAGGAAATTTTGGAGCAAGCTGGAGATAGAAAAATCGACGGATTTTGTTCAGGTATAGGTACGGGCGGAACGATTACCGGCATTGGCGAAACATTAAAGGCTAAAAACCCCGATATGATTATTTGGGCAGTAGAGCCTAAAAACGCGGCGATTTTATCTGGGGGCTCTATTGGTACGCACGTTCAAATGGGTATTGGCGACGGACTAATTCCAAAAATCCTAAACCAAAATATTTACGACGACGTTTGCATTATTGAAGACGACGAGGCTATTAAAGCATCAAAAGATTTGGCGCTAAAAGAAGGTATACTTTGTGGAATAAGCAGTGGAACTAACGTTGCTGCAGCCATTAAACTTGCAAAAAAACTAGGCAAGGGAAAAACGGTTGTCACCGTGCTTCCCGACACTGCGGAAAGATATTTCTCCACGCCACTTTTTGAAAAATAAGAAAAAAAGAAAATAGGTTTTAGTGTTTTGAGGCAAGTGCTTGCTTTTTAATATTAAAATCTATTTTTTAATTATTTCAAATATTAGAAATTGATGATATAATATTTCTATACTAGGAGGAGAATATATGTTTGGCTTTGATTTAACAGATTACGACAAAAAAGTTTACTTAGAAGAATTAAAAGATTTTCTTCCCGATACTATCGTGGATTCGCACGCGCATTGTTGGAGAAGAGAAGACGACGAGTATGATAGAGTTAAGTTTCCAAAAAAGTGGACCAATTTGGTAGCGGGCGATTGCACCGCAGAAGATTTAATAAAGACCTATAAAGATTTATTTGAAGGTAAAAAGGTTATCCCCGTTGTATTTGGGAATTCCATTGTTAAATGTATGGAACACAACGCATATATTGAAAAAGTTAAGGAAAAATACGGATTCCCAACTCTTTTTTGGACTAGATACGATATGAGCGCTGAGTTCGTTGAAGAGCACGTAATTAAAGGTGGATACGCTGGATTAAAGCCATATCTTGGTGGTTGCAAAGAAGGAGTTAAACCTGCCGATGCCGATATTTACGACTTTCTCCCTCCAGAACACCTAGAAGTTGCAAATAAACTTGGGCTAAAAGTTGTCTTGCACGTTTCTAAAGACGATAGATTTAAAAACAAGTCGAACTTAGACACTTTATTAGAAATAGAAGAAAAATATCCAAACGTAAAACTAATTGTTGCGCATATTGGAAGAGCATACTGCCCAGGAGACGTGGGCGATGCGTTCATTAGGTTAAAAGACACTAAAAATATGCTTTTCGATTTCTCGGCTAATACGAATAGCGAAGTAATTAGAGAAGCAATAGAAACGTTTGGGACAAAGAGAATTCTTTTTGGAACGGACTTACCTATCGCAAAAATGCGTATGTATAGAATTGAGGAAAACGGAACGTACGTTAACGTTGTTCCAAGAGGACTTTACGGAGACGTTTCTAAAGATATTCACATGAAAGAGTCGGACGAATTGGAAATAACCAACTTCGTTTACGAGATTTTAAGAGCGTTTAAGAAAGCGTCAAACGATTTAACTTTATCAAAACAAGACGTTTTAGACATAATGTGTGAAAACGCAAGAAAACTTTACGATATTAAATTTTAAGGACTGTTAATGAAAAAAACCTATCTTGGCATAGATTTAGGTACTACGGGTACTAAGTCTACGTTATTCGACCAATTTAATAATGAAATAGGTAGGGGATATAAGGGCTACGAACTAATTTCCCCTTTCGACCTTGCTTTCGAGCAAAACCCAAGCGATTGGGAAGACGCAGTTGTTGCGAGCGTTAAGGGGGCTATAGGGGAACTTGATTGTAGTGTTTTATCTCTTTCGGTTTCTGCTCAAGGTGGAAGTTTCTTTTTTGCCGACGTAGATGATAACGGCAAGGTTATTCCACTCACCAACGCTTTTACTTGGATGGATAAAAGGGCTACGCTTGAGAGTGAAGAGTTAAATAGCAAGATAGAAAAAGACTATTTTTACTATAGGACGGGCAGTAGACTTGGGGCAGGCAGTTTTCCTGCAAAATATTTGTGGCTTAAAAAACACAACCCCGAAATTATAGAAAAAACTAAGATTATTTTATCTACTTCCGATTATATCTACTATTTAATGACGGGTAAGTTTTGCATAGACTATACTTCTAGTTATATGATGGACGTGTTTAACGTTAAAGAAAAAGATTACGACAGTGAACTTTTATCTCTCATAGGACTAGATAAAAACAAACTTCCGTCCCTTTTGCCTGCAGGTGCAGTTATCGGTGAAATGCTCCCAGAGTTTGCCGAAAAATTAGGAATAAATAAAGGAGTTAAGGTTGTTTGTGGCGCGCACGACCAATACGCAGCAAATATCGGCTCAAACTACTTTGATAACGCTTTGCTTATTTCTTCGGGAACTACTTGGGTGGTGTTTGGAAGAAGCGAAGAACTTGCTCTAACCGATAGTCATTTTGCTTCTTGCGTTCACCCTATTGGAAATTATGGAGTTTTCAGTTCTGCCGTTTCAAGCGGTGTGGTAATAGAGTGGGAGAAAAAACTATTCTCGGTAGACTTTGAAGAGATGAATAGAGAAATTCCACTAAGAGATTTCCAAGAAGATTTGCTCGTTTATCCGTTTATTTCGGGAAGCGGGGGATATCGCGGGGAAAAGAGTCTATCTTATTCCATAGACAACGCAGTTTTCCGCTACGATAAGTTCGATATTATTAAGGCGACTATGGAAGGCGTTGCCTTTGAGATTAGAGAGATTATCACAAGACTAAAAAAATCTAAAATTAAGCAGGACAAGATTATAATTGCAGGTGGAGCGGTAAAAAGCCCCGCTTGGATGCAAATTTTAGCGGACGTTTTAGGACAAGAAATATATATTTCTAATAAGCCTGATAGATGTTGCTACGGCGCTTATTCTATCGCAAGAAAAGGGGTGGACGGAGAGTTTACCACCTTTGAATTCGACGGAAAAGTTGCTTATCCACAAAAAGAATTGGTGGAAAAATATAACGAGAAATTTATTAAATATAGTAAAAAATTTTTAGATAAATAAAGGAGAAAAATTATGTCAATTTACGATGGCTTTAAGTTTAGACCGGCAAAAGGTTTGCCAAACGCAAATCTTCCTTTGGAAGAATACGAACGTTTGCGTAATATCAAAAGAGAGGATATGGAATACGTTAACGAGCACGGATATCAAGTTAAACTCGTTATAGACCCCGGCTATTGCGCCGTTATGGATATGTTCTATCGTATTCTAAAGAGTGATCTTGAAGACAAAAAGTTAGTTATGATTTGCCCTAACCCTTGGGTTAGAAGATACCTTTCGTTAGTTGAAATGATTAATAAATTCAATATCAACATGCGAAACGTACACGCTTTTGCTATGGACGAATTTGCCGACGAAGAAGGCAACGTTTGCCCAACTACTTACGCTCCTGGCTTAGGATATTCGTTTATGCATAACTTCTACGGCAATATCCGTGAAGATTTACGCCCAGACGTTTCTCAATGGCATACCTTTAACAACGAAAACTCAAAATACGGCGTTTACTCAAAAATGATTGAAGACGAAGGTGGCGCTGATATTATCTACTCTGCTACCGGTTGGCCAGGACACATGGCGTTTATCGACCCTGACCTTCCAGAACACAAGGGATTAGCAGACACGTTAGAAGATTTTATCAAAATTAAATCTGGTATTGTCACTCCAAGTTTAATCACCGTTTGCGAAGACTCGCTAATGCCTCAAGTTGGCAACGCAGGCGACCTTTGGGCTGTTCCACCTAGAGCGGTAACCATTGGACCATACGATATTGTTAACGCTAAAGAACGTTGTATCGTTCACGACGGAGCAACCCCTAACGGTTGGCAAAAGATGATTTCTCGTATGGAATTATACGGAGAAATTTCTAAGGATTGTCCTTCTTCAATTGCTCGTCTTGGCAAGGGCGTTTGCTACGTTGCAGAAGCGCAAGGCACTCCAATAAATCACTGGTTCTACGGAATGAAGGCAAAAGATTTAATCTAAGGTAATTATTATGAAGGCCATAATCAACACTAAACTAATTTTAGAAGACGGAATCATTTTCGACGGAGCGATAGTTTTTGATAACGATAAAATTATCGACTTTGGCGAAAGTGATAAGGTCGTTATTCCTGCTGATGCCGAGATTATCGACGCTAACGGGCTTTATACTGCGCCCGGATTTATCGATATTCACAATCACGGCTCTATGGACTATCTTTTCGTTAAAGAACCACTTAAATGCGCCGAACACTTTTTAAAACACGGCGAAACTACCGTTCTTCCAACCATTTACTACGATATGAACCTAGAGCAAATGCTAGAAGGTGCTGACAAGATTAAAAAGGCATCTAAAGAAGGAGCGGGCAAAATCATTTTAGGTCTTTACATGGAAGGCCCTTATATGTCGGGTTTTGGTAGCAACCAAAAATTTATCCGTTGGAACGGCGACATAAAGGAAGAAGAGTTCACACCGCTAGTTGATACTCTTGGCGATTTCGTTAAGGTTTGGGCAATTGCTCCTGAAAGAGTGGGAATTGAAAACTTTTTAGGCTACGTTAGAGAAAGATATCCAAGCGTAGTATTCGCTTTAGGGCATACTAGGGCGACTGCCGAGCAAATTAGAAAGGTTAGAAAGTATAATATCACCTTGCAAACACACACGCAAGATTCGGGCAAGGCAAAAGGGCTTGCTCAAGGCGTTATGGGTGCGGGGGCAGACGAGTATACTTTATATAACCCCGATATGTACGCTGAACTTATTTGCGACCAAACGGGTATTCACGTTTGCGCCGACCTAATTAAGATGATAGTTAGAACTAAGGGTGTTGAACGTATGATTTTAATCACCGACTCAATGACGAAAAGCGGAGATTATACTAACTGCGTTGAAGACGGAATCGGCTACGGTCCAGACATTAACTACGATTATAGGGGATACGTTTCGGGCAGTAGACTCACCTTAGATTCTGCAGTAAGAAATATGATGCGTCATACGGGATATGGGCTTTGCCATGCCGTTAGATTCGCAACCCTTAACCCTGCTAAAGTTTTGGGAATAGACGAGCGTTATGGAAGTATTGAAAAAGGCAAAATTCCTAACCTACTTATTATGGACGATGCCGTTAACATCAAAAAGATTTTCTTAAACGGCGAACAAGTTAATCTATAAAGTAAAAGGCTCTCTTATTTTGAGAGCCTTTTTGGTCTTAAAACAACTTGCAATTTAATAGGAAGTAATAGAATTTAATAATGGACTTTTATGATTTTGGTTGCTAAAATAAACTCGTAAACATTAATATAAGGAGAAAAATTATGGGACTTTACGACGAATTTAAATTTAAACCAGCAAGTTTTTTGCCTCACAAAGACCTTCCT
Organism: Clostridia bacterium; assembly: GCA_017456055.1. Classification (GTDB taxonomy): domain Bacteria; phylum Bacillota; class Clostridia; order Christensenellales; family Borkfalkiaceae; genus UBA1259. The sequence continues at coordinate 41,126 of JAFTKC010000009.1, read as the reverse complement.
TTAGAAGAACTTGAAAGAGTTCGCAATATTAAAAGAGAAGATATGGAATACACTAACGAGAACGGCTATAGCGTTAAAGTGGTTATAGACCCCGTTCAATGTATGGTTATCGATTTATTCCATAGAATTTACGAAAGTGATAAACTCGATAAGCATTTGACGATAATTTGCCCTAATCAATGGCCTGGCACGTATTCTGCCGTTGCAGAGATGATTAACAAGTTTAACGTTAACTGCAGAAACGTTGACGCTTTTGCTATGGACGAGTGGGCTGACGAGGACGGAAACGTTGCTCCACTAACTTACGGCGCAGGATTAGGCTATTCGTTTATCAATCACTTCTATAAGAATATTCGTAAAGATTTACGCCCTGATATTTCGCATTGGCACACCTTTAATAACGAGAATAAAGGGGACGGCGTTTACTCTAAGATAATAGAAGATTTAGGTGGGGCAGACGTTATTTATTCGGCAACCGGTTGGCCGGGACACACGGCGTTTATCGACCCTAACTCTAAAAAGTTTAAGGCAGATACCTTAGAAGAGTTTTGTAAAATCAAGTCGGGTATAGTTATCGAAGACCCACTAACCGTTTGTGAAAATTCATTATTTGCTCCAATGGGCGCTTCTGGAGACGTTTGGGCAGTTCCACCAAAGGCTGCAACTATTGGACCTTACGACGTAGTTAACGCAAAAGAGAGAGTGGAAGTGCATAGTTTTACTAATCCTGGCGGAGATTCTTGGCAAAGAATGGTTTCTAGACTTGAACTTTACGGGCCTATCTCTATGCAATGCCCTGCGTCTATTATGAGACTCGGCAAGGGTACTTGCTACGTTTCGGAGGCTATCGCTAAGCCGTTTAAGAGTTGGCATTGTGGAATTAAAAATAGTGAACTTTAAAATAAGCAAAATAGAAAACGCTACCAAAGTTTTGGTAGCGTTTTTCTTTTTGTTAAATTATTATTCTAGAGATTCGATTGCTTCGGTAATAGTCATTGCAAGTATGCTTGGATTGGTAATGTTTGAAGTGACTATGCCTGCGTCGATAAGTTCTCTTATGGTTGCATTAGAAAGCGTTTTAGATAGGGTAGAGCCGTTTTGCATTGAAGAAATCGTCAAGGTGGATTCGGTGTATTTAGTTGGAGCGCCGTCTACTTTATCACTTCCCGTGAAAGCCAATAGTAGCCATACGCCTGCGTTTTTGCTAATGTAGTAAGTGCCAGATGAACTTTGAGTAAATACTACTTTTCCACCTTCTTCACTCTTAACAAATTTTCTAGTGGTATCTTTTGCTTCGCTAATTTTGGTTGTGAACGAACTTTCGCCGTATACTTCGTAGAGAGATAGTGCGTTTAATTTGTCGCCAAGATTTCCTATGGTGACTGAACTATCTTTAACTAGCGTATCTAAACTTTGGTTGCCCGTTGAACCCTCAACCACCGTTTGTAAGTGAAGTTTAGTTATGTCAAACGGAGTAGTTCCGTCTGCGTTATGCATGTGCCCGAACTTAATCTCTTCGTATGGGAGAGAGTATACGTCTTCTAAAATTTCTTGTAGGCCTGCGTCTGCCGATAAGATGTGATAGAGATATACTCTGTCAATATCAAAGTTTGAAGTTGTTAAGTGGCTTAACTTAATGTCTTCGTATGGGTGAATATCGCACGCGTCTTCAAGCAAGTCTCTTAAGTGCGTTTCTGGCGATGGAAGAACGGTTGCAAGTGAAATTTTGTTGATGTCAAATGAAGATAAGTCCTTAATCATTATCGGCGCAGTTTCACTCTTGCTGGTCGCTTCTCTTAAAATCTTAAACATATTGCCAGAGTCGGTCACCACCGTAGAGAGTTCTACGTTGCCGATATCAAAACTTGCTGAAGTTAGAGAACCTATAGTTAACGTATCGCCACTGCCTAGTTTTGCCGCTTGACGTAAAACGATATAGAGATTATCCGTTCTAGTGCCTAACACGTCTTCAAGTTTAACTTCGTTAAGGTCAAAGTCGTTTAAGTCTTTTACTGCTAGGGTGTCTTTGGTCTTATCACTTAAAGAAGAAAGCAACATTTTGTAAGTGGGTTCGTTGCCAGCGTATGGCAATACTGAAGAAAGTTTAATGTCGTCCATCTTGAATTTTGCTAGGTCGTTTATGCTAATTTCGTCGATATCAGGATTTCCAGGTAGGTTATCCGACAAGAAGTCGAATAGTTCTGCGTTTGTAGTAGGATCTAATACTGACGAGAGTTTCATAGTGTCCATATCGAAGTCTTGTAAGTGTTCGATGGTGAGGTCTTCCTTAGCAACGCCTGGGAAAGAATCGGCTAGCATATTATAGATGGTTTGGTTTTCTTCGATAGAGAAGAGAGCCGTTAGTTTAACGCCGTTTAAGTCAAAGCCCGCAAGGTCGTTAATGGTAATTTCGCTAGGCGCTTTATTGGTCACGTCTTCTAAAATATTATATAAGGTTTCATTATCACTATTCTTTTCGCCTAAAAGAACGGAAAGTTTAGCGTCTGAAACATCAATCTTGCTTAAGTCTGCAATGGTGATTTGATCTTCGGTTTTGCCCGTTGCGTCGGTTAATAGATTAAATAAAACTTCGTATTCGTCTGGGTTTAAGAAGCCCGAAAGATTAACCTTAGTCATATCTAGTCCGTTGAGTGATGCAACCGTCACGGGATCAGTCGTCTTAAGTCCTGCTGCGCCACGTAAAATTGAGTATAGCGAATCGTTGCCCTCTTCTGGAAGAAGAACGTTTAGGTTAATATCGTCTAAAGATATCTCGCCAACGCCACTAACGGTGGTGTCGCCAATAATTTTATTTAGAACGCTATCGTCGTCAAACTCTGCGCCACCTAGACTAGAAATAAGAGAAACTACTTTCTCTCTGCCAAGTCTTTCGGAAATTAAGCCTAGCGCTTGTGGAATTGGCACGTATCCTAGCGCTCCGTAATATAGAGTTGCGCTTTCTGGTGCAATTCTGCTCTTATCATCGTTAAATGCTCTTACGTATTCGCCGTTTTCAAGGTAGTAGTAAAGGGCGGGAACGAAAGTTTCGCTCTCTACGTCAACTTCAGTAGTCACTTCTTCCCAAGTAGAGAAGGCGCTTAGGTTTTTAAAGTCGCCTAGAGAGTCAAGCCCAACAACGCCGTCAATCGAAGCGATAACTTCTACCATTTCGCCAGGGTTAGAGCCGATTTTATTTACAAATTCGGTTATTTTTAACGAGTCTATGTCGTCTACCTTAAAGCGAATAAAGGTCGAAAGAGTTTTTCCACCTATTATTTCGGTGTTAGTGATGGAGTCAACCAAGTCTTTTGCAAAAGGAATATCGCCAAACGTGTAGTTATCTATATTCATAGCAACTTCAAGTAGCGAGCCTTCTGCCGCCTTGCCAGCCTTTTCTTCACCAAAAAGGGTTTTTGCAGGGATTGCACCTAGTACGATTGCTATTCCACCAACCGTGATTAGAACGAAAGAAATTACGCCCCAAAGCCAAATAAAGAAATTCCTTAAGTGTCTACGCTTATAATATTTAAGCGCTTTTTTAGTTCTTTTTTCTTCTTTAGAAAGAACTGCCGTATCCATAAAACTATCTCCTTAAACAATATAGTTGAATAATCTAATTATATTATATATATGTTATATCATATTTTTACTATCTATGTAAAGGATTATTATAAAAAAATGATTGACAAAAGAAAAATGGGAGATATAATTAAACGTATGGAAGTTAATTTTAACTTTGAAAAACTATCGATTTATGACTTTGAAGAAATTTTTAAAATTATGGGTGAAAGTTTCCCTATAGATGAATATAGAGATAAAAAAGGGCAACTTGCTATTTTTAGCGAGCCAAATTTTGCCGTGTACGGAGTTAGAGATAAAAGTAAACTCGTTGCTTTTATTACCGTGTGGGAGTTTAAGGAATTTACTTATATTGAGCATTTCGCCGTAAAAAATGAATATAGAAATCAAAATATCGGCAGTCAAATGCTAGAAAGAGTAGGGGAATTATCAAAAAACCTTGCCGTTTTAGAAGTGGAAGTGCCCGATTGCGAAATTTCAAAAAGAAGAGTTGCTTTTTACGAGAGAAACGGTTTTTTCTATAACGACTATCCTTACGTTCAACCGTCTATGGCAGATGGGAAAAAGGAAATTCCACTAAAAATTATGTCTTCAAAGAGAAAAATTTCTTTAGAAGAGTTTAATAACGTGCGAAAAATATTATATCAAAGAGTTTATAAGGTGCTTAAATAGTTGACAATAAACTTACTTGGTGTTAAAATACAAGTAATTTCGAAGAATTGCTCAGAATTTTATGGCTTTTCGTAAAAAACCGAGCAAGGAGAAACTCTGGAGAATCTCTTTTTTAAGAGTGCCGAAGGTGAAAAGGATTTTTTATCCCTAATCTCTCAGGCAAAAGGACAGGGCAGATTTAATACTGTTAGTTTTTTATTTTTAGAGTTGTTCTTTTTTTCGAAAGAACAATTTTTTTATTTTAAGGAGAAAGATTATGCAACAATTTTTAGACTGGCTACTTTCTGCAGTTCAAATGGTAAACGGCTTTCTTGCCGACTACGTTTTGGTAATTTTACTTATCGGCGTAGGTCTATTTTACACTATTAGAACTAGATTCGTTCAAGTTAGATGCTTTGGCGAAGGACTAAAAAACGTTTTCGGTAAATTTAACGTTAACGGAAAAAAGGAAAAAGGTGGAATGAGTTCCTTTCAAGCCTTTACTACGGCAGTTGCCGCTCAAGTTGGAACGGGCAATATAGTAGGTGCAAGTGGCGCAATCTTAACGGGTGGTCCGGGCGCTATCTTTTGGATGTGGATAATTGCTTTTTTAGGTATGTCTACCATTTATTCCGAAGCCGTTTTGGCTCAAAAAACTCGTCTTATTGATAAGGACGGAAACGTTCAAGGTGGTCCCGTTTACTATATTAAGCAAGCGTTTAAAGGAAAGTTTGGTAAATTTTTAGCAGGCTTTTTCGCCGTTGCTTCTATTATTGCATTAGGTTTTATCGGCGCTATGGTACAATCTAACTCTATTGCGGGGGCTGTTAACGGCGCTACTGGTGTTCCTACTTGGATTATAGGACTAGTTGTTGCAATTTTAGCAGGTATCGTGTTTATAGGGGGCGTTTCAAGACTTGCCAGTGTGACCGAAAAGTTAGTTCCCGTAATGGCTCTTATTTATCTCGTCGGTGGACTTATCGTTATTTTTGCTAGAATTACCTTTATCCCCGAAGCCTTTGCGTTGATATTCAAATACGCTTTCACTCCTAACGCTATTATCGGTGGTGGTGTGGGCGCTGCGCTTAAAACGGCAATATCGCAAGGCGCTAAACGTGGACTTTTCTCTAACGAAGCGGGTATGGGTTCAACCCCTCACGCGCACGCTCAAGCAAACGTTAAAAGCGCACACCAACAAGGAACGGAGGCAATAGTTAGCGTATTTATCGACACTTTCGTCGTTTTAACCTTGACGGCTATAGTAGTTATCGTCACTCTCTATGCTGGAAACGGCATGCTAAGCACGGGCGTTATTCCTGAAAATATCAATAGTTCAAATCTCGTTGCTACGGCAGTTGCAAGTATTTTTGGTGGCTCTAACGTAGGCTTAAAAATCGGTGCGATTTTCGTTGCCGTGTGCCTATTCTTCTTTGCTTTTTCCACTATTTTGTCTTGGAATTTGTTTGGAAAAATCAACTTTACCTATCTTTTTGGCAAAAAAGCAACTATTGTTTATATGATTTTAGCCATAGCGTTTACTTTCTTGGGCTCGATCTTTAAGAGTGATTTGGTTTGGGAATTAACAGACTTTTTTAACTATCTAATGGTATTGCCTAACGCATTGGCGTTAATTTGCTTATCTAAGGTTGTGGTTGAAGAAGTTAAACAGCACAAAAAAGAGAAAAAATCAAAAGAACAATTTAGTGAATAAAATAAAGGGGAAACGAAATTTTCGTTTCCCTTTTTGCTTATTTTTTTTGGGGGGGGGAGTATTGACGAACCTTTTTAGTTATTATAAAATATAAAAAAAGGGGAAATTAAGTGATGAAGAAGTTATCTATATTAATTTCAATAATTTTAAGCATTTTATTTTCTTTTTCCTTTTTTGGTTGTGAAGAGCAAGAAAAGGGGTATTACTACGGATACGAAAGCGCCCTAACTGAAGAGGAGCACGTAAAAAATCTCAATAAATTTGCTAATATCACCTATTATCCATTAGTAGAATATGGAATTTTAGACGATTACAACGTAAAAATAATATATAATTTTAACGGAGAACCACAATTTTTCTTGCTTGAGTTGATAGGATTATTAGATTTGCCTAATCGAGAAGGGGAAGGGTATGAGTCCGTTTATCAACAAATATACGACGTTTCTCTTTACGACTATATTTCTAGCGAACTTTGTGATGATGAAGATAGAGAAACAAGTAAGGCTGCACAGATTTCAGCGCAAGAATTTATTGACGCAGGCGTTAGAAAAGTAAATGTGCAATTTCTTGGAGTTATCTATAAAGATAAATACTTATACTATGATTCTAGATATGACGCAAGTCTATACGTAAATAGGTCGTACGACGAGATTTTGGATGAAGACTACGATGGAGAGGACCTAAAAATGAAGGCTGTTCAAATGCATTTTTTCAAGGACGAGGTTGAAAAGCAGCAGTCTTATTTAATGTATTATCACGGATATATTGGATACTTCACTAGATTTAATTTATTTAAAAACACTTATTTTGTAGAAAAAGAGTCTACAGAGCCAAATTTATTAACGAATAGCGCTTACAAAGATAAAAAGATATATTGTGGAGTATATCAAGATAAAAGGCTTGTATTCGGCTACGAAGATAACGGGGAGATATATTCGCTAACCGATATGCAAATGAGTGTGGAGGTTAACAACGAGAATTCGTTTTCCATCTCACATAATCAAGTAATAGATAAAGAAGATTATCAAAAACTAGTATTGAGGTTTTATAAAGCGCCTTACAGTGATTATTCTGCTTTTTCAACCAGAATGTTTGCTAATATGGGAAGACGGTATTTTCATATACACGGAAGCGAGTCTATTCCAATATATAAGTTATAAAATAAAATCCCACCATTTTTAGTTGGTGGGATTTTTATTATTTGTGTATTTTACTTAAATTTGCTATAATAAAACCATGAAAGAATTTGAATTTATCGTTAACGAAAAATATTGTGGGTATTCGATAAGAGATTTTCTAAAATCTAATGGCGTTTCTAAAGAGATTTTAGTTAAACTAAAAAAGGGGTTATTTATTAACCAAAAGCCACTACTAAATATTAACGACAAGGTGGAAATTGGGGATAAAATCAAAATGGTTTTGCCAAAAGATAGAGTAAACCCATATATAAACGCCGTTAAGGGCGATCTTCAGGTTCTTTTTGAAGACGAGTATTTTTTGGCAGTCAATAAAAAGCGAGGGGTGTTAACTCACTCTTCAAGGGGAAATTCGTCAATTTCATTAGAAGAGTTGGTCTGTGGCTATTTTTTGCCTAAAGAGTTTACCTTTAGGGCTGTAAATCGCCTTGATAGAGATACTGAAGGGGTAGTGTTAATTGCTAAAGACGAGTATTCGGCATCTTTACTGGCAAAAGAAATTGCTAGTGGAAACTTTAAAAAATACTACTCGGCAGTAGTGGTCGGCGTGCCAAAAAAGGAGCATTTTTATATTGATGCGCCCATTAAAAGAGAAAGCCCAAACGGGATGAGGCGAGTGGTTTCTTTAGATGGAAAACCTGCAAAAACCGAGTGCGTTTTAGAAGAAAGGTTAGGGGAAAAGAGTAGACTAAAAATCCTACTTCATACGGGCAGAACGCATCAAATTAGAGTGCACCTATCTCACGTTGGGTTGCCCCTTTATGCCGATTCTCTTTACGGCGAAAGGGTGGACGGGGAAAGTTATTATCTTGTTGCTAACTGCATTGAATTTACTCACCCCTTTACAAAAGAAAAGGTTGTAATTTCTGTAAAATAAAAAAACGGCGAATTTTCGCCGTTTTTTGCTTGTTTTTTCTTATTTTGTTAGGTAAAAAGTGCAAGTGGTGAGTTTTTTTCTCTTGATTTGTAGTTTTTCTCCACTTTGCATTTTTAGATAATATCCTTTTTGGTGGGGACATTTTTTGCAATCTATATTTAAGTGGTTTTTATATGGGCAAAGCCTTAAGGTCATATAAGCAAAGTCAATTTTACTCTCGCTTTTCATTTCTGCCGTAATAAAAGGCGCGTCAAAAAGTTTTGCCGTGTATTCGTTATAAATATTTAAACCTGCACCTATTATCTTTTCGCCCTTAAACCCAAGAGCGTAGTAATTGTTTGCTACAAAGGGAACTTCTAGTTTTTTCACTATATTTTTTAATTTTTCCACGTCCTCACTTAACGCGAAGTTCGGCAAGTCTAAGTAGAGTTTCTTCCCTTTCTTTTCGGCAATCTCTTTTGCCCTAGAAACATCTTCCATTTCATAAAATTCGGGCGAGTAGATAATATTTTTTTCGCTTATTTTACTAATATCGTCAAATTCTTCTATTATGATAAAGTCGGTAAGGGGAGCGCTATTTTTAGCGTTAATTTTATTAAAAACGTTTTCTATATCGTTTTTTGTCGATAGTGGCTCGCTATGTTTATATGGCGAGACCATTTGCTCTTTTATATAGGTTAATAGGTTTCTTCTAAAATCGTTTAGCCTGCTCTTTGCTAAAAACAAGTTTCCTTCTATATACACGCTGGGAGATAGGTCAAATAGGTCGCTCTTTTTTAGATTTTCTGTTATCTCTTCCCTCGTGATTGGTGCGCTTTTTGATGGCTCAAGTACGTCGCCCTCTACGGCGTGTGTTTTGTCGTTTATCTTAAATTCTGCCCTAATTTTTTCCCACTCTTTAAGATATACGCTTATTGGAATATTAACTTTTTTCGTTCTCTCTTCCGTTTGCTTTTCTAGGGCGTAGTCTACGATTAGGTGAATATCTTCGCCCTTAGTGATTTTTGCCGTAGTAGTTAGATAATATTCGGTTTTAGAAACTTTGTTTAGGTCAAACGCCGTCACAACGGCTCTTTCTTGCCCGTTATGGTAGGTCTTAAATGATGATTTTTTATTTATCTCCCTACTAGAAGTAAAGTACACTTCGTTATACGTTTTCTTTTCTATAACTTTGGTTATTTTGCCAATATTTATGCCCGTGTGGTTATTTTGAGTAGAAATAATTTTGCCGTTTCCACTAAAATATCCGTCGGTAAAACCACGATTAAACGCCAATTCAAGATTGGTTTTATCGGGAGTTAGTCCGTCGAGTGCTCGTCTATACTCGCAGGTAGTGGTGGCAACGTAAAAAGGTCGTCTTGCTCTTCCTTCAATTTTCAATACGTCTACGCCCGCATTTTTTAGGTCGGCAAGTCTTGAAGTCATATCAAAGTCTTTGGCGCTTAGTAAGTAGCCCGATTTTAAGGTTTTGCCGTCTTTATTTAGGGTGTAGGGAAGTCTACATAGTTGCTTGCACTTGCCACGATTTCCACTTGCGTCTTGCAAATATGAACTTAGGTAGCAGTTGCCTGAAAAACAAACGCATAATGCTCCGTGCACGAAGTATTCTATCTCTATATCTACGTTTTCTTTTATTCTTTTGATTTCATCAAGTGGCGTTTCTCTTGCCAAAACCACCCTTGAAAAGCCGTGGGGAAGTATGGCGTTTACACCTTCAAGGTTGTGCACGGCCATTTGCGTACTTGCGTGTATATTGGCTTTTGGTAGTCGAGTTTTTATAAGGTATGCTAAGGCTAAATCTTGAACGATAAAATAGTCTACGCCTATATTGTAAGCCGTTATCACCACGTTTAGTGCGCTAGGAAGTTCTTCCTTTGTAAAGAGTATGTTGATAGCAAGGCTCACTTTTACCCCGTGAATATGACAAAAGTCTACTGCTTCGCTTAGCGATTCAATAGTGAAAGAGTCGATATTGTTTCTTGCGTTAAATTCGTTTACGCCTAAATATACTTCGTCTGCTCCGTTATATACGGCAGCCCTTAAACTTTCGTGGTTTCCAACGGGGGATAATAACTTCATAGTCGTATTATATCATTAAAAATTAGTTTTGCCAAGAGTAATGCTCGCTTTTCGCTCGTCGTTTTATATAAAAAGCCTTCGCCTTTTTCAAAAACATTCTCAAAGAAAAAAATTTTTTCGCAAAATTGCCAAAATATAATTGACAATCTTTGCAATTTTCGTTATAATACATTAGCATTTAACGAAAAGTTAATATATGGCGGCGTAGCTTAGTTGGTTATAGCGGCCGGTTCATACCCGGCAGGTCGTTGGTTCGAATCTGACCGCCGCTACCACGAATTCAATCGGCAAAAGCCGTTAAATATAAACTTAATAAGGCCCCTTGGTCAAGCGGTTAAGACACCACCCTTTCACGGTGGTAACATGGGTTCGATTCCCGTAGGGGTCACCAAACAAAGTAAAGGCGAACCCGTTTCCTTTAGGAGACGGGTTCGCCTTTGTTTTTAAGCTTAAAAAATAATTTTTAATATGTAAAACAGTAAGGGCTTTCCTTGCTGTTTTGCTATTTTTAGAACTTTTAACTTGTCAGTAAAACTTGATTATGAGATTTTTGCGTGATATAACCAAAGTAAAACCATATTTAAGGAGAATCAATATGAAAAAGTTTTATATTGGAGAAAACAAATATTTAGAGCAAAAAGTTTTGGCGTTTCATAATTGCGATTACGTTGGTTATCAAAAGCAAGGCAATCCTGACTTTATCAACCACCTTAAAAATATGACTAATCAATACAACGAATTAGATTTAGTTGAAGATTTTGTTCAAGTTTCTGAAAGGTTTGTTAAAGATATGGAAGGTATTTTTAATAAAAGCGAGTTTAAGAATTTTACAGTTTGCGTTATGCCTCGTTCTAAAAGAGAAAGCAAGTATAAGCAAAGCCAACTAATGTTCAAAAAGGCAATTTCAAGTTGTACAAATAAATTAGGTTTTATTAATGGCACGAATGCAATTACAAGAGTTAAAGACACTAAAACAACGCACAATTGGAGACTTGAAAACAACACGGGCGACAACCCATATAAAGGCATTACAAAAGACACCTGCAGGGTTGATTTAAGTAAAATCAAATGTAAAAACATTATTTTAGTTGACGATATTTATACTGAAGGGGTTAACGTAATTGAAGATTGTATTCAATATCTATTTGATTTAGGCGCAAAAAGTGTTATACTATACGTAACTGCAAAAACAAGGTAAAGATTATGAACTCAAATATTTCATTAAAACTTTACAATTTAATAAAAACGGGAGTTATAAAATCTAACGCTCAATTTTGGAAATCTTTTTATAGTGAAGATGCTATAAATACTTTTCCTTGCGATTTACAAGCCGTAGAGCAAGAACTTAAAGAAAAAGGTATAAACGTTATAAGCGTGCTTGATGAAAACTTCCCTAGCGCAAATGTTAAACTTAAAAACAGCGAAAAGCCTTTCTTCTTTGCATATAAAGGCGATATAACTCTACTTAATAATTTGGATAAAAATGTTGCGGTTATAGGCGTTTTAACACCAACTAAAGAGATAGCAGAAAGAGAGCAAAAAGTTGTTAAAAATTTAACTGAAAAAGAGTTTAACATAGTTAGTGGACTTGCAAAAGGTTGTGATACGGTTGCGCATAGTGAGAGTGTTAAAAACAATGCAAAAACGATTGCTTTTCTTCCGTCAACAATAGAAAACATTTATCCTAAAGAAAATATTCGTTTAACAAACAAAATCATTGAAAACGGTGGACTTATAATAAGCGAATATGTAAGCGAGCCAAAAAATAAATACGAAAGTGTTAAAAGGTTTATTGAACGTGATAGGTTGCAAGCTCTTTACTCTAAAGCAGTTGTTTTAATTGCAAGCTATCGTAAAGGTGAAGGTGATAGCGGTTCTCGTCACGTTTTTGAAAAGGCAAAACAATACGGCAAAAGTCGACTCGTTATGTATAGAGAAACAGACGCAAACGACTTAATATTCGGCTTAAATAAAGACTACGTTATGCGAGGCGAAAAAGTCGTTTCGCTAAAAGAAATTGAGGTGTTGTAGTTGGTTTACGTTGTAGATTTAGACGACACTTTGGTTTTAACGAAAAACCTAAATAACGATGCTTACAATTTCGCTTTAGAACAAAACGGTCAAAGACGTATTAAAACAAACAACCGTCTAACACGAGAGAATTTGGGTAAAAGCCCTAACGAAAAATTAATAACCGACAAGCAAAACTATTTTACTCAAAAGTGGCTTAAATATAGAGTGGTTGTTAACGAAGATATATTAATTATTTTACAAAATCAAGATAAAGAAAATCGTTATCTTTGGACAAGTGCAGATAAAAACCGAGCAGAGTATATATTAAAAGAACTTGATTTGTATAAATACTTTAATAAAGTCATTTACGATGACAAAAAAGACTTAAATAGTTCATTAAAAAGATTAAAAGACATTACCAAAAGCAATGTCTTTTTAATTTTCGAAGATAATGATGATTTGTTTAAGAAACACCCGGACAATTTTACAGTTAAAATAGTTAATAATGGATTTGATATTAACAAATGTTATAATACGATTTTAATTTATTATTGCATAATCTCCTTAAATATGATATAATCAAGATAGTCATTTTTACTGAAAGAAAACGCATTAACTTCTTACGCTAAAAATCGAAAGCTCTACACTTTACGTAGTTATAACTCTTAAACACATAAGCATAACCACTTATAAAAATTCTTAAACGAGCCTATAATGATAGTTAAGATTATATAGGTGGGAGTTAAAACTATGGATGCAATTGCTCAAGTTAAGTGGAGAATAAAAGATTATATGCTTCAAAAAGGAGTTTCCATTTATGAATTGGCATCAAAAGCCGATATAACGGAAGCATGCATTCGTAATTGGTATACAAAGAGAGATTATACTCCTAGTTTAGAAGCCATAATTAAAGTCAGTAAGGCTTTAGAAATTAACGTTGTAGACTTGTTTAAAGATGAGGAAAGTGACCAAATATGTGTCTCTAAAGAAGAGAAAGAACTGCTTGCAAGTTGGTCAATACTTAATGATAAACAAAAGCATGCAGTAAAGAATGTTATAGAAACTTTTATGGATAAATAAGTTGTTGATAATATAATGCTAAAGAGAAAAGCTGAGAAGGAAAAATTTAATAAGATAATTCGACTTATAGGGAAAGATGCGCAAAAAGGTCTAGAGTGTTTTTACGAAGAGTATGGTAAGATAATTTACCTAACTGCAAAAACTAATGGTTGTTCTCATGAAAAGGCCAATATTGTAATTAATACGGTTTTGATTAAAATTTGGCAGAAGGCCGAGCAAATTTCAAACGTGGAAAATCCAAAAGCTTGGGTTTCTACCGTGGCGAAAAATTGTGCCAAGGATGAGTTAAACGAGGCTTGGGGTCTTGAGTTGAAAGAAGAGATATGCGCATCGAGTGACGGGCTTCAAGAAGTTGTTGGAAAGAATGAATTTGATTATTTGCTTAGTCCTTTGAAAGATGATGAGAAGGACCTTTTTGTGTTAAGGTTTGTTGTCGGGTGTACTTTTCAGGAAATTGCCGACTTTCTTAAAAAACCTTTGCCAACTATTACAACAACGTATTATAGAGCATTAGAAAAAATAAAAAATTTTTTAAAAAAGGGGAAAAACGAATAAAAACTCTTTTTTTTTGGCGTCTAATAGTAAACCAATAAAAAAAGGAGAATTTTTATGAAAAAGTTTTTAATGTTGCTTTTAACCTTTGTGCTTGGCGCTTCTTCTATTGTATCTTATTCCAGCGTAAACGGCAAAGCCGACTCTTATGATGCAGGAGACGAATATTTTTTAGAATTCATTTCGTCTGATCTTGGAAATAATGAGATTGATTTTTTCCACAATCCTCTTTATGATGCAGATTTAGAGATAAATGGTAGAGAGTATATCTTTACTGTTAATGGCGAAAGAGGATATGCCTTAATGGTGGAATTTAGTGGACAAGATAAAATTTTCTACGAAATAGAAGAATTGTTCTTCAATAGAACTTCACCTTTTGCAAGTTGCGTAGGTTTACCCGTTTACATAACCCACAATACGTATTTAGAATATAAGGACCAAACATTTTACGACGTAGTATCTGGTGATGAAGTTAACAATGAAACTATAGCGGAATACGTTTACAACGGCTTTAACTACTTTGGGAACTCTACGGCAACCTTTACGGATTCAAGCGTTTTTGTAAATTATTCAACTAAAACTACTACCGAGTATAGTATTCAGTACGATTTGCCGAATATTGATAGTTCTGTTGAAGGGGGCTCGTGCGCCCATACTGCCGGGGCGATTATTTTAACCTATTACGATAGGTTTTGCGTAAATATTATACCTAATTTTACTCCTTACATATCATTTGGAACAAACTTTATTTATAGACCTAATGCTACAGAAATTTCCAATATGATGTTAGAGTTAGTGGATTTAATGCTAATTGGAGAGCCACACGAGGGCACTACATTTAGTGAATTTCAATTAGGCATGGAAACTTACGTAGAAAGGCAAGGATACACCTACGCTACCTTAAATCTTATGATGAACGGGGCTTTTAATTTTGACATATATAAAACCTCCGTAGAAAACAATAAGCCTTGCGCCTTATTTTTAACCAATTTTTCTATGCTTAATGAAATAAACGAAGACGTGCAAGGACAAGATGAAATAAGTAGTGGATATTGCCCTGGGTCGCACGTTATCGCTTGTTGTGGATATAAAATAGATACTTATTACGATGCAAATAATAACGTAATCGACACTAGAAACTATATAAAAGTTGCAAGCGGATTGAGTTCCTATGGAATAGGATATTTAAATATTAACGGAGTGACAACTATTAGCAAGGCTATTGCAATACAAGTTAGTTAGAGGATAAAATGCAAGATAAAGACTTAGAGCGCATTATTAAAGAAAAAGTGGATAAAACTGAAATGCGAGAATTTACGCAGGTATGGGAGGAAATTAGAGGGGAAATAACCCCGCCAGTTAAAGAGAAAAGGGGATGGAGAAAAAAACTTTCTCTAATTATATCTTCTGCTTTAATAGTGGTGTGCCTAGCGTTTTCGCCAATTATTATAAATAGTTTAAATCCTCCATCAGACGAAGAACTATATTTTATTGATGCATTAGTTTCACAAAACGTATCTAAAGACGACATGTTTGTTGGTTTGCAAGAGGCTGGACTATCACATCCTGATTTAAGCGAGTATACTTTTATGGATTGCATATTATTGCGTGCAAAAGGTAGTAAAATTAAGGGTGCGCAATTTATATTTTATAATGAAATTAATATGGAGTTTATAGCGACCTTAAAACTATACGATAAAAAAGTAAAATTGAACTTAGCGAATGAAAATTTGTACGATAGTGTGGTTGAGGTAAAGGAAACGAGTTTTCATTATAAGTATAACGGAGAAAATGGTGGAACATACATGTACGATATTTACGGCGTATATAACGGAACGCAATACGTTATAGAGTATTCGGGATTTAACGACAGCATAGTGGAATTTTTAACTGAGATTTTTGCATAAAAACTTAAAGATAAAGAGTCTAAAACAATAAAAAGTTTTAGGCTCTTTTTTTGTCATAAACTTCTTGACCTTAAATAAGTTCAAGGTAAAATATTCTACTTATAAAATTTTACGAATAAGGAGGAAGAGAAACATTTAAAATTTCTTATTTATGAATAAATAAGACTGTTTTTTTGAGTCTATATTTAAAAGGACAATACAAGAAGATAAAAACAATGAAAAAACTTTGCGCAAGAAGTGAAAAAATACAGGTCGCTATTGATTTTTATAACAATGTATGTTATAAATAAAGCAAGAGGAAAAATAGTGAAACAAGCAATTACAAGAAAAAAGATAATAATCTTAATACTAGCGATAATAATGATAGTATCGGGAGTGATAGGAATAATCGTATTGATAGAAAACAAAACGGAGATTGCAGGGGACTTTTACGTAAAAAAATACGACTCAGGGTATGAGATAGTTGGACTTGTAAACGAAGAACAAAAAGAAGTTGTAATACCAAAATGGATAGAAACGTTTAGGATAAAGAAAGTTAGTGATTTTTTAAAAGATAACGAGCACGTTGAAAGCATTACGGTTAAAAGTGGCGTAGAGGAAATAGAAGAAAACGCATTTTCGGGTTGTAAAAATTTAAGAACGGTTATACTTCCTCAAGGGATAAAAAGAATAGGCAATTACATATTATCAGGGAGTAGAGGGATAACCTCGTTAACGGCGCCGTTTGAAGAAGGACAGACTTTAAAAAAATATTTTGGAAATATGTATGCGCCTAATCTTAAACAAATAAACGTGTCAAACGGCAGTTCGGAAATTTGTGAGAAAGCGTTTTTAGATTATAGAATACTTGAAAAGATTATAATGCCGAAAAGCGTGACAAGAATTGAAAAAGAAGCATTTAATGGTTGTAGTAATTTATTAGAGGTAGAATTCTCACAAGAATTAAGAGAAATAGGAGAAAATGCATTTTCTCGAACGGCAATAAAAGAATTGGAATTGCCAAACGGAATACAAAAATTGGGAAAGGGCGCGTTTGAGGAGTGTGAAGGACTAGAGAGAATAGTTCTACCAAGCAGTTTGATAGAAATTAAAGAAAATGCGTTCAGGGAATGTGCTATTGAAGAGATAAACGTACCATCGACGATAACGAAAATAGAAAAAGGTGTATTTGAGGGCAATAAGGCGTTAAAGAGCATAGATTTGTCAAGTGTAGAAGAGATTGGAGCGAAAGCATTTTATAACTGCGAATCGTTAGATAAAACAACGTTAAACCAAGAATTAACAAGCGTGGGAGAAAGTGCGTTTTCGGGTACGGCGCTAAGCGAGATTACAATGCCGAATAAAATAAAGACGCTTTCAAACGGAGTTTTTGAAAATTGCACTTCTTTGCAAAAAGTGGAATTGGGAAACGTAGAGGAGATTGGGAACTCCACGTTTGAAAATTGCACGGCGCTAAGCGATATAGACGTGTCTAGAGTGAAAAAAATAGGCGAGAGCGCATTTGAGAGGTGTGAAAATCTTCTTTCAATAAACGTAGAGAACGCAAAGATAATTGGGGATTATGCGTTTAGTGGGTTGAAGAAAATTAGCGAAATAAAAATATCATACGATGCAGAGGAAATAGGCAAGGGAATTTTATGGAGGAACACCGAACTCAAGCAAGTAGAAATTCCTTTAGACAAGAACAATTTGATATATTATACGAGCACAACAATAGAGAAACTTGAAAAGGTAATTATACCAAAAGGGAGTATAAAACTTAGCGATAACGCATTTGATGAGTATAAAAACGTTAAGTTTGAACTAGCCGAAACTATCAAGGAAATCGGCAAAAGAGCCTTTAGTGGGATGAAATTTATAAATATTTCTTTGCCGACAGGGCTTAGTTCCT
Organism: Clostridia bacterium; assembly: GCA_017456055.1. GTDB lineage: Bacteria > Bacillota > Clostridia > Christensenellales > Borkfalkiaceae > UBA1259. The sequence goes on along the minus strand of JAFTKC010000009.1, from coordinate 23,590 downwards.
TACAAGATGGAGCGTTTTATAATTGTGTAAAATTATCGTCGATAACGTTGCCGAAAAATATAACGACTATAAGCAACAATTTATTTTATAATTGTACTAATCTCGTATACGTTAGTGGTGATAAAATAGAGGCGATTGGGGAAAATGCTTTTTCTAATTGCAACAAGTTGAAAGTTCCGGAGTTTTTAATCAACGTGGCTAAAATCGGTGATTACGCCTTTTATAGTTGCGATAGTTTTAATGGCAACGTGATACTTAGCGAGTTAAAAGAAATGGGAGAATCGGCTTTTTCGGATTGTGTAAATCTAAAAGGAGTGACGTTGTCAGCAAAAGCGTTTAGTATAGGCAAGAGAGCGTTTAATAACTGCGTTGAATTAACCCAAGTAGAAGAGATGTATGCGGTAGAGGAGATTGGCGCGTATGCTTTTAGTAATTGCAAAAAATTAACTACTGCTTTGCTTGGCGATAAATTAAAGAGAATAGAAGAGGGTGTTTTTTACGGGTGTGAAATGTTGACGCAAGTAGATTTACCTGTCAACGTAGAATACGTTAGTACTAAAGCGTTTTACGATTGTAGTAGTTTAGCGAAAGTTATAATTAAAAACTATCAAACTTTGGTTATTCTTGAAAGTATAGATGCTTTTTTAGATTGTTCGGTAGATTTAGAAATTCAAGTAAATAAAGGTTTATTATCAATTTATCAACAAAGGAATGATTGGAAATTACTAAATATTGTAGGACTATAAGAAAGGAGAGAGAAATGAGACTGAAAAAAATTTTAAGTATAATATTAGTTATTTTAACTCTTTCTACGACGATATTTTCCTCCTCGTGTTCCTATAACGTGTTAACTAAAGAGGAAGTAGAGGCGTTGTTTGAAACGGATGGAATGTTTAATTATTGTATGATTACAGAAAAACTTTCACAAGAAAAAGCGAACGAAAACTATTATGTTTTATGTGATCAAAAACAAGAGATACTGCCTAAAATTGTATATGTTCCTGCATATTTTAATAAAAAAATCATTTCTAGAATTAGTCTAGATTCTAGTAATCTTGATTTGATAAAAAATTATGGTAATTGGCGTCCTGTTTGGAAACCAACTTTTTATGGAGTAGAAACTTTACATATACCATGTACAATTTCACTATATGCAGAAGAGCTATTTAGTGAAGTTAAAACAATCTTTCTTACGGCAAACAATATAGAGGATTTCTCTTTTAGGAGCTTTTATTCATATGAAAATTGTCAAAAAATATTTCTCACACGGAAAGCCTTTGATATATTTTCAGAAACAATAAATGGAAATGTTGATGAGAGAAAAATAACAAACGAATATCAAATCACAAATTCTCGATTTATTTTGGAATATTTTATAAACACACAAATTGTATTTCAAAAAGCCAATACAACATTTTATTTTAATTATGAAGAAAGCCTAAATGAAGATATATTCTTTATAAACGATTTTGAAAGGGGAGAAAAGATAGAGAATACCCCTTACGAGCCAATAAGAGAGGGTTATAAGTTTAAAGGGTGGTATAAAGAGCCAGAGTGTGTAAACGCTTGGAATTTTGAAGAAGACAGGTTGCCAGCCCCAGAATACTATGAAAATGGCGAGTTAAAGTACGTAGAGACCTGCCTATACGCTAAGTGGGAAAAATAGGGGGGGATGGTATGAAAAGAAGTAAAATTAAAACCATTATATTTCTTACCATAGTTATGCTATTTTGCCTTTCTACTGCTATTATAGGTGGAGCATGTGGAAAAGATATTTACGTGGGAGTTCAATTTTTAGTTGATGATGACGTGTATTACTTTGTGCAAACGGGAGGAAACGAAGTCATAGAAGCGCCTAAAACGCCACCAACAAAAGAGGGACACAAATTTGAGGGCTGGTATTTTGAACCGACCTTTCTTAGAGAATATGAAGAAGATTGGTCAATAAATAAGCTAAAAACTATTGTAAAAATATATGCAAAATGGTCTTGCAACGAAGATCCGTTTATTGTGGAAAACAATACCATAGTAGGATTAACGGAGTGCGCAAAAAAATACAAAGAGCACATTGAAATACCAAGTGAAATAAACGGCAATAGTATAACGCAAATAGCAGATTCAGCCTTTCGTGGGTGCGTGGTATTAAAGAGTGTAGTAATTGCTGATGGAATAGAAAAGATAGGAGCAGATGCTTTTGCTTGGTGCAAAAACTTAAAAAGCGTACAAATAGCAGAAAGTGTAAAGGAAATAGGAGGGTGCGCATTTAAATATTGTACGGACTTAGAAAGCATAAATTTGCCTAGTGAAATTACAGAAATAAAAAAAGAAACTTTTTCTCATTGTGAAAGTCTTAAAGAAATAACCATACCTAATAAAGTAGAAGAAATAGGAGAAGAGGCGTTTGCGTGTTGTCAAAGTTTAACAGATATATCAATTCCTGATAGTGTAGAAAAAATAGAAAATAAGGCTTTTTATCTTTGTGCCGAAGCGGAAAAAATATCATTGGGCAAAAACTTGCTTGAAATAGGAAAGAGTGCCTTTTTTGGTTGCTACAATATTAACAATGAATTAGTGCTTCCTGATAAATTGGAAAAAATAGGTGCTTTTGCCTTAGTTGATATTGTTAAAAATGAAAGGCTTATATTACCAACCACTTTAACAGAGATAGGAGAGTATGCTTTTAGTTTCAATGACTTAAAAGAGATTGTTATTCCTAAAAGTGTAAGTTTCATAGGAGAGGCAGCGTTCTTTCAGTGCGTGAACTTAAACATACTATGTGAAGCAACTGAAAAAGGACAAAAATGGGATGAGAATTGGAATTTTAAGTATATGAATTATAACGGAACATACATAAGAGAAAAATTCCCAGTAAGTTGGGGATATGTTGAAGAAAAATAAAGGAGAGATATATGAGACTGAAAAAAATTTTAAGTATAATATTAGTTATTTTAACTCTTTCTACGACGATATTTTCCTCCTCGTGTTCCTCGTGTTTTAGGGAAGAAACTATAGAGGACTTTGTAGAAACGTTTGAGAGCGACGGAACGCTTTTATATAGAAAACATTACTACCAAGACAAGGGAGAAAGAAAGTTTTATTATGACGTGGGAGGACAGGAAAGCTTAGAATTGCCTAAAAAGGTATACGTGCCACCATATTACAAGGGAGTGCCCGTTGTGTTTATTGGAGCTTATCGGCGAACTGGAGGCACGCCAGACCTAATATTTCCAACATTTAACAACGTCGAAAGTCTATATTTACCCTATAATTCAGGTGGGTTAAGACAAGGAGGAATTCCTTATACATATATAAAGGAGAGAGAAAAATCTTTAGATTATTTTTCTACTTTAGATATAGGACCTAAAAATATTTATTTTCTTTTTTCCCGTACTACGTTGCTTGAGACATGGATTCAAACAAAGAGTGATTATGCTGGAATTGAAAATTTTTATATTCCGAATTTTCGTTTTGAGGAGGTAAAAAAGGCTTTTAAACTATTGTGTAAGAATAAGACAGATTGTTCTTTAATATTTGAGAAGAATCCTCCTATTTTAGATACGTTTTTTGTGATTCGTGCCAATACAACCTACTATTTTAATTATGAAGAAAGTCCAAATGAAGATATATTTTTTATAAATGATTTTGAAAGGGGAGAAAAGATAGAAAATACACCTTACGAGCCAACAAGAGAGGGTTATAAGTTTAAAGGGTGGTATAAAGAGCCAGAGTGTGTAAACGCTTGGAATTTTGAAGAAGACAGGTTGCCAGCACCAGAGTATTATGAAAACGGCGAGTTAAAATACGTAGAAACTTGCCTATACGCAAAGTGGGAAAAAAACTAAGAGGAGAGAGGTATGCTAGGAAAAACGTTTAAGAAAATAAGCATTTTTGCGTTGGTTTTAACGTTAATATTTTGTATTTGTGGATATATTTACTTTACGTATGAGGTAAAGGCAAATACAGATTTTACTGATACATATTATTCAATTGGTCTAGAAGAGTTAGATGAAAAAACGCAAAGAAAAGTGGTGACAACAGACGCACCGCAAATTACCGTATTGACTCATGGTTTAGGAGGAAATGCATCTCATTGGTCACATGATGGGGAAAAAAATAATTTGAACAAATATGACTTTGGATATTACAAAAAGTCAATAATTGAGCAAATAAGAGACAATTGTGCTATCGAAGGAAAAGACGTTATACTATTAAGGGCAAGTGCTAAATTTAACGATACCTTTACGGAAGGAACAATAGTAGAAGAAACGAGTTCTTTGGCGGAAGAAGTGAACGACTCTACTTTAGGAGTATCTAACTTGAGGGCAAAATACTCTAATATTGAATTAAGTGAAAATAGGCAAATAAATATATATAAGCACGATTTAAAGAATACTAAGGATGACTATTTAACAGGAGAGTATTTTACTGAAATAGTTAGCAATATGATTGATAAGCATATTGTTTTAGTGTTTGAAGAAAAAACTTTTATTGAACCAATGAAAGAGAACGGTGAAACAGAAGAGGCTTTTGCAAAACGCATGAGTAAATATAATGCCGAGAAGTATTCAAGCAACGATAACATATACTCTCAATTTGAATACGTTTTAGACACAATTTCCTATCAATATGCAGCAATAACAGGGGAACTACCAACGTTTAATATGGTTGGGCATAGTAGAGGTGGCATTATAAATATGATGTACGCGCTAGGACACCCATACAACGTTAAATCTCTATACTCTATAGGTACTCCGTACAACGGCTCTATGCTCGGTGAATTTGAGTGGGCAAGAAACTTGTCAGAGATGAACGATAAGGTTAATTATTTAGCGGAAGTACAAGATGAAAATAACGACGTATTAGAATATGAAGAGGCTTTAGCGCCTGGTATATACGACGTATTAAACGAGGAATTATACGAGAGTTATAAAAATGCTTGGAACGCTAAGCGAGATACTTGGTATAACCATATAGAGTTTAAGCCTATTGGCGCATATACAACCCTGGGTTTTGTTTGGCAATGCGCAATAGAGCAAATAGGGAAAACAAAACCTGGTTGGGAGAAATTCTTGAATATATTGGACGCGGTTTTGTTTAAATACAATTTGTCGGCATATGTAAGTGAAGTTATTGTGCCTGCCCAAGCATTAGATGTTGTAAATCTAGTAGGAGATCTTTTAAAAGCGGCTGTAGGGGACAACGTGTTTTCTAACGTTTTATCTTACGTAAGAGCATATCCTGAACCATATGAGCATATTGGGAAAAAGGACTTTTTAAATTTAAAGTTAGCAGATGACTTATTTGTTCACTTTGATTCTCAAATTGCTGTTGGATATAATGGGGCTGAGCCGGTTGCTAGATTGTTTGATAGAAACGACCAAGAAAACGGCAAGAAAACTATTGATAACGTTGGTGTTGGGCATAATCTTGAAACGTTTGATGACGCAATTATCAATTATATAGTAGGAGATATGTCTTGCGGTGTGCAAGGCGAAGAGCAAGCCCAAACTACAAAGGCTCAACAAGTGAGATACGTAGACGATGGGGTTGTAATAATGGGAATAAATTCTAATCAAGGGACAACCCTTACTATCCCAAACACTATTGACGGAAAATCTGTCGTTGGGATAGATAGTATTGTCACTTCTGTAATCCCTGTTGAATCAGTTGATGGTAAAATTACCTATAATTTCCCAGATTATATTAACGATATTACCGAAGTAGTTATACCTAATACGGTGACAAATATCGCCGACAACGCTTTTAGTGGGTTTACTAACGTTGAAGAAGTAGTTTTTGAAAGTGGCAGTACTTTAAAATCTATTGGAGACGGCGCGTTTAAAAATTGTCCTAAACTAGAAACTATTACACTACCTGATTCTTTAGAAACCATTGGTGAGGGAGCGTTTGCTAATTGTACTTCTTTAACAAGTATTAACATACCGAAAAACGTTAATGAAATTTCCGAACTAGCGTTTGTGGGCTGTTCTAATATTAAATCTTTTAACGTTGATAGCGATAACGAACGTTTCTTCGATTCGGCAAGCGATTTATACGCCTACGGATCAAACGGCAAAACCGATAACGTTCTACTTAGATACGCGCCTGCAAAATTAAAAGTTAGTTTTACTGTTCCTACGGGCGTCGTTAAAATAAGCGAATGCGCTTTTGAGGGCGCAAAAAGTTTGTGCGCTATTGACTTAAACAACGTTAACACGGTTTGTGATTACGCCTTTATGGGCTGTGAAAATCTTTTGACCATTTCAGGTGAAGAAAACCTCGTTAAAACTTCTTTGAATGCGTACGAAGATACTCCTTGGTATCTTGATAGAGTTAACGATTCTAACGGCTTTTTCTACATAGGCAAGTCTTTACTTGCGTATAGCGGTAATCACGTGAAAATTACTGGAGACATGTTCCCCGAACAAGTGGAATATATAGCGCCTTTTGCATTTGCTTCTTCTACTCTCGAAGAAATTACTATTCCTGCAAATATTGACGCTATTGGGCAGTTCGCTCTTTACGAGTGCGAAAACTTAACTCGTATAAATATGGAAAGACTTCTTTGCCCTATTATCGAGGGTGGTGTTATTGCCAAAGAAGACGTTAAGGTTTACGCTTATGGTCAAGAATTAGATTCCTTCACCGAGAAATTTGTTTTAAATGAGGTACTAGAGGCTTCTACGTCTGTCGTCTTAGATTCTAAGGGCGGTGACGTTAACGGCGAATTTACATTGCGCTTTGGCTCTCAACTTTTTGAAGATTTACCTGTTCCATATAAAGAACACTATAAATTTGTCGGCTTCAAAGACGTTAACACTGGCAACGTCTATACTAAACTTGACGTGTGGGATCAATTCAGTACTACTACCACTCTAGAGGCTGTTTATTCGCCTATCGAATATCAAATTTTATATTACCTTTCTAACTGCGAAAATTCTTCCTCTAATCCTTTGACCTATAATATCGAAAGCGATGATATTGTTCTATCTGCGCCTACCGTCACTGTCGACGGCTTGCAGTTTAACGGCTGGTACTTTACTCCCGATTTCTCGGGTGAGCCCGTAGTTGCTATTATAACTGGCTCTTCTGGTACTATTCGCTTATACGCCGAATTGATTGGTAAAACTTACACTGCTTCCTTCGTCACAGAGGGGACTGCTATAGATCCTGTCAACGTTCAGTTCGGTAGAATAAACGATTTACCTGTCTCTACTAGAAGCGAATATAGTTTTATTGGTTGGTTCGACGAGTATGACGTTCAGTACGCCGATAGAGACGGCTCGGCGTTTAGAACTTGGGACGTTGCTGATAATTTAACCCTTTACGCTAAGTGGGTTAGAGAATATTTCGTTATTACCGAAATTAACGGTCAGCCCGCTTGGCTTGGAAACGAGGATTTCGTCTGTCAGGAGACTGCAATTGAACAAGGTACGGTGTTTAATTGTCCCGTTTGTTGTATGACTTTAAGTTTTATGAGATCAGACGCGCGTATCGTCACGGGACACGTCTTTAGAGGCTTTGCCGATGCAAACGGAAATTTGCTCACTTGTTGGGGCGCAACCGTTCCTGATATAGAAAATATCTTAACTAGAGAGGTCGTTGACGGCGAGGCAGTTTATAAAATTTTCCCTCTTTACGATAAAGAAGTTTACTCAGTCGTTATTGATAGGGCAGATGGCAATCCCGCTTACGAAGAAAGAGTTGAGTATGGCGAAACTATTCCTTTACCCGAAGATATCGACGACCCAGAGGCTAAGCCTGGACATAATTTCTTAAGTTGGAAAATTTCTGCTTATGGTATTAGTAATTATCAAAATGGGCAGGTCTTTAACGAAACTTTAATGCCTGATATTTCTCCTAACTACGAGGGCTGGGGTAGTATCACTCTAAGCGCTCATTGGGCGGCAAACACTTATGACGTTAATCTCTATATAGGAAATGAATTGTTTAAGGAGGGTTGGTCTACCTATGGGTGTAAAAACGCATTTGACGTTCCACAAAGAAACGGATATAAATTTATAGGTTATTTCGATAGCGAAAACGTTAGATATACCGATGAAAACGGAAACGGCATTAGAGACTGGCTCAAAAATTATTCTTCTTCGCTCTATGCTCACTATGAGATTATATCTTACACTGCTAAGTTTATGGATGGAACTACTCCCGTTTACACGACTACGTTTACCATTGAAGAAGGGGTCAAAGATTTTCCAGAAATAGAAAAATTAGGATATATTTTCGGCGGTTGGAAACTAAATGGTACGGTTGTCACTAGTATTCTCGTTGGATGCTGTGAGGACGTCGTTTTAGAGGCAAGTTGGATTGGGAAAGAAGTTAACGCTAGTTCAAATTCAATTACAAATATTAGTTCCGGCAATTTCAATACTGCCGCCGTTATTATTCATATGGACGGCTTCTCTACAACTACCTTAAGACAATATACGATTGATAGCACGATGTCGCAGGTTTCTTTCTTTGGGTTGACTTCTAATCTAAATAAAACCTATAGAATCAACATCTCTATAGGTCAACGATCTAATGAATTAAAATTAATCTTAAACAACGTCAACTTTTCTTGTAGTAGTTCAGTTATTGGGTGCTCTTACGCTAATACCATCAATCTTGATACTTATGGACAGGTTTCTTTGACTTCTACGGGTAGAAGTTATGCGATTTCTGCTTCTTCAGCAACTTGTAATTTGTCCGTTAATGGATCTACTGAGTTAACTGGAGGCAGTTCTGATAACTATTTGTATGCGGCTAGTCCTGCCATAACTACTAAATTCTTAAATGTAAACTTAAAAAACCAAGCCATTTTAACCGTTAATGGTGGTAATGGCGCTAATGGTTATAATGGTTCGGCAGGAACTAACGGAACTGTTGGACAAACGGTTTCTAGCGCTTGTGAAAATGGGTATCCTGGCTCTGCTGGAACTGCTGGTGGAAATGGCTCAAATGGTAGCAACGGCGCTGATGCTATTGTAATTGCTACGGGTGGTAAACTTACCATTTCTGGCTCGGGGTCTCTCGAACTCGTTGGCGGTAATGGTGGCGCTGGTGGAAACGGTGGTATCGGTGGTACTGGTGGTAATGGTAGCAACGGCGGTAATGCTGGATTCCTAAACACTGCTGGAACTGGTGGTACTGGTGGCGCTGGTGGTAATGGCGGAAACGGTGGAAACGGTGGAAAAGCTGGGTTGCCTTTTGCAAATTCTACCTCCAAGCAGGTTATGTCAGGTTCAAACGTTATACTTTCGTTTACTGTTGGTACTAGTGGACGAGGCGGTACTGGTGGTGCTGGTGGCGCTGGTGGCGTCGGTGGTAATGGTGGCATCAATACTGCAATCGGTACTCCTGGAAAGGGTGGTAATGGCGGAAACGGTGGAAACGGCGGTAATGGTGGCGCAACGTATTCTCTAAACTTTGTTTGGTCAGAACAAAATATTAATTTAACTGTTAGTGGAACTAGAGGGCTATATGGAAGAGGAGGTGCTGGTGGCCAATATGGTACTGGCGACAACGGAAACGGCCAAAGTGGTACTAACGGAGCAAACGGAAGTCTTTCGGATATAATTAGTGCCTAAAAATTTTAAGGTGGAGCGTGTGCTCCACCTTTTGCTTTATTCAATTATTTCTTTAGTGCTTAATTTCTAAATTTTATATTTATCCTCAATTCTATAATCTAAGCCGTTTTGCTTTGCTTCGCTCCAGTATTGTATTATTTCAAGTGTTTCTACGTATGCTGTCATTTCTCCGTGTATAAAATCGTTGCGGGTTTGATTACTAAGTTCTTCTAGGTATTCTGTGTATAATTGTATTAGATGTTGTATAACTTCATTTGCTGTCATGTTTTTCCTCCGTGTGTAAGATAATTTTTTCATTTATAAGATTTTCTGTTAGACAAATATTAAAATCGCTTATTATTTCGTTTCGATAATTAAATAAGGTTGTTCTTGAAAGATTGCAATATAGAGCCAATTTCCAGGCGGGAAGTGAAAGTTCTTTGATGTATACTGCCTCAAAAACATAAAAAATCGGCGCTTTCCCTGATAAATTCTTTAAGCGATAATACAAGTGTAAAAAGTTGACAATCTTAGTAAAACGAGGATTTCCTTCTTTAATCAAACTTTTTATCTTTTCTTCTTTATCTCTTAAAAATTTTTCTTGCGTAAAGCTCATAAATACAATTTTATCCGAAATTAAAAATAAAAGAGTACGTACTTTTTGAACACTCTAAAGTTAAAAAGACCTACAGAGATAAGACTTTTTTAAGCTGAGAATTTTATGCATAAATTTTATTTGTAATTATTTTTAGGCTTTTTTATCAAAAACACAAGATGTTGTGGCGAAAAAAAATTTTTAAACAAATTTTGGAAACGTTTCCAAAAATGCTTGTAATCTCGTTTTTGATGTAGTATAATAGAATTGAGATAATCCCAAAGTATAGGGAAAAGAGGGTTATAAAATGGCTAATTTATTATTAAGACACGTTTACAAAGTATATCCAGGTACGGGAAAGGCTAAGAAAAACGCCAAAGGCGAAGCAAAAAAGAGAAGTGGTGATTTCATTGCCGTTAAAGACTTCAGTATGGAAATTAACGACGGGGAATTTATCGTTTTCGTTGGGCCATCTGGTTGTGGTAAGTCTACCACCCTTCGTATGATTGCGGGCTTAGAAGAAATAAGCAGTGGCGAACTCTATATTGGGGACCGTTTAGTTAACGACGTTGACGCTAAAGATAGAGATATAGCGATGGTTTTTCAAAGTTATGCCCTTTATCCACACTTAACGGCGTACGACAATATTGCTTTCGGGCTTAGAATTCGTAAAATTCCAACCCCTAGACTAGATAGTGATGGCAATCAAGTAGTTGGTATTGACAAAAAGAGAATTGCCGAACTTGAGAAAAACCTTAGTAAGTTAGAGAGAGATTTAAAAACTGCCTATAGAACTATAGATCAATACACGTTGGGTATAGACAAGGCAGAAGTTTTAATCGCTAAATTATATAATGATATAGAGTTGGCAAAAAGTGCAGAGCAAACTTCTACTAAAGAAAAAGTATTAAATCGTTTAAATTCAGCGCTTGAAGACGCTAAAGAGAAAAAAGAATACTATGAAAAGGAAATTCGTTTCCTTGAAGAGCAAGTAGAGTTAAAGGAAAAACGTGTAGAGGAAACGGAAAAAGATTTAGATTATTTCTTCAACACATTTGTTCCACTATTTGATTACGTTCATATGTCAAAGGAAGAAATCGACAAAAAGGTTAAGTGGGCTGCTGAAATACTCGGTATTGAAGAACTTCTTGACTCAAAGCCAAGCGAAATGTCTGGTGGACAACGTCAACGTATTGCTTTAGGTAGAGCAATGGTTAGAGGACCAAAGGTTTTCTTGCTTGACGAGCCACTATCTAACTTAGACGCTAAACTAAGAACGGCTATGAGATCGGAAATCGTTAAACTTCACAATCAACTAAAAACTACCTTTATCTACGTGACGCACGACCAAATCGAAGCGATGACGATGGGTACTAGAATCGTAGTTATGAAACTTGGCGTTATTCAACAAATCGATACGCCTACAAATCTTTTCGATTATCCAGATAACAAGTTTGTTGCAGGCTTTATAGGCACTCCACAAATGAACTTCTTTGAAGTTTCTATTAAAAAAGAGGGTGAAAAGTTAAAAGTGGCCTTTAAGGATGGACAAACGACGTCTTTATCACTTAAAACTTTACGCACTATTGATAAGGCGTACTTAGACGGAGAAGAACACAAGGTTGTTTTAGGCGCTAGAGGTGAAAACATTAGCGTTGCTAAAAATGGCGTTAAAACTAAATTGGTAATTAAAGAAATTTTAGGAAACACCACGCAGCTCTTCGTTCGTTTAGAAGATAAGGGTGATGATTATATCGTGACCATTCCCGATAGAAACGACCTTGTTGCAGGGGATACGGTTAGTATTAAATTTAACGAAAAGTTCGTTCATCTTTTCGACGTTGAAACCGAACTTTCGATTATGTCAAGAGAATACGGAAACGACTAAATTATGAAAAATTGGCTTAAATTCTTTTTCTTCTCTTTCTTTTCGAACAAGCGTTCAAAAGAAGGGGTGAAAAGAGGATATACAAATTTATTTCTATCCTTAATTTTGGCGCTAATATATTTATGTATAGGCGTAATTGGGGCAGACGTTTTGCCTTTTAGTTCGCAATATAATAACGCCACTTCTTTTAAGAGTATGGTGAGGGTTGCTTTTATGGACCCTACTAGCGCTTACGGAATAAATATTTTGTTTGAGGATGGAAAAATTAAGGCAACTCGTGGCGGTGAATTTGATAATGCGCTTATAATTAACACGTTTGCTGATGAAAATCAAGCAATCAATTATTCTAACGACGGATATAAACTAGTCGTTGACACTCGCCCTGCAGACACGCTTGCTGAAGTAGAAGCCTACTGCGTTTCAACAGATAGTGAAAAGACGGTTATTTCCTACGCCGACTATTTAACCTTAAACGAAGTTGCTAGAAAAAACTTTGAGTTTAAGTTAAAGTATACGGGTGGTGAACTCAAATTAGACGATAATTTGGTGGAGGACTTCAAGGCTTATCTAGAAGGAGCAAGTGAAGAGACTAAATCTTCTATCAGCGAATTATCTTCTAAACTTGAAAGAGAAGAGATAACCAAAACTCAATATAATAGAGACATTTACGAACTCTATTTTAGCGAGTATTATCCAAGCATTAGTGAATATGAAACGACGTCGAAAGTTCCACTACTTAGAAATTACTATTTCCACGAACTAATCGGCAAGGGCGAAGATAAGTTTTTAATGGTGTTTGACGATTGTATGGTTGGCTCGTTTGAAACGGACGGAAAAATGGACGTGTTCTTCTACGGATTTTATTCTTGCTTTTCAGACGGAAAACTAATAGAGGGATATTTCCCACCAGAAGGTCAAGTTAGAGCAGTAGATGATTTTATTAAAAACTCGTTTATGGAAACGGTGGATTTAAGCACCTATATATACATAATGAATACCATTAGGCTCGTGCCTATAATTGCTCTTATGGTGATTGTGGTTGCAATGTTAATGCACTCGATTCTATCTCTTAAAGGAGTAGAAACCTGCAAAACGTTTGGCGCTTCACTTAAAATTGTGGGTGTTTACCTTTGGTGGACGGGACTTATTACCGCTATCCTTACCGTAATTATTTCTTTTATGGTAGAGAGAAGTTTAATAACCGTAGTTTCCATAGTAGCATTTTTTATAACTTTGTTAGTTAGAACGTCAATTTTTATGATTGCAGAAATTAAAGAAAGAAAAATTCAGTTAGAAAAGTTATCTGCTGAAGAAGTTAATACGGAGGCTTAAAGTGATTCTTTGTATAGGCGAAATCTTAGCCGATATGATTGGCAAGAGTGAAAATGGAGCGATTACTTACGAGAGAAAAGCGGGTGGCGCACCATTTAACGTTGCGTGCGCACTAAAAAAATTCGGTGCAGACGTAAAGTTCATTGGAAACGTTGGCGACGACCTTATAGGCGACTTTTTATTAAAGTTTGCTAAAGATTTTGGTATGGACACTACCTATATAGGTAAAGATAAGGAGAGAAACACTACGCTTGCGTTCGTAGAACTAAGCGAAGAGGGGGAAAGGTCGTTTTGCTTTTATAGAAAAAACACGGCAGACTATTTCTTGCCCGAAGTTAGCGACAAACTTATAAAAAAGGCAGATATCGTTTGTATAGGCTCTCTTATGATGGCAACCGATAGTTGCGTGGAATACGCGCTAGACGTTATAGAAAGAGCGCGCAAACTAAACAAACTCGTTGCCTTTGACGTTAACTACCGCACGGATATATTTAGAGATACTGATTCTGCCGTTAAGACCTACAAGAAAATCCTTGAAAAAGCAGATATCGTAAAGTTCTCGGAGGACGAAGTTTTAATCTTCACCGAAGAGTATATAAAGAATTCCCTTAATGATAAACTCGTTTTAATCACTCTTGGGAAAGAGGGTAGCGAGTGGAGATATAAAGGAAAGAAAAATTCTCAAGGCTCTATTAAAGTTAAAGTGGTTGACACCACGGGGGCTGGAGATGCTTTCTTTGCAGGCGCTTTGTCAGTTCTAGATAAGTTAAACGGAGAATTTACTTTCGAGAATTTAGATAGAGCAATTAAGTTTGGCAATATTTCGGGCGCATTAAATACTACGGGACGCGGAGCAATTGACAACTTACCAACTTTAGAAACCATAAATCAATATATAAAATAAAAAAAGAGAAAAAGAAAAATGAGTAAAAAAATCAAATTATCACTTTTATCAATTTTAGCAATAGTTTGCTTTTCGTTGGCGTTTTTAGTTATGCCTACCAAAGTTATGGCAGAAGGAACTAGCATGGAAAGTAGTACGGATAGTTTCTTATTAGAAGAAACTACTTTAGAAAAAACCGATAAGTTCGTTTACACGGCAACCGTTTCATTTGAAAGGGGCGTTGCTGCAGGTTTAGTTTTCGGTGCTGAAGACCAAGATAGATATTGGGTCTTCAACGTGGATAGAGAAGCAAACCTAGTTAAACTTATTTATTTTGGCAAAAACGATCTAAACACCATAATTCCAACCGAACTTTTAACCGATTATTTTATTGGAAACGATAAAATGACCGATAGCGAAAGAAGACTCGTTGGAAATAAGGTTAAAGATATTGAAAAAGTTCAACTAAAGGTAGTTATCACACCTGAAGACGACGGCGTTTATGCAGAATTTTACGCAGACAATATCCGTAGATTCGGCGTGGACAACGTTATAAAACTAGACGAACTTACTAATCTTCCACAAAACGTAGCGTACGAAGGTGGTAAAATTGGTTATAACTGCTTTAATTCAAAAGTAGTGTTTGATGACGTTTATTTTGGTGAAAGCGATTATTCATATTATACCGAATTATATCGCAACCAATATCATTTTTCACAATATGCGCATTGGAATAACGATCCTAACGGATTAGTATACTACGACGGATATTATCACCTATTCTATCAACATCACCCATACAATAACTATTGGGGAGATATGTATTGGGGACACGCTAGAAGTACCGACCTTGCGCACTGGGAACTCTTGCCTATATGCTTATTCCCAGATGAAGACTGGGGTACGGGCGTAGGCTATATGTGGTCTGGCTCGGCGTACGAATATACTTTAGGAACTAGTTCGGCTATCGATAGCCTAAATTGGTTCCCTAACGGAAACGGTAACGGAATTATCGCTTTCTATACTAGAGACGGTGGTATGCAAGACCAAATGATTATGTCTAGTGACGACGGCGGTATGACTTGGACCAAGCGTAAAATTATTGACCAAACTATTGCAACCGGTCAAGACGGAATTTACGAAAAGGTTGCTTGTCGTGACCCTAAGATTTTCTCGGTTGAAAAGTCTGGAGATAAAACTACCGTTTGGGGTATGGCTTTAACCGGTCAACAAGCAAATAGAGTATGGTTTTTAAAATCTACCGACCTTTTAAATTGGACTTATGCAGGTGAATTTGACGCTATTGCTCCAGAGTGCCCAGACGTAGTTCATATGAAGGCAAGTGACGGCAGAGAATTTACCGTTATTACCTTAACTTCTAGGGAATATATCGTCACTCAAATGTCTTACGACGGAAACTTAATAACCTTTAAGGACAAGGACGGCGGAGATATTGACGCAAGTGACTTTCAAAAAATGGATTTCGGCGCAGATTCTTATGCGGGACAAACTTTCAGTATTAGCGATAACTTAAGCGAATACTACGGAAAAATAGTTTCTCTCAGTTGGTTTGCAGGCGTTCCTGCAACCACCGACAGCGGTATTTACGCTAATGCGAGAAAAGTTTGGAACGGAAGTGGTATGACTATGCCTGTTATTTGGAACTTAGTTCATGAAGGCAACGGCTATATCTTAACCCAAACTCCTATCATAAAGGATAGCAACGCATTTTCTAAGACGGAAATTTTGAATTTATCTAACGCTACGGTTAATGCAAACGGACAAAATATTTTATCATCTATAAATACTCACGTATTTGAGATGAGCACCACTATTACTAACCCTAACGACGCTGATATTTCGATAAAAATCAACGTTAGTGAAGACGAATACACCGAAATCGGTTGGACTAAAGAAGAAGGATATTTCGTAGACCGTAGATTTACTTCTTCAGCAGGACTAAGTATTAAAGACTATAGATTTAGATACGTTTCAGGACCTAGAAGTTCGGGAACTCAAAACTTCTATATTTTATCCGACAACGGCGGTGTGGAAGTTTTCTGCGACGACTTTAAGATTCCTTTCTACGTATTGACGTTGGCTTCGCCATATTCTGTTAAGGCAGAGTTTTCGGCAAGCGATACTGTGACCGTAGATAGCCTTAAGGTTAACGAAATAGCGTCAATTTGGAGAACTTTCGAGCCTGTACAAGGCGAAACGGTATTATACGTTAGCGACGAAGAAGTGGAAATGGACACCGTTATCACTAACGAAAAACTTTTAACCGCTTACTCTACTGCAGGTGGAGAAATCACTTGGGAAATTGTAGAAGGCGAATCGGTTGTTAGTTTTGAAAACGTTGTAGGTGGAATCAAGTTAAAAGCGTTATCTTCAGGAAACGCTAGCCTAAAAGTGACTTGTGGACAACAAGAAAAGACTATTCAAGTTAAAGTTTACGGAGGAACGCCAAACAGCGATATTCCATTTACTTCATCGGGAATTGTTTCTGGAAGTTGGTTAGTTGATGGAACGAGCATCATAGCAAGCACTTCTGCAGGCGACGGATATTTGCTATCAACTCAAAGCGCAAGCGACTTTAAGTGTTCAGTTAACTTTGGCCTAGAAGCAATTGCGGCAGCGTTTATCTTTAGAGCAAACGAAGATATGAGTAAATATATAATCTTCAACTACGACAACAATGAAAAGATTGTTAAAATGTGGTCGCAAAATGGAGAAATCGGCAGAGCAAGCGCTAACGGAATCGACACTAGTAGTATTACCTTAAAGGTAGAAGCAAGTGGAAGCGATATTAAAGGATATATCAACGGAAGACTTGCAATCACTGCTACCCTAGATCAAGACGAGCCACAAGAAGGACTTTTTGGATTAAACGTTTACTCGGGCAAGGCAACCTTTAAGTCAATCGTAAACGTCATTGATAAATATTCTTACTCAAGTGGAGATTTAACCGTTTCAGGTGACGCTGAGCAAGAAGTAATCACTTTATATAACTTAACTAAAAACAACGAAAAGGTGGAAAAAGCCTTCTTTACGGCATCTGGTAGATTCTTTACCATAAGTTCAAGATATTTTGAACTTCTTTCGGTTGGAACTTACGCATTTAAGGCGTACACTCACGCAGGCGCTTTTGAATTTACCGTAAACGTGACGGCAATTCCACAAACTACCTTGTTAGATACGACCGTTCAACAAGGAACGAACGCAGTAATTTATCTTGGAAACGTAAAATTAACTTCTCTAACCGTTAACGGAGCAGAAGTTAGTAGTGAAGACTACTCAATTAAAAACAACACTCTAACCTTGTCGGCAAAATTACTTACCGAAGAATATAACACGGTAATGATTAACGACCAAGAAGTGACTATTACCGTAGTCGGTTTAGGCACGAACGCTACTGAAGACGGAGGTTCAAACGTTGGTTTAATCATAGGGCTTAGCGTTGGTGGAGTAGTTTTAGCAGGTGGAGTAGTTGCGCTCATCTTAATACTAAGGAGAAAAAAACTTGGCACCAACAATTAAGGACGTAGCAAAAAAAGCGGGAGTTGGAATAGGAACGGTTTCTAGAGTTATCAATAAACAAAAGGCCGTTGGCGATAAGACCAGAGATAAGGTTTTAGACGCTATGAAAGAGTTAAACTATTCGCCCAATAAAATGGCTTCGCAACTTAGAAAAAACAAAACTAAGATTATTGCCTTGTTAGTTCCCGTAATAAATCACCCCTTCTTTGCAAAACTCGCCTACTTTATAGAAGACGAGGCTGATAAGTTTGGATATACCGTACTTTTGGTTTCTTCTCAACAAAGAGTGGAAAAGGAAGTGGAGATTATTAGCCGAATTAAGCGTAGAGAAGTGGACGGAGCAGTGTTTGTGACTCACTTTATGCACGACGAAAAGGTGTTTAAGGACTGCCCGATAGTTTCTATCGATAGAACTTTTAGCAAAGACGTGCCTTACGTGACTTCTAATAACTACGACGCAACTAAAAAAGCGCTCGAATATATGATTGAAAAAGGAGCGAAGAAAGTTGGCTTTATAGGTTCTAAGCCGTTAGTTGAGTCGGAAGTTATGGATAGGGAAAGGGCCTATATCGACCTTATGAAAGAGAAGAATATGCCCGTTCGTTCGGTTAACGAGATTATTCTGCACGGCGACGAGAGTAGGCTCGTAAACGACTTTATGAATAAGTATCCCGAAGTGGATGGAGTTTTCGTTTCAGGATATTCGCTCTCTCAAGTTTTTTATAAAAACGCCGTGGATAGTGGGAGAAAAATTCCAGATGATATGCAAATAATTTCTTACGACGGCGAATTTACGCAATGGAGCGTTAATCAAATCACCTGCGTAGAGCAACCGATTGAAGAAATGGCTAGAAAAATCGTAGACCTACTTATTAAAAAAATTCGTGGTGAAACAACTCAAACTAGAACGGTGTTAGAAACTCGTTTCGTTTTAGGTTCAACCACTAAAAAATAGGAAAATTTAAGTAAACATAAGGAGAATAAAGATGAAAAAACTTTTAACTGCAATTTTATCAGTTATGCTTGCGTTGATTTTATCTTTCGGCATGACCGCTTGTGGCGGTGATCCAGGAGAAGAATCTACCGACAAGGACGGAAATACTATCGTAAAGATTATGTTCCACGTAGACAAGTCGGCTACTGAAGGTCAAGCCTACCAAAAGAGAATAAACGCTTTTAACGCCGCCTACAAAGATAAGAAAATTAAGGCTCAAGCAGTGTTTAAGGCTCGTACTGCAGGTGCTTCTGGCTACGAAACCGAACTTCTCAATAACCAAATTGAAGGCACGCTAGCAGATATCGTCACTTTCGACGCTCCTAACACGGCGGCATACGCTAAGTCGGGATTACTTTACGATATCTCTAACTTGATTTCTAGTGAAGACCAAGCAAAATTTTATTCGCTTAATAAATACGACGGAAAATTGTACGGCTTGCCAATTCAAGAATCAAGCGCAGGTTTTTTCTATAATAAGAAGATTTTCAATCAAGCGGGAATTAACGTAAGTGGTTATACTGCTGAAAATCCTTGGACTTTTGAACAATTTAAGGCAGTATGCGCGCAACTTAAAAGTCATTGCACTCCAGTTGATATGCGTATAGACGCTGTAAAGGACGAAACTGCACCATATCTACTATATTCGTTTATCCACGCTGCAGGCGGTAGTTTCACCGATAGCACCGGCTACGTTGCTAACGGCTATTATAATTCTGCTGAAACTGCAAAGGGATTCCAATTCATTAAAGATTTAATCACCGCAGGGTATACTTCTTACGAAATTGGAGCAACCGATTTCTTTACGGGTAAAGTTGGTATGTACTTGTCTTCTGGTTGGACTATTCCTGATTTAGACAACAAATATAAAGAACACTTTAAAAATCGTGACGAATGGGGCTTGTTGCCATATCCTAAGGACGCAATTGCCGCAAGCGCAACGGGTAGTTGGTCTTACGCAATCACCAATAATCACCACACCGACAAGACGGCTATCGTAGAACTTCTAAAATGGATGACTTCTGCTGAAAGTTCTAAGGCTATAACCGACGCAACGGGTATGATTCCTGCTCGTAAAGACGTGGAAAATACCTATGCTGTTGGAACTCCAGAATACACCTTATTAAAACAACTTGAACTCTCTGGAAAAGAACGTCCTGTGACCGTTGCATATCCAACCTTCTCAACTACCTTTAACCAAGTAATCACCGGCTTAAAGACTAGTGAAGTTAGCACTCTTTTAGCAGCGGCAACCAATACTTTGCAACTAGAAATGGATAAATTGCAAAATCTTCACGGCTAAAAAATAAAAATTCGCTTTTATTAAAGACAAAACTAAGGTAGAAAAATGCTTAATACCACACTAATTATACTCGCAATATTTATAATCGCTTTCGCTGGATTTGCCATTTACGACTTAGCCACTGCGAAAAGGCGTAAGGAAGTTTATCGCGTAAAATCAAGTTTAACGGCATACTTAATGCTCTTGCCCGCGATAGTTCTAGCATTTTTATTTATAATGCTCCCAATTCTTTATTCTTTGGGCTACGCCTTTACCGATTATTACTTATTGAAACCTAACGACATAAATTTTATATGGTTTGATAACTTTAAGGCTTTCTTTAGTGAACTCGCAACCAAGGGAACTCTATATCACGCAATTAAAAACACTATCGTTTTCGTGGTAGGAGTTGTGCCACTTCAAATTGGAACGGCGCTTTTACTATCGCTCTTTGTTAATCGTCCAGGAATAGGAAGCAAAATCTTTAAGGTTTGTTTCTTTGCGCCCGTAGTAATTTCACTTAGCGTCACGTCGTTTTTATGGCTACAAATTCTAGCGCCTGGTGAAAACGGCTTGCTTAACTCTTTACTTGGAATATTCGGTGTTGCTCCTCACGATTGGCTTAGAGATCCTAATACTGCTATGCCTTGTATAATCGTGCTTAGCGCTTGGCAAGGTTGCGGTTATCAAATGTTAATATTCTTGTCGGGGCTTTCAAATATTCGTAAAGAACTATACGAAGCGGCATCTCTCGACGGGGCAAACGGCTGGCGTAAATTTTGGCTAGTCACTTGGCCGGGACTACGTTCAACTTTCGTATACATTATTATCACCGTTTTTATCGGCGCGTGCAGAATTTTAACGCAACCGATGTTAATGACGGGATATCAAGATCACACCGTCACTCTTTCGTACTATATGTACCAACAAGGTTATACTTTCCGTTGGGTAGGTCAATCTTCGGCAGTTGCGCTCATCATGACCATATTTATCGGCGCTATAACTCTTATTCAACGTAGGGTTTTTAGGGAGAAGAAGTAATATGGATAAAAATTTAGTTAAAGATTTACCTAACTTTAGACCAAATAAAAAGCCTGCTAAAAATACGGTTAAAGCAATAATTTATCACGTTGTTGGAATAGTTTTATCGCTAATATTCCTTTTCCCAATAATCTATATGCTAGCAACGTCTACTAAGAGTGAATCGGCGTACGCTTCAAGTTTAGGAAGTCTAAATATGTTCCTTCCAGACTTTGCAAATCTCGGCACTATGTTTGCTAACTACGAAAGCGTTTTAGTAAACTACGATATTTGGAAGTACGCTTTGAACAGTTTTATCTACGCGGCAATAGTTATCGTCTTAAACGTTTTAATAAACGGACTAGCGGGCTACGTTATGGCAAAACTTCGTTTCCCAGGAAAAAGATTACTATCATTTTTAATCATCTTTTTAATAGTAGTTCCTGTAGAAACGTCAATAATTCCACTCTACTCAATCGTAAAGATTATGCTAGGACTAAAGCAAGAAATGTCCGTCCTAGGCGTAATTTTGCCGGCAACTATAAGCATATTCAACGTGTTCTTGTTTACTCAGTTCTTTGAGGGTATTCCAAAAGAATACGAAGAGGCTGCTAGAATTGACGGAGCGAACACTATGGGTGTTTTTGCAAAGGTTATTATGCCTTTATCAAAACCAATTATAGCAACCGTTGCAGTGTTCTGCTTTATCGGCGTTTGGAACGACTATCTCTGGCCGTCAATGATTTTACCATCTGCAAACGACGGATCTTGGCCACTTTTACCAATTCAAACGGCTCTTATGTCAATTCAAAGCATAGAGGGAATAACTACAGGTGAAATAATGGCGTCGCTTATTATAACGAGTATTCCAATATTCATTATCTACGTTGCGGCGCAAAAATATATCGTACAAGGTTTTGGCACTGCCGGACTTAAAATGTAAGAGGAACAATTATGAAATTACAAAAAACTATAGCATTAATTTTAGGTAGCGTTATGCTCTTTAGTTTAACTGCCGTTGGTTGCGATAATCAAGACGGCGATAACATAGAGTCTAACACTCTTGCACTACACTATTCTTTAGACGAAACTTCTGGATGTCTAGCAAAAGAATCGGTTAGTGGCGAAGATTACACTATAAACTACGTGTTTAACGAGTCGAACGCGGAAAATCTTTTCAAAGAGCCAAACGACCCACTTAGAAGAAAGGGCGTTAAGGGCAACGCTCTTTATATGGACGGATTCTCTAACAATATCGTAAACAAAGAGTTTGAAGCGCCAGAGTCTGCAATCACTATGTCGGCTTGGGTTGCTCCAAGAGTTTTTGAAAATATCGTTCAATACGACGGAGCGTCTGACGCTGCGGGACACACTCGCTTAACTTCGATTATCAACAAGGGTGATATCGAAATGGGTGAAGGATTCTTGCTTGGCTACGGCAGACTAGGTCTTTGGGGCGTTCAACTCGCTCTCTATAACGAGGAGACGGGCGAAAGCGTAGTAGTTGGTTTCTACGATCCAATTAACGCTTTGCCACTCTACGAATGGTCACACGTTGCTATCACTTTCGACGGCGCAAGGGGATATATCGCATTGTTCTTTAACGGCGAAAAGTCTTATGAAGCGTTAATTCCTGACCTTCAAGCAACTTCCATTATTTCTACTGAAGAACCTTTGCGTATTGGTTGCTACGTTAGTCCACAAATAGAATTTGGTGTTAAAAGACAAATGGTTTCGGGACTTTTAGACGAAGTTAAGATTTATTCTTCTGCTTTAACTCCTAAACAAGTTGCAAACGAATATAAGGATACCGATTCTAAAGGAGTTCACCCCGAACTAGATTGGAATGATATTGCGTTAGACTCTTCAGTTTACGCAGGGGATAGATATCGTCCTCAATATCACGCACTTCCACCGGCAGTTTGGATGAACGAGCCACACTCACCTTTCTACTATAAAGGTAAATATCACGTTTTATATCAACATAATCCAGCAGGTCCATATTGGTCGCAAATTCGTTGGGGACACTTGGTAAGTGACGATATGATTCATTGGGAATACGTTAAGGACGCAGTTGCTCCAACCTCAGGAATTTGCCCAGAAGGTATTTGGACGGGTGGCGCTTGCATAGGCCCAGACGGAACGCCTTGGCTTGTTATTACGGCGGGAACTAACCTATACGGCAACCCTAACCACGGTGGACAAAACGTTGCCTTTGCGCACGCTGCTGACCCTAACGACCCGTATTTAGTTGATTGGGTTGTAGAAGACAAGTTAGTAATTACCCAACCAAACGACAACACGCAAGGTGAGAGAGAACAATTCCGTGATCCTTTCGTTTGGTATGACGACGGCACTTACTATATGATGGTTTCAACTTCTATTCCAGATGCAGGTGGCTCGGCAGTAGTTTACACTTCCGAAAACATGAGAGAGTGGGAGCATAGAGGCTATCTATATCAATGTGACTACGGTCTATATCCAGAACAA
>JAFTKC010000008.1 GCA_017456055.1 Clostridia bacterium | reverse complement strand
TTGAAGGCATACTCGAAGATGGCTGCTTCGGCGAGGCTCATGTACTCGCTCCAGCAATCATGGAACTTTTCAAATGTTTCTTTCTACTCGTCCGTGAAGCTTTTTTCCAAGTCCTCGTGATGCCTTGCCATATAACCAAGGAGTTCCTTCATCTCCTTGGAGTTTGTTCGGCTGTCCTCTTGCGGAATTATGTTTCCGTGCCATAGTTCTTTTATTGGGTTGTTCATGTGTTGCACCTCCTGTTAGCACAACAACATACCACAGAAGAGAGAGGAAGTCCAGCACTTTTTCGAAAATAAATCCAACTTTTTTCACGGCCGTACTCTTTGATTACTGCGATGCAAATATTGATGAGCGACAGCATAAAGAAAAATCCATCACAGACTCTCGTCCATGATGGATTTTTCTTCGTCCTACTCGGTTAGCGTGATTTCTTCGTTAAGAACATTACGCTAATTCTTAAGGAGTTTTTTGTTTAAGTTAGAAGACTATTTCTTTTTAACAAACACTAGAACTACTGCTGCGATAGCGATTACTAAACCGATAACACCGATAACGGTTGCGGTAGTAGCGCTTGATTTAGCAGCTTCGAGTTCCTTATTCAATTGATCGATTTCAGCGTGTGCTTCTTCGATTAATTGGTTAAGAGCATCAGTGGTTTGTTTAATTTCTGCAGCTTTAGCTTCGTCTAAATCTTCAGCGTCAACGATGGTCTTGCCAACGTATGCTGCCTCAACTGCTTGAAGGTCTGCATAAGATTTAACCATAGTTCTAGTTTCAACGTCCATTAAGTTGTAAACTACGAACAAGGTATCCATTAAAATAACGTCTTGTTTGAAGTAGAAGCCTGCGTCAACGTCTGCTTTAACAGCGGCAACAGCCTTGTCAAAGTGGTTTGCTGCATAGTACTTAGCCATCTTAGCATCTAATAAAGTCTTGTCTAAGATTCTATCTCCTAAGAAGTTTGCAGTGCCGTCAAACTTAGATTGTTGAGTAGCGTGTAAGCCTTCTTCTACGTCGTAGAAATCTTTATTTAAGTCTAATAAATCAGCAAGTTTTTGTTCGTTATCAATAGTGATTGAATTTAATGCATCAATTCTATCTTGAACCTCATTTGCGATATCTCTAGTTCTTTGTTCAACTGATTCTAAAACAACTTTCTTTGCTGCAACGTATGCTTGTTCATTAGCATCGAAAGCGTTGTATCTGTCGTTTAGATCCTTGATAACGTCAAGGTCAATTTGCCATAATGCGTTAACGTCGTCACCAGCGAGAGCGTCAACTTCTGACATCCATTGTTCAACTTTAGCCTTTAATTCATCAAAGGTTGCTCTAGCAGCATCTAAGATTGCTTTCTTTTCTGCTGGAACGTTTGCTTGGTCAATGTCAGCATCTGCTAAAGCAGCGTATGCGGTTTCAGCAGCAACGATTGCATCTTCGCAAGCTTCAGTTAAAACTACGGTGCCAATAGCGTCGATTAAAGAAACAACGTTATCAACTGCAGCTTTAATTCTGTCGTATTCAGCACGAGCGTCTACTAAAGTTTGATAGTTAGGAATGTAAGTTTCATTCTTAACGTCGTTATCTAAAGCATCGTATGCGGTTTCAGCAGCGATAATTGCGGCTTCGCATTCGGTGGTGTAGGTCACGGTGCCGATTGCGTTAATTAACTCGATTACTTCTGCGATATCTGCTTCAACTGCTGCGCAGTAATCTAACATTTGGTTCATTAATGCGTATTCAGCAGGATATGTATCTTGGAAGTATTTTTGTAAGTTGTTGTATTCGGTAGCATCAAAGCTGTCGTATGCATCTTTTAATAGATCGATATCAACCTTTTTGGTGTAGTAAACTTCTTGACCATCGGTTTCATCTAAGGTTGCATAAACAGCGTTAATTTGGTTTGCTAAGTTTTCTGCTTTTGCTTTGATTGCAGTAAGAGCATCTTCAGCAGGTTGATAATCAGCAAGATTGGTGATTAAAACTTGGTCAGCAGTGTGAACAGCGTCGATCTTTGCTTTTGCGTTAACGATTTCATCCTCCTTAGATAAGCCAACGTCTTCTGCAGTTTCGATACCATTGTAAACTTCGTTAATAGCGTCGATTGCTTCTTGAACTTTTACTTTTTCTGCTTCGATTAAAGCAAGTAAATCTTCAAAGAATTTTTCAGAACCACCAGCATAGTTGATTTGAGAATCAACGAAAAGGGTTTGCTTAGTGAAAATGTTATCGCTTGCTTCAGGGCTTAATGCTCTGTAGTCTAAACGAGCCTTAACTACAGCGCCTTCTCTAGTTGCAGCAATTCTAACGTTGTTCGCACCTTGATACAAGTATGGATACAAGTCAGCCATTTCTGCATACACTGCAAGAGCAGGGCCTGCAATAGTGTTTATGCTTTCCCATTCTGCGATAATTTCTGCAGGAAGGGTTGCGTATTCTGCTTTGTCAATCTTTACACGATAGCCGTATGCTTCAATTAATTTTGCTTGAACTGCAGCATCGGTAAGGTCGTCTTCGGTGATCGAGTTGTCTTCGCCAGCAGTGTCACCGGTAAAATCGGTCACGATTGCAATGAACGAATCTGCGTTAGCGGTATAAGCCAATGCTTGGTCTGCTTTAAAAGTTAATAAAGCGAACGCACTCATTGCTAATACTAGCGTTAACATCAACGTGAAGACTTTTTTCATTGTCTTTGTCATAGTTCTTCTCCTTTTAACTATTTTCTCTTTATTTTTTGTTCTTTTTTTTGAGTTTTTATAGACTTTTTCTATAGTACCCTATAATTTAAGTATATTATACATAATTTCTTATTTAATGTCAATATTTTTTTTAACAATTTATGCAAAATTTTATGGTAATTACTTCTATTTTTGGTTATCTTTACCAAGCGACTCATAAATTTCTATTGCTTTTTCAACTTCCCCGTCAAAAATCTTCTCTCCCTTTTCCAAAACGACGCACCTATCACACAAATTTCTTATAGTATTCATATTATGCGAAACGTATAAAATGGTGCGATTTTCCTCGTGGGCTATCTCGTTCATCTTATCTAAACACTTTTTTTGGAAAGCAATATCGCCTACTGCAAGCACTTCGTCCATTAAAATTATTTCGGAATTTAGATATACCGCAACGGCAAACGCAAGTTTTACGTACATACCGGTTGAATATCTTTTAACCGGCGTATCAATAAATTCTCTACACTCCGAAAATTCTATAATTTTTTCTATCTTTTCATTGATTTCCTTTTTGGTCATACCCAAAATTGCGCCGTTGAGATAAATGTTTTCTCTGCCCGTAAATTCTCCACTAAAACCCGTGCCGACTTCTAGCATACTTGAGATTTTGCCCTTGATTTTTATCTCACCTTCGGTTGGCGAAGTAATTTTAGTTACCAACTTTAATAGAGTAGTTTTTCCTGCTCCATTGTGTCCAATTATTCCAAGTTTTTCGCCTTTATGAACGCATAAATCAACGCCGTTTAACGCCATTATAGTTTGGGGCAATTTGCTAGATTTTTGCCCAATTTTTGCATTTTTATCGGTTGTTTTAGTAATTTTTGCCCACCAACTAGCCAAATCTTTTCTAAGCGTTCCACTACCTATTACGCCAAGTCTATATCTCTTTTTTAAACCCTTGGCAACTATTACTAATTCTGTACTTTTTTCCATAAATTCACCTAAATAGTATCCACGAAATTTCTTTCGGCTTTATTGAACGCCAACACACCTATTATCAATATAATTAAGGTGACTATTACACTTATCCCCCAGTATTCCCAAGGGGTTGAACCCACGCCAAGCCAACCGTATCTCATAAGTTCCATAACGGGCGAAACGGGATTGCATAAAATTATCGTCTTTAAGGTTTGGCTCTTTATACTATCTAGTCCGTACACTACCGGCGTTAAGTACATCCAAAGTTGAAGTCCAAAACTTACTAAAACCTGTAAGTCTCTATACTTTATGGTAATTGACGAAATTATTATACCTATTGCCATTGCAAGTAGCCCTAATTGAATCAACAAAAGTGGCGTTAATGCGGCAACCCAAGTCACGCTAAAGTTTGCGCCACTTAAGTAGTAGATTAGCATTGCCACCAAAAATACTGCAAACTCTATGAAGAATTTTAAGCCCGAACTGATTATGGTTGAAATTGGCATAGTTAAACGTGGAAAATACACCTTTTCAAATAGCCTTGCGTGGCTTAAAAAAGTGGTGGAAGTTTGCGTTAAGCAGTTTGAAAAATATAACCACATTACGTTTACCGACATATAGAATAAAAAGGTTGGCACAACGTCAGGCGCTAAGCCTGCTAGGTTGCCAAAAATTAGCGTGTGAACTAAGGTCGTGAGCAAGGGTTGAATTATAAACCAAAGTGGGCCTAACACCGTTTGCTTATATTTCACCTTAAAAATTCTACAAACGTTAAGCCAAATTAAATCTCTATATGAAAGGACTTCCTTTATCATAAGTCCCGTTCTTTTTTTAGGAGTGATAATAGTAGTCCACTCTCTATTTTCGCTTTTTTTAGCCATTTTGGAACATCCCTTGAAAACGTTATTTTCTTTCATATTATATCACACTTGTTTTATTAAATCAATATCTTTAATTAAGTGTTTAAATGTAAAACACTCGACTTTTAAGCCGAGTGTTTGATTTATTATTTTATTCTACTTGTCCATCTACCGATTCAACTATCGCTTCTTCCTTTTTAGCGGTTAATTTCTTAAAGAAAGGAGAGAAAAAGAATCCTACTAACATTATAACTGCAAATATAATTAGATAGAATAGAACTGGGAAACTGAATTCACCTTCATTTTTCGCCAAATTGAAGGGCGTAATTCCGTGCGCGTATACTGCTGCAAACACCATGAACGCGCACGCGATTATAGCCACAATCGGCAACACGAATCTCTTTACTACGCTTAAATCTTTTTCTTTAATCATCCAAGCAATAAACATTGGAATATACATAGCGTAAATGGTGACTATTGGAAGTTCAGACGAGTCAAAATTAAATAGTCCAAACCAACCGCCGTCAACTAAATTTGCGCCGTAGAAGTAAAGTAGCCAAGCCGAACAAATAAGCAAGCCCCAAACTGACGAGTTAGTAGTCATATTGGTAGCCTTGTCTATTTGACCGAATATTTTAATTGCAGGTCCTTCGTTTCTAGCGGCGATTGCGTACATACCACGAGTTGCGCCAACCATAAGTCCGTTAAGCGTGCCTAAACAAGAAACAACGATACAAATATTTAGCAATATTCCCCCAACCTTTCCAAACACGTTAGAGAAAGACACTAAAGCCCCGTCTCTCATCAACACTTCATTTGAAGCGCCTCCAGCAACGCCGATATAATACAATATATAAGCAATTACAACTATAAACGCGCCGATAACTAACGCTAAGGGCAAATTCTTTTTAGGATTTTTTAGTTCTGCATTAATTGAAGTTGCAACAATCCAACCTTCGTAAGCAAAAACGGTTGCAACTACTGCGGCGAATAACCCGCCACTAGTTCCACCTACTGCCTCCGTCACGGTATGAGTAAAGTTATAACTTAAAGTTCCGTTAAAAACACCCACCAACGTTCCAACTATTGCCATTAAAAATATTGGAATAAGTTTTATTACCGTTGCACTTACTTGGAATTTACCCGCAAGTTTTGGCGACAAGGCGTTCAAGGCATAATTTGCAACCAAGAAAAATCCCGCCAAGGTCATTACTTCAGGGCTAACTAAACTCCAGCCAAACATTGCACCGAAATATCTTGCAGATACCCATGCAAGCACGGAAGTCATACCAGGATAATAAAGATTTACTAAAAACCACGCCAAGTAATATGCATAGTTTTTACCACAAGTTGCTTCAGCATAGTCTACAACACCACTAACTTTTTCGTACTTAGTTGCCATCACGGCAAACTGAGCAGAGCAGACTATCATAATCAAACCCGTTATAGCCCAAGCGGCGATACCGAGTGGCATATTCCCACCCGTTGCGTTAAGCACGTTTTGCGCTTTGAAAAAGACTCCTGAACCGATAACCGTTCCAACAACCATACAAATTGCTGTTAGAAGTCCATATTTCCTTTGTAATTTTTCCATACTTTTCCCCTCTTTATCAAAAAAACAACATTAAATATAACACCCACAAGGCTCTTTGTCAATAAGTTTTTTAAAATTTACATTTCCCCTAAAGAGTGCATAATTATTGACGTTAACGCAATTCCCGCAGTTTCTGCTCGCAAAATTCTCCTTCCTAGATAAACTGTTTTATACCCTTTCTCTAGAGCCAATTGGTATTCTTCGTTTGAAAAACCACCCTCCGAGCCAACTACTATCGCAGTACTTCCATTTAAGTTGCTAAAATCAACCTCATTTGCCTTAGCAAATTCACACGCAAAGAGTTTGTTTTTACAACTATCACCAAAAGACAAGGCTTTTTCTAATGTTTCTGCGTATTCTACTTTAGGAACGATTGCCCTTCCACATTGTTTTACCGCTTCCATTGAAACTCTATTTAATCTATTTAGTTTGTTTTCGTTGATAAAACTTGAAGAAAATTTAGAAGAAAACACTACTATTTTACTTACGCCAAGTTCTACTGCTTTTTGCACGACGAGTTCGGTTTTATCACCTTTTAGATAGCCTGCAATGAGCGTGACTTTCTCTTTAGGTTCACACTCGTTTAATCTTTCTTCAATTATGTTTGCAGTAAAACTCCTTTTTTCAATACTGCTAATTTCGGCTAGATATTCCTTACCCGTTCCGTCGCAAAGCAAAACTTTTTCACCCACCTTAATTCTCAAAACGTTAACGGCGTGAAAAAACTCTTCTCCCTCGACTATGGTTTGAGGGTAAATTTCTTGCACGAAAAATCTTCTAAAATCGCTCATGTTATATTCTTACTCTTTTATCTTAATGTTTAAATATATATTATCTAGTTTACTTTTTAAACGAGGATATCGACTCGCCAATAGTTTTTCTTGCCGAAGCCTTGCCAAATTTTTCTACCGCGTCTTTATTCTTCTCTCCGTGAGTTAAGCACCCAGCCCCGCCTACACATCCACCGATACAAGCCATACCTTCTACAAAATTTGCATCTAAAAGATTTTTACTCTTTCTCAAAAGGGCTATTTTGCAAGATTCTATTCCGTCGCAAGAAACGGATTTTAATTCAAACGAAGATTTATGCTCAATTAGTCCCTCTTGCATTGCCGAGGCGAGCCCTCCACATCTAGCAAAAATTCTACCAAAGTACGAAGCATCGTCGAATTGGCTTTCTTCTAACTCGTTTAAGTCTACGTCCTTACTATCAAAAAGTGCTTGTAATTCTTCAAAAGTTATTACACAATCAACGTATTTTTTAACAGACTCTAACTTAGCCTCTGCTTTCTTTGCCGTACAAGGTCCAACAAAAATCACTTTTGAATTAGGCTCTTTTTCCTTTAGAATCTTAGAAATCGTTGCCATCGGTGACAAATTTTGCGATACGCTATCAATCAATTCTGGGAAAGATTTATGCACGTAGGAAACAAATGCAGGACAGCATGAACTTATTAAAAATCCTTTTTCCACAAGTTCTTTACTCTCTGCTTCGGCAACCATATCAGCGCCTAGCGCAGCCTCTACAACGTTAGTAAAACCTAATTTTTTTAGACCACTTATTACCTGCCCTAGTTTTGCATAAGTAAACTGACTAGAAATTGCCGGCGCAACTACTGCGTAAACGTTATATTCTTTACCCTCGTTGCTCTTTTTTATAATATCTATCGCATCAAGTATAAACGATTTATCAGTTATTGCTCCAAACGGACATTGATAAACGCAAGCGCCACAACTAACGCATTTATCGTCGTCTATCTTTGCGGCTTTTTGTTCGTTCATCGAAATCGCCTTTACTTTGCAAGCGTTTTGACAAGGACGTTTTCTGTTAACAATTGCCGAATAAGGACAAACTTTAGAACACGCGCCACACTCTTTACATTTAGATTTATCTATGTGTGCCACGTGATTACTATCAAACGTTATCGCATCAAATTTACATGCGTCCTCACAACGGTGAGCCAAACACCCTCTACATGCATTGGTCACCTCGTATCCACCAACGGGACATTCGTCACACGCAATCTCTATAACTTCTATAACGTTTGAATTGTCGCTATTTCCACCCATTGCCATTTTTACGCGCTCGCCTAATATTGCGCGTTCTTTATAAACGCAACATCTCATAGTGGGCTCGTTGGTTGGAACTATAATTTTTGGAATATCCATAAGATTTTCCAACAAAGTTCCCTCCCAAGCCTGTTTTGCAACTTCCTTTAAAACTTTATATTTAAGATATTGAACTTTCGTGTCGAATTTTTTCATATATTTTTACCTTAAAACAAGGTTGTACGATAAATACAACCTTGTCTTTTAATTTTTTATTTATGTTTTCCGTAATGAACGTGCAATAATTCGTGAACTTTATCTTTTAGAACTCCGTTATACAATTCGTTTAGAATTGGATTATCTTCGGCTCTACGAATTGAAAGCAATCTATCGGTATCATACAAGCCTTTGCTACGCTTACTCTTTTCTTCTCTTACTGCAAAAGGTTGTCCACCACCATTTACACATCCACCAGGACATGCCATAACTTCTACGAAATCAAAATGTTCGCCTGCTTCCATTCTCTTGATAACCTTTTCAGCATTACCAAGACCACTACATACGACAATTTTGAGAGTTCTTTCGCCAAACGGCAAGTCAAACTCTTTGATTCCCTCTTCGCCTCTTTGACCTACGTTTGCTAAAGTCACTAATTCAGCGCGATTTTTATTGCTCGAAACTCTACGAAGCACAGCCTCGGTCACACCACCGGTGACACCGAAGATTACACCTGCGCCCGAAATAGTGCTAAACGGCATATCAATCGCTTCCGGCTCTATTTCAGAGAACTTAATGCCTGCTTCCTGTATCATACGAATTAAGCCCTTAGTCGTTAATACTGCGTCTACGTTGCGTTGACCATCGACAGTAAATTCTTCGCGTATTGCCTCAAACTTCTTAGAAGTACAAGGCATAATTGCTACGTGGAAGTGTTTTTCGTCCTTTTCTCTTGCTTGCGCCTTTACGATTGAAGCCATCATTTGCATTGGAGAACGACAAGTTGAAATATTTTCTAATAATTCAGGATGTTTCTTTTCTGCGTATTGAATCCAACCTGGACAACAAGAAGTCATAAGTGGAAGTTTCCCACCATTATTTAGTCTATCAATAAACTCGTTAGTTTCTTCTAGAACAGTAAGGTCGGCTGCCAAAGAGGTATCGTAAATTTCGTCAAATCCCATAAGGCGAAGAGCAGCAACGATTTTACCCATTGCGTTTTCCCCTTCCTTAAAGCCGAGTTCTTTACCAATAGCAACTCTAACGGCAGGAGCAATTTGAACGGTAGTCTTTAATTCTTTATCATGTAAAGCCTTCCAAATAACTTCAGCCTCACTATTAAGAATTAACGCGCCGGTAGGACATACAGCCACACATTGTCCACAACCTACGCAAGGAGATTGTGCAAGTGGTCTATCAAACGCCGTGCTTATAGTCATTTTAGAGCCACGATGAGCAAAGTCAATCGCTCCTACGTTTTGTACTTCATTACATACTCTAACGCAGTCACCACAAAGAATACACTTACTTTGGTCTTTTACAATACATGGTGAAGATTGGTCTCTTTCAGCCTTGCTTGCAGTATTTGGAAAACGAACACCTTCTATCTTAAACTTTCTTGCTAATGCTTGAAGTTTACAATCGTTATTCTTCTCACAAGTCGTACAATCTCTACAGTGATTTGCGAGTAATAATTCTAATATATTTTTACGATACTTTCTAAGTTTTTCCGTGTTGGTTTTGATGTTCATACCTTCTCTAGGAGGAGTAGAACAAGAGGCTTCAAATCCACCCCACTCGTTCTCTACCATACACATACGGCAAGCGCCGTAAACAGAAAGTTCGCTATAATAACAGAACGTTGGCATTTCGATGCCCACTTTTCTAATTATTTCAAGTAGGTTCTTCTCGCCGTTAATTTCTACGGGAACACCGTCAACAGTCATATATTTTTTCTTATCCATAAAATTATTCCTCCTTGATAGCCTTGAATGCGCACGCACTTATACAACTACCGCAACGAATACATTTGTTAAGGTCAATAGTAAACGGCTCTTTGATTTTGCCACTGATTGCACCAACAGGACAAATTCTAGAACATTTTGAACAACCTTTACAAAGTTCAGGGTCGATAACGATACGTTTAAGTTTTTGACACTCACCTGCAGGACAACGCTTATCGTAAATATGCGCTTCGTATTCGTTTCTAAAGTATTTAATAGTTGATAATACAGGACCTGCAGCAGTTTTACCAAGACCGCAAAGCGCCATATCAGAAATCATTTCGCCTAATTCTTGTAAAAGTTCAACGTCTCCGTCACGACCTTCACCAGCGACTATTCTTTCTAAAATTTCAAGCATTCTCTTAGTGCCTTCACGACAAGGAACGCACTTTCCGCACGATTCGTTTTGCGTAAAGTTCATAAAGAATCTAGCAACTTCAACCATACAAGTCTTTTCGTCCATTACTACTAGACCACCTGAACCAATGATTGCGCCCGCTTTCTTTAATGAATCGAAATCTAATGGTAAATCTAAGTGTTCTTCAGTTAAACATCCACCAGATGGTCCACCGATTTGAACTGCCTTAAACTTGCCGTCGCCACGCATACCGCCACCGATATCAAAAATAACCTCTCTTAAAGTTGTACCCATTGGCACTTCAATAAGACCTGCGTTTTTAATATTACCAGTTAAAGCAAAAGTCTTAGTTCCAGGACTCTTTTCAGGTCCAATACCCTTGTACCAATCTGCACCTTTATTGATAATATCTGCAACGTTAGCAAAGGTTTCTACGTTGTTAAGTACGGTTGGTTTGTCAAACAAGCCGTGTTCAACCGTTCTTGGTGGCTTAACTCTAGGCATACCGCGTTTACCTTCGATTGATGCGGTCAATGCCGAACCTTCACCACAAACAAACGCACCAGCGCCTCTACTGATATTCATATGGAAACTAAAGTCAGTTCCCAAAATATTATCGCCTAAAATACCTAACTCTTCCGCTCTCTTAATAGCAGTTCTTAATCTTTGTACAGCCAAAGGATATTCTGCACGAACGTAAATATAGCCGTTAGTTGCGCCCGTTGCAATACCTGCAATAATCATACCTTCAAGCATTCTATGTGGATCGTCTTCCATTACAGACCTATCCATAAATGCGCCTGGGTCACCTTCGTCGCCATTACATACTACGTATTTTGGGAAATTCTTTTGTCTTGCAACTTGGCTCCACTTTCTTCCCGTTGGGAATCCACCGCCACCACGTCCACGAAGACCAGATTCGGTTATTTGATTTACAATCTCTTCTCCGGTCATTTCGGTTAACGCTTTTTCTAGCGCAGTGTATCCGTCGTTTGCTAAATATTCTTCAATACTTGTCGCGTCAATCTTATCGCAGTTATCTAAACTAACGCGAGTTTGTTTTTTATAGAAAGGAACTTCCTTTTTCTCTTTGTAAACCACTCCGTTTTCAGTGTAGCAAAGTCTCTCAACGCACTCGCCGTTTAGCATAGTTTTTTCTATGATATCTTCACAATCGTTTTCATTAACTTTAACGTACAACCAACCTTGTGGCTCTATACGAACTAAAGGACCAACTTCACAAAAACCGTGACAACCACTCTTGGTAAGTCTTATAGAATCGCCTTCATTGCACTTTTCAAGTTTTACGGTGTAATTTAATTTTTTCTCGCTCATTACTTTAACGAGTTTTTCATAAACCTTGTTTGCGCCCTTAGATACACAACCAGCACCACCACAAACAATTATCTTCTTTTTCTCCGCTTGAAGCAATTGCTTACATTGTTCGCGATAAACACGTAATTCTTCAACACTCTTAAACATTAGTTTTTCTCCTTTAACTCATTTATTAAAGCAACGGCAGTTTCCGGAGTCATCGTTGGGTAAATTTCATCGTTAACCATTACTGCAGGAGCAGATGAACATGCACCTAAACAAGAAACCGTCTCTACAGTAAACATAAGGTCGTCCGTCGTCTTCTTTTGTTCGGATAAGCCGAGTTCTTTTCTTAACGCTTCCAAAATAGGAATTGATTTTCTAACGTGACAAGCAGTTCCGTCACATACTTTTACAACGTATTTACCCTTTTGTTCTAAAGAAAAATTCTCATAGAAAGTTGCTACGCCGTAAATTCTTGCTTCAGGAAGGTTTAATTTTTCTGCTAAATAAGCAAAAACCTCTTCCGGTAAATATCTATAATGTTCTTGCGCACGTTGAAGTATTGCAATCAACGATTTTTCTTCGTTTCCATACTCCTTTATCGCTTGGTCTAAAACACTAAAATCAATCTTTTGTTTCATAATTACTCCATTTTAATTTTATTTTTCGCTTAAATATTTATCTATTGCAGCCGCAGCAGTCTTTCCTGCGCCCATAGCCGATATTACGGTTGCAGCACCAGTGACAGCGTCGCCACCTGCGTACACACCCTCTTTTGAACTTAATCCATCTTCGTTTACGACTATTCCGCCGTGAGCATTAACCTCTAATCCCGAAGTCGTATCTTTAATCAATGGGTTTGGCGAAGTTCCGATAGACATTACTACCGTGTCAACTTCCATTTCAAACTCAGAGCCTTCGATAACTACCGGACGACGACGTCCCTTTGCATCTGGTTCACCAAGTTGCATCTTAACGCAACGAATACCCGTCACAAAGCCGTTCTTTTCGTCTCTTGGGTTTTCTGGATTATTATATCCAATTATCTCGATTGGGTTGCATAAAAGTTTAAACTCTATGCCCTCTTCTTCTGCGTGCTCAACTTCTTCCTTTCTTGCAGGCAATTCTTCCATTGAACGACGATATACTATGTATACTTTTTCCGCGCCCAATCTCAATGCCGTCCTAGCTGCGTCCATAGCAACGTTTCCGCCACCAACTACAGCAACTTTTCCCCCTTTCATTATAGGAGTGGTAGGATTATCTAAGTAAGCCTTCATAAGATTACTTCTGGTTAAAAATTCGTTTGCAGAGTATACGCCTTTTAACGATTCACCAGGAATATTCATAAAGTTTGGAAGTCCTGCGCCAGAGCCGATAAATACTGCTTCAAAGCCCATATCGAACAATTCGTCTACAGTTAAAGTTTTGCCGATAACAACGTTAGTTTCAACCTTAACTCCAAGTGCCTTTAACCCCTCAACTTCTTTAGCAACGATAGCTTTTGGAAGTCTAAACTCAGGTATTCCGTAAACTAACACGCCACCTGCAACGTGGAAGGCTTCAAACACAGTCACGTCGTATCCCTTTTTAGCAAGGTCGCCAGCGCAAGTTAATCCAGAAGGACCAGAACCTACGATTGCAACTCTATGACCATTACTTTCAGGTTTTTTAGCCGATTCTTTACTATTTTCATTATGCCAATCTGCAACAAAACGCTCTAATCTGCCAATACCTACCGGCTCAAATTTGATACCTAGGGTGCATTTTGATTCGCATTGTGTTTCTTGTGGACAAACTCTACCACAAACTGCAGGCAATGAAGAGGTCTTTGAAATTATTTGATAAGCACCTTCAAAATCGCCCGTTTTTATTTTGGTTATAAAGTTAGGTATGTCAATGTTAACCGGACAACCATTTACACAAGGCATATTTTTACAATTAAGACAACGTTTTGCTTCTTCTATAGCAACTTCAGCAGTATAGCCTAACGCTACTTCGCTAAAATTTCTTGCGCGCACTTTTGCATCTTGAGTGGGCATTTCGTGTTTTTTAGGATTTATAGCCATTTTTTCTCCCCTCCTACTTTACTTCTTTTTTGAACAAATTACACGTTTCTTCGTGAGCGTGGCGTTCAAAACCAAAATACATTCTACCACGAGACATAGCCTCGTCGAAATCAACTTCGTATCCATTGAAGTCAGGTCCGTCTACGCAAGCAAATTTAGTCACTTTCTTGCCATCTTGATTGAGAGTAAGTCTGCATCCACCACACATACCCGTTCCGTCTATCATTATTGGGTTCATTGAAACGGTCACTGGAACACCGAAAGGTTTTGCCGTTAAAGTGACGAATTTCATCATAATAAGCGGTCCTATGGTGATTACCATATCAAACTTTTCACCTGCTTCTAATTTTTCTTTTAGTGGAACGGTCACGTTTCCGTGTCTACCATAACTACCGTCGTCAGTCATAAGGACGAGGTTGTCAGAGCAAGCCTTAAACTCGTCTTCTAAAATAACTAGGTCTTTATTTCTAAAGCCGATTATACTAGTCACTTCAGCGCCCATTTCGTGCAAGGCAACGGCAATCGGCATTGCGATTGCGCAACCTACGCCACCGCCAACGATACAAACTTTCTTTAATCCTTTCAAGTGAGTTGCCACACCTAAAGGACCAACGAAGTCTTGAATAAATTCACCTTCTTTTTTAGCATTGAGAAGTTCGGTTGTAGAGCCAACCACTTGAAATATGATTTTTACCGTACCTTCCAACTTGTTAACACCTGCAACGGTTAATGGAATTCTCTCTCCGTTTTCCGTCACACGCAAAATTATAAATTGCCCCGGTTGTGCTTTGTTTGCAACCAACGGAGCAAGTATTTCCATTTGCGTGACGGTAGGATTAAGTTCCTTTTTGCGAATAATTTTATACATTTCTTTTCTCCTACAATAGCGTACTTAAAATAGCGACTTGGTCGTTAAATTTTAAGACCTAAAATTTTTTCTAAACAATTATACCACATAAAAAAAATTAAATCAATAAATATCGCGCTTTTTAAAAAATATATTATATTATTATTTTATACACGAAACGAGAAAAACACGTAAAACACAAAAAAACTCCACCTTTTTTGCTAAAAAAGTGGAGTTTTTTAAGTGTTATGAATTTATATATTGGCAATATTTACTATAACTAATGTAGATATTAACCGTGTAGAATCGTACGTATACGTCGCTACTTGCGCGCCTGTTTCATCCTTTATCCCTATTATATCGCCTAGCGTGTTTTTAAGATAATAGTAATTTTGATCATTATATCTCATTCCCGATATTCCTAAAGCATCGTAAATATAATATATCAAAGTTTCCGTAGTTCCGACCTTGCGATTTTCGGCTATTATCGACATATCTCCATTATTTTCCTTGTAGTTTAGAAAGTATAATTTCTTTTGCTTTAACTACGTTGGCTTTGCCACGAGTTTGTTTCATTAGTTGACCTGCAAAGAAAGTAATGATTTTATCAGGCGTAGTCTTGAAGTCTTCAACAGCCTTTGGATTTGCCTCTATTAACGCGTCGATAAGCGGTTCTAAATTGCTATCGTCCATAGAGTTAATTATATCCATTTCCTTTGCTAAAACTTCAGGATCTTTTTGCGTTTTCATAACTTCGGCAATTAAAGGAACTGCGTTAGTTCTTGAAATCTTTTTAGCGTCTGCCATTTCTATTATCTTAACGAAATGCTCTGGAGAAATCTTAATTTTATCTTTTACGTTTCTCATCAACTCCGATTGCACCCAAGTAGATAATTCCTTAGGTTTATTATAGAGTTTTATGCACTCATTATAGAAGTCTGAGAACATTTTATTGGCAGTAATTACACCTGCGTCGTACTCGGTTAAGCCGTATTCTTTAGTGTATAATTCTTTTAGTTGAGCAATGGTTAACGGCAAGTCTTTTCTAATTTCTTCCACCAATTCTTTTGGAATATGAAGCATTGGCAAATCGGGGTCTGCAAAGCAACGATAAACGGCAGTCGCAAGTTTTGCACGCATTGCAACGTTTTCGTTTTTATCTTCGTCCCATTTTCTAGTTTCGCCTAAAACTTCTTTTCCCTCTTCTAGTAGGGCAATTTGACGAGCCGATTCGTATTCGATTGCGCGTTTAACTGACCTAAAACTATTTAGGTTTTTCATTTCTACACGCTTGCCAAGTTCAGTTGAGCCTTTTTTCTTAACCGAAAGGTTTACGTCAAAACGCATGCCCCCTTGCTCAAGTTTACACTCGGCAATATCTCCGTAAACGTAAATACCTCTTAGGGTTTCCAAAAACTCTACTGCTTCATCTGCACTAGAGATATCGGGCTTAGTCACCGTTTCGATAAGTGGAACGCCACCACGATTGTAGTCGATATACGACTTGTCGCCAATATGGGTTAATTTACCCGTATCTTCTTCTAAGTGAATATCGCTAATACCTATCTTTTTTCCACTTGATAAAGTCACGTATCCGTCCACGCAAATTGGAACTTTTACTTGACTTATTTGGTAAGATTTAGTTAAGTCTGGATAAAAATAATTCTTTCTTTCAAAGTAATTGTATTCGTTAATTTTACAATTGGTCATTAAACCAGATTTGATAGTTAACTCCACGCACTTTTTATTTAGCACGGGGCTAGTTCCGGGAAGCGCCAAGCATACGGGACAAACCAAAGTGTTTGGCTCTGCGCCGTAAGTATTTGCGCACGAACAGAATACTTTAGTTTTTGACTTTAATTCAGCGTGGATTTCTAAGCCCACTACAACGTCGTACTTATCGCGCATTATCTTACCTCCCCGTAATTTTTTTCTATTGATACCGCAAGTTGATAGATTTTCTTTTCATCTAACTCTTTAGCCATGATTTGAACGCCCAAAGGAAGCCCTTCCTTATTTTTTGCGTAAGGAATACTAATAGAAGGTGCTCTCAAAACGTTTGCTAAAACGCCTAAAATACACTCTTGGCGGTTTTCACTAGCCTTTGGAGCAACGCCAAACGAAGTTGGCAATAATAGGCAGTCCACCCCTTGCATTTTCTCATTATAACTATTTATGATAAGTTGTTGAAGATTTTTTGCCTTAGCGTAAACTTC
This sequence comes from Clostridia bacterium, assembly GCA_017456055.1. GTDB lineage: Bacteria > Bacillota > Clostridia > Christensenellales > Borkfalkiaceae > UBA1259. The sequence continues at coordinate 93,634 of JAFTKC010000008.1, read as the reverse complement.
CTTTTTAGAAAGGATATAGTTGCCGAGCATAATTCTCTTTTTAACTTCCTTGCCGAAGCCTTGCGACCTACTCTTAACGTAGATTTCTTGAGCGCTTAGACAGTCTTGCGCTTGAGTGGTATATTTTAAGCCGTCGTATCTAGATAAATTACTGCTAGCCTCAGCGTAAGCAACTAATTTATAAACGTCGCCAACTCTTAAAATATTGTCAATCTCTATTTCCTTTATAACTCCACCCTTAGCCTTGATAAAGTCAACGAGCGCGTTGAAATAACTCTCGCACTCCTTATCTTTGATAAGTGAAGAGATGTTTTTTTCAACTGCGTAAACCTTTCCGCTTACGTCTTCTCCAATAAGGCTAGAGAAATCGTATGCTTGATAATTTAAGGTGGTCATATCCATTTGGTCTACGCCTGCGATAATTTCTAAAACGTAAGCGCTATCTTTAGCGTTTTTGGTTATAGGACCAACTTGGTTAAAACTAGAAGCGTATGCGTAAACGCCGTTCCTTGAAACCGTTCCGTAGGTTGGTTTAACGCCACAAACTCCATTATATGATGCTGGAAATCTTATAGATCCACCCGTATCCGTACCTAGAGCGAAAGTACAATCGTTTAATTTAACTGCAACTGCCGAGCCCGAACTACTTCCACCTGCACTATAATTATCGTCGATTGCGTTTTTAGTTTTTCCGTATATAGAAGAACTGCCGTCCGATCCCATTGCAAACTCGTCCATATTAGTTCTGCCGAGAATAATTGCGTCTTCACTTAGCATTTTATTAACTACCGTTGCAGAGTAAATGCTCTCAAAATTCTTTAAGAAATTGCTTGAAGCAGTCGCTTTCTTGCCCTTTACTAAAATATTGTCTTTTACTAAAACGACCGTTCCTGCTAACTTTCCTAATTTTTCTTTCGCCTCTCTTTTTGCATCCAATTTTTCGGCACAACAAATCGCGTCATCAAAAACCTCGATAACTGCGTTTTTGTCGGCGTGCTCTTTTATGCTTTCTATACAAGCATTGACCATTTCAACGGCAGAGAACTCGCCGTCAATATACTTTTTATTGGCTTCTATAACGCCTAATTTATTCAATTCCATTATTCCACCACCTTTGGAAGAATAAAGGAAATACTGTCCTTTCTAGGCGCGTTTTTCAATATTTCTTCCCTTGAATAAGAAGGCTCTACCACGTCTTCTTTTAAGTCGGCATACTCTTTTACGGGAATTTTATATTCCACGTCGCAAGAAACGCCTTCTACTCTCTTAATCACCTCGTCAATCTCGTCGAACTCCGAAGCAAAACCTAAAAGTTCTTCTTCGCTAAATTCTAACTTAGAGAGGTCTGCTGACATTTTAATTTCATCTAATTTCATAGTCTATCTCCTACTTTTGTAATTATAGCATTTAGAGTTTTTATTGACAAGTATTTTGGTCGATTTTAATCAATTTTTTTTGTCTATTTTGTTTGACAAATATATTATTAGTATTTTTTTATATTTATATTTTTTATTTCGTTGCTATTTTTTTTTATTTGTGTTAATCTATTAAGCAGGAGGAATGTTATGTATACTTCTAAAGATATTGCCGAGTTATTGTTTCCTGAAGTGACGATAACCGTTGAAGAATTATATGCTAAATACCCAAAGAGAGGTTTAGGTGAAGGTTCGCTAGTCACCCGTTTTGCGCCTAGTCCTACGGGATACGTTCATATTGGTGGCGTATACCAAGCCGTAATAAATAGTTTTCTAGCGCATAGTACGGGCGGAAAGTTTATGCTCCGTATTGAAGACACCGATAAAAAGAGAGAAGTTGAAGGCTCAGCCGACTTAATTTATCCACTTTTAATTAAGATGGGCATTAAAATCGACGAGGGCTACGTTAGTAAAGAAGAAGAGATCGGCGAATACGGACCATACCTACAAAGCAATCGTACCGAATATTATAAAGCGTTTGTAAAAGACCTAGTTTCTAGAGGTCTTGCTTATCCATGCTTCTGCACCGAAGAAGAGGAAGAAATTGCAAGGAACGAGCAAAAGAGATTGTCCGCCCCATCAGGCTATCACGGAAGATGGGCAAAATGTAGAAATCTTTCTTACGAGCAAGTTAAGGAAAATTTAGACGCAGGTAAAACCTTTAAGATTAGAATTAAGTCGGACGGAGACCAATACGAGAGAGTCACCTGCAACGACGTTTTGCGTGGCGAAATTTCTTTCATTGAAAACTTTGTGGACTACGTTATTTTAAAGAGCGACAAGACTGCGCTATATCACCTAGCCCACCTAGTTGACGATACGCTTATGCGCACCACCACCGTTATACGTGACGAAAGTTGGTTGCCAAGCGTTCCACTACATTTACAACTCTTTAGATATATGAATTTACCAGCGCCAAACTATCTACACACGGCGCAAGTTATGACCGTTGACCCAAACACCAACGTAGTTAGAAAAATCTCTAAAAGATACGACGCTTGGGCAGATTCTAGATGGTTTTTTGAGCAAGGCTATCCAACTAAGGCAATTATCGAATATTTACTCACGTTAATCAACTCTAACTTTGAAGAGTGGCGTGCAGAAAACCCAACTCTTCCCGAAGAAGACTTTAATCTTTCTATTGAAAAGATGAGCAAGAGTGGCGCTATATTCGATATTGAAAAGTTAAACAACATTTCTAAAGATATAATCTCTAAAATGAATAAGGATACCCTATATTCCCTAGCGTACGATTGGGCTAAAACTTACGACCAAAAACTCGCATCTTTAATCGAGAAGGACGCAGAGTATTTCAAGAGAATAATAAATATCGAAAGAGAATCGGTTAAACCTAGAAAAGACTACGTGACGTTTAAGGACATCTATTCACAAGTAGAATATATGTACGATGAATACTTTGATAATCCCGTAGTTTACGACTTTAAGAAGATAACCGATAAAGAAACTATAATTGAACTCGTTAACGAATACTTTAATAATTACTTTGATATTAACGACGACAATACCGTTTGGTTTGGAAAAATTAAGGAAATGTGCGATAAGTTAGGCTACGCTTCTAACATAAAAGAATACAAGAAAAATCCGGATAATTTCAAAGGCAACGTTGCAGATATAAGCACGGTATTAAGAGTTGTGTTCACTACTAGAAGTTGCACCCCTAACCTATATGAAATTATGCAAATTTTAGGTAAAGACGAACTCTATAAGAGATTCAAATTCTTTACCGAAAATTATCAAAACTAAAGCCGAAAATCTTTTTACTAAAAGGAGTAAAATTTATGGACAAAATAGTTCGTCCCGAAAGCATGGAAAGAATTACTACTACTGCCCTTGCCGAAAAATTTATCGAGCAAGAAGTTAAAAAAATTAAAGAGCAAGTAAAAGACAAAAAAGTTTTGCTCGCTCTCTCCGGTGGAGTTGATAGTTCGGTGGTTGCAGCCCTACTTATCAAGGCTATTGGAAACCAATTAGTTTGCGTGCACGTTAATCACGGCTTACTTCGTAAAGGCGAGCCCGAACAAGTGGTTGAAGTTTTCCAAAATCAAATGAAAGCCAATCTCGTTTACGTTGATGCGGCTGATAGATTTTTAGGCAAGTTAAAAGGAGTTTGCGAGCCTGAAAACAAGAGAAAGATTATCGGCGCTGAATTTATTAGAGTATTTGAAGAAGAGGCTAGAAAATTAGAAGGCATTGAATTTTTAGCACAAGGCACTATCTACCCCGATATTTTAGAAAGTGACGGCGTAAAAGCGCACCACAACGTAGGCGGACTACCAGAGGATTTAAATTTCCAATTAGTAGAACCACTTCAACTATTATATAAAGACGAAGTTAGAATGGTGGGTGTCACCTTAGGGCTTCCTAAAGATATGGTTTATCGTCAACCGTTCCCAGGGCCAGGACTTGGCGTTAGATGTCTTGGCGAAATCACAAGAGAAAGACTTGAAATCGTTAGAGAGTCAGACGCAATCTTGCGTGAAGAGTTTGCTAACTACGGCTTAGACCAAAAGGTTTGGCAATACTTTACGGCAGTCCCAAACTTCAAGTCGGTAGGCGTTAAAAACAACGCTAGATACGAAGGATATCCTGTTATTCTACGCGCTGTAAACACCGAGGACGCAATGACTGCTACTATCGAAGAAGTTCCATTTGAAGTTCTAAAGAAAATTACCGATAGAATCACTAATGAAATTGAAGGAGTTAACCGTGTTTTATACGACCTAACTCCAAAGCCTGTAGCAACTATCGAGTGGGAATAATAAAATAAAAATTATAAAGGCTATCTCAAAATTGAGATAGCCTTTTTTTAACTATAAAAATGATTATTTTAGTTTTACACGATTGTCTTTCTAAGCCACTCTAACGTGCAGTTTACCATGTGTTTACCCGTTTCTTCACTTGCTTCTTTAGCACTTTCAGCAAACCACTCGGTATTTCTCTCGCAACGGCTTAAGTCTACTAGTTCTGGATAAGTTCCCATCAAAAGACTAGTTTCCCATTTGCCCGCATGATCAAAGCCACCACACTTAATTTGTGCGTCTGCCCCAATAAGTGGGATAACCTTTATGTAAGAGAACGGATCGTCTGCACTGCCCATATCTTCGTAATATGAAGCGTAGGCATCACTGCCCCACCAACCCTTTCCGAGTTTTTGTTCCATATATTCCATAGTCACTTTCTTAGCAGCCTTGTGGCAAGCAATGGTCATAGGCATTAAGCCTGCGCCCTCAGTTTGATGATGCGCAACAAGGTAGATATTTTTATGCCCTGCATCAATCATAGACTTTAATATATAGTAAAGGTAATTTACGTATGCATCTTCGTCTACGTGGAAATGGCTTGGCTTAGGCTCGCATACTGCGTACGACGCTACGCCGTACCAAATAGGAGGACAAACGACAATCTCCTTTTCCTTTTCTAACTCTCTAAGACAGCCCGTAATTACTAGCGTATCAGTTCCACAAGAAGCGTGGCGAGCGTGATACTCTAGCGTACCGATAGGAATAACAAACGGCACTTTTCTTTCCACAGCGTCTTGGATTTCATCATATAACATTTCAAGCATTTGCATAGTTTTTTACCTCTTTTTTTGATTGTATAAATATTATACACAATGAAGTAATGAAAGTCAAGGACAAAAGTTTAATTTTAACCTATACTTTCTTCCCCATTTCGTATGCTTCTATCATAGCCTTTTTATCTTTAACTTCGCCCATTTCATAGTTGCCCATACCGTAAACTATGCCCATTTCTTTAGCGCCCTCAACACAATCGGCGTACCCTCTAAAGCAATCAAGCGTGGTTTGTGCTGAAGCAATTTCTTCATCAGCGGCAGTAATTATGTAATAAAACTCTTTATCTTTAACTTCAAGCCAACGTGCAACCGTTCTATCAATAAGAGCCTTTAATTGAGCGTCTATCGAATAAAAATATACGGGACTTGCCAACACCAATACGTCAGCATCAATCATCTTTTGAAGAACTTCCGCCATATCGTCTTTTATTACGCAAACACCATTTTCCTTGCACGCATAACAAGCACGACAATAACCGATTTTCTTCTCTGCCACACGAATTTTCTCAACAACGTTCCCCGCTTCTATTGCCCCACGCATAAATTCGTTGCAAAGAATATCCGAGTTGCCCTCCTTACGTGGACTTCCTGACAAAATTAAAACTTTTTTACTCATATCTTTAACACTCCATTTTAACCTTTATACGCCCAAAAAACAGGCGATCTTAAAATCAAATTTATTTTAGCATATTTATATAAAAGTTGCAATAAGTTTTTCATTTAATTAAAAAACGACGGAAATTTCCGTCGCTTTTATTAGTCGCTTTATTTATAAACCTTATTTTGCGTATTCGGTGGCGCGCCACTCTCTAATTACGTTTACTTTGATTTGACCAGGATATTCCATTTCTTGTTCAATCTTTTTAGCGATTTCTTTTGCCAAGAATAAGGTTTCAGCGTCGTTAACTTGTTCTGGTTTAACCATAACTCTAACTTCTCTACCCGCTTGAATTGCATAGCATTTTTCAACGCCCTTAAAGCCCATAGAAATCTCTTCGAGTTTTTGCAATCTCTTAATATAGTTAGTGGTCGTTTCTCTTCTAGCGCCAGGTCTTGCGCCTGAAATAGCGTCTGCCGATGCAACTAAAACTGCTTCGATAGTCTTTGGCTCAACGTCGCCATGGTGAGCGAGTATTGCATTTACTACGTTGTGATTTTCTCTATACTTTTTAGCAAGGTCTGCACCGATTTGCATGTGCGTTCCCTCAACTTCGTAGTCAACTGCTTTACCTAAGTCGTGAAGCAAGCCTGCTCTCTTAGCCATTGCCGCATCTACGCCGAGTTCGGTTGCCATTACGCCTGCTAAGTGAGAAACTTCAATTGAGTGTTTTAGCACGTTTTGACCATAACTCGTACGGAATTTTAGTCTACCTAAAGTCTTTACAAGTTCTGGGTGCAAGCCGAATACTCCACACTCGAACATCGCCGATTCGCCTGCTTCTTTAATTTGTTGATCGAGTTCTTTTTTAACCTTTTCAACCGTTTCTTCAATTCTTGCAGGGTGAATTCTTCCGTCTTGAATCAAACGCTCTAAAGCGATTTTTGCCGTTTCTCTTCTAACTGGGTCAAAGCCCGAAACGATAACTACTTCCGGCGTATCGTCGATAATAAGTTCGATACCCGTAGCGTTTTCAAGCGTTCTAATGTTTCTACCTTCTCTACCGATAATTCTCGCTTTCATATCGTCGTTTGGTAGTGGAACTACCGAAACGGTGATTTCAGACGCTTGGTCGGTCGAGCATTTTTGAATTGCTAAACTAACTATTTCTTTTGCCTTTCTCTCACCCTCTTCCTTTGCTTCAGCCTCGATATTTTTAATCATACCTACAGCGTCCTTTTTAGCCTCGTCAATAAAGGTGTCGATAAGTTGTTGTTTAGCCTCTTCTCTACTCATTTGAGCGACTTTTTCAAACTCTTCAAGCATTTTCTCGTGTTGTTGTTTTACTTCGCCGAGTTTGCTTTCAAGTTCTGCTTCTTTACTCTTCAACGCATTTTGTTGACGAGAAAGTTCTTCGCTCTTTTTGGTAATGTTTTCGTCTTTTTGATTGAGTTTATTCTCTAATCTTTGTAGTTCCGTGCGCTTTTCCTTGCACTCACGCTCGAATTCGCCACGGAGTTTAAGCTCCTGTTCTTTCGCCTCTAAGATTGCCTCTTTTCTTATGTTTTTACTCTCTGCCATAGCTTCGGCAACCAAACGGTCCTTCATTTCTTTATAAGAACCGTGTTTGTTTTTAAAATCTTTTCTAACTAAAACGAAGGTTAGTAAAAACGCAATCACTGCGCCCACTATAAATAATAGTAGCCAACCTATATCAAAAGAATCAAAAAAACCTGTTAAGAACAGAGAGCCAAAATTTGTGTTTTGCATATATTTTGCCTCCTGTTTTATTTTTTACGCTCATTAGCGTATTATTTACTTATTTATATATTACATCATTGCTTATTAAAAGTCAATCGATTTGCTTTTAAGAGGGTTAGATTTTTTGCGTTTTTTCCTTAAATGCTTGTACGATTTTTTCTCTTAATTCTAAGGCAATTTCTGGATTATTTTCTAGATAGTCTACAGCCTTTTCTCTGCCTTGAGCAATCTTTTCTCCGTTATACGAGAACCAAGCCCCACTCTTTTCTAAAATTCCGTATGAAACGCCTAAATCTACTAGGCAACTTGCGTTTGATATTCCCTTGCCAAAAATAATATCGAATTCTGCCGTCTTAAACGGAGGCGCAACCTTATTTTTAACGATTTTTGCCTTTGTATGATTTCCGTAAACACCGTCTGTGTTTTTCAATGCGTCGCCCTTTCTAACGTCGATTCTAACGCTAGCGTAGAACTTTAACGCCTTACCACCCGCCGTCACTTCCGGGTTGCCGAACATTACGCCAACCTTTTCACGAAGTTGGTTGATAAAAATTATGCAAGTTTTAGATTTATTAGTGATAGCCGTTAACTTTCTAAGCGCTTGGCTCATTAGTCTTGCTTGTAAACCCACGTGAGAATCACCCATATCCCCTTCGATTTCAGCCTTAGGGGTTAGGGCTGCAACTGAGTCCACGACGATAATATCAACGGCTTTACTGCCAACTAAAGACGCAGTAATTTCTAACGCTTGTTCACCGGTGTCTGGTTGAGAAACGTATAATTCGTCAAGATTAACGCCTAAATTCTTTGCATATACTGGGTCTAGAGCGTGTTCTGCGTCGATAAACGCTGCAATTCCACCAGCCTTTTGAGCCTCTGCAATACAGTGAAGCGCAACGGTAGTTTTACCCGAAGATTCAGGTCCGTAAATCTCTATTATTCTGCCCCTTGGAAGTCCACCAACGCCAATTGCTAAATCTAGTGATAGACAACCCGTAGGCAATACTTCAATATCTTCATTGCCTGCGTTTTGACCAAGTCTCATAATAGAGCCTTTTCCAAATTGTTTTTCTATTTGCGCCATAACTCCGTCTAGCGCTTTCATTTTGTTTTCGTCCATTATCATTTCCTCTTTATAAATTTTTTAGTTTTTTAATCGTTAAAAATAACGCTTTATTTTTCGCTTTTAAGGTGATAGCCTTTCTATTTCCCGTAAGGTTAAACTTATAAGTATGAATACCATCTCTCATACCGACTGCAATATAGCATAGCCCTACGGGTTTTTCGGTATCGTCGCTCTTAGGCCCTGCAATCCCCGTGGTTGCAATAGCCACGTCGCACTCTGGTTGTTGTAATAGCCCTAACGCCATTTGGTAGGCAACTATAGAACTAACTGCCCCCTCTCTAACTAAATCGTCTACCTTTACGTTGAGTCTTTTAACTTTGCTTTTATTTGAGTAACACACTATTCCTTCGTGGAATATTTTCGATGCACCTGAATTTTCTATTATCGAAGATGCAATTTTTCCTGAAGTAAAAGATTCTGCCACCGATAACTTAAGATTTTTTAAGGCTAACACGTCGAATAATCTTTGCTCTAAACTCACGTCGTACTCGGCGTAAATATCCTCCTTAAGACTACCAACTATGTATCTTAATGCGATTGCCCCGCCGTCCGTTTCAAAGTTTTCAAACAAAAGATTTATTTTTATATCGCCGTATTTTTCTTCTATCTCGCAAGAGAATTTACTTTCGCTAACCTCTCTTGCCTTTTCTACGACTTGATTTACCTTATTTATTTCCCCCACGTATTTTAGGGTGACTCTCTTTCTTTTAACGCCGTATTTTTCTTCTAAATATGGCACCAAATACTTGTCCACCATAACGCTTATTTCGTTAATTTCGCTTGGCAAAAGCGTCATTGTGAACTGCATATCGTCTATCATAAAACCTTGATATGCGCCTAGTACGTTTGGAATAAGCGTCGCTCCCATAGGGATATGGCAATATTCTATAGGGTATTCTATTCCGTCTCTTTTACAAATTGCGTCGTAAAACTTAAAAGCGTTTTCATTTTCGTCTAAAAAAGTTTCCACGTCGTCGGCAATTTTTTGTTTAATGCTAAAAGTAGTATTGGGGTTATAAATTATCGCTAAATTATCCGCCGTCTCTTTAAGACTCTCCAATCTTCTTTTAAACCCTAAATCGTCGTCAACGGAAAGCATATCAACCGAGTTGATTAAAAATCCGTTGTTTGCAAATATCGATATAATTTTATCTAGATATTCCCCTTCGTTTTGGCTTTCTGCCGAACGGAATAGTATTAACGCCGTCTTCATTATTTTTCTTTTATAATTTCCTTATTTTTCACTAAGCACTCTATTCCCGAATAAACGGTTAAGATTACGGCTATTCCAAAAAGGATAAAGCCCACGAGTTTAAGTATGCTTAAATCGAAGTTCATAAACACTAAAACCCACACGATCATAACGTCGGTAAAAAAGGTTTTAACTTTGCCCCATTTATCAGCAGAGATTACCATTCCTTTTTCTGCCGCTACCAATCTAAATCCCGAAATAATCAATTCCCTGGCCAAGATTACAGCAACGAAGATTGCTGGCAAAAAGGCAGGTATGCCGTATTCTGCAAGCGCAAACGGATCTGCGCTAATAGGAAGTAGCAACAATATCAAAGCCGTTGAAACTAATACTTTATCGGCAATCGGATCTAAAAATTTGCCGAACGAAGTGACTAAATTGCGTTTTCTTGCAATAGCGCCGTCTAGAAAGTCGGTTAAAGATGCTATTGCAAATATCACCGCTGAAATAACGAAATTAAAAGGTATAACTTCTAAGTAATACACTGCAACGAAAACGGGAATCAATAATATTCTCGAAATAGTTATTTTGTTTGGTAAATTCATAATCTTTCTCCTACTAAATCGTACCCCGATTCCTTAATTATTTTTACTTTTACGTATTCTCCGTACTCAACAGGCTCGCTGGAGAAGAATAAAATTCTTCCATCCACGTCGGGCGCGTTAAAATATGCTCTTCCGTAGTACGCCAATTCGTCGTAGTCAAACCCTTCGGCAAGTACAGAAAAAGTCTTGCCCACTAAAGATTTGCCCGTTTCTTTAACGACTTTCTTTTGCACCGAGTATATTTTTCTCAAACGCTTATTCTTTTCACTCTCTTTCAAGTGCCCGTCAAGATTATAAGACGCCGTTCCAAACTCTTTGCTATACTTAAAAAAGCCCGCGTTAGTTAATTTTGCCCTTGCAATAAAATCTATAAGATTGTCAAACGCCTTTAGGTCTTCACCAGGGAAACCAACTATAAAGGTCGACCTAACGGCAATACCTTTTACTTCATTTTTAAGCCTTTTTATTAGGGCTAAATATTCCTTCTTACTACCCTTCCTCCCCATACGCTTTAACACCTTGTCGTCTGCGTGCTGAAGTGGAATATCAATATATTTTATAAGTTTATCGTTGTTTTTTAATTCTTGAATTAACTCTTCGGTTATATTTTCAGGGTAGCAATATAAAAGCCTTATTCCATCTACGTTATCTAGAAGAGATAATTCCTTGATTAAGTCTACTAAATTCTCTCCGTTATTTAAATCGCACCCGTATTTCGTAGTATCTTGAGCAACTAATATTAGTTCTTTTACTTTCCCTAAGCCCTTCGCTTCTTCTAATAAATCCTTCTTAGGCACTGAGCGATATTTACCTCGAATTTTAGGAATTAAGCAATAAGTGCAGTGATTATTACATCCGTCTGCAATCTTAAGGTAGGCGTAATTAGAAGTAGTTAAAACTCTCTCTTTAGTGGGCTCGCCCTTAGGCTCGCCAACTGCGTTTAGCCTTTCGCCCTTAAGTATTTTATCAACTACTTCCAAAACCTTATCGTAGTCGGATATCCCTAAGAAAGCGTCCACTTCGCTAAGTTCATTAAATATCTCATCCACGAACTTTTGTGGCAAACAACCAGTGACGATAATCTTTTTAATAACGCCTTGTTTTTTAAGTTCTACTGCCGATAAAATCTCTTCTATCGCCTCTTTTCTAGAACTTTCTAAAAAAGCGCAAGTATTGATTATAACAACGTTTGCTTTTTCAATATCCGAAACGAGTTGATGCTCTTTAGATAAAATTGCTAGCATTTTTTCGGTGTCTACCCTATTTTTATCACAACCTAGGGAAATAACGCCGATTTTAATCTTATTGTTTTCCATAATTTTTAGTATGAATCTCTAAGTGGTCCGTATCTTTGTTCAAACTCTTCTCTAGTGATTAAAACTCTTCTCGCTTTAGCACCTTCGTTGCCCGAGATAAAGCCCATGCGCTCCATTTTATCAATGAGTCCACCTGCTCTAGCGTAGCCGAGTCTAAATCTTCTTTGAAGTTGAGCAATAGACGCCGAGCCAGAAGTAATTGCGAGTGATAACGCTTGCAAGAATAGTTCGCTAACTTCACTCTCACTCTCTTCACCGTCACCACCACCTGTAGAAGCAGTTTCTTCCTTAGGTGGATTGGTAGATTTTTCTAGGAAGTCTTTTAAGTCGTCTTCAAAATAACTTTCGTTATGCTCGATAATATACTTAACTACGTTTGTGATTTCTCTATCCGAAATCCAAGCGCCTTGATATCTTTCGCACTCTGCCATAGAAGAGTTCTTATAAAGCATATCGCCGTTGCCTAAAAGTTTTTCTGCGCCCGCTTCACTCAAAATAGTTTGCGAGTCGTTAAAGTTCATAACTTTTAGCGCAATTCTTGAAGGCAAGTTTGTCTTAATCGTACCAGTGATTATATCAACCGACGGTCTTTGCGTTGCTAATACCAAGTGAATACCCGCCGCCCTAGCCTTTTGAGCAATGGCACGAATCTTACTTTCCATATCTTTTTTACAAGTTTCCATAAGGTCGGCAAGTTCGTCGATTACAACTACTATTCTGGGCATTTTTGCAACGGTTGGGCCGGCAATACGCTCGTTGTACGCTTCGATATCCATAATGAGTTCGGGGCACGCCTCGAACACTTTATATCTTCTTTCCATCTCAATTTGAGTCCAAGCGAGCGCTGCGAGCGCTTTTTTAGGCTCGGTGATGATTTCATCCACCATCAAGTGTGGAATATGGTTATAAATTCTAAATCCAACGCTCTTAGGGTCAATGAGAATAAGCCTTAACTCTTCTGGGCTATAACGCATTAATAGTGAAATTATCATTACGTTTAAGCACACGCTCTTTCCTGAACCCGTCGCCCCTGCAACAAGGTAGTGTGGACCTTTTGCTAGATTATCAGTTATGGCTTTGCCTACGATATCTTTTCCTAAAGCGAAGATAAGTTTGCTTCCACCAGACGGCACGTTTGCCGTTTGCTCTAGAAGTTCTCTTAAACCAACGGTTATTTTAGTTTTATTTGCAACTTCAATACCAACTGCGTCTTTACCAGGGATTGGCGCTTCAATTCTAACGCCGTCTTTAGATAATAATCTCATCTTTAAGTCGTCGTCGTAATTAAGCACACGTTTAACCGAAATTCCAGGTGGCATTTTGATTTCGTATCTAGTGATGGTTGGACCTTGAATATAATCGGTAGGCTCTGCGTTAATGTGGAATTCTTCAAGCGTTTGCTTGATAATTGCCATGCGTCCTTTGTGATCTTCGGTAGGAGCGTCCACAGGCATATCGTGTTTTTCAAGTAAATCAAGAGGTGGTCTATTGTACACTCTGTTGATAGGAATAGGCTTTTTCTCTTCCACCTTTTCTTCTTCAGGCTCTTTTGGAACTTCGGTAAAGCGACCTCTACCTAAAGAAATATTTCCGTCAGCACCTGCTCTACTTTCAAAAGCAAGACCAGACGGCTTTTCTTCTTCCTTGTTTTCTTCAGGCTCAAAGAAAATACTTCTTCTATTCCTTAGTGGAATATTCGTTTCTGGTGGAGTTTCCTGTTCTTCTATTTCAATTTTAGGCTCTTCAGTTTCTTCGATTATAGGAATAATTTCCTCTTTGGTTTCTTCTGCAAGTATTTCTTGCGCTTCTTCAATATCGCTTTCTTCTATAATCGGCTCTTCGCTAACGAACGGACGATACAAGCCCTCTTCTGTTTGAGCGACAGGCGTATCTCTCTCTTCTCCACTCGCATATTTTTCAGTAAAGTCCTCTGCATGAATTTCCGCCTCACTCTCTTTAGCGTCGTGTTCGTACATAGGAATTTCGCTAGGTCTTGTTTCTTCCTTGACTTCTTCTACCGTTGGAACTTCCTTAACGGCTGGAATTTCTTCAGAAACTCTAGTGCCGTAAAAAGAGTTTTTCATAGCCAAGTCGTAATCGAATTTAGCAGGGGTTTTAATATACTCGATTTTCTTTTTCATCTCGTCGGCGTAAGCCTCGGTATAAACGCCTTGAGGACGGCTAATACCAAGTCCCGTTTCCGAAAAGTCAATTTTGATTTCCGTTTGGTCTTTAGCCATTTCCCTCTTTGTCTTAAAAGAAAAATCTTCTTCGTTATTTACAAACAACTTTTGAGCGGGCTTAATTTCTTCAATCTCTATCTCGCCGATAGGATAATCTCTTTCGCCAACTACTTCAATTTCTTCCTTTTCGCCCTCTTCGATAGCAGTGCTTCTAAATTTTTTAGCGACTCTAACTCCTTTCTTTTTAGCGCCGACAATTTCAAGCACTAATAGGCTAACTAAAACGGCAATGGCAATTCCCGACATAACCGAAGCCCCCGTCACCGTCAAAAGACTAGACACTGGGTAGGCTATGAGTCCAATACAAATTCCACCAGGCGAACTGGTAGCAACGCCACCTGCCCCAGCAAGATACGATTTAGATAAATATTCGCCGTAAGTTTGCGCTTGCCCCATAGCGATAACGTGCGCAAGCAACGCCGATAAAGTAAAAATCGCCGTCAATAAAATAACGTTCTTTTTAGAGAGTGGAATTTTTTTATCGGTAATAAGCCTAACGCCTATAATAAACGCATACAAAACTACTGCGTACGCAAAATATCCAAACATACCGAATAAAAAGGCGTTAACGTATTGACCAGGAGCAAAGAAAACCTTTTCTCTGGTTATTAAACACACCAAGCACAAGGTAGCAAATAAAACGGTCACTACCCCTAGCGTTTCTTTGGTGAAAATATTACTCTTTTCGTTGTTTTTGTTAATATCTTTGTTGCTCAAAACATACCTCTTGATTCTATTTATTAAATTATACCAAATTCTTTGAACGTTTACAATACTTTAGCAAAAGTTTTTTAAATATATTTAATAATTTAAATACACTATATAGGGTGAACGCAAGCATTAATGCCACTACCCGTTGATTTTTTGAGAAATTTAAAAAAATAAAGCCGAACTTCATTGCAACCTGCAAATTGGTTCGGCATTTATTTTAATTTTTATACAACAAGCATCCGCATTGGCACTCAATCACTTCGCCGTTTTTAAGTTTGTTAACTTCAGAAAGCGAAATTTCCATATTGCACCTACCGCAAATTCCGTCCCCTACTTCGTATAAGATAGGAAACATTTTATTTTCACGTTTTCTTTGGTATTTTTCCATAAGTTCGGGGCTGATTTTCTTTTTAATTTGTTCAAGTTCGCCCTTGATTTTGTCTTGTCTATCCTTAAATGAAGCCTTAAACTCGTTATACTTTTGTCCGTTTTCTCTATATTGCTCTTGAGCGTCTTTGGTTTTGTTTTTAATTTGAACGTAGCCCTTAGCAATAGCGTTAAACTCTTCCATAATCTTTTTTAAGGTTGCAGTCGCGCTCTTAATTTTATCCATAAGTTTATCAACTCTTTTGATAAGATAGTTTGCGCCCGCCTCATCTTCTATTCCCTCTAAGGCTTTTTTAAATTCGTCTTTTTGCTCTTCAAGTTGTTCTTTCTCTTTCAAAACGTTTTCGTAGGCAAGTAAAAGTTCACCTGCTCTCGCGTCTAGTTTATTAACGCTCTCTTCAACCGTATCTAAGTATTTTTTTGCTTCAACGGCTTTTTTTCTTTCTTCGCTCTTGCCGAGTTCCTTTTCGATTTCGCGAAGTTGTCCGTCAACCTCTTGATATTTTAATAGTTCGTTTATCATAAAAACATCTCCTTTTTTTCTCTATTTATAAAAATCTCTTATCTTCAAAATAATAAGATTCTACCTTGCTATTTAGTTCTTTCGACACGCTTAAATAAAAACGGAAAAACCCATAGTTTTCAGAAGCGTAATGTGGAATTAAAATAACGCTTTTTCCCGCTTCCACAAGAGATAAAATAACGTGATGAGGCATATCCGAAGTGACAATAACGTCTGCCTTACAAAGTCCGTTTTTAACGAATTTTTCAGCATATCCACTGCCACCGCCACAAAAACTTGCGCCTTTGTTTAGGCGAGTATTTCTCTTGCCGTAAACCACAATTTTAGTGGTTTTTAAGTTTAATTTTATTCTTTTTACAAGTTCGTTTAAGGTAATTCCGCCTAAATCAAACTCTCTTCCGTAGCCGTTTTTCTCGGTGAGAAAATCTATAATTTTATATTTTTCCCCGCCAAGAGCCTGACAAAGAGAAGCGTCTATTCCGTTTTCGGCAACGTCTAAATTTAGGTGCATTGAAATAACGTTCATACCCGATTTTACGGCTAACTGTAGCGCTTGCGTGCCTAAATCTTCTTGCGACAAACACTTAATTGGGTTGTAAATTGCAGGGTGGTGAGTGACGATAGTATCACACTTTAACCCCTTTGCCCTTTTTACCGCTTTAGTCGAAAGGTCTAAACTAAACAAAACTTTATTTACTTCCAAGTGGTCGTTAACGATAATTCCACTATTGTCGTAGTCGCCTTTTTCTATCAGTTTATAAGACAATTCTAACGGCGCTTTTTTATCTAAGACACCGAAAAAGTCTTTTAATTTTAACATATTTTTTCTATCCTTTTTAATTCTTCTACCAATTCTTCTCTAGCCGATTCGCCAATGTTTTCATTTTCAATATACGAACGAAGTGCTTTTTTTCTAACCGAAAGTTTTTCTAAAAAAGCAGTCGGTCTTAAGGCTAAATTAGTTCTACCAAACTCTTTTTCTTCTTCAGTTAAAAAATCGTTTCCCTTTTCTAACGTTATTAAATCGTAAAATTTATTCTCTGCCTTAAAGGTGTAATCTTTAATAATCTTATACCCCTTTTTTAGCAAAACTTCTCTCACTTTTGGCGAGTTTTTCATTGGTTGAACAACCAATTTTTGTGGCAAATCTTTTGCTTTTTCGATTATTGATATTATCTCTTCTCCACCCATGCCAGCAATAAGCGCTAAATCAAAAGGTGGCAAATTATCAAATCCGTTAGAAACGTAGCCCTCTGCCCTGCCGTCTTTTTCGTATTCTTTAAGCAACTCTCTCGCTTTTTCTAAGCAATTTTTAGAAATGTCCGAAAATATAACTTTCTCTGCCTTGTTTGACTTTAGCATCTCCAATGAAATATATCCGTGGTCACATCCAACGTCTGCAAAGACTTTGCAACTTGGCAAAGAATTGAAGATTTCAGTTAATCTATCAGTCATTAGTCAAGAAAATCCTTAAGTCTTTTAGACCTACTTGGGTGACGAAGTTTTCTAAGCGCCTTTGCTTCAATTTGACGAATACGTTCTCTCGTCACGTTAAATTCTTTACCTACTTCTTCTAGAGTTCTAGGTCTGCCGTCGTCAAGTCCGTAGCGAAGTCTTAAAACCTTTTCTTCTCTAGGAGTTAGCGTGTCCAACACGCCGAGAAGTTGTTCTTTTAGCATAGTGAAGGAAACTGCGTCCGTTGGGGCAGTGCTTCCCTCGTCCTCAATAAAGTCTGAAAGGTGACTATCTTCCTCTTCACCTATTGGCGTTTCAAGTGAAACGGGGTCTTGCGCAATCTTTTGAATTTCTCTAACTTTTTCGCTAGTCACACCCATTTCTTTAGCGATTTCTTCAACGGTTGGTTCTCTGCCTAATTCTTGAAGAAGTCTTCTAGAAACTCTAACTAATTTATTTATAGTTTCCACCATGTGAACGGGAATTCTTATAGTTCTCGCTTGGTCGGCAATTGCTCTAGTGATGGCTTGTCTAATCCACCAAGTAGCGTAAGTAGAGAACTTAAAGCCCTTGCTATAGTCGAATTTTTCAACTGCTTTCATCAAGCCTAGATTTCCTTCTTGAATAAGGTCTAAAAATTGCATGCCACGTCCCATATATCTTTTAGCGATAGAAACTACTAAACGAAGGTTTGCTTCAGATAATAATCTCTTAGCGTGCTCGTCCCCCTCCATCATGCGTTTAGAGAGCTCGGTCTCTTCTTCAGCAGAAAGCAAAGGAACTTTACCGATATCTTTTAAATACATTTTAACGGGGTCGTCCATAGCGATATCGAGTTGACTGAAAAGGTCTTTTTCTCTTTCAAACTCGTTTATTACCTGAATACCTTCCTTTTCAAGCATACGATAAACTTCTTCTAAATCGCTTGGGGTTGTAGAAACCTTTGCCAATCTATCGAATAATTGCGAAGAGTTTATACTGCCCGCTTTTTTGTATTTTACGATAACGTCCTCTACTATCTCAACTATTTTTTCGTCAAGGCTGTCACTAACGCCGTCCTCAAGTTGTTTATCGAGCATACCTTTAATTTCGTAATCTTCCATAAGTCCTCCTAAAGTTAACTAAAATTTCCTATTTTTTTGGGCAACCAGCATTGACATTTCCTTTGCAATCTTTTGCCTTTCAATAATATCCGTTTCTTCCTTAAACGCCACCTTTAACTTTTCTAATTTTTTATCAATGACGTCAAACTTAAGCGTTCTAACGCAGTCGTTAAAGTATATTGCTTGATCGAACTTTTTATTTTCATCCGTTTCCATACCCGCAATTTGTGAAAGTTCATTTTCCTCTTCGGGATAGAGTTCGTAAAGGTCAGAAAAATTAACTCTTCTCCCCTCTTTTTTACACTTTATTATATAATCTTGAATGCTCTTGTGCACGGGAAGTATAAACTCTACGCTTTCAATATCCGTATCTAATGAGTAGGGCTTATTAAACAAGAACGCACAAAGAATAAATCTAGACGCCACCATGGTTTTATCACCCAACTTTTCGTTAAATTCGGGAATTTTTACCTCGTCAACCTCTTTAATTTCTTCTAAAGAGTAAAGTTCTCTCTTTAACGCTTCAAAAGTCGTTCCCGTTAAATCTCTAACCGTTTTTAGTAAATCTTCTTGTTCGGCTGGCGACGCGCTCGTCTTTATAACCCTAATCGCCTCTTTAACGAACTTTCTTCTTCCATCAACCGTCTTTAAGTCGAAAGATTTTTTTAATATATCAATCTTAAAATCGATTAAAGGCATAGCCCCGTCGATAAGTTTTTGATAGGCTTCCGTTCCACCTTCTTTCACCACGTCGTCGGGATCTTTTCCGTCGGGCATTGATACAACTTTTACGTCTAGCCCTTCTTCTTGAAGAATTTCTAGCCCCCTAATACTCGCCTTTTGCCCTGCGAAATCTCCGTCATAACTAATAAAAATTTTATCGGCAAATCTACGAAGCAATCTCGCTTGATTTTTAGTAAAAGCCGTACCCATACTAGCAACGACGTTTTTAAACCCTGCTTGTACTAGAGATATAACGTCTATATGCCCCTCGACGATAATTATGCTATCTAGCCCCTTTTCGTTTTTGAGTTTTTTGAGATTGTTTATATTAAATAGGGTATTTCCCTTTGAAAACACTATTGTTTCCTTAGTGTTTTTATACTTTGCAAAATCACTTTTTTCTAATAGTCTTCCAACGAAAGCAATAACTTGATTAAATTGATTTATCATTGGAATTATAAGTCTACCGCCCAAAGCGTCGAAATATCTGCCGTTCTTCTCGTCAACCACTCCAGATAAGAGCATATCCTCGTAAGAGTAGCCTTTTTCCACTAAATATCTCGGCAAAGTGTTAAAATCTAGCGACGCGCCTATTCCAAACTTTAGAACGGTTTCATCACTTAGTTTGCGCTTTTTTAAATATTCTACGTGTTTTTCGGCTTGTGGAGTTCTTAAATTTTTTACGTAGAACATTGCCGTATCTCTTAGAATATTTAATACGGTTTCCTTTTGTCTTTTTTGTTCTTTAACCTTTTGGTCGTCGTAGTTAATTTCAGGCAAAGGCATGTGCGCCCTTTCGGCTAAGAACTTAACGGCGTCGTTAAAATCAAGCGATTCTATTTCTCTAATGAAGGTAATAACGTCCCCGCTTTTATGACAGCCGAAACAATAGTAGAATTGGTTAGTAGAGTTCACCGAAAAAGAAGCCGTCTTTTCATGGTGAAAAGGGCATCTTCCCCAAAAGGTAGAACCTTTTTGTTCTAGCCTACAATAGCGACCGATTACGTCTACTATATCGTTTTTAAGTTTTAATTCGTCGATAAATCTTTGGTCAAATCCACTCATTTAATACTTCCACTTATCAGGCACGAAAAGTTCGGTAAAAAGATTTACCACGTACCCGTCGGACATGCTTGAAATGTAATCGCAAAGCACGGTGTCCACGTCGTAATTTTCTAGTTCTTTATAGTTAAATTCGGGCAATAGTTTAAGATTTTTCTTAAAATAGCCGTAAAGTGCCGTTATCATACGATCGGCTTTTTCCTCTTCTTTTTTAAATGTTATATCGTTATACACTCTCTCAAACAAGAAAGAGCGAAGTTCAAGAGTGGCTTTTGCCACTTCTTCTTGCATTTCAACCTTATTTTTGCCGTCACTTTCCGCGTAAATTGAATAAACCATAGCGTTTATTCTTTGCGAAGAGTCCGTGCCTAAAATTTCCACTGTGGATTTCGGCAAATCGCTAACGCTTATAAATCCACCGGCGATAGCGTCGTCAATATCGTGGTTAACGTAAGCAATTCTATCGGCAATATTTACAGCCATACCCTCTAAAGTTGACGGCGTGCAAGACATTTTATGGTTTACTATTCCGTCCACTACTTCGCGAGTTAAGTTTAGCCCTTTGCCGTCCTTTTCTAGATAGTCTACAACTCTTCCAGATTGAATATTATGAGAAAAGCCGTTTGGATTAAGTTTAGATAAAATTCTCTCCCCCGAATGCCCGAAAGGAGTATGCCCTAAGTCGTGCCCTAAGGCAATTGCTTCGGTTAAATCTTCGTTTAGAGATAGTGCCCTTGCAATCGACCTTGCCACTTGCGAAACGGACAAAGTATGCGTCAATCTCGTTCTGTAGTGGTCTCCCTCAGGCGAGAAAAAAACTTGCGTTTTGTTTTTTAATCTTCTAAAAGATTTGCAGTGAATAATTCTATCTCTGTCACGCTGAAATTCCGTACGCATAGGACAAGGAGTTTCGGCGTTAAGCCTACCCACCGTGTCGATAGATTTTTTAGCGTAAGGTGATAAAAACATCTCTTCCATTTTAGAAGTTTTCTCTTTCAAGTATCCTTTCCCCCAAAGCAAAATTTATACTTTCATATATAAATACACTTTTTTTTCGCAATTTCCTTTTTTTTACAAAAAATTTTTTAACAAATTTTAAAAACCACGTAAAAAAGCGTTCTTTCAATAGAAAAAACGCTTTTTTATTATTATTTAATTAAGATATCCTTTAAGAATTGTCCGGTATAACTTTCGGGGACTAGCGAAACTTCTTCGGGGCTACCTTCTGCGACTATTTTACCACCGCCGTTGCCACCCTCAGGTCCAAGGTCAATAATATAGTCTGCCACCTTAATTACGTCTAGGTTATGTTCGATAATCAAAATGGTGTTTTCCATACTTTGAAGTCTTTCAATAACCCCTAAAAGTTTTTGTACGTCGTAGGTATGAAGCCCAGTCGTAGGCTCGTCTAAAATATATAATGTTTTACCCGTCGCTCTCTTAGATAGTTCGGTTGCAAGTTTAACTCTTTGCGCCTCTCCACCAGAAAGCGTGGTGGAACTTTGACCGAGTTTAATATACCCTAGCCCCACGTCTTTAAGGGTTTTAATCTTATTAAATATAGACGGAATTTTAGCAAAGAATTCACACGCTTCGTCAACGGTCATATCCAAAACGTCGCTAATATTTTTACCGTTATATTTTACTTGAAGAGTTTCTTTATTATATCTTTTTCCGCCACACACTTCACAAGGAACGTACATATCGGGAAGAAAATGCATTTCAATCTTCTTTATGCCGTCACCCTCACAATGTTCGCATCTGCCCCCTGCAACGTTAAATGAAAATCTGCCAGCCTTGTAGCCACGCTCTTTAGCATCTAAAGTTGACGCAAACAAATCTCTAATATGAGTGAACGCACCCGTATAAGTTGCTGGATTACTTCTCGGCGTTCTGCCGATTGGCGATTGGTCTATGGCGATAACCTTGTCAAAGTTTTCAATTCCCTCGATTTTATCCATTTTTCCGTCGCGCATCTTTGCCCTATTAAGCCTTGTTGCAAGGGCAGGATAGATAATTTCGTTAACGAGCGAACTCTTTCCACTACCCGAAACGCCCGTGACAGCCGTGATTAAACCTACTGGAATTTTAACGTCGATATTATCAAGGTTGTTTTGCTTAGCGCCGTAAATTTTTAACCATCTTCCGTCGGGAACTTTTCTAACTTCGGGAACTTTAATTTCTCTTCTTTTTGCTAGATAATCACCGGTTAAAGATTTTGGCTCGTTCATTATATCTTGAGGGCTACCGAGCGCCACCACTTCGCCACCGTGAACGCCCGCTCTAGGCCCTATATCCACTATAAAATCGGCTTCTCTAATGGTTTCTTCATCGTGCTCAACAACTATTAGAGTATTGCCTAAATCTCTAAGTTTTTTAAGTGTGTTTAGTAATTTTTGATTGTCCCTTTGATGAAGTCCTATGCTCGGCTCGTCTAGAATATACAATACCCCCGTAAGCCCACTACCAATTTGAGTTGCAAGCCTTATTCTTTGCGCCTCACCACCCGAGAGAGTGTTTGCGCTTCTAGAAAGAGTTAAATATCCTAAACCAACGTCTTTTAGAAAGTTTAGTCTAACGTTAATTTCCTTTAGAATAGGTCGTGCGATAAGTTCGCTAGTTGTACTAAAGGTTAAACCGTTTAAAAACTCAATCAACTCCACGACTGACGTGTCGGTTAGTTCGGCGATATTTTTTCCACCGATTTTTACTGCTAGGGCTTCTTTTCTTAGCCTTTTTCCGTGACAAGTATTACAAGCCGAAACTACCATATATCTTTCGATTTCCATCTTGGTATAATCGCTAGTAGTTTCTCTATATCTTCTCTCTAGATTAGGAATTATTCCCTCCCAAGCAGACATATAACTACCACTAAAGGTCTTAGTTTGATAACTCATTTTTATCTTTTCGCCGTCGTTTCCGTAAAGTAGCATATTAAAAATGTCTTTCGGCAAGTCTTTAACGGGCGTATCTAAACTGAAGCCATAATGGTTAGCAAGTGAATTAAAATTCATTTCAGCCATCTTTCCGCTATCTAAATTCCAACCGGTGACGGTCATTGCTCCTTGACGAATAGAAAGTTCGGGATCTTTAACGACTAATGCTTCGTCGATAACGTTTCTAAAGCCTAGTCCGTGACACTCTGGGCAAGCGCCGAAAGGATTGTTAAAGGAAAATAATCTAGGCTCGATTTCTTCAATGCTAATTCCACAATCGGGACAAGAATACTTGGTTGAAAAAGTTTGCTCTTCTCCGTCTACTACGCTAACGACTACTATTCCGTCGGCGAGTTTTATAGCCGTTTCTAGTGAATCAAAAAGGCGTTTTTCTATTCCATCTTTAACGACAAGTCTATCTATAACGACGCTGATGTTATGTTTAATGTTTTTATCTAGGTTAATCTCTTCGTCTAGATTATAAATAATTCCGTCTACTTCCACCCTAACGTATCCGCTCTTTCTAAAAGATGCGAGTTCCTTTTTATATTCGCCTTTTTTACCACGAATAACGGGCGCATTTATTAAAATTTTAGTTCCCTCAGGGTAAGCCATTACCTTATCGGTTATTTGGTCGATAGTTTGTTGAGAAATCTCCCTGCCACATTTTGGGCAATGTGGAATTCCTACTCTAGCGAAAAGCAGTCTAAAGTAGTCGTAAATTTCGGTCACCGTACCGACGGTAGAACGTGGGTTATGCGAAGTGGTTTTTTGGTCGATTGATATTGCAGGAGAAAGCCCCTCTATTGAATCTACGTCCGGCTTTTCCATTTGTCCCAAAAACATTCTTGCATAACTTGATAAACTTTCAACGTATCGTCTTTGTCCTTCTGCATAAATAGTCTCAAAAGCCAAAGTGCTCTTACCACTTCCCGAAATACCCGTAAAAACCACGAGTTGATTTCTAGGAATTGATAGATTTACGTTTTTTAAGTTGTTTTCTCTTGCTCCCTTGATAACAAGATTTTCAATCATATCTTTCTCCATTAATTCTATTTTCTAAGTTTAAGTTTTAACTTGGTAATGGTATCTCTAATTTCAATACACCTTTCAAAGTCAAGGTTATTAGACGCAATTTTAAGTAGCGCCTTAAGTTTTTCTATTTCTTGTGGAATATCAGCCTTTTTAATATCTTTCGTCCTATCCGTTTTCTTGGTTATTTCTAGAGTGTTTACAACCTTTTTAATTATGGTTTTAGGCGTAATATTATGCTCTTTATTATATTCTTGCTGAACGGCTCTTCTTCTATTGGTTTCGTCGATTGCTCGCTTCATACTGCCGGTAATAACGTCAGCGTACATTATAACCTTGCCGTCGGCGTTTCTAGCCGCTCTACCCACCGTTTGAACTAAGGAAGTTTCACTTCTTAAAAAACCTTCCTTATCTGCGTCTAAAATGGCAACTAGCCCAACTTCAGGAATATCTAGCCCCTCTCTTAGTAGGTTTATTCCACACAAAACGTCAAACTCACCCGTACGCAAACCCGAAACTATTTCTATTCGCTCCATAGTGTCAATATCGCTGTGCATATATTTAACCTTTACGCCGTTATCTTTAAGATATTCCGTTAAACTTTCAGCCATTTTTTTAGTTAGAGTAGTTATTAAAACTCTGCGTTTTAACGAAACCTCTTTATTTATTTCCACTAATAAATCGTCAATTTGATTTTTGGTTGGACGAACTGTTATCTCAGGGTCTATTAAACCCGTAGGGCGAATAAGTTGCTCCACCACTTGCCCCGCCTCACCAAGTTCGTATTTAGCAGGCGTTGCCGAAACGCATATCATTTGCCCTATTCTAGCGTCAAACTCTTCAAAGGTCAAAGGTCTATTGTCGAACGCAGACTTTAGCCTAAAGCCGTATTCAACTAGACTCGTCTTTCTCGACCTATCTCCGTTATACATTGCGCCAATTTGTGGAATAGTCATGTGCGATTCGTCGATAAACACGATAAAATCTTTAGGGAAATAATCTAAGAGTGTAAATGGTGGCTGGCCAATCTCTCTGCCGTCGAAATAACGGCTATAGTTTTCTATACCCTTGCAAAAGCCAATCTCTCTTATCATTTCAATATCGTAATCGGTACGCTCTCTTAATCTTTGCGCTTCTATAAGTTTTCCATTTTCCTTAAAATATAAAACTTCTTGGTCTTTATCCCTTTCAATTATAGCAAGCGCTCTCTCTAATTTTTCTTCTGCCACGGCGTAGTGACTTGCAGGGAATATTACGGCGTGTTTTAATTCGGCAACGGTTCTGCCCGTCACGAATTCACACTCGCAAATTCTATCCACTTGGTCACCAAAAAACTCCACTCTAATAAAAATTTCCGTATTAGAAGATGGGAAAATATCCACCGTATCTCCCCTAACTCTAAATGAAGAACGAGAAAAATCCACGTCTCTTCTCTCGTATTGAATACCAACTAATTTTCTCATAAGTTGGTCTCTTGATATTTGGTCATCTGGTCTTATGGACACGGCAAGCCTATAATAGTCCTCAGGCGCACCTAATCCGTAAATACACGAAACGGAAGCAACTACGATAGTGTCGCTTCTCTCTGCTAGTGAACAAGTTGCCGAGTGGCGAAGTTTATCTATTTCGTCGTTTATAGCAAGGTCTTTTTCAATGTAGGTATCGGTCGACGGAATATAGGCTTCAGGTTGATAGTAATCGTAGTAGGAAACGAAAAATTCTACTCTATTTTCAGGGAAAAACTCCCTAAACTCGTTGCAAAGTTGCGCAGCGAGAGTCTTGTTGTGCGCAATTACTAGTGCAGGTCTATTCACCCTTGCTATGACGTTAGCCATAGTAAAGGTTTTACCAGAGCCCGTCACTCCTAGTAAAACTTGCGTTCTAAGCCCGTCGTTAATGCCTTCCACTAACTTTTCAATGGCTTGAGGTTGATCACCCGTAGGTGAATAATTTGATTTTAACTTAAAATCTATCTTTTTCATACACCCTTTTTCTTTTTACTTAATACGTTTATTAACACGTACGCTCCAACGCATACTGCAATGGTAGAAATAACTACTATATACATTGTACCAATAGAAACCTTATTTTCAAAGAAAAATATATTACAATCTACTAAATTTTTAATTTCTTCAATTACTTGTGGAGAACAACCTGCTCCCTCAAGTTTACTAAAAGCGCTACCTAGAGCGTGATTTCTCATTAACGAAGTGCCGTAAGTACCAGGCAAAAACATTATAACCTTTCTTAAGCCTTCGCCGAGATTTGAAAGCGGCATATACGCACCGCAAATAAATCCGTAAACTGAACTCACAATCGAACCCACTGCCGAAATTTGACCTTGAGAAGACAAAAAATAGTTTATTAGCGAAGATAACGCCGTTCCAAACGTGGTTAGAATAAACACGTCTAAAACAAGGCTAAGCACGTCGATAAACGTGAAATACCAACCGACGATAGCCACGTAAATAAAGCAAGCAATTAAAGCCGTGTAGCAAACTATAAGCGTACTCGCTAAAGAAGCCAAATAATAGGAAAAGGCTAAAGTAGAACGCTTTACAGGAGTAATAAGCAAATCTTTTCTAACGCCGTTAACCTTGTCTTGCACCATTAACATATTAGAGCAAAAAGAAACGGTCACGCAACTAACTGCCAAAAGAGAAGATAAAAGTTGCCCACTAACTAACGCTTGTATAATCGACTCGTCTACGTTAAATTTTAACGCCGTAAAAATCTGGTCGAAACTATCCTTATAAACGTTCCCTAAAAATGAAACGAATAAAACGAGAAGAATTAGTGGAGTAATTAAAGAAGTGAAGAATAAGCCCTTATCTTTAAAGAAAAGTTTAACGTTTCTTTTAAACATTGCGATAAAAACACTCATTTTGATTCCTCCCCGTTAGATAGCGCTTTTCCCGTGACGTTTAGAAAAACCGAATCCATTTTGCCTTTAGTCACCTCGTAATCAATAAATATATCGGGGTTTTCCCCTATTAACTTGGTGACCATAGCCGTATTTTCCACGTTTAACTTATACCCGTCTTTTATCTTTTCAAACGGAAGATTTAGACTTTTTACTTGCTCTTCGGTCACGTCATATAAATACAAAAAGTCAGCCGTATATTCGTTTTTAAGTTGAACGGGGCTTCCCTTAGCAACGATTTTACCAGAGTCAATAATAACCACGTAGTCTGCGTCTGCCGCTTCCTCCATATAATGAGTGGTTAAAAACACCGTCATTTCACTATTAACTCTCAAATCGTTTATAACCTTCCAAATGGTTATTCTAGTCTTTGGATCAAGCCCTGTGGTAGGCTCGTCTAAAACTAGAATTTTCGGGCTGTGAAGCAAGGCTCTCGCTATATCAATCTTTCTCTTTTGTCCACCCGAAAGTTTACTAACCTGCCTTTTAATAATATCCTTAAAATCTAAAAGTTTGGCAAGTTCAGTTAAACGCTTGGTGAAAGCGTCTCCAACTATACCATATAGACTTGCCCTACTCTTAAGATTATCGTAAACGGAAAGAGATTTATCTAGCACTGAAGACTGAAACACTACTCCTATACTCTTTTTGAAGTTTTGAGAATTATCAATATCTTCTCCGTTAACAAAAACCTCTCCCGAGTCTTTTTCTAAAGTTCCACACATTATAGAAATAGTGGTGCTTTTTCCCGCGCCGTTTATTCCTAAAAACGCAAAGAGTTCCCCCTTTCTAACCGAAAAAGATATATCGTCTACAGCCTTAACAGTATCAAAATACTTTTTAAGGTTTACAATTTTGATGATTTCTTCCATTAGTCTTCTCCCTCTAATTTATCTCTAAACTCTTCTGCCTTAACAAGCGCCAAGCCTTTCTTCTTGTCGCCCAATACTATAAGACTATCACCTGGGCTAATATTAAAAACTTCACGTGCATCTTTTGGAATAACTATTTGTCCTCTTTCGCCCACCTTGCAAATACCAAACAAAAATTTATCTTCTTCTTTAACCATATTTACCCTCCTAGTATGATTTTTCATACTTTTCATACAAATTATACTACAACGCAAAAACTAAAGTCAATGCAATTAACAAATAATTTTTCTTTTTCATAGAATATATTAGAACGCAAAGGAGGAAAAATTATGAGTTCATTTTTTGACTCGTTCGGCTGTAATTGTTCTAATGCAATAAACGGCAGATCGGGTTTTAACGCAAATAACGGAAATAATTGTTGCTGTGTTAGATATATTCGCGGTCCTGTAGGTCCAACGGGTGCTACGGGCGCAAGAGGTCCAATAGGCCCTCAAGGTCCGGTTGGCCCAATAGGTCCAACGGGTGCAACCGGAGCAACTGGAGCGACTGGTGCGACTGGTGCGGTAGGTCCTGTTGGTCCTGTTGGTCCACAAGGTCCTGTCGGCGCTACGGGTGCTACTGGCGCAACTGGCGCAGTTGGTCCGCAAGGTCCAATTGGTCCTGCTGGTCCTCAAGGCCCCGTCGGGGCAACTGGTGCAACCGGTGCAGTAGGTCCACAAGGTCCGGTTGGTCCTCAAGGTCCTGCGGGAACTAACGATTCTCTCTACGCCGTTGGAACGGCTTCTACCGTTGAAGCGGGAGAAATAATCCCCATCACTTTAGGAGTGGCTACGCCTACCTCAACAATGTCTGTAAGCGATAATGCGGTAAATATAACTGAAGACGGCACGTACTTGGTTTCTTTCTTCTCAGGTATTACCGATTCAGTTCCCAACACAACCGACTACACCATCACCTTATATTTAAACGGAGCGGCTATTACCAACCAAGTTCTTTATATTGCCGATACAAACTCTTCTTCTAAAACGATTTTGCTAAATTTAACCAGTGGAGATACCCTTTCTCTATATAATACCTCGGAAGACGACGCCGCAGTAATTTCGGCTTCTATTCTAACTCTTAAATTAGCGTAAAAAATAACCCAACGCAATTTGCGTTGGGTTAAATTAATTATTCAATCATATTTGAAAGCCTTCTAAGCGACATTCTTCTTCTCATAAAGGGGTGATATTTTAAGCCTTGCTCTTTTAGTTCTTCGCTAACCCCTATTTCTTCGGTCGTTAAGGCGCATCCTGCTTTTATCATAGCAAGTTTAATTTGTTCATAACTAGGCATCGACAAGATAATTTCTCTTATTTTTGGCCAATTTTCTTCAATTTTACTTAGTAAAACGCCGTCGGTTATGGTGTCTGGCGTATTGAGGGCAATAACTTCGTCCTTTAACGCTCCGTAATTATAGTAGACGTCTTCCCAATCTACCACTTCTTTTTTTGCCTTTACTCTTTCTTTTTTTGCAAGTTCGCCATATTCTCTCATAATAAGTAGAGTTGCCACGCCAACTTTTTTGCCGTGAAAATCAGAGAGTTTGCCCTCTAGAAGTTTTTTACATTCCCAAAAGTGCGAAAGTATATGTTCCGTGCCACTTGCAGGACGTGAATTTTTAACGAAACTCATACCAATTCCCGTCAAGAGCAAACCCTTAAACACACTAGAAGCGCTCTCTTCGTCATCTAAAGTAATTCTATCTGCCAAACTCATAATATAATCGGTGGCAGTTTTAGTTAAGTCCCAAACCTTTTGACAAAAATACTCGCCCGTAATAAGCGAAGAAACTTTCCAATCAATAAGACCAACGTACTTACCCACCATATCTCCAAATCCAGCGCTTTTTAGGTGTTTGGGGGATTTTGCTAAGATTTTAGTATCGGCAATAATAACTTCGGGAGATTTTGCGGGATAAGTAATCTTAAAATTTCCATCGGTTAAAGGCGCGCAGTAAGACGCAAATCCGTCCATACTAGGCGCAGTTGCAAAAAGGCACAAAGGCTTACTTAGTTTTGCCGAAGCATATCTACATATATCGTGAATAGAACCCGTACCAACGGCAATAACCCCGTCGTTATCCTTAAGTAATTCCATAATAACTTTAGATTCACTTATCGTGGCTTCTCTAAGGTCAACGTAAATTTTTTTAGTTAAGGAAAAGTCTTTTAGGCTTTCTAGAATTCCAATGCTTGCGCCTAAAGTGTTTTTATCAGCAACGAATAAAAGTTTACTCTTAAATCCGTTCTTTTTAAGAATTTCACCCACTTGAGAAGTAATTCCACTCTCAATTACCACGTCTTTAATATTGAGAACGTGCTTCTGCCCACAGTCGCAATTACTATATTCTTTTTTTATATTTTCTAAATTGAAATCCACTTTATTCTCCCTTATAAATTTGGTACTTACCGAAGTTATTGACTTCTACTCTCACCGTTTTATCCATATCCGTTCTGTAAAGTTTATGGTCTGGGTTTACGCTAGTTAACGACGTAAGAACGCTAGTCGAGGGATAACCTAAATTATTTGCCCCGCCTACCGAAATAATTGCGTTTTTAGGCTTTAACAAACTTAAAAACTCACTTGAATTACCAACGTCGCCACCATGGTTAGACAACTTGTAAAAATCTATATCTTCAAGAGAAAGCGCATGTCCATTTTGTCCAAACGTGTCGTAAAGACCACCTTTATAACTTTCCACAACCCAGTTTTCTTGACTAATTTCGGAATCACTTGAAAATACAAATTTAACTCCACAAAATTCCAGATAAATTATTGGTGAAAGATTATTTATTAAACTTTGAGTTTTAATCTCGGAGTAATTAAACTTATTATAATCGCCATCCACCCCACTTGCGTTTGGTGATAGAAACACCAACGTATAATCTAGGGTAGAAAGATCGGTAAAACTCTTGCTATATTGAATAGCAACTTCCCGTTCTAATAGAGCGTCGTAAATATTTTTAAAGGTTATAAAAGGCGTTTTATCGGCGACGTACGGAAGAAAGGCTTTATCTATTTCAAACGTTTCAACAATATTTATCGCATTTGAAATATGTTCGTTATTTAGATTAGTAAGTACGAGATAATCTATCCTTTTGGTATATTTTTCAACTGTTTCACTAACTTTATCCTTATTAGAAGAAGTGTTAGCGCCCGTATCAATTAGCATAGTCTTGCCGTCGGGTAAAGAAATCAAAGTTGCGTCGCCAAAACCAACGTCTATAAAATTCACGGTTAGTTTTTCTTGATCACCTTTAGCGAAAGTTCCCGTGCAAGCAGTAATAAAGACTAAGGCGAGCAAGAGCGCTAGTACCAATGCTAAAATTTTTCTTTTGTAAGTAAAAAGCATTTTACCTCTTGCCTTTTTTTAGTTTTTTAATATCCTCTTTTATTTGAGGCATAAGTTCAATGGCTTTTTTGTAGCCTATCTCATACATAGCCTCTGCTTGTGAAAAAGATAGAGCCGAATAATCTTTTAGATCCATATTGAGCATAACGTCGCTAAACTCGTACCCCTTTTCCCAAGGTTTTTCGATTTTAGATTTATACGACGGAAAAATTCTATCTAAAAAACTACCTTTATTTTCGTGGGTAGAAAGGTCGATTCCCACCACGTAATCAGCCCCCAAATTTTTACAAACGTCTGCTGGAACGGAATTAGTAAAAGCGCCGTCTATATATTTTTCGCCGTCGATAATAGCCGGCTTAAAAAAAGGCGGATAACTACTTGAAGCACAAAGAGCATTAGCAACACTGCCCTTATCTATAACCTTTTCTTCACCACTCTCTAGGTGAGTTGCTATTGCTCTAAATGGTTTTTTTAACTCTTCAATATCAAGAGCACCCAAATTTCTTTCAATAACGTTAAAGAGCCCCGAAGTGTCCATTTTAATCATAAAGAAACTTTTAATTTGATTCACGTCCACTCTCTTAAGAAGTTCTAAAATATCGGTTGAAGAATATCCGTTAGCATAAAAAGCGCCGATAATACTACCGATAGAAGTGCCTGCAATTATATCGAATTCGATATTGTTTTGCTCAAACGCGTAAAGAGCGCCAAGTTCGGCAAAACCTTTTGCTCCACCAGAACCCAACGCTAATCCAAGTTTAATATTCTGTTTTTTCTTCTTCAAATTAAAAAGCCAAGAAAAAATACCCATTTTACACCAAATTTAATTCTCAGTCTTTTTTTCTTTAGTTAAAATTACTTTAAATAAAAATACGAAGAATAAAATCACAGCCAAAATAAACAAGCCGTATAAAACGTAATCGAGATTTATATTTATCGCCTTGCATATCACCGACAACAACAAAATAAGAAGTCCCGCAACTAAATTGCCGAGCGTGATTGGCAAGATGGATTTTTTAAATTTTAGGTTTAAAAATACTGCGATAGCAGTTCCCGTCCACACCCCCGTCATAGGAAGAGGTATTGCGACAAAAATAAAAACGCTTAAGGCTTTTATAAAATCAACGCTCCTTTGTTTTTTGTGTTTACTTTGTTCTTTTTCGAGCGCTTCACTAGATTTTTTCTCAAAATAGCCCTCTAACTTTAAGGCTAGTTTATCTATGAATTTTATTTTCTTAAGCAAATTTAAGATGGGACGCAACAACCAAAAAATTGGAATAAACACGATTGTTGAGCCAATCCACGCTAAAAGAAGGGATAAAAATTCGTTTATACCTGCACTTTGCGCGTAAACTATTCCCCCTTTTAACTCTATTAACGGAACTAACGACATAACTATCGTCGCCCAATATTCGTTGCCTATTAAATTAGAAATAAATTCAGTCATTTCCCTACCCTAATTGATTTGATTTTTTTATAAATTTATTATAAACTATATGAGAAAAAATTGCAAACGATTATAAACTATTGTTTTAGGGGTTAAAAATGTCACTTCAAAGATTGCTCTCAGTTATGCGAAAGGGCGTAGAAAAATACAAAATGATAAAAGACGGAGATAAAATTGCCGTAGGTATTTCGGGGGGAAAAGATAGCGTGACCTTGCTTAAACTTCTCACAGAGTTTAAGAAATTTGCGCCGTATAAATTCGATTTAGTGGCAATTTCCATCGACCTAAATTTTAAAGAAAACCCTATGGACTTTTCACCTATTCAAAAACTTTGCGACGAGTTAGGGGTTTTATACGTTGTGGAAAAAACCGATATAGGCGAAATAGTTTTTGACTTAAGAAAGGAAACTAACCCTTGCTCACTATGTTCAAAAATGAGAAAGGGCGCTCTATACGACGTAGCCGTTAAAAACGGATGCAACAAGGTGGCAATCGGTCACCACGCAGACGATTTAATCGACACCTTTATATTGTCGCTATTCTATGAGGGAAGGCTCTCTACTTTTGCTCCAAAAAGTTATTTAGATAGAACGGGCTTAGTGTTAATAAGACCTATGGTAATGATAGAAGAGCCGTTGATTACGGCTTATTCAAAAGAACTTCCCATAGTCGAAAGTAAATGCCCTGCAAACAAACAAACTAAAAGAGAGTACGCAAAAGAAGTAATTTCTCAAATCGGTACGGACGTTAAAAATATAAGAGAGATGATTTTCACTGCTCTCACCCACCCCGATAGATACAATCTCTTCGATAAATTCGAAAGTGAAATCGATAAATTCTAAAAAAGAATAATTATCAAATTGACTTTTTACCAAAACAATAATATAATAGACAAGATCTAATTTTAAGGAGATATTATGGAAAACAAGAAACACGGATTTGGCAGTTCCATCGGTTTTATCTTAGCCGCTGCGGGAAGCGCAGTAGGGCTAGGCAACCTTTGGGCTTTCCCATATAAAGTAAGCGCTAACGGTGGCGCTGCTTTCGTACTAGTTTATATACTTTGCGTAATAGTAATCGGCTCAATTGCAATGATTTCCGAAATTTTTATTGGAAAACGCGCGCAAGCAAACGCAGTTTCTTCGTATAAAAAAGCCAATAAGAATCTAGGATTTTTGGGTCTAATCGCAGTTCTCGTTCCAACTATTATTATATGTTATTATTCGGTTTTAGGTGGCTGGACTTTAAGATTTACCGTAAACTCCTTTCAATCGATAGCGTCGGCAAACAACGCCGTTTCTTTTGGAAGTTTTTCTTCTAACGTTTACGAGCCCGTTTTCTTCACTCTAGTTTTTATGGTTATGGCTTCTATAATCATAATGGCAGGAATTAAAGACGGCGTAGAAAAATCTTCTAAAGTGCTTATGCCCACCCTATTTATAATCTTAGTGTTTATCGCTATCTTTTGCTTATTTTTAGGGGACGGAGTTAAAGACGGTTTAGTATACTATCTAAAGCCAAACTTTGCTGAACTAGGTTTTAGTGGCGTAGTTGCCGCTATGGGACAAGCCTTCTTCTCCCTATCAATAGGTATGGGAACGCTAGTTGCCTACGGCTCTTATACGGGAAAAGAAATTAAAATCGGCAACGCAACCTTTATGATTTGTTTATTCGATACGCTAGTTGCGTTTATAGCAGGTCTTGCAATTTTCTCGGCTATCGGCGCTCTTCAACCAGAAAGCCTAAAGTCTGCGCAAGGCGTTGGCTTAATTTACGTTATTATTCCACAAATCTTTGAAAAAATGGGAAGTGTTGGACAAATTGTTTCTTTCCTATTCTTTGCTATGGTAGTTATCGCAGCTCTAACTTCGGTTATCTCGATATTAGAAGTTTCCGTTCAATTTATAACCCAAAAGTTTAGAAAAAATAGAAAGAAAGTCACCCTAGTTATGTCTTTAATTTGCTTTATTATTTCAATACCAGTCGCTTGGTCTGTAGGCGGTGCGTTTGACGGAAAAATAACAATTTTCGGCTATGATTTACTAACCTTTTTAGATGAAATTTCTAACACCGTTTTGATGCCGTTAGGTGCTATTGGCGCTTGTTTAACGGTTGGTTGGTTTATTGAGAAAAAACCTAGCGCTAACCCGTTTAAGACCTTAAAGTCTTTGCAAGAAGAAGGCATCGGCTTAGGAAAGTTTGGCAAAATCTTTGCCGTTATGGTTAAGTACATCACCCCACTCTTAATGGTTTTCGTTGAAGTAATGGGCGTTAGAGGTAAATTTATAGAGTTTGGAGCAAAAGGTTTAGATTATTTACCAATCGTAATTACTGCTCTAATTATTATAGCAATAATGATTGCCCTATACTTCATTTTCTTCAAAAATAAAGAAACGGGCGACAACTCGGTTGAAGAACAATTAGAAAAGTAAAAAAACATAAAATAAAAACACTCTATTCAAATTTGAATAGAGTGTTTTATTTTTACTTAAAGTATTTAACTGCCGACTTAAACATCTTAATATCGTAGTCTCCGTAAACGTTTTTATACAAGCCGTTTGCATATCTTTCGGCGTGTCCCATCTTGCCGAATACTCTTCCGTCAAGAGAAGTAATACCCTCGATTGCAAGCGTTGAGCCGTTAGGGTTATATTGAATATCCATAGTGGCATTTCCCGAAAGGTCAACGTATTGGGTTGCAACCTGTCCGTTTTTAATAAGTTCTAAAAGCAATGGCTCAGGGCAAATAAATCTTCCCTCGCCGTGAGAGATAGGCACGTTGACGATAGAGCCAACTTCCATATCCATAAGCCAAGGCGACTTATTAGAAGCAATTCTCGTTTGAACAATCTTAGATTGGTGGCGAGCAATGGTATTAAAGGTTAAGGTTGGGCAATTTTCATCGGTATCGATAATTTTACCAAACGGCACTAAGCCCAATTTAATAAGCGCTTGGAATCCGTTGCAAATACCACACATCAATCCGTCACGATTATCTAAAAGGTCGCTAACTCCGTCTTTTATAACTGCATTTCTAAAGAACGCCGTTATAAATTTACCACTTCCGTCAGGCTCGTCTCCACCAGAGAAACCACCGGGGATAAATATCATTTGCGAAGTCTTTAACTCTTTGCTAAACTCTTCTATACTATCGGTTAGCATTGATGAATTTAAGTTTTTAATTACTACGATTTTAGCCTCTGCCCCTGCACTCTCTACTGCCTTTGCGCTATCGTATTCGCAGTTAGTACCAGGGAAAGCAGGAATTAAAACCTTAGGTCTTGCTACTTTTAAGGTTGAAAATTGATGTTCTTTTGCATAGAAACTAATATTTTCCACCTTTTCTTTCTTTACGTCGATATTGCAAGGGTAAACTCCTTCTAACTTATCTTCGTAAATTTTAGAAAGTGTATCAATTTTTAATTCACTTCCCTTATACGTTAAAGCAAAATTCTCAGTGGTTTGACCGAGTAATATTCCGTCTAACTCTTCATCCGTTTCAACTATGAACGAAGCGTAGTTGTAAGAGAAAATATCTTCTAAAGATAAGCCGTCGCCAAACTTAAAACCTATTCCGTTGCCGATTGCCATTTTGTAAATTGCTTCGGCAACACCACCGTAGGTTGGAGTGTATGCAGATAATATTTTACCCGACTTATTGAGTTTATCCATTTTGCCAAATAACTCTAATAAACTGCTAGTTTCTGGCAATTTATTTTCATTGAATTTTGGCGTTAACAAGTAAACCTTGCTATTTACCTTCTTAAATTCTGGAGAGATAATATCTTTTACTTTTGCAGTAGTGACAGCAAAAGAAACTAAAGTTGGTGGAACGCAAATATTTTCAAAAGTTCCACTCATAGAATCTTTCCCACCGATAGAGCCGATATTTAATTCCATTTGCGCCTTAAACGCACCGAGAAGAGCAGAAAGTGGTTTACCCCATTTCTTTTCATCTTTATTAACTCTTTCAAAATACTCTTGGAAAGTTAAGTACACGTCCTTAAAATCAGCGCCTGTTGCGATAAGTTTACATACCGATTCAATTACAGCGTAGTAAGCGCCGTGGAAAGGACTCTTTTCGGTAATAAAAGGATTGTATCCCCAACTCATAAGCGAACAATCGTCTGTGTGTCCCTTTTCAACTGAAATTTTATGCACCATTGCTTGAATAGGAGTCTTTTGATTTTTTCCACCAAAAGGCATAAGCACGGTGTTAGCGCCGATAGTAGAGTCAAATCTTTCAGAAAGTCCTCTCTTTGAGCATACGTTAAGGTCACCAACTAATTGAGCATAGCCCTTTTCAAAGTTTTCAGGAATCTCTTTATCAAAGTTTTCTATTTTTTGTGCTTTAGCATCCACGTGCTTTTCAGCGCCGTTAGAATTTAAAAATTCTCTACTAATATCGACAATTTTTTTGCCGTTCCAAGTCATAGTAAGTCTAGGCTCTTCCTTAACGACTGCCACACGGCAGGCTTGAAGATTTTCCGTTTGCGCAAGAGCGATAAACTCTTTTTCATCTTTTTTCTCTACTACGACAGCCATTCTCTCTTGAGATTCGGAGATTGCAAGTTCCGTTCCGTCAAGTCCCTCGTACTTTTTAGGAACTGCGTTTAGGTCGATATCAAGTCCGTCGGCAAGTTCGCCGATAGCAACGGATACGCCACCTGCGCCGAAGTCGTTGCATCTTTTAATCATTTGAGATGCCTTTTTATTTCTAAATAATCTTTGAAGTTTTCTCTCTTCTGGAGCATTTCCCTTTTGAACTTCTGCCCCACAAGTAGTTAAAGATTCGGTTGTATGCGACTTAGATGAGCCCGTAGCACCACCACATCCGTCTCTACCCGTTGAGCCACCGAGCAAAATAACTACGTCGCCTGGAGCAGGGCGTTCTC
Source organism: Clostridia bacterium (assembly GCA_017456055.1). GTDB lineage: Bacteria > Bacillota > Clostridia > Christensenellales > Borkfalkiaceae > UBA1259. Next base: position 56,260 of record JAFTKC010000008.1, on the reverse strand, counting down.
TTCTAACGTTTTCACTAGGAGTTGCAGCAATAACCGCGCCGATTTCCATTCTCTTAGCAACGTAGCCACTGTGGTAAATTTCGTCTACCATACCCGTAGCAAGACCAATTTGGTTGCCGTAAGAAGAGTATCCTTGAGCAGCGGTAGTGACGATTTTTCTTTGTGGAAGTTTGCCCTTTATAGTCTTATTAACGTCAACAGTTGGGTCGCCAGCACCCGTCACACGCATTGCCGCATAAACGTAGCTTCTACCTGAAAGTGGGTCTCTAATAGCCCCACCGATACAAGTTGCAGCACCGCCAAAAGGCTCGATTTCGGTTGGGTGATTGTGCGTTTCGTTTTTGAATAAAAGTAGCCAAGGCTCTTTCTTTCCGTCAACTTCCACCTCAATTTTAACCGTACAAGCGTTAATTTCTTCCGACTCGTCTAATTTGTCTAACTTGCCGTTTTTTCTTAAATGCTTAACGGCAATAGTCGCTAAGTCCATTAAGCAAATAGGCTTAGTTCTATTTAGTTCTTTTCTAGTTTTAATATATTCGTCATAAGTTTCTTGTAAAAGTTTATCTTCAAAAGAAACGTTATCGATAATAGTTAAGAAGGTTGTGTGACGGCAATGGTCCGACCAATAGGTGTCAATCATTTTGATTTCGGTTATGGTTGGATTTCTCTTTTCCGTCTTAAAATATTCTTGGCAGAAAGTAATATCGCCTAAATCCATAGCCAAGCCGTAAGACTTAATAAATTCTTCTAAGCCTAATTTATCAAGGTCGATAAACCCGTCGATGATTTTTACTTCTTCAGGAACTTCGTAATCTAAGGCTAGAGTTTTAGGAAGTTCCATGCTAGCTTCTCTCGCTTCAACGGGATTGATTACGTATTTTTTAATAGCGTCTAAATCTTTTTCATTAATTCCGTAGAAAGCATAAATCTTTGCCGTTTTAATGGTAGGTCTATCACCTTGTGAAATGATTTGAATACATTGCGAAGCGCTATCTGCCCTTTGGTCAAACTGACCGGGTAAATATTCCACAGCAAAAGATAGAGCGCCGTCTAAACAAAGTTCTCTATAAACGTCGTCTAATTGAGGCTCTGAAAAAACAGCCGTCTTTGCATATTCAAATAAGTTTTTATCAATATTTTCAACGTCGTATCTATTAAACACCCTAACTTTTTGAAGATTAGTAATCTTAAGTAGACCAACTACGTCGTTATATAATCCGTCCGCCTCGTGCGTAAAGCCTTGCTTTTTTTCCACGAATACTCTGTATACCATTATTTGCCTCCTGCCCTTAATGCCTTTTGTCCTATATCTTTTCTAAATGTTGCGCCCTCGAAAGTCACTCTATCAACGTCTTTATACGATTTTTCTATAGCCTCAGTTAAACTATCTGCAATATTAGTTATTCCAAGCACTCTTCCCCCCGAAGTCTTAAGCACTCCGTCCTCTAGTTTTGCGCCTGCAATAAAAGTTCTCTCTTCTACGTCTAAAGGAATTTCAATTTCAAAGCCCTTTTTATAAGAAGTTGGATAGCCCTTGCTTGCCATAATAACGCAACAAGCGTGTTTAGATAAAAATTCTACGTTAATTTTATCAAGTTCACCATTACTCGTCGCCATCATAACGTCTAGTAAATCGGTTTTAAGAAGTGGCAACACAACCTGCGTTTCAGGGTCACCGAAACGGCAGTTATATTCTATAACTTTTGGTCCTTTTTTAGTAAGCATTAAACCAAAGTACAAGCACCCCTTAAAAGTTCTGTTTTCCTTATTCATAGCGTCGATAGTTGGAATAAAGATTTTTTCCATACACTCTTTTGCTATATCTTCAGTGTAGTAAGGGTTAGGAGCAACCGTGCCCATACCACCCGTGTTTAAGCCAGTATCGTTATCGCCAATTCTCTTATGGTCCATAGAAGAAACCATTGGCGCTAACGTCTTTCCGTCGGTGAACGCTAAAACTGAAACTTCAGGACCTTCTAAAAACTCTTCGATAACCACGTTATCTCCAGACTTTCCAAAGGCTTTATCTAACATTATAGATTTAAGTCCGTCGAGCGCCTCTTCTCTAGTCAAGCAAATTAACACTCCCTTTCCAAGAGCCAAACCGTCAGCCTTAATAACGGTTGGAATAGGCGCTGTTTTTAGATATTCTTTTGCTTTTTCATAGTCGTCGAAAACCTCGTACTCAGCAGTTGGAATATTATATTTTTTCATTAAGTTCTTAGAAAAAACCTTACTGCCTTCAATAATTGCGGCGTTCTTTCTCGGTCCAAAACAAGAAATGCCCTTTTCTTCTAAAAGGTCAACAAGCCCTAAAACTAAAGGATCGTCCGGCGCAACTACTGCATAGTCGATTTTATTATTTACGGCAAATTCAACTATTTTATCAAGTTCAGTAGCGCCGATATTTACGCAAGTAGCGTCCTTTTCCATACCCCCGTTTCCAGGAAGAGCGTAAATAGTTTCTACTTTTTTATTTTCTTTAATCTTTTTAATGATAGCGTGTTCTCTGCCACCACTACCTACAACCAAAACTTTCATTTTATCTCTCTTAAATTAAATATTAGTGGTGGAATAATCTCATCTTAGTAAACGCCATAACCATACCGTATTTATTGCAACGCTCGATTACTAAATCGTCTCTAACAGAGCCACCAGGTTCAGCGATATATTTTACGCCACTCTTCTTTGCTCTATCGATATTGTCAAAGAATGGGAAGAAAGCGTCAGAGCCTAGCGAAACGCCGTCAATAGTTGCAAGATAAGCCTTTGCCTCTTCGTCAGTTAAAGGTTCAGGGCGAGAAGTGAAGTATTTTTGCCATACTCCCTCTGCGCAAACGTCCTCTTCGTTTTTGTTTATATATCCGTCTATAACGTTATCTCTATCAGGTCTACCGATAGTGTCTTTAAATGGAAGATTTAACACCTTGTCGTGTTGACGCAAGAACCAAGTGTCTGCCTTAGAACCTGCTAAGCGAGTACAATGGATTCTCGATTGTTGACCAGCTCCAACGCCGATTGCTTGACCTTTATAAGCAAAGCAAACGGAATTTGATTGAGTATACTTTAAGGTGATAAGTGCGATTATTAAGTCTATTTTAGCACTTTCGGGAAGTTCTTTATTTTCGGTCACGATATCAGTTAATAATTCCTTATCAATTTTGAAGTTATTTCTACCTTGTTCAAAGGTGATACCGAAAACGTCTTTAGTTTCCTTTTCAAAAGGAATATAATTTTCGTCAATTTCAACGATATTATAATTGCCGTTTCTCTTAGTTTTAAGAATTTCTAAAGCCTTTTCAGTGTAGCCTGGAGCGATAACGCCGTCTGAAACTTCTCTTTTAATCATACTAGCGGTAATCTCGTCGCAAACGTCTGATAAAGCCACCCAATCACCGAAAGAACACATTCTATCCGTGCCTCTAGCCCTTGCGTAAGCGCAAGCGATTGGAGAATCGTCAAGCCCCTTTACGTCGTCCACAAAACAAGCCTTTTTTAATTTCTCGTCAAGAGGAAGACCAACTGCCGCAGAAGTAGGACTAACGTGCTTAAACGAAGTTGCTGCAGGTAATCCACAAGCCGCTTTTAATTCCTTAACTAATTGCCAACTATTAAAAGCGTCTAAAAAGTTAATATAGCCAGGTCTTCCGTTTAAGATTTTAATTGGAAGTTCACTTCCGTCTTTCATAAAAATCTTAGATGGTTTTTGATTGGGGTTGCATCCGTACTTTAATTCAAATTCTTTCATAATTCTCTCTTCCCGTAATTTATTTGTTTTTATTTATAATTCTGTCGTCTGCTTTTTTAGTTTTTAAATCAACGTATCTAACGAATAGTGAAATTTTATTATTTTCGTCAAGAGCCGACCAAAGTTTATTTGTAAACTCGTCGATATCGTCTAAAATTTCCACTCTTTCAGGCTCACCTTGGAAAGTAGGAATAGGATTTCCGTCGCAAACGTAAGTGTGAATAAAATGTCCTAGTCCATTTAGCGCTGAATAATGGAATCCGTAGCGATTGCAAGCCGTTCCCAATTCGTCTGCACTCTTTAGAATACTCATTTTATAGGTAAAATCGTCTTCGCCGAACTCAAGAAGTCCACTAATTCTAGGGGTTAGGTTTGGAGCGTCTGGCTCAAACTCACGACTAGAAAGTGCTAGGTCAAAAGATTTTCCTTCCTTTAATCCGTCGTAGATAGTATCCGTTTGATCGCCGTTAGTGACGATTAGTTTGTTGTCTAGTTGTCTAACTGCTCTATAAATGATTAAACTTGGGTCTTCAACCTTACTTGCGTCGAAAGGCTCGGTGTATAGAGTGTCGTTTTTATAAGTGAAAACACGGTTTCTACTATTAGCGCTTCTACCCATAATAAAGTAAGCGGCAACGGCTTTAGAGCCGTCCTTGGTTTTTCCAATAACGATTCCCCTACCAACGTAGGAATTTCCGTTAATGAGTTCGTAAATGTCGTTGAGTTTGTAAATATTCATATCTATTTTTCCTTTATGATTTTTTTGCAAATTTTTTCTACCGATTGTGGAAGAATTTTCCACTCTGCTTGTTCCATAACTCTTCTTTGCAAGATTTCAGGGGTATCGTTATCTCTCACCTTAACGGCCTTTTGCATAATAATTTCACCGCCGTCAGGAATTTCGTTAACGAAGTGAACGGTAGCCCCCGTCACCTTTACGCCCTTTTTTAGCGCTTCTTCGTGAACTTTAAGTCCGTAATAGCCTTTACCACAAAAAGACGGAATAAGCGAGGGGTGAACGTTTATTATGCGATTACTAAATTCTCTCGTAAAGTTCTCGCTTAATATTGACATAAAACCTGCCAAAACGATTAACTCTACTCCCCTTTCCTTGATAACGTCTTTTATCTTTTGTTCAAAAGCAAGTTGGTCGGCAAAGTCTTTTTTTAGTATGGTTAAACCTTCTATGCCGTTATTTTTTGCTCTCTCTAGTGCAAAGGCGCTAGAATTATTTGAAATTACAACACTTATCTCACCGTTTTTTATAATTCCCTTATTAACGGCGTCTATAAGCGCTTGAAGATTAGTTCCCCCACCCGAAACGAGCACGGCAATCTTAACTTTATTTTTCATACTTCACCTAATTTTCCTTTGGGGCAAGGGCTTTAATTCCCTTTTGAATTAACGGCAAGAGCATACCTCCGATAGCGTTTCCAATAATTACTACAACTAAAAAGATAAATGCGTCTAGGCTAACTAAATTGCCACATGCAAAGTAGAACATATCAGCAATCGAGTGCTCAAATCCTGCTAGAATAAAAGTGGGAATTGCAAGCATAATACCCAAAACGTTTTTATTATTTTCTCTAAACACTGAAACGGCTACGTACATAAGTATTCCACAAAGAATACCCTTAATTAGCGCTTGCAAAATGGTGTTATCTAGCCTATTAGAGCAAGCAACGAAAGCCACTTCCCTTAGAGATGGCATAGCAAAGCCAATCATATACCCAAAAGCCACAGCGCCGATTAAATTACCTAGCAAGCACAAAAATAGCGTTTCAAAATCGTCTTTAGCGTGGCTTTCCACGATATATCCAACCTTGCCGGTAAAAAGCGCGTACCCTTTATAACAAATGGTTGAAAGCGCTACGGTAAAAAGTATTGCGCCAACTACCTTGTCATAGCCAAGTAGGGCTAAGCATATAGTTCCACCGATTGAAATAAGTATCCCTGCTAAAATACCACTTAAGATTTTTGATAAAACTCTCTTCATTTGTTTCCTTAAATTATTTTATAATTATTTTTTCTTCCGATTTAATAATTTTACCAATTACGTAAGCGTCTTCGCCACAAGAAGTTAAAATTTCTAATGCTCTCTTCTCGTCTTCTTTTGCGACAACGATACTCATACCAACACCCATATTGAAGGTGTTAAACATATCTCTTTCGCAAATATTTCCCTTTTTAGCGAGAAGATTGAAGATTGGAAGTACTCTAACCTTATCTCTTACGACTTCTGCGCAAAGTCCGTCTGGAATACTTCTTGGAATATTTTCGTAGAATCCACCGCCAGTGATGTGAGAAATTCCTTTAACTTTAACTTCTTCTAAGAGTTTTAACACCGACTTAACGTAAATTTTAGTTGGGGTTAAAAGGGTTTCGCCAATTGATTTTCCACCGAGTTCTTCAACGGGGCTCTTAATGTCTGCGTTTTCTACGTCGAACACTTTTCTAACAAGCGAAAAGCCGTTTGAGTGAACGCCACTAGACGCAAGGGCAATAATAACGTCGCCCTCTTGCATAGTCTTGTTGTCAATGATTTTAGCCTTGTCAACTACACCAGTTGAATAACCTGCTAAATCGTATTCATCTATAGGGTAAAAACCTGGCATCTCGGCAGTTTCGCCACCGATAAGCGCACAGCCTGCTTGAACACAGCCTTCAGCAACGCCCTTAACTATATCTGCAATTTTTTCGGGGAAGTTCTTTCCACAAGCAATATAATCTAAAAAGATAAGTGGTTTTGCGCCCGAACAAATAATATCGTTAACGCACATAGCAACGCAGTCAATACCAACCGTGTCGTGCTTATCCATTAAAAAGGCAAGTTTAAGTTTAGTTCCAACGCCGTCCGTTCCACTAACTAAAACGGGCTTACTTATGCCCTCAAGGTCAAGTTCAAAAAGACCGCCAAATCCACCAACGTCTGAACAAACGCCTTTAATCATGGTGCGTTTAACGTGTTCTTTCATAAGTTCTACCGACTTATAACCTGCAGTAATATCAACGCCTGCACTTGCGTATACGTCTGATTTAGAATTTTTCATAATATCTCCTTATTCCTCCTTGCCTTCCCAACAATAAGTACAAAGTTTGCACTTATCTATGCCGATTGCCTTAACCAATCCGTCGATTGATTGAAACTCAAGCGAAGCAAGACCGAGTTTTTTTCTAATTGCTTCTTTCATATTTTTATGTCTTTCGGTGGTAGAGTCTGCATACTCGTCTAAGTATTTAAGCCCCTCTTCACCCTCAAGTTCAACGATAGTTGCGTGTGTAATTAAATCCATATCGCTCGTTTGACGAGAGAAATTTAGATATTTACACCCATACATAATGGGTGGACAAGCCGAGCGAACGTGTACGCTCTTTGCGCCGTGCTCGTGAAGAAATTCCACCGTTTCTCTAATTTGCGTTCCGCGAACTATAGAGTCGTCAACGAACAATAATTCTTTACCCTTAATTAGTTCGTTTACGGGAACAAGTTTAAGTTTAGCCACCTTTTTTCTTTCTTTTTGAGAAGAAGGCATAAAACTTCTGCTCCAAGTAGGCGTGTATTTAATAAAAGGTCTAGCGAACCTAATGCCACTTCTCATTGCGTAGCCGATAGCGTGAGGAGTGCCAGAATCGGGGACACCTGCCACGCAGTCAATCTTAGGAACTTCACCATTATTTAAGTCTTTTTCGTAAAGATTTACGCCGTTTTGGTAGCGCATTTCTTCTACGTTTTTACCTTCGTAGGTGGAAGTTGGATATCCGTAATAACTCCAAAGGAAAGAACATATGCACATCTTTTCAGTTGCTTTTTTAAGCACTTGATACCCGTCGCCGTCAAGTTCAATTATTTCCGAAGGCCCTAATTCATACTCGTCGTTATAGCCGAGTTTTTGATAAGCAAAAGATTCAAACGAAAACGCCATACCCTCTTTGCTTTTACCAACGTGAATAGGAAGTCTACCTAATCTATCTCTTGCAAGAATAATCTTTTGGTCGTCTTTTAATATAACGATAGTGGCAGTTCCCTTAATTTTACTTTGAACGTAGGTAATTCCGTCCACGAAATTATCTTTTTGATTTATGAAAGCGGCAATTAGTTCCGTGCCGTTAACACCCCCGCCCGACTGACCGCCGAACTGACCACCACGCTCTTTTATATACTCTTCTACAAGTTGATCCTTATTATTGATAACGCCAACGAAAATGATAGCGTACTTTCCTAATCTTGAGTGAACGAGTAAGGGCTGAGGGTCTGAATCGTTAATACAGCCGATTGCAGAAGAGCCTTTCATAGATTCAAAAATATTTTCGAACTTAGTTCTAAATGGCGCGTTGTTTAAATTATGAATTTTTCTTTGCAAGCCAAGTTCTTGGTCACAAGCGGCAAGTCCACCACTTTTAGTGCCAAGGTGCGAGTGATAGTCCGTTCCAAGAAAAACGTCTAGCAAAACGTCCTTCTTTTTTCTTACAACGCCAAAAAATCCGCCCATATAATCTCCTAAGAATTAAAGTTTAGTTTTTTTCAAAAAACAATTTTGATAAAGTCATTGGGTCAACGTACTTGCCGTCCTTATAAACGCGCATATTTCCCGAAGAAATTTCGTCTATAAGCATAACCTTTCCGTCTTTGTCGTAGCCAAACTCAAATTTAATATCGTATAAATCTAAACCCTTAGCCTTTAGGTCGTCAGCGACGATTTTGGTAATTTTTTGAGTCATTTCCTTAACGTCTTCGTATTGAGAATCACTCATAACGCCTAAATCAACTAAGCCGTCTTTAGTGACAAGTGGGTCGCCCTTTTCGTCGTTCTTAAAGGTAGTTTCAACGTAATAAGGAAGGTCTGCCCCCTCTTCGATATAGTCGTTATATCTTCTAAAAAAACTTCCAACGGCTTTAAGTCTACAAATAACTTCTAAACCCTTGCCGAATACTTTAGCAGGTAAAACTTCCATAGTAGTATTAGTTAAATCTGCGCTAACGAATTGGGTTTTAATGCCTGCAGCGTTAACCTTTTCAAAGAAATAAATTGACATACGAAGATTAACGTCGCCAACTCCGTCGATAGTTAAACCAACTGAATTTTCACCTGGATCGAACACGCCGTCTTTACCAGTGCAGTCGTCTTTGAACTTTAATAAATAGTTGCCGTTGTCTAATGCGAAAACGTCTTTAGTCTTTCCCGTGTAAACTTTTTTCATAATTTTATCTCCTTAAGCCTTGTATTCAAGACTGATTTTTTTATCTTTTTCTAAAACTTTTGCCTTGTCGCTTTCTCTCTTTAAGGCAAGTTTTTCTTCTAATTCTTTATCTGCAAGCGCTAAAATTTGGGTGGCCAAAATACCTGCGTTAGCCCCGCCGTTAATAGCAACGGTAGCAACGGGGATTCCAGAAGGCATTTGAACGGTTGCTAAAAGCGCGTCCATGCCGTCTAAAACCGAAGACTTGCAAGGTATCCCAATTACGGGAAGAGTGGTGTTAGCAGCAATAACGCCTGCAAGGTGCGCCGCCATACCAGCAGCGCAAATCATAACGCCAAATCCGTTATTTTTTGCATTTTTAGCAAATTCGATAGCCTCGTTTGGAGTTCTGTGCGCAGAATAAACGTGAGTTTCAAAAGGAACGCCAAAGTCTTTTAGGACTGCCATCGTTTTTTCTAAAATAGGTAAATCGCTATCACTACCCATAATAATTGCAACTTTTTTCATAATTATCTCCTTGAATAAAATAAAAAAGGGCGCTTTTATACTGCAAAAAGCAGAATAAGAGTCGCCCAGACGGTCGGCAAAAAATCTCCTCCCGCTCCCTTGTAGTACCCTACTTTTCCCGTCAGTCACGAGAGATTTAATTTACAAAAATATTTTACCAAATTCCCAAAATTTTGTCAACGAATTATAACCGAATAAAATTATATTTACACCTTAACTTTGCTTTAGCAAAATATCGCTTTATCCAAAGGATAAAATATCACTTTTTTCGTAGAGAAAAATAAAACTTTCACCAAGTGAAAATATAACTAAAAAGAGCGAGATTTAATCTCGCTCTTTTTACTTTACTATCCTTTATACCCCCAAACAACTGGACGATTAGAAGAATTCCAATCACTATTCCATCCGTCAGGTTTTGTTATTGTCTCGCAAGAAATCGTTATTAGTTCGCTTTTATAAAACACACCTCTTCCCATAGTTGTAACACTATTAGGAATTACGATATTTGCCAATGTACTACACCAAGAGAATGCATATTCGCCTATACTTGTCACACTATCAGGAATTACTATATTTGTTAAAGCGCTACAACTATAAAACGCATATGTACCTATACTTTTCACGCTAGTGGGGATTTCTACACTTGTTAAAGACCTACAAAACCTAAATGTATCTCCTTCAATACTTGTTATGGTTTTTGGAATAGAAACACTTAGTAATTTAACACAGTCATAAAAGGCCCCATATTGTATATTGGTTACTGTATAACTTTCATTTTTATAACAAACATTTGTTGGGATATGGGCAGTAATTATATTTTTCGGCTGCTCTACCACACTTGCAGCACCGTCTTTTAAACCATATATAATTCCATCAATAGTGGTATAAATATAACCATCTTCTGCTACATCATTATTTTTACAATCCCATACAACTGAACATCTTCCATTCCAAGAATCACACCAGCCATTAGGTTTTTGCACCGCTTCGCAATACACAGTTAATTGATTCCCACGTTCTTTAACAGAAGAACCAAAAACAAACCCGCTAGTTCCCATTGTTTGCACACTATTCGGTATTATTATACTTGTCAGACAAGAACAGCCCTTGAACGCGGCGTTTCCGATACGAACAACGCTAGTAGGTATTTCTATGTTGCTTAGCAAAGTACATTCATAAAATGAATAATCACCAATGCTTTCACATACTGAATCTTTTTCAAAAACAATTTCTTTAGCATTTAAATTAGAAAACACCCCAGTCGGCAAGGCTTTAACTTTATTTCCTATTGTTATTTTTACTTCATCACTTATCCTATAACCAAAAATGTTATCCGTTAAATTATACATACCCATGGCTATGGCTGTTTTAGCATCAACGGCATTGTAGATTATTTCTGTTATTTTAGACGAGGCAAAAGCTTCGTTACCTATATATGTTACTTTTTCACCTATTGTAATTTTTGATAAATCTGCAGATGAAAAGGCACGATCACCTATTGTTACAACGCTGTTTGGTAATACCAAATCGGCTGATAAGTTTTTACTACCCTTAAACGCCTCATCGGCAATAACTAATGTTCCTTCTTTGATTCCAGTATTACCACAATCATCTTCTTTTGATTCAATCAAATGTTTATTACAATATAAAACCCCGTTTTCCCAATTGCTTTCATCATTATAAAATGCAGTATTATAGAATGCGTCTATGCCTATTTTGGTTACATCATCTGGGATTTCTATACTCGATACTTTATCAAAACCATTAAAAGCGTTTTTGGGAATTTCGGTTATTCCATTTGGAATAATCAATTTCCCCTCTATTTTTTGTCCGTCAATGTAAACGCTTTCAATATATAGGCTACTATATAGGCTACCACGTTTCATTGAAAGCCAATCTTCCATTGTACCATTGTAAAATAAATTATCTACTCCATCGGCCAGTTGATCAATTTCGTAATCATATTTTCCTACACAATCAATATAATTTACAGACTTATCAAGTATTAAATTTTTACATTTTATCCTACTAAAAGCATCCGAACCAATGTTATCATCTTCTCTTTTGGCCAAATTCTTGATTGATATGGTTTCAAAATTATCACAGCCTTTAAATAAGCCTGCCCTCACGTATCCACCGTCTATAGTTACTTCTTTTAGCGTGGCTGGAAAATAAAACGTGTAAGATTCATAATTTAAACTTGCAGAAACAGATACACTGCCTTCATACGCTTTAGTAGAAAAGTATTCTCCTATATGAAACGCAATTTCACCATAACCACTAGCTATTTTTTTCCTTTCCCCAGGAATCGTAAGCGATTTAAGCTTTTTCATCCCAGCATATGCATTTATTAGCTTATAACCTCCATTATAATTATAATTATTTTCGATGGGATGCTCTAAATGTTCCAATTCCGTAAATTTTGAAAAATCAAATTGAACTAGTTCACCTGGACCATAAGAATAACCACTTTTGGTAATTATCAAGGTTTTTAATGTTAATGGTATACCCACATTAACATTTCTCGTGCTATCCGACACAGAATCTATGGCGTATTTCATAGGAACGATTAGCTTTGTTAAAAAAGTTTCGCTTAACGAACCATTAGTCAATTCTATATTTTCTCTAACTTCAAATTCTTTCCAATTTTCACATCCAGTAAAAGCCCTCGAACCTATGAGTATTTCATTTTCAGGAAACTGGATGGTTTCTATCGCTGACACATTTTCAAACGCAAAATCAGCCACCGATAATGTATCTGATTTTATAGTAAAAGAACTGTTAGGATAATCTTCTTTGACATTAATCAAGTGCTTTCCAATATATAATGCCTTACTTTCCCAATTATCACTTGCATTATAATATCCAGTATTTAAGAATGCGTTTTGGCCAATTACCATTTTCTCTTCGCTCAATACAATATTTTTTAATTTAACACAATCTGAAAAAGCTTCCGAGCCAATTTCTTCAGCACTTTTTATTGATATTTTTTCTAATTTACTACATTTCTTAAAAGACTGTGAACCAATTTTATTTACATCCTCAAGTGTTATAGTGTGTAATTTTTCACAATAATAAAATGCATTTGTCCCAACTTCCGTAATGCTCGAAGGAGCAAATATACTTGTAATTCTATCATTACCGTAAAACGCTTTTGACGCAATAGACTTAACTGGATATCCCGCATGTTGTGCTGGAATAACGATATCTGTTTCTGTTGCAGTTCCAATTCCCTTGACCTCATAGTAATAACTGGAAGAAGAGTAACCAAGTCTTTCGTAATCAAGACCTGAAGTATATGCAAGTTCTACGCCACAATATTCACAAACATTTTCCGAATTGTATTTGTGTGTGGTTTTTTCTATAATCTTTTCTTCTCTTCCTTCACAAAGCATACAGATACGACTTTGAAGTCCCGTTGTTTTACAAGTTGCTTCTTGTTCCTCAGTCCAATCAGCCCATAAGTGCTCGCAATTTGTTTCTCCACCAACTATCGTACTTGGGTTGTCGCTCGTTCCATCATCTTCACAAGCCGAAAGCCCGAAAATACACATAAGTATAGCCGTAAGTGCAAGCATAAGGGTTGAAAATCTTTTTTTCATAAAATCCTCCAAAAAAGTTTTTTAAAATTATATCACAAGTATTCTTGTAATGTCAATATTTCTACAATAATAATTGTAAAATAATAATATGAGTACGTTTAGTGAAAACCTTATAAAACTTAGAAAAGAAAACAAGGTGAGTCAACAAAAACTTGCAGAATTCGTTGGCGTTTCCCAACAGTGTGTTTCCGAGTGGGAAAAAGATAATATAGAGCCAACCCTTTCTAATCTTTGGAAAATTGCAGATTTTTTTGATATGCCAATAGATTACTTGGTTGGAAGAAAAGATTACTAAAAAAAACGCAAGTTAAATACTTGCGTTTTTTGTTTTTAAAATTCCTTTTTTACTTTTTAGAATAGTCCGGAGATTTTGCCGTTTTCGTCTACGTCGATTTTTTCGGCTGCGGGAACTTTTGGAAGTCCCGGCATAGTCATAATATCGCCCGTTAGCACTACGATAAAGCCTGCGCCTGCAGAAACTTTAACGTTTTTAATAGTGACGGTAAAGCCCTCTGGAGCGCCGAGTAGCGCTGGGTTATCCGAGAAACTATATTGCGTTTTTGCAATACAAACGGGGCACTTAGAAAAGCCTAATTTCTCTAGAGTTTCTATTTGTTTTTTAGCGGCAGGCATTACGTTAATACCTACGCCACCATATACCTTTTTAACAACCGATTCAATTTTTTCGGTGATACTTTGATCGTCGCTATAACTAAAGGTAAAGTCGCCCTTTTCTTCTTCGCAAAGTCTAACTACTTCTTTAGCGAGAGCCTCGCCACCCTTTCCGCCTTCAGCCCATACGGTTGAAAGAACGGTATTTACGCCGAGTTCTTTGCATTTTGCTATGATAAATTCAATTTCCTTATCCGTATCGGTTGGGAATCTATTTACTGCAACTACGCAAGGAAGTTTATAAACTTCTTTAATATTGTGAACGTGTCTTAATAAGTTTGGAATACCCTTTTCTAGTGCAACCAAATCTTCCGTTCCAAGTTCGGTTTTAGCAAGACCACCGTGCATTTTTAACGCTCTAACCGTTGCAACTACAACGACTGCGCTTGGCGTTAAATTTGCCATACGACACTTTATATCTAAGAACTTCTCTGCGCCTAAATCTGCGCCGAAACCTGCCTCAGTCACGGCATAGTCACCCATCTTAAGAGCCATTCTGGTTGCAATAATAGAGTTGCAACCGTGCGCAATATTTGCAAAAGGTCCTCCGTGAACGAACGCAGGAGTTCCCTCTAAGGTTTGAACTAGGTTTGGCTTTAACGCGTCTTTAAGAAGCGCCGTCATAGCGCCTGCAGCCTTTAATTCACCTGCAGTCACGGGCTTATCGTCGTAGGTGTAGCCCACGATAATTCTAGAAAGTCTTTCCTTTAAGTCGGTTATTGAACTAGCAAGGCATAAAACTGCCATAATTTCAGATGCAACGGTAATATCGTATCCGTCTTCTCTAGGCGTGCCGTTTGGCTTGCCACCGAGTCCGTTAACGATAAAGCGAAGTTGACGGTCGTTCATATCAACGCATCTTTTCCAAGTAATTTTTCTAACGTCGATATTGAGCGCGTTTCCTTGTTGAATATGGTTATCGAGCATTGCTGCTAGTAAGTTATTTGCAGCGCCGATTGCGTGGAAGTCACCCGTAAAGTGAAGGTTAATATCTTCCATAGGAACAACTTGCGCGTATCCACCACCTGCTGCGCCGCCTTTAACGCCGAAAACAGGCCCTAGTGAAGGCTCTCTTAAAGCAACGGTCACGTTTTTACCAATTCTTCTAAGACCGTCTGCTAAGCCGATAGTGGTAGTGGTTTTACCTTCGCCCGCAGGGGTTGGGGTAATAGCAGTCACCAATATTAACTTTCCGTCTTTCTTTTTGGTTTCTTTAAGTAATGAAAGGTCAATTTTAGCCTTGTACTTTCCGTATCTTTCGATATACTTTTCGTCTACTTCGGCTAACTTTGCCACTTCCATAATATCGTTCATTTTACAACTTTGAGCAATTTCAATGTCTGTCATTTTTTGTCTTTTCCTTTATGTTTTTTCTTTTTGTTTTTCTTGTTTTCTACTTCTTGTAAATCTTCGATAGCCGCAAGGAAAGGAACTCCAGTAATATCTTCAAGTTCAAACTTATCCTTAACGGTATTGTCGAGAGTTCTCTTAACCAAAACCGAAACTACGCCGACTACAAATCCCAAGAAGGTAAATAACAATATAAATTTAGCGTGATTGGTGTTCTTTTTAATAGTCACCCTATTTTCCACTTCGCGAATAGTAGCGTCCTTAGCAACCGTCACTTCTGGTTTTTTAAGGTTGTTTTGCGCGCTAACTATAACTGCTTTTAGTTTATTAGCGGCAATTTCAGCCGAAACGTCGGTATAAGAAATACTAAAAATCAAACTCTTATCACCAAACGACGAATAAACTGCGCTTGCAGATATCGGCGTTGCGCCTTGTGACGTATTATAAATATTATAGGTTTTATAAATCTCGTTTGCGTCGTGAATGAATAGTGGCGATTCAATCTTATCTACTGCGTTAGGAAGATATAATTTTGCTAGCACCATATCGTTTCCTGCAGTATTTCCCGCGTCACTATATTTAGCCACGAACATTACTCTTTTTGTGACTGTATAACTAGTCGTGCCCTTAAGTAGCGCAACCCCAACGCCTACGCCTAAGCCAATAATGGTCGCAATAATTATAGCAGTAATATTTCGCCATAAGATAAGTAGTATCGAAAGGTCTTTAGAATCTTGGATTTTTTCGGTGTTATTTTCCATTTTTCTCACCTCCTACGACACGTTTCCTTTTGACATCCTTTTCTCCGTCTTGCTTTTCTATATATGCAATAACGTCAATACCCGTAATTTTTTCAAGTTCGTTTTTATCTTTTGCAGTGTTGTCGAAAAGGGTTTTAATAAATACTACACCAACGGCAACTACAAGCCCTAAAACGCCAAAAATTATTAGGTTTTTCATAGTTGCATTAACTTTACTAACCTTAACGTCGCTAGAATCGTTAACAAGTTCGTAAATATAACTCTTAACTCCGTCGAAGTAATCTCTTCCCTCAATGTCGGCAGCGTTAACGAAAATTCTAAACATATCCCTAGCACTCTCAGCACTTTTCGTAGTACAAGTGACGTGGAATAAAAAGGAATCTAACTCTGTTGCGTATTCAACCAAACTTACGCTTATCATTTCGCTAGTATAGTAATCTCTCTCTATAATAGAAAACGGATAATAGTCTTTATCATACGTTCCCTTTTTAACGTTGTCGATAAAATCATCTAGCGTTAGTCCACTTTTTAGATAAATTCCATAGTAGTAGTCTGCTCTATCCAAAACAACGCCCGTAGTACAAAGGTCAACCATACTATCAACGTACGCGCGCATTATATCGATAGAAATTCTTACGTCGTCTTCCTTGCCTAAATATTTTGCAATATAGTTAACGTCCCCGCCTGCAGTATACACGGGCTTTTGCGCTTTTACGTACACTAGCCCCGAAGATAAACTCAAAGCAAGTATTATGATAACGAGTATGAGATTTTCTTTTATTTTGTATAAAATCTCACTCATTATATTTCTTTCAGCCATACTTACGTTAGTATTACTCATTTTAAATCTCCCGTCTAAAACTACTGCTTATCAATCGTGTAGGTTGGAACAAGTTCAGCAACTAATTCCTTCATTTTTTCCGTTTCCTTATAAGCCTCAGTCTTTAACTCATCAAGTTTACTGAATAAATTTTTCTCGTCAATATCTAAAGGTTTACCTATAGAAATCATTTGGTTAGCCGTTTTCTTTAAGCCTTCTTCTTCCATAAGTCTTTCTTCGTAAAGTTTTTCGCCTGGTCTTAAGCCCGTGACAACTATATCGATATCCTTGTTTGGCTCTAGTCCTGAAAGTTTAACCATATTAACGGCTAAATCGTAAATTCTAACGGGCTCTCCCATATCTAAAACGAATATTTCTCCACCCTTAGCGTAAGCCCCCGCTTGCAATACTAGACTAACTGCTTCTGGAATAGTCATAAAGTATCTAACTATATCTTTGTGGGTGACAGTGACAGGACCGCCTTCGCTAATTTGTTTAGTAAATAGTGGAATTACCGAGCCGTTTGAACCCAAAACGTTTCCAAATCTTACGGCAACGTATTCCGTTTGATATTTTTTGTTTATAGATTGAATAATCATCTCGCAAATACGCTTGGTTGCGCCCATAATATTAGTTGGGTTAACAGCCTTATCCGTACTGATTAAAATGAATCTTTCCGTTCCGTGTTTACCTGCCGTCTCTGCCACGTTTAGCGTGCCGAAAACGTTATTTTTAACGGCCTCGTTAGGGCTAGTTTCCATTAGTGGAACGTGCTTGTGTGCTGCCGCGTGGAATACTATTTGTGGGCAATACTTATCAAACACCGTTTCAATCTTATAAGTGTCTCTAACCGATGCTATTAGCGTGACTAGATTTAATTTTTCTTTATATTTTCTCTTTAATTCTTGTTCAATTTCGTATGCGTTATTTTCATAAACGTCTAAAATTATAAGTTGTTTTGGCTCGTGTGCGGCAATTTGCCTACAAAGTTCGCTACCTATAGATCCACCGCCACCAGTCACTAGAACTACTTTGTCGCTAATATATCCCATAACCTCGTCGAGATTAGTTTCCACTTGCTCTCTTCCTAGAAGGTCTGTGATACTTACTTCCTTAATGTCTGAAACGGAAACTTGTCCGGTCACGAATTGATATTGTCCAGGCACGTTTTTAATCTTACATTTAGTTTCCTTGCAAAGCATAATTATTCTTTGAAGCTCTTTTTTATGTAGCGAAGGAATTGCAATTACTATTTCTTTGGGGTTATATCTCTTTACAGCCTTATCAACGTCGTCAATCTTGCCAAAGACCTTAACTCCACTAATTTCTCTACCGATTTTACTAGTGTCGTCGTCAAGAACGCACACGGGCTCGTAGTTTAACTTATCCGAAGTTTTCATTTCGTTAATAAGTAAAGCCGCTGCTCTTCCCGCGCCGATTACAATTGCTCTCGTGCTTTTTCTCTTAACCCCCAAGTGATGTCTAATTGCCACCACGTAGCCGTAAATTCTATAAACGAATCTACTTATGCCAAGAAAGAAAGTATAAATTAAGGTAAACACCACCGCCGAGCCTATAGATATTTGTTCTAGCGTAAAACCAAGTATCAAAAAATATACGCCCAAAGAAAATGCCGAGGCAACAACCAAAAGTCCATCGCCAAAACTAATAAACTTTAGCACCTTAGTATATAATCCAAAAAGGCTATTAACTGCAACGCATATAAGTCCCGCCGTTAGAATTAAATACCAGTAGTCGTAAAGTAAATCTAAAAAACTTTCTTTAGTAATCAAAGTCGCTAAAAATAGCGAGGCTATGACGAACACCACGTCAAAAATGGCAGATACTACAATTTTTAAACTTTTTACAAACAAAACAACTTCCCCCTTTATTCTAAAGTCACTTTATTTTTCACGTAATTTATTATTTTCTCCTTTGTCAAATCATTGCGAGTCATTTGATTTTTTATCGTGCCGTGCGACACGAATTCATCTTTAACGCCAAAGTTATAAACTTTGTTTTTCTTGTCCGAAAAATAGCCGTTAACTAAAGCGCCAAAGCCCCCGATAACGCTATTTTCTTCCAATGTAATTATCGTTTGGTCATCTATTTTACTTAAAAACTCAAGGTCTAAAGGCTTAATAATTCTAGCGTTAACTACTCCCACGCCTTTCAATTCAGCACTAACCTGATTTGCTAAATCTAGCATTCTAGGTCCTACTGCTAAAATTATAGCGTCTTTACCCTCTTTAATCGTTTGCCATTTAGAAATTTCGCCTTTACTTTGAAAAACGTTTTCCGTTTCCGTTTTAGGATATCTTATGGCTACGGGCGAGTTTAACTCTAACGCATAATCTAGCGCTAATTCCAACTCTTCAATCGAAGAAGGCGCGAGTACGGTTAAATTTGGAATATGTAATAGGTAAGATAAATCGAAAACTCCTTGATGAGTCTTTCCATCTTCACCAACTAGCCCTGCCCTATCAAGCATAAAAATCACTGGTAATTTTTGTAAACACACGTCGTGCAAAATTTCGTCATACGCCCTTTGAAGAAAGGTCGAGTATATACAAACTATGGGTTTGAGCCCACCCTTAGCCATACCCGCCGAGAGTGTGACTGCATATTCTTCTGCAATACCTACGTCTAAGAAGTTTTTCGGGTGAACTTTTTCAACTATTTCTAACCCCGTTCCGTCCTTCATACCCGCAGTAATTGCCGTGATTTTATCCTCTTTTTCTATGAGAGCGTTAATTTTTTCGCCGAGCGCCTTACTGAAACTTTGTCCTTTAGCCTTTTCTTGACTAGAAACGCCGTGATAGTAATCTGCGTGCTCTTCCGCCTGTTTAAATCCCTTTCCCTTTAAGGTGTGTAGGTGAATAAATACAGCCTTACTTTGCGAAAGACTTTTTACTTTTTGAAAAGTTTTAACGAGTTTTTTAATATCGTTGCCTTCGGGGATTTCCACGTATTTAAAGCCGAATTGTTCAAAGTGGTTTCTTCTATTAAAGGTCCTTTTAATAAAATCTCTAAAGCCCATAAGCCACCTTGAGATAAAGGAATTGCCGAAGATCTTTTTTATAACTCTCTTGCTTCTAACGTAGCCCTTGTTTATAGTTCCCTTTGAGATGAATCTATAAAATCCATTTTTATTTTTTGATATGGACATTCCGTTATCGTTGAGAAGTAGGATATATTTTCTAGGCTTATCCGTAGAAGAAAATAGGGCTTCTAGATTTAAGCCGTTAACGAACGAGCCGTCGCCTACAACGTTCAAAACAAAATGGTCTTGTTTTAACCTATCTCTTGCCGAACAAAGACCGAGCGCCGCCGACACCGAAGTCCCCGCATGTCCCGTAGAAAAAGCGTCGTACTCACTCTCTTCTGCATCTGGAAAACCAGAAAGCCCATCTTCTTTTCTAATCGAAGAAAACTTATCTTTTCTCTCTGATAGAATTTTATGGGTATAGCATTGATGCCCAACGTCAAACACCAACTTATCTTCGGGAAAAGAAAAGACGTAGTGAAGAGCCAAAGTCGTTTCAACGATGCCAAGATTGGAAGATAAGTGCCCCCCATTTTTACTAGTGACGGAAATGATTTCCTCTCTAATTTCACTGGCAAGAATCTCCAATTCTTTTATATCTAATTTTTTTATATCACATGAAGTATATATATTATCTAATAACGGCATACCTAACCTATTTTAAACTTATACTAGCATATTTTATCACAAAAGATATGCCTTGTCAATAGCATGTCAATTGAGAAAACCCCCTTTTTAGCGCCTTTTTGGTGATAAAAAAAGAATTTGCTTCTTTTTCTTGACATATCGAACTTTTCCTAGTAAAATGAAAATCTAGTTTAACTTGGAGAAGACTTTATGAAAAAAATTGACAAAAAAGAAATTATTAGGGCAATAAAATTTTTATTATTCTCGGCAAGTGCAGGAATAATTCAAATCGGCTCGTTTGCTTTAATGGACCTACTTACCAATTGGGACTACGTGCTTAAATCTTATATCGCAGTCGTTTTATCGGTGCTTTGGAACTTTACCTTTAATAGAAAATTTACTTTTAAGTCGGCGTCAAACGTTCCAATAGCAATGGCTAAGACTTTTGCCTACTATCTAGTTTTCGCTCCCCTTTCAATTCATCTTGGAGATATGTACTTAGTAAAGACTTTAGGTTGGAACGAAATTCTTATCCAAGCAATAACCATGCTTATAAATTTTGTCACCGAGTTTTTATACCAAAGATTTTTCGTATTCAAAAATTCGCTTGACACAAACGTTAAGAGTAAGGAAACTAAAGAACAAAATAAAGTGTAAAACAACTAAAATAAAAGATAAAAAATCCTTTGAATTTTTCAAAGGATTTTTTCTTTTGCTTTTATAAAATATTTACGCTGGTTGCCAGCCCATTTTTTGCCCTGACAAAATGTGAATATGTAGGTGAAATACCGTTTGTCCTGCGTCGTCGCCTTGATTAATAACTAGTCTATATCCGTTTTCTAACCCCAACTCTTTTTCTAAAGTAGGAATTTTTTTAAGGCATTTTTTAACCATTTCGGCTTGCTTTTCATCCATTTCAACAAGGAGTTTAAAGTGGCTTTTTGGAATACACAAGAAGTGATTTTTAGCCTTAGGCTCGATATCTTTAATTATAATCATATCGTCGTCTTCATACATTTTAGTCGCAGGGATTTCACCCTTAATAATTTTACAAAACAAGCAGTTATTATCCATAATTTTTCTCCTTTATATTTGCGCTAACGCGCCGTCACCATAGGGCGAAATTACTTTAACTTTTATTTTTTCACCCTTGATAATTCCCTTTACGTAAATTCTTAAATAGTTGCCAGAATATCCCACGGTATATCCGTCTTTTTGCTCTTCGGGAATAAACTCCAACTCTTTGCCTATATTTTTTTCAATAAAATCTTTCTTGCACTCTTCTTTCTTTTCTAGAAGTCTATTTAACCTATCTTTCTTAATTTCTGGAGATAGGTCTTTCATTTTATAGGCGACAGTACCCTTTCTTGCGCTGAAACAAAATGCGTGAATATCGCTAAATTTTACTTTACTGATTAAATCTAAAGTATCTAAAAAATTTCTTTCCGTTTCGGTTGGAAAGCCAGCGATAATATCAGTAGTTATCCCAGCGTTTGGGAAATATTTTCTAATTAAATTAACCTTTTCAATAAACTCTTCACGAGTGTATTTTCTATTCATTGATTTTAGCACTTGGTTTGAGCCCGACTGCAAGGAAAGATGAAAATGCGGTGCAAAATCATATAGATTTTTTAAGTTTTCTAAAAGTCTATCGTCTATTACTCTAACTTCTAGAGAGCCTAGTCTTATTCTCTTTTTAACGCTACTTAATTTGCCGATTAATTCGGCAAAATCACAGCCGTCGAAGTTATAAGATGATAGGTTTATTCCGTTTATAATTACTTCGTAAGAGCCTATAGAGTTTATCTCTTGTAATATACTCTCAGGGTTTCTACTGCGACTCCTTCCCCTAAGGTAAGGAATTATACAATAAGAGCAAAAATTATTGCATCCGTCTTGAACTTTTATATATCCCCTAGTACGCAAAACGCTAACTGGTAAAAGTTCTTCAAACTCTTTACTTTCTTCGCTTAGTTTTTCTCCAATATCGTCTAGCATAGAAAGTATTTTAGTTTTATTAAAAACCCCCGTCACCAAAGCGTTTTGGCTTTTTTCTACGAACGACTTAGAGTTATTTTGACAAGCGCAACCCGTAAAAATAATCTTAGCGTCGGGATTAAGTTTTTTAATTCTACTCGCCGTCTGTCTACTCTTTTTTTCGGCTTCTAAGGTGACTGCGCAAGTGTTTACTATATAAAGGTCTGCCTTTTCTAGTTTATCACTAACTTCATATCCCCTTTCTTTTAGTCCCGTTATAAGCGAATCAGATTCACACTCGTTAACCTTGCACCCTAGGGTAAAAACTACTGCTTTTCTCATAATTTAACGGCTTAAAACGAGCGCCGACCACTCGCCCTTAATTTTTTGTTCAACGAACTTAAATCCGTTCTCAAGGTAAGCATTTTTAACCTTATCTAGTCGGTCAACTAAAATGCCACTTAGTATAATTATTCCGTCTTTTTTAAGATTATTAGCAATTCCACTAGCAAATGAAATTAAAACTTCAGCCATAATATTGCACACGATAACGTCGCCTTTAACGGTGTTATCGTCAAGCAAATTCTTTAGTAAAATCTTAGCGTTTTTAACGCCGTTAATTTTTGCGTTATGCTCGCTTGCTTCGGTTGCGCACTCGTCGATATCAGTCATAATAACTTCTTTAGCGCCAAGTTTACTAGCGCAAATACCAAGTATACCACTACCCGAGCCTACGTCTAAAACTACGTCGCTTTTTTTAACGTACTTTTCTAAATATTCTAGGCACATTGAAGTAGTTTCGTGCTCCCCCGTCCCAAACGCCATATTAGAATCTAAAATTATGGTTATCTCGTCCTCTTTTTTCTCGTATTCCATCCAGCCGGGAACTATCACGATTTTATTAAATCTAATAATATTAAAGTTTTTCTTCCACTCTTCTCGCCACTTATCGCCGTCGATAACTTGAGTATTTATCTCTAGAGAGCCAAGGTCAAAAGGACAGTTTTCCTTTAATGAACTAAGGCAATTTTTAATCTCCCTTAGAGTGCTTTCATCACCAACGGAAATATACCCTTTAACGATTACCTCTTCGCTTAGACTTTTAACGCCATCCTCTAAATAGTCCCAAGTTTTTCCACTTTTTTCTAGGTCGATTACGTCGCAAACGTCGCTGACCGAAACGCCTTCTTGACTATAGTTAGATAACAAATCGCAAACGAGTTCACTACCCTCGTGAGTGGTTGAAATAGATAGTTCTAAAAAATTCATTTTACTTTTTTTGGTACGGGTTTTCGCCGTACATTTTTTCCATATTTTCTCTATATTCTCTCATTTTAGAAGTCTTAGAAATATCCGTTTCTTTTTCTAGCGACTCCAAAATCTTCTTTTGTTCTCTTGAAATTTTAGTTGGAATTTCAACGATTACCTCTATATAAAGGTCACCCGTACCCCTATTAGTCTTAATACCCTTGCCACGCACGAAGAAAATCTTTCCACTTTGCGTTCCATCGGGGATAGTATACTCTAAAGTATCGTCGATAAGTGGAATTTTAACTTTTCCACCCAAAACAGCCGTGGTAATAGAAATTGGCACGGTCACGTAAAGGTCAAAATTCTTTCTTCTAAAGAGTTTACTGCCCTCCACCTTAAATACGATAATAAGGTCGCCTGCAGGACCGCCGTTTCTACTCGCTTGACCGAAGCCGATTTTTCTCATATAACTGCCGGTATCAGCGCCTGCTGGGATATCGATAGTCACCTTTGTACTTACTCTATTGTAGCCTTTTCCGTTGCAATCGGGGCATTTTTCGATAATCTTTTTACCCGTTCCCTTACACTCGTCGCAAACTCTAACGTTTACTTGGCGGAAAAATCCGTTGCTAGTGGTGTACTGAACTTGTCCCGTACCACCACATTTATCGCAAGTTTTATAAGCCGAGCTGTTTTTTGCCCCAATTCCAGAACAACTTGAACAAGGCTCGTCTCTAGTGTAAACGATTTCTCTTCTACAACCCTTTGCGGCGTCTAAAAAGGAAAGTGTCACTTCAACGGTCACGTCATCCCCTTTAGTTTTAGTTTGCGCTCTTTGGCTTCTACCACCAAAGCCCCCGAAAATATCGCCGAAAATGTCTTCAAAACCGCCGAATCCACCAAATCCGCCTGCGCCTGCTCCAGCACCGCCGAATCCAGCGCCGTTAGGATCGCCGAAATTATCGTAATTTTTACGCTTTTTTTCGTCGGATAAAACTTCGTTAGCCTCGTTTATTTCTTTAAATTTTTCGGCAGCGGCGTTGTCGCCTGGGTGAAGGTCTGGGTGATATTGACGAGCAAGTTTTCTATACGCCTTTTTTATGTCGTCTTGACTAGCATTTTTATCAACGCCCAAAATCTTATAGTAATCTTTTGCCATACTAATCCTTTTTTAGCACAAACTGAAAGGCAAACTTTTTTGCCTTTCAGTCGTTTTCTTACTTATTATTGATGAAATTCGGTATCTCCACCGTTGTCCCCTGCGCCTTGAGCCCCGTTAGGGTTTTCTTGTTGCGCTTGTTGATAAATCTTAGCGAAAACTTCTTGAGATGCAGAAGATAATTTTTCAAAAGCAGCGTCCATCTTTTCTTTATCGTTGGTTTCTAATTCTGCTTTTGCAGTTTTTAATTCTTCTTCAAGTTTAGCCTTGTCTTCTTCGGTAAGTTTATCGTTTAAGTCTTTCATTGACTTTTCAACCGTGAAAATCATACCGTCCAATTTATTTCTTGAATCAACCGATTCCTTACGTTTTTTATCTTCCTCTTCAAATTGTTTAGCCTCGTTGATAGCCTTTTCAATATCGGCGTCTGAAAGGTTTGTTGAAGAAGTAATAGTCACGTTTTGAGATTTGCCCGTGCCCATATCCTTTGCAGAAACGTTAACTATGCCGTTAGCGTCGATATCAAAGGTGACTTCGATTTGAGGAATACCTCTAGGAGCAGGAGCAATACCGGTGAGTTCAAATCTACCTAAAGTCTTATTGTCTTTTGCGAATTCTCTTTCACCTTGTAAAATGTGAATATCCACTTGAGTTTGATTATCTGCAGCCGTTGAGAAGATTTGAGACTTCTTAACAGGGATAGTGGTATTTCTTTCGATTAACTTAGTGCAAACGCCACCTAAGGTTTCAATACCTAGTGATAGTGGAGTGACGTCTAAAAGCAATACGTCTTTAACTTCGCCCGACAATACGCCACCTTGAATAGCAGCGCCTATAGCAACGCACTCGTCTGGGTTAATGCCCTTAAATGGCTCTTTGCCAGTCACCTTTCTAACTTCGTCGATAACTGCAGGGATTCTAGTAGAACCACCAACTAACACAACCTTATCAATATCAGAGTAAGAAAGTTTAGCGTCTTCCATAGCCTTCTTTAGAGGGGTGATAGTTTGTTCAACTAAATCTCTAGTTAAAGCGTCGAATTTTTGACGAGTTAAGTCAACGTCTAAGTGCTTAGGACCGGTTGCGTCTGCCGTGATGAAAGGAATATTGATGTTGGTAGTAGTCATGCCAGAAAGTTCAATTTTAGCCTTTTCAGCCATTTCCTTTAATCTTTGCATAGCGAGTTTATCTTTAGAAAGGTCAATGCCCTCTTTAATTTTGAATTCGCTAACTAGATATTCAATAATCTTATTATCGAAGTCGTCGCCACCCAACTTACAGTTTCCGTTAGTTGCTAAAACTTCAAACACGCCGTCGCCGATTTCCATAATAGAAACGTCGAACGTACCACCACCGAGGTCGTAAATAATAACCTTTTGGGTTTTGCCTTCCTTATCTAAGCCGTAAGAAAGAGCGGCAGCGGTAGGCTCGTTGATAATTCTTAAAACGTTTAAGCCCGCGATTTTACCTGCGTCTTTAGTTGCTTGTCTTTGGCTATCTGAAAAGTATGCCGGGCAAGTGATAACCGCATCGGTGACCGTACCGCCAAGATAACTTTCAGCGTCTTTTTTAAGTTTTGATAAAATCATTGCGGAAATTTCTTGTGGAGTATATCCTTTTCCGTCAATATCCACCTTGTAATTTTCGCCCATGTGTCTTTTAATTGAAGAAACCGTTCTATCTGCGTTAGCAACTGCTTGACGCTTTGCTACTTGACCAACAAGTCTACTTCCGTCTTTTTGGAAGGCTACTACCGACGGGGTAGTTCTAGAGCCCTCGGCGTTTGCAATAACAACTGGCTCGCCGTTTTCCATAACGGCTACGCATGAGTTTGTAGTTCCTAAGTCAATACCTATAGTTTTCATAATTTATATATCTCCCTTTTTGAATGTTTTCTTATTTAATTACGCTAACTTTTGCGTATCTAATTACTTTTTCTTTAATTTTATAGCCCTTTTGAAGAACTTGCTTAACCACTCCACTTTCTTCACCCTCTTCTCCATCAACCATCATAACGGCTTCGGAAGTATTGGGGTCGAACTCTAGCCCTAAAGGATTTATCTCTTCGATATCCATACTCTTTAAGGTTTCGTCGTATTTTTTCTTAATGTTTTTAATGCCCTCTTGCGTCTTTTCGTCAAGCCCTATTGAGAGCGCCCAATCGAGATTGTCGCCAACGGGAAGTATTTTAAGTATCACGCTTGAAATACCTTCGTTAAAGGCTTCTTGCCACATTTTAGCGTTTCTTTTCTTGTAGTTGTCGAACTCTGCAACACTTCTCATCCACTTGTTTTTGTAATCTTCTACTTGAGCCTGAAGTTTTTCTATTTCATTATTTTCTTGGGCTTGTTCGAGAATTTCTTCCACCTTTTGTTCAGTTTTCTTTTCGTCTTTCATTATATATCCTCTATTTGTTTTCGTTCAAAATATCTTCTAGAATTTTACCAACGCCCTCAAGCACGGAAACGACCTTTTGATAATCCATTCTAAGTGGCCCGATTACTCCATAACTGCCGAGCCTTACGCCACCTGCAGAGTAAGTTGCCGTCACCATAGAACAATCTTCGGGTAAATCTTTTTTATCGTCCCCACCGATTTTGATATTGATTTCAATACCTTGTTCCTCTTGGTTTAATAGTTCGCAAATTCTATCTTTACTCGTGACAACCGAAAGGAAGTTTTTCACCTTTTCCCCGTCGTTATTATACTCGGTGTGATTAAGAATTTTTCCCTCTCCGTCAACGACCACTTTAACGTTGTCTTTTTCAAAGTATTCTTCGATAGCCGTCATAACTCTTTCAAAGATTTCTTTGTACGCAGAAAATTCTTCGGTAATAGCGCTCTCAAGGTTAACTATTTCGTTAAAGGTTTTGCCTACGAATAGATTAGAAATCATCCTGCCTGCGTCAAGAAGTTGTTCGTCGCTCATATTTTCAGGAATATCGATAAATTTATCTCTAATAAGAGTGCTTTCCGTCACCACTAAAAGTAGCGCTTTGGTCGGCTTATATTTAAATATATCGATTTTAAGAATTTTTTCCTTGTCGCTATGAGAAGTGACTGCAACCGACGTTAAATCGGTTAGTTCGCTTATAACCTTAACGGTATTTTGAACTACTGTTTCTAAATTATCCGCCCTATCTCTAAACGCCTCTTTAATAAAGTTTAACTCTTTAGAAGTTAACTTGCCCTTATCCATAAGTTCAGTCACGTACAGTTTATAGGCTTCTATCGACGGAACTCTACCCGCCGACGAGTGCGGTTGATTAAGGTAGCCAAGTTCTTCAAGCCCTGCAAGTTCGCTCCTAACGGTAGCCGAACTAATGTCTGGCATATACTTTTCGGTTATACTTTTACTAGATACCGGCTGAGCCGAATTTATATAGTCGTCAACCACGTATTGTAAAATCTTTTTCTTTCTGTCTGAAAGTTTCATTTTTACCTCTGGCACTTTTCGCCTAAGTTTGTTAGCACTCGCAAGGTTTGAGTGCTAAATTTTACTAAATTGTACACCATAATAAAACAATTGTCAATACTATTAAGCCACTTTTTAAAAAATTTTTTTATCTTTTTTTCAAGGAATAGCGAATAGTTAGATATTTTCTAAAGATATTAGTAATATGTACCCATATCATAATCTAATAAAAAAGCGTATAAAAAAGGGAGAACTAATAAAAATTGAAAGGTCAAAAGACTCTAGATTTGCCTTTAATTTAATATTTAGCACTCCCCCATACGTTAGGCCAATTCGCCACCACTCAGTATATCGATACCTTGACCTTTTAGATAAGTATGATTTAAAATAAAAAGGCGAGAAGAAAAATCTTCTCGCCGTCAAAAACTGCATCGCTTCTGTAAACATAAGATATGTAGGGGTATGAAAACAGTGTAATCGCTACAGTCTTTTTCTTTAGTAAAATTACTTTTCAATAACCGTCACGTTTGCTTCGCCCGCTTTAATTTGCCATAAACCATTGAAATCATCGTCAACAACGTTGTTTCCTTCTAGAGTCACGCTGTAAGTTCCATTAGTTCCGTCGATAGAAACAGCAGAAACGTGAAGACCATTCCAAGTTTCAGCGGCTGCGGTAGCGTTAAAGGTGCAATCCTTTACTAAAACGGTTTGCGCAACGCTCGTTCCATCTTGATAAACAAGAATTGCTCTTCCGTCGGTATTAAAGGTACAACCGATAAATTGTGCTGAATAAGCACCGCCTACACGTAGATATTCGTTAGTAATGTTAAAAGTACAATTATTAAATACGCTGTTGCCCGTTCCTAAGTTATAGGTGTTTTGAATTACGCAGTTATTATAAGTACCACTTAATCTAGCAAAACCTGCGTAAAGTTGGCTATTGGTTTTGATAGTTAAGTTATTAAAGGTCACGTTAGATCCATCAAAACTATAATCTAGTTGACCACCCGCTTCACCTTGACCAGCAGGAACAACTTCAATAATAGTATTATCAGTACCAGCACCTATAAGGGTTAAAGTTTTGCCTTGCGCAACAGAAGTCATCTTATAAGTACCTGCTGCAAGGTTGATTATAGTTTCGCCATCTGCAATAGCAGTAGCAAGTTCTGCGCTATCTTTAACTGAAGCCGTTCTAAGTGAAACTACTACTTCGCATAAATGTTCTACTTCGTATTTGATAATACCGCCGTCTTTAACTTCCGTATAAGCGGCAATTTCGCCGTCGTGTTTAATAACAACAGGCATACCTTCAGCAATAACTTCTTGCTTAGGTAAAGTCACCTTTATCATTTCGCCAGTAGCCAAAGCCTTTAAGTCAATAATATTTCCGTCTTGGTCAACGAGTTCGATAGCGTTAATCGTGACGGTATTATTTGCTTGGTCAATAACAGGTTCAGAGTGAACGAGTGATACGCTTTCAACGTCAGCAGGTAAAGCCTTTGCTAAATTACTAGGAATTTCTACTTTAACGGCCTTTTCACCCTCAGTTTCAAGGGTAATATCGCTAGTCACTTCATCTCTATTAGCAGGAATTGCCACTTCGTTAGAAACTGAAGGATATTCAGCGCTGTCGTCAAAGCCCTTACCGAAGCCGTCAACTTCACTACTATATTGAGTTGCAACGAGTTCAATACCGAGAATTAAAGACAAGCCGTCTTTAACGTTATAGTCGTTATCGTTTGCTGAAGCCTCCCAATCGAGAGAAATATTGTAATCTACTTTTTCATTTGCAAGAAGTGAGCCTTTAATAACGTATCCGTCGCCAAATACAACTTGTTCGTTTAGTCCGCCGTCAACAAGATAAGGTACACCGTTATCAAAATAACCAAGTTCAATTGCTTGAAGTTTAATAATATCGGTTAAAGCCTTTCCGTCTTCAGTGTAGGTTCTAGCAATAGGCTTAATTCTAAATTCATACTTGAGAGCGAGTGAGCCAACGTTTTCAATACGGAAAGTTTCCATTACGCTAGCGCCCGGTTCCCATAAAATTTGTTCGCCGTCTGCATTTGCGAATAATTTGGTAGTTCCGTCAACTTCAGTGCCAACGTTTTCTACGTAGCCGAAGCCGTATTCGCTATCAGATCCGTGAGTGTGCCAGAGTTCTACGTCTACGTTGCCTGATTTAATAATGTTATTGGTGTTCGACACTGAGTCGGTAAACCAAGCGGCAGTAGTTCCGAAAAGCATTGAAATACAAGTGATTAAAGCGATAATGCTTACTACCAATGCTCCTCTTACAGTTTTTTTGTTAGTCATTTTTATGTCCTCCTATATGTTCTAACTAACTTGCGGATACCCGCATTATTTATTATCTTCTTTTTCCTCAGTCTCTTTGGCAAGTTTAAAGGTGTTTACAGCCTGAAAGATTATCACTATCGAAATTGGCGTGAATACGCAAAGTATATAACCCGTTGGCGTTTTCAAAAAAGCCAAAACGTTGCCTACGTTTGAGATTTTTCCCACGTATTTTCCAACGATTTCAGTAGCAAGCGCCGTGTCGCTCTTCCCCGTAGTAGTGCCGTAGGTCTCAAAGGCTCTATTGCCGTTTACGTCCATCGTCACTCTTCTTACCTTGTGAGTTAAAATCTTGCCATAACTTTCTATCGCGTTAGAAACGAAAGTTATTATATCTCCCTCTTTTATGGTATTAACGTCTACTGATTTGGAAATAATAACGTCACCTGCATCAAAGTCGGTTTTTGACATTGAATCGCTAGTCACCACGTAGAGTTTATATCCAAAAATAGATTGTCCTTTTACCTTAGAAGCGTTAATGGATATTATCGCTAATACCGATGCCATAACCGCCAATACGATCACTACCCACTCAACAACGTATTTTGTTATTTTTAACGCTTTTTTTACGTCAATATTTTTCACTATTCACCTTTAGAAAATATTCGGTCGGGGTTGTTATCGGCTTTAGTTGCCATTGCGCAAATGTCAAACTTCAACTTTCCGTTCGACTTAACGTTTCCAACCTTTTCAGATAGACTAAACTTAATTTTAAGAATCCTTTTTTCGTTAACGTTAAGTTCACTATCTAGTGATTGTGCATTATCTTTTGCTAATTCCGTGACCGCTCCACTAAACAATATAATATCTCCACTAGAAATCGTCACGTTTGTGGCTTCAACTAAAGTTCCCGAAAGATTTTCTATATAAACTTTATAGTAAACCTTTTGAGTTCCCTCGTTCTTTATAAAAAACTCTCTTTCTACTGAATAGCCAGGCTCTAACTCTATCCACTCTTCGTTAAAAATTTTAACCCCGTCGTTTAGGTTAATTTTTACGCTATCTTTGTTATTTACAAATATCGTGTAGTAAGATAGTATTAACGCCAAAACACTTAAAACAATCGACGTGGTTATAAGCGTTATTTTTATAACTTTTTGTTTTTTTGTAAGTCCACTTTCCACTTTTTACCCTCAATTTTAGGCGTTTTCCACTAAAAAAAATAAAAATAACGCCGTTAGCACTCTACTCTTTTTTATTCCCAACAATCGCCCCCCCCCCCGCAAAATTTACGAGGTTTGAACGGTGTAAAACCAAAAATTTCCCCCAACGCCGTTTTGTTAGCCGTTTATTAACTTTTTTTAAACTTTTAATCTCGCATTTCTAGATCAATTTTCCTAATCGTTTTCTAGAGACGAAGTAAAAAAGCAAATAAATTATAGTAAACATTTTTACTAATGTCAAATGTTTTTAAGTCGTTTTAATAAATTTTTTTACTAAATTTTCCAGCCCTAAAATTTAACGGGTATAATATAATTGAGGTAAGTGTTGTATATGGATTTTATTTATGTAAAAAGAATAAGGGATTTGCGAGAAGATCGCGATTTAACTCAGCAGCAGATTGCTGACGTTTTAGGGACTTCTCAAACGATGTACGCACGTTATGAGCGTGGCGCCAACGAAATGCCTATTCGCCATTTACTCACTCTATGTAAATTCTATGAGGTTAGTGCCGATTATATTTTAGGAATTGATAAAGATAAAAAAATTTAGATAAAAAAAGACTCAAGCAATCGCTTGAGTCTTTTATTTTTAATTATTTTCTAACTGCTCCGTCACCTTTTACTACGTATTTAGTAGTCACTAGTGCGTTTAGCCCCATAGGGCCTCTTGCGTGAAGTTTTTGGGTAGATATTCCTATCTCTGCGCCAAGCCCGAACACGAATCCATCTGAAAATCTTGTGGACGCGTTATGATAAACGGCTGAAGAATCTATTAAGTTAATAAATTTTTCCGCTCTATCGTTATCTTCAGTTATAATACTTTCGGAGTGCTTAGTTGAGTGCTCGTTTATATGGTCTATCGCAACGCAAATACAATCTACCGTCTTAACTGAAATTATAGCATCGTCGTACTCAGCGTAAAAGTCATCTTCCGTAGCCTTTTTTAGATATGGGTAATCCTTAATAACTTGATATGCTCTCTCGTCTGCTCTAATTTCTATTTTCTTTTCTAAAAAACTATCGGCAATCTTTGGCAAAACTTTTTCTAGAATATCTTTATGAATTACTAGCGATTCACAGGCGTTGCAAACGCCGTATCTTTGTGTTTTTGCGTTATAAATTACCTTAACGGCCTTTTCAATATCTGCGTAAACGTCTACGTAAACGTGGCAGTTGCCCGCTCCCGTCTCAATGGTGGGAACGGTAGCGTTTTCAGTCACCGATTGAATAAGTTTTTTACTTCCCCTTGGAATAAGCAAATCTAAATACTTATCCATTTTCATAAGTTTAACGGTAGTTTCTCTAGAAGTATCTTCCACAAGGTTAACGGCGTTTTCGTCAATGCCGTTTTCTTTAAGTACGCTCTTAATTATCTCAACTAGCGCTTTGTTTGAATAAAGTCCGTCGCTACCACCTTTTAAGATTACGGCGTTCTTAGTCTTAAAGCAAAGCGCAAACGCATCTATCGTCACGTTGGGGCGAGATTCGTAAATCATACCCACAACTCCAAACGGCACGAAAATCTTTTCTATTTCTATACCCTGTTCGATATTATTATACTCATATTCCTTTTTTCCAACGGGAGAAGAAAGGTTTGCAACTTGTATTAAGCCCTCAGCCATAGAAGATATAACCTTATTAGATAGCGTTAATCTATCTATAAAGGCTTCCGTCATGCCCTTATCTCTAGCACTTTTAAGGTCTATGCCGTTTTGCTCTTTTATGTATTCGACATTTTCAACTAGTTTTTTTGCTATTTCTCTTAGCGTTTTATCAATTACACTCGTTTCTGTCATATAAAGACTTCCGCAAGCGTTTTTTGTTTGTTTACAAAGATTTTCTAAATACATTATTATACCTTATTAAAAATTCTCTTTAGTTTATTCTTTACTCTCTGCAAGAATAAATAACTTTTTACCCTTATCTTTCTACGAGTTTTTCTTTTGTAGAACTTGGCGATTTTTTTCTTGTGCTTTTCATCTACTTCAACTAGGTTTTTACCCTTGTAATAGTGAGTTAAATAGCCAACAATCTTTTCTTCTTCTACCTTTTCTAAATAAAATTGACTATCTCCGCACATAACGTACCCGTCTTCTAAAACTTCAAGCACTCTATGTAGAACGAAAGTTCCGTTTTCTCTAACGTAAAATCCAACGTCAAACTTTTCTAGCCTTTTATCCTTTTTCTTAATGCAAACCGATTGCCCCATGTTTTTTAGGGTGGGATACATGCTATTCCCTTTAGGAACAAAGGATATCACGCCGAATTTTTCAAGTTGAGAAAGGTAATTTTGATTATTTTCCGTCATCTTTAGTCTTCCAAACTTGCCACGCCCAAAATCTTTTCAACTGGTAGCGCAAAAACTACGCCGAAAGCAGGCGAATCTTTTCCCGCTTTTTCCATAATAGCGTACATTATTTTATCCCTATTTTCTCTCTTTGAGGCAATATAAACCATTTCCTTTTCTTCGCTTATGGTCACGCCGAAAAACTTAGCGAGTTCAGCGCCCGTTCCTTGAGCCCTTGAAACCGTTCCACCCGTAGCGCCCGCTTCTCTCGCAGCGTCCATCACCACGTCGCTATAACCATTATTACATATAGTTAATATTAAAACGAATTTACTTTGGTCCATTCTCTCAATCTCCTTTTTACTCTCTTCCTGCTCTAAAAAATAATTTCTTGCAAAGTTTCCACCCAACCCGTCAACCGGCAACACCATTGCTATTCCGTTGCCCGAAGAGTTGAACTTGAGTTCTTTAACTAGAGTGTTTTTTATTTGTTCAACTTGATAATCGTACACCATAGTCTCTATCATAATCTTTTCAGTTTTTTCCAAATCTAAAAAGTTTAATAGTTCGTCCGTAGCCGTTCCCTTGCAAAGTTTTGAGATAACCGACTTCGCGCCTATTTGTTTTAAAGATTTTATGCAGTGCTCAGAAAACTCTCTGTGAGTTATTATTACTAAATATTTAACACCTTGCATATCCTTCTCCTAATCTATAATTTGTTCTTTTAATTGGTTGTCTTGCGTGCTCTTCGCCTTTACTCTCTTTAACTTTATTCTAAATATTAAACCGAGTATTTGTATGGTAATAAGTGGAGTCATTGCAACTAGCGCCACCAAACCGAAACCCGATTCTGCGCTTCCTCCAACTGCCACGTTTACACCTAGTGCTAACGGAAGTAAAAAGCCAGAAGTCATCGCCCCTGAAGCAACGCCACCCGAGTCAAACGCAATCGCCGTAAATATTTCGGGAACGAAAAAGGTTAAAACCAACGCAATTAGATAACCTGGAATTAAAAAATACATTAAATCCACGCCCAAAACTATTCTAAGCATTGCAAGCCCACAAGATACTGCCGTACCTATCATAAGGCTATATAAAAGTGCTTTTTTAGGAATCATACCCGAGGTAATTTCGTAAACCTGATTGGTTAAAACGTGAACGGCAGGCTCAGCCGCCACAACGAAGAAACCTATTATTATACCTATTGGAATAATGATTAGTTGATATTCGCTTCCCGCAATAGCTTTTCCTATAAAGTTGCCCATTGGCGCAAACCCACAGTTTACACCCGTTAAAAATAATACTAATCCCACGTAAGTATAGGCTACACCCACGAAAATCTTAATGAGTGCGCTTCTACTAATTCTCGTTCCAAAAATTCTTGTAATAAAAAAGAAACACACCATAGGAAGAAGAGCGATTCCAACTTCTTTTAAATACTTTGGAAGAGCCTTAACGAAGTCGCCAACCACGCCCCTTGCCGTTTCTGGAATTATTATAGAATCAGCCACCGTAGTAATTTGTGGCTTTAAAATTATACCCAAAATCATAACAGAAAGTATAGGTCCAATCGAGCATAAAGCCGTTAAACCGAAACTATCGTTGCTAGCATTTTTATCCGTTCTCATCATCGCAACACCAGTACCGATTGCAATGATAAAGGGAACGCTCATAGGCCCTGTCGTCACTCCACCCGAATCAAACGCCAACGGTACGATTTGTTTTGGAGCGTAGAAAGAAAGGGCAAACGTTAAAACGTAAAGCACGATTAAAATCACGTTAAACCTAATTCTAAGCACTATTCTTAAAATAGCCACCACCAAAAGCACCCCGACGCCCACGCCGATAGTAATGATAAGTAGCCAATGTCCAATAGAATTAGAAAGTTGCTCGGCTAAAACGGCAAGGTCAGGCTCGGAAATTGTTATAAATATTCCCACGAAGAAAAATGCGGGAAGTATAATCCACAATTTTTTAGTGTTTATTATCGTTTTACCTACGTATTCTCCAATAGGCGTCATTGAAGTATCTGCTCCTAGCGTAAATAAACCTATTCCAATAGTTGACAACATTGCGCCGATTAAAAAGGAGAGCAATCGCCCACTTTCTGCTGGAACGATGGTCACGCAAAGTAAAAAAACTATAAGAGAAATAGGCAAAACTGAAGTGAACGCTTCTTTTATTTTTGCCCAAACTATATTTTTATCGACGTATAGCCCTTTAACTCTTTTTTGTTTCAACTTTCTCTCTACTAAAAATTATTTAACTATTATTACCTCTTTTCGTAGAATTAAAACTCGTAATCTACTGCCACCGAACTTTCTCTTACTTTATGCATGTGAGTTTTAACGACTTCACTATGATATTGGTTTTTTTGATAACTTTCTAATGCGTATTTATCTTTTAAGGTGACGATTAGAATAATATCGTAAGACCTTTGGCTATGCAAAAAGTCCTTTCCTACTTCTATATCTATAATTTCACTTACATTGCCTTTCATACTGAGTAGAAGGTTTGCTGCAAAATCTACGTCTTCTCCTTCTTTAAGTTTAAAACATACCACGTGTTTAATCATAATTTTTCCTCGAACGTTTACTATTATTGATTATAACATATAAAACAACTATTTTCAACATTTTTAACTTTTTTGCGTGGACATTTTATTGAAATTAGTTTAAAATTGTTGAATTAGGAATTATTTTATGTTATCATATATATTGTTTAAATATTTATTTTGGAGAAAGTTATGATTCCTTGCATAATAATAGTAGCACTAACTTGTTTAACCATGATTTTATGCGTTCTATTTAAGCCTCAATTTAAGTTCGGTAAAATATCGCTCGATTCTTATTGGGTAATAGTTCTTATCGGCGCGATTTTAGTAATCGCTTTTGGCTTTGTGGACTTAGGTTATTTATGGGAAACGCTAACTGCAAATACCGCCGTTAACCCACTTAAAATCTTAGTTTTGTTTATTTCAATGACCATTTTGTCCATCTTTTTGGACGAAGTTGGCTTCTTTAGATATTTAGCCAACCTTTCTCTAAAGAAAGCAAAAAGTAGCCAAATGAAACTATTCGTCATTTTATACGTAGTGGTTTCAGTTTTAACGGTGTTCACCTCAAACGACATAATCGTTTTGACCTTTACCCCATTTATTTGCTACTTTTGTAAAAATGCTAAAATCAACCCTATCCCTTACTTGATAGGCGAATTTATTGCGGCTAACACGATGAGTATGACGCTCATTATAGGAAATCCAACCAATATTTACATTGCAACGGCTTATGGAATTAACTTCTTTGATTACTTTAAGGTTATGATATTGCCTACTTTGGCATCTGCGATCATTTCTTTTGTTATTCTTTACTTAATCTTTAGAAAAGACCTTAAAAAACCTGCAGAAGCAGAAATTGAGGATGTGAAAATTGAAAACAAACCACTTTTAGTTATCGGCTTAGTTCACCTATCCGTTTGTACGATAATCTTAGCGATAGGACCTTACTTTAATATTGAAATGTGGACTGTTTCTTTCATATCGGCAATATCGCTATTCCTTTTCGTATTAATATTCTCGGCTATAAAGAAGAGTCGTCCTAAAGAACTTACGGCTTGTTTAAAGCGTGCTCCTTGGCAACTAATTCCTTTCGTACTATCAATGTTTATAATGGTTTTAGCCTTCAAGAATCAAGGAATAACCGAGAAAATCGGCGAATTGCTAGGCTCAAATCACTCGGTACTAAAATACGGCGTTGTTTCCTACTTAGCGGCAAACTTAATAAACAATATCCCTATGAGCGTTTTGTTCTGCCCTATCATGGAAGGACTTACCGGCACTGCCG
The DNA here is from genome assembly GCA_017456055.1 of Clostridia bacterium. Lineage (GTDB taxonomy): Bacteria > Bacillota > Clostridia > Christensenellales > Borkfalkiaceae > UBA1259. Next base: position 18,479 of record JAFTKC010000008.1, on the reverse strand, counting down.
CAACGGGTGCGATTTATGCAACTATCGTCGGCTCAAACCTCGGCGCACTTTTAACTCCAATCGGCGCTTTGGCGGGAATTATGTGGTCGTCATTACTTAAAAATCACAACGTAAAATTAAGTTTCGTCCAGTTCATAAAATACGGTGCAATGATTTCTATTCCGTCGCTCGTAGTGAACTTAGCGATACTTTTCGTAATAGTATAATCTATAAGAAGTTAAATCTTTTGCTAAATGCAAAAGGTTAACTTTTTGTAATCAGATATAGCAAATTAACCAAAGGAGAAGTTTTATGGAAGAAAAAACCACCTTTAGCAAAATCACTATCGACTCTTACGAGGGTCCAGAACCCTACCTTTTCGTCAGTTATTCTCATAGAGACGCCAAAATAGTTAACGACGTCTTAAGGAAAATTGACAAAGAAAAATTCCGTATGTGGTACGACGATACTATGGAAATCGGCGACGATTTTAGAGAAGAATTACGCACTAAAATTGAACATAGCGCTGCAATTTTACTATTTATTTCCAAATCGTCACTTCAATCAAAGTACTGCGGTATGGAAATTATCACAGCGTTTAAGTATGAAAAACGTATCTATCCTATCTACTTGGAAGAAGACGTTCACGTTCCACCTGCAATCTCAATGATTTTAGACAATCTTCAACACGTTAAGAGTGAAGTTATCAACTCAGATAAATATATCGCTAAACTTATTTCAAGTCTTCCAATCGAAACAATGCGTGCTCTCAACGTGGAAAACGGCGTTTTGGTTAAATGTAAAGACGGAAGTCCTATCATTAAGATTCCAGACGACGTCGTTTCAGTTGGTCCATCTGCGTTTAAGAATTGCGAAAAACTTGAAACTATTATAATTGGCGACAACGTTAAGTCTATAGGCAACGAAGCGTTTAGAGGTTGTAAAAATTTAACTTCTATAAACCTTCCGTCAACAATTAAGCAAGTTGGCGAAAGCGCTTTTAGAGACTGCATCAACTTAAAAGAATTAATCGTCACCAACCCTGACATTGAAATCGGCGAAAGAGCATTTGAAAACTGCTCTAACCTATGTTCTGTTTCACTCCCATCGGGAATGGCGGAAATTTATGGTGGTGTGTTTAACAGTTGTAAGGCCTTAGAAAGTATTACCTTGCCTTCAAAATTAACTATCTTAGGTGAAAGTTCTCTTGCCGATTGTATTAGAATTAAGAAAATCGATATTCCTGATAGCGTGACCAAAATCGACGATATGGTATTTAACGGCTGTATCGGTTTAGAAGAAATAAATCTTTCTAAAAATCTTACCAAAATCGGTAAAAACACTTTCAAAGATTGTACTAATTTATCTACGATTACTATTCCCGCTTCAGTCACCAGTATTGGTATGAGCCCGTTTAGAAGTTGTAGTAAACTTACTTCTATCAACGTTGAATCAAAGAGCAAATACTTTAAGTCGGTTGAAGATATTTTATTCAATAAGAGTAAATCTACCCTTATATGCTTCCCTGCTTGCACGGATAAAGAAGAATACGTTATCCCCGATAGCGTGACGGTAATAAGCGACTGGGCTTTCTGCGAATGTAATAAACTTAAGTCTATTAAAATTCCTGATAGCGTATACGAAATCGGCGAAGGCGCTTTCTATAGATGTACTTCTCTAGAAGAAATGATTCTACCAGACTCTATCGTTAGAATCGACGATACGGCTTTTAGAGGTTGTACGGGACTTAAAACTTTGGTTATCCCCGACTCTGTTAAAGATTTCGGTTGGGGTATCTTAAACGGCTGTGAAGACGTGACCGTTATTTGCGGTAAACACTCGGCTGCTTCAAACTACTGCAAGAGAAAAAATATTAAACACGTAGAGCAATAGGAAGTTTATTATGATTTGGACAATTTGTTTTTGCCTTTCAGTATTCGTTATCTTATCAATACTATGCTGGATTTTGGTAAAATCAAAAACTAAAAATAAAGATGGACGAATAAAATCGTTTAACCCCTTAAATTATTTAATGGCGGGAGTTTTCTTGGCGGGACTTATAATTTTTATACCGGTATACTTCGACTTCTTTGAAGAAACGGCTTCCCCAGTATTTAGAATCGTAAAGACGGCGCTACTATCAATTCATAATACCATAAGGCTTTTTATAATTGATAGTGACTTTGAAATGATTAGAGAATCAACTGCTAATCTAGAAGGTTTTATCTATCACGCTTATCCAGTTTACACTGCCTTGATTTACGTGACGGCGCCAATATTAACTTTCGGTTTTATACTCTCGTTTTTCAAAAACGTCATCTCTTACGCTAAATACGTTTTTGCTTATAGAAAAGACGTTTACGTTTTCTCGTATCTAAACGATTACTCGGTAGCCTTAGCAACCGATATTGCTAAAAACCATAAGAAAGCGCTTATCGTTTTTACCGACATCTATAAGTTTGACGACGATAAAGAACATAAACTTTTTGAACAAATTAACGCTATTGGCGCAATCAGTTTCAAAAAGGACATCACTCACATAAATTGGGGATTCCATAGTAAAAATAGTGAAATTTACTTCTTTATCCTAAACGAAGTCGAAGGCGAAAATATTAAAATTTTCTCTCAACTAAACGAACTATATAAGACTAGAGATAACACCGAAATTTATCTTTTCTCTCGCACCGCTCAAGGCGACTTAGTTTTAAGCAACGCCGTGGATAGCAAAATTAAAGTTAGAAAGATAAATTACGCTCAATCTTTAATCTACCGCACCCTCTACGAAAGAGGCGAGGAGATATTCCGTTCGGCAAGACCTATTCCCGATTCGAATAAGAAAATGATTTCCGCCGTCGTAATCGGTTTAGGTAATTACGGCTCTACTCTTGTTAAAGCGCTTACTTGGTTCTGTCAAATGGACGGATACGAAATAAAAATTAACGCCTTTGATGAAGATGAAAAGGCTGAATCTAAATTCAGTTCTTCTTGTCCTGAACTTATGGACAAGCGTTATAACGGAGTTTCAGTTGAGGGTGAATCGGAATATAGCATTATAATTCACTCTGGCATAGACTACACCACTAAGGAATTCGACGAGAAAATTAAGGCTATTAAAGACGCTACTTTCGTTTTCATTAGTAGTGGTAGCGACGCTTCGAATATATCCTGCGCCGTTAAGGTTAGAACCTTGTTTGAAAGATATAACCTTTCTCCAGTCATCAACACCGTAGTTTACGATAGCGAACAAAAGGCGTATATAGAGAGAGCAACTAACCCTAGAGGTCAAGAGTACAAAATCAATTGTATCGGCGATATTAAAACTACCTATTCCGAAAAGGTTATTATCGACTCCGAATTAGAACAAGACGCTCTTAGTAGACACTTAAAGTACGGAAAAGAAGAAGACTTTTGGAGATACGATTATAACTATCGCTCTTCAACCGCTTCTGCAATTCACATGAAAGCGAGAATCCTTTTGGGAATTAAAGGCGCTGACAAAAAAGAAGACGAGTTGACCGAAGAAGACATCTCTACGATTGAACTATTAGAACACAAACGTTGGAATGCTTATATGCGCTCCGAAGGATTCGTTCACGGAGAAAAGAGAAACGACCTTGCTAAAGTTCACCACAACTTAGTCTTCTTCGACCAACTTTCAGATGAAGATAAGTTAAAGGATAGAAAAGTTGGAAGTAAATAAAATTTAAAATTGAAAGGCCTACCAAGTGGTAGGCTTTTTTTCTTATTTTTAATTGTATTTTATCTCTCTAGTCCGTCTTTAGAAGTTAATATATCTAACTTGCCTTGCTGACGATAATTATCGATATACTCGATAAACTTATAAAATCTATCCGAACCAAACGTCCACACGTTAGAATACAACTCTTCATTAGGCTTTGCAAAGTTATGAAACATTATAGTTAAGCCCTTTTTTTCTTTAACTGCATGGTCGGTTAAAAGAAGTATCTCTTCTAAATCGTTTACCCCCTTATACGCCACTAAACTAGATATTGCAAAATCTCCTTTAGAATAGAAAGCATTGCTTTCTTTTTTTACGTAATACTCGGGGTTTTTAGTTTTGTTATAGAGTTCGTCTAGCCTTTTATATTCTTCTTTGCCCCCTTCGTCGTGCGTTCTTAAATATAGCACACCCATCTCACGAAGCCTTTTTTCGCTCTCTAAAGCCTTTTTAATCTTAATCTCAGAGCCTGGCGACGCAAAACCTAAAGGGGCGTTTTTATCTAAATTTAGCCACTCTACGAGCTTTCTTCTCCCCTCTATTATATCTTCTTCTAAATTAGTGTGAAGATTTGAGTGATTTGCTATCTCAAAAATACCCGTCTTATATAAATCTACTAATTCTTCTTTAGAAAAAGTTTCAACCTCTACTTTTTTGCTTTTATCAATTGCGCCTGGAACAATATTTAAGGTTGCTGGAATATTTAATTTTATAAGTTTGTCGGCAACGGATAAAAAATTTTTCTTTCCGTCGTCGATAGATATACTTATTCTAGCCTTTTCCATATCTATTTTTCCTTGAGTAGAAAAGTTTTTCAATCTTTTCTGCCGTTTTACTGCTCTTTTGCTTTGGTTTATTTACCTTATGCAAAAAACTTACTAAAATTATCGTTAGTTGCACGGGTATTCCAAAAAGAAATATCTGCCATAAGTTTAGACTTAAAAACTGCACGTAAATTGATATAACCGTTAACCAACAACAAACTGACGATAAAAGTATGGATAATTTCCCGCTAAAATAGTTGTTAAAACACCATTTTATAACGTACGCTGTCACAGGGAAAGCCCACATAAATATTTGCCAATAATATTTTCCAATTAAATTATTTACAAAGAAAAAACCTAGCACGGCAACCGTCCATACGATTAAAACTATGGAAAACATTATACTTATATGTAGATTGCGCCTCTTCTCGTTTATCCTTTTTTGCTCACTATCTAAATGCTCTTCAAAAAAATACGAAATAGGCACGTCGTAAACTAGGGCTAGTTTTTCTAAAATTTCTACACTTGGTGATACTTCGCCCTTCTCCCAACGTGATATTGCCTTGTCCGAATAATTTATCTTTTGCGCAAGATCTATTTGAGTTAGATTGTTTTGCTTTCTTAATTTTATTAAATTTTCAGGAATCCTCTCTAACACGCTTTTCATACTTCAATTGTATAAATTTTTCTCAAAAAAGTCAATAAAATTTGCAATTCTCTCTGTGGTAGAATAAATTTTTTAATTCTCACGCAAAAGTAGAATAACAAAAATGCTTTCTCTTTTATATTTTTTTAGTTAGTTGTAAAATTAAATTATGAAAACTAAAGAGAAAAAATTTAAGCAAAAACGCAAACTTTGGTATCGCGGTATGAAAACCGTTATGAAAATTAAATATAAAGAGCCAAAATTTATCTATCTCGGCGAAAAGCCCTCTACTTCGAGTATTCTCTTGTCTAACCACGAGGGAACGGACGCTCCTATGAGTTTGGAAATTTACTGCGACTTCCCTATTAGATTTTGGGGTACGGCAGAGATGAATTCGGGGCTAAGAAGATTATATAAATACCAAACTAGAGTTTACTATCACGAGAAAAAACATTGGAATTTATTCTTGGCAAGGCTATTTTGTCTTCTTGCAAGTCCACTTACTCTTCTTTTTTATAAAGGCTTAAATTTGATTTCCACCTATAAGGATTCTAGATTTAAAACTACGATTAAAGAGAGTATTGACGCTATTAAAAAGGGCGAAAATATAGTTATTTTCCCCGAAAAATCCGACGGTGGATACTATAAGCAACTAAAAGGCTTTTTTGCTGGATTCGTTCTTTTAGCAAAAGAGTGCGAAAAACAAGGAATTGACGTGCCTATTTATACTTGCTACTACAAAAAAGATAAAAAAGAGTACGTTTTTGATAAACCAATTTTATATAGTGAACTAAAAGCGCTCTATACTTCTAGAGACGAAATGGCGGAATTTTTAGTTAACAACTGCAACAAGTTAGCATACGTTGAAGCAGAATAATGCTCTAACCTATAAAACTTACCAATAGAAAAACCTATCGATTTTTTCGATAGGTTTTTCTTTTTTATTCTTTTTAATAAGTTTATCTTTTATCTGCCAAATTTTTTATAAAGCATTGCTAAAACGTCTTCGTCGCTTTGCTCTTTTTTCTTTTGGGCTATTCTTCTGCCTTCCTTTCTCTCTCTATCAGTCTTTTGGTTGCCGACTGCTATGCCGTGTGGAAGTTCAGCCGTTTTCATAGTTAGAGAAATTTTCTTTTTGTTTACGTCTACTCCGATTACCTTTACCTTAACCACGTCGCCAACTTTAAGAACGTCTGACGGATGCTTAATGTAGTTGTCGGAAATTTGAGAGATATGCACTAGTCCGTCTTGGTGTACGCCAATATCCACGAATACGCCGAAATCTATTACGTTTCTAACCGTACCGATTATCTCCATTCCTTCCTTTAGGTCGGTTAAATCCATTAAATCGCTTCTTAATATTGGCTTTGGCAAACTATCACGAATATCTCTACCAGGTTTTAGAAGTTCTCCCACTATATCACGTAAAGTAGGCTCGCCTATTTCACACTTTTTAGCAACTTCTTCCCACCCGATTGAAGAAATTTTTTCTCTTAAATCACCAATCTTGCCATTTGCAACGTCATCAAGAGAATAACCTACTATCTTTAGTAGTTTTTCAACCGATTCGTACGATTCTGGGTGCACTGCCGTATTATCTAGCACAAATCCGTCGGTAATGCGCAAAAACCCTGCGCATTGTTCAAATGCTTTTTCGCCGAGTTTCTTGACCTTTAAGAGTTCTTTTCTCGTCTTAAAAGGCTTTTCGTTTCTATATTCTACGATATTCTTTGCTATGCCCGTATTTAAGCCTGCAACGTAAGAAAGTAAACTAACAGACGCTGTATTAAGGTCTACGCCAACGCTATTTACGCAATCTTCTACTACACCGCCTAGCGCTTCTTCTAACCTACTTTCAGGCATGTCGTGTTGATATTGACCAACGCCTATCGACTTAACGTCAATTTTAATAAGTTCGGCTAGTGGATCTAAAAGTCTTCTGGCAATAGACACGGCAGACCTTTGCGCAGGCTCGAAATCTGGAAATTCTTCTGCCCCTAGTTTACTTGCGCTATAAACGGAAGCGCCCGCTTCGTTTACCACAGCGTAGGAAAGTGGTCTTTCCACCTTTTTAATTAGGTTTGCTATAAATATCTCCGATTCTTTACTTGCCGTTCCGTTTCCAATAGAAATTACGTCTACTTTATGTTTATTTATTAGTTTTATTAAAATTTGTTCGGCTTCTTCTATTCTATTTTGTGGTGGCGTTGGGAAAATTACGGCAGTATCTAAAACTGCTCCCTCAGCGTTGATTACTGCTATCTTACAACCCGTTCTATACGCAGGGTCTAAACCTAAAATGGTCTTTCCCTTTAGTGGTGGTTGAAGTAGTAATGGACGAAGATTTACTTCAAACATTTTTATTGCTTGTTCGTTAGCAGTATCGGTTAGTTGATTTCTTATTTCTCTCTCGATAGATGGGAAAATAAGTCTTGAATACGCGTCGATAACGGCAAGTTCGACTATTTTTGAACACTCGTTATCACCCTTTACGTATTGCGCCTTAATAACGTCTGTTAGGCTATCTTCAGGCACGATTACGCTAACCTTTAAGCAGTCTTCCTTTTCGCCACGATTTACCGCTAAAATTCTATGCGACGGAATTTTATCAGCCTTTTCGCTATATTCTCCGTATTGGTCATACGTCTTAGAGTTTTCATTTTCTAAAAGTTTACAAGTTATTTCGCCCTTATTAAACAATTCCTTTCTTAAAACCTTTCTAAGTTCGGCGTCGTTAGAAATCTTTTCGGCAATTATATCGTTTGCTCCCGCTAGGGCTTGGGCTTTATCTTCTACTCCCTTTTCAGCATCAATATATTCAAGCGTAATTTTATCTAAGTCGATATCCTTTTGCTCTAAAATTACTTCTGCAAGTGGCATAAGTCCCTTTTCTATAGCCACGCTTGCCCTTGTTTTTCTCTTTTGCTTATACGGGCGATATATATCTTCAACTTCTGTCATAGTTTCGGCTTTAGCGAGAGAAATGGTTATATCATCCGTCATCTTGCCCTGCTCGGTGATAGAGTCTACAACTTCTTGTTTTCTCTTATCGAGATTTCTTAAATACTTAAGCCTAATCTCAAATTCTCTTAACACTTGGTCGTCGCAAGCGCCGGTCATTTCCTTACGATATCTTGCAATAAATGGAATAGTATTGCCTTCGTCGATTAAGTTAATTATGTTTTCCGCGTGGTTAACGCGAAGATTAAATTGCGTTGCTAGTTTAATTGAATAGTCCATTTTTTTAGTCCTTTATAAATTATAGTTTTTTGCGATACCACCACGAGCGGTTTCTAAATATTTATTGTTTAAATCTTTTCCCGTTTCGTACATGGTTTTAACTATCACGTCAAACGGAATTTTACGCATTGGCGCAAGATAATACGCAACGCAAAAAGAGTCGAACGCGCGCATTGCCGCCATAGTATTTCGCTCTATACACGGCACTTGAACGAGCCCTAAAACAGGGTCGCAAGTAAGCCCGAGATTATGCTCCATTGCAACTTCGGCTGCGCACTCTATTTGGTCTACTGAAAGATTATATATTTCGGCTATTGCACCTGCCGCCATAGAACATGCCGTACCTATTTCGGCTTGGCAACCACACTCCGCACCGCTAATTGAAGCGTTTTTCTTTACTAAATTACCAATAAGCCCCGCCGTCGCTAACGCATTGATAATGGTTTCTTCTAAAACGTGTTCGTTTTTATATGCATAGTATAGAACTGCCGGAAGAACGCCCGCCGCCCCACAAGTTGGCGCAGTGACAATCTTTCCATTATCTGCGTTTTCTTCTGCAACAGCAAGCGCGTATGCGCAAGTTAATTTATTTCTAAGCAATGAATCTCTAACGAAAATATCGTCGCTTTCATATATATATTTTGCTTTTTTACTAACTCTTAACCCACCTGGAAGTATTCCCTCTTTTTTAAGCCCTCGCTCTACAGACTCCTTCATAACTTCCCAAACGGTCTTAAGATACTCTTTGATATTCGGCTCTACTTCGTAAACGTAATCGTAAAGTCTTTTATTTTTTCCTAGAATATAATTTTTAATATCATTAAATTTTGAAAGTTTATAAACGCTTTCAGGCTCGCTAAATTTTTCGCCTTGAATATTTATACTTCCACCACCTACACTGGTCGCTCTAATAGTTTTTACGTTTTTTCCGTCGTCAATAATCAAAACGTCTAGTGTGTTGGGGTGAGGTAGGTTCTTTTCATTTGAGTTAAATTCTATCTCTACACTATCGCCCAAAACCTTTCTTATAACCTTGTCCGTACCGTGTCCTTTTCCCGTAGCCGATAATGAGCCGTACAAAATAACCTTGTAGTCATGGTTAGGATATTTTTCTTTTATATATTTAGCGATTTTTTCAGGCCCTATGGTGTGTGAACTTGATGGACCTATTCCTATTTTATAAAGTTCTCTTAAAGATTGCATTATTGCTTTTTGCCCTTTTTCTTTCTTATTTCTTTTACGGTTTTTTCATAACCGTTATCAGACGGAGTATAATAAACTCTATCTTTTAGACTATCGGGAAGATATTGTTGCTCTACGTATCCACCGTAGTTGTGTGGGTATTTATATTGCCCTGCAAGTTCTTTATCCTTTTCACTGCCGTATACGGCGTTCTTTACCCAAGGTGGAACGTTATCGTCTTTAACCTTAGTTGCATCTTCTCCCGCTAAGTCCATAGCAACTACCACCGAGTTGGATTTTTCCGCTTCACAAACGTAAATTATCGCTTGGCTTAATGGCAACAATCCCTCAGGTAATCCCATATTCTTAAACGCAACCAAGGCGTTTGTAGCAACTACCATTGCCATAGGGTCTGCCATACCCACGTCTTCCGATGCGTGCGCTATAACTCTTCTTAAAATAAGCAAGGGATCGCACCCACCTTTAATAAGCCTTTGCATATAGTATAGGGCGGCGTTTGCATCGCTCCCCCTAAGACTTTTACAAAACGCTGAGAGCATATCGTAATACATTTGCTCGTCGTAAGATAGGGCTTTTTGTTGAATTGATTCCTCTGCGTCTTTTAACGTTATATGAATAACTCCGTCCTTACTAGGATTAGTAGTTAAGGTTGCCATTTCTAATGCGTTAAAGGCAACTCTTAAATCGCCTGCCGAAGTGATTGCTATATGGTTTAGCGCATCTTCGTCTATCTTTACGTCGTAATTGCCTAAACCCCTTTCTTTATCGGTTAAAGCCTTTTTTAGCGCCGTTAAAATTTCTTCTTCAGTTAATCTTTTAAGTTCAAAAACTCTGCATCTTGAAACGATAGCAGGCGTCATTGAAGCGTAGGGATTTTCGGTTGTCGAACCGATAAATATAATATCCCCTTTTTCTATCGACGGAAGCAAACTATCACTTTGCGTTTTATTAAAGCGATGACACTCGTCAAGTAGTAAATAGGTCTTTTTTCCGTATAATTTAAGATTGGTGACGGCATCTTCCACCACCTTTTTAACGTCGCTAACCCCACTTGAAACGGCGTTTAATTTAACAAATAGCCCCGACGTGCTGTTTGCTATAACGTTTGCTAGGGTAGTTTTACCACTACCTGGAGGTCCCCAAAATATACAACTTCCTAAGTTGTCCATTTTTATTGCCCTGCGAAGAAGAGAGTTTTCGCTAACTACGTGCTTTTGCCCTACGTACTCGCTTAAATTTCTCGCTCTCATTCTTTCCGCTAGTGGAATATTCTTGTTTTTTTGGTTAGATAAATCAAATAAATCCATAGTAATATTTTAACATATCATATATTTTTTTTCAAGCCCAAATATAATAATTATATGATAAATATTATAAAGAAAAATAAAGACTTATTCCCCGTTTTAATCGCCCTTTTATTTATGACGATTTTAGCCGTAAATAAAGACTTTTCTGCCTTTACTATAGACGGAATTAAAATGTATTTTTACTTTCTACTTCCCTCCCTTTTTCCTTACTTTTTTTTAGTGACTATATTATCTTTACTTAAAGGGGTGGGAAAACTTTCTAAACTTTTTTCGCCTATATCTTCTAGACTATTTAAGGTTAACGGCGCTTGCGGATACGCTTACTTTATGAGTTTAATCGCAGGATATCCTATAGGGGCAAGCCTTATCGCAGATTTCAAAAATTCTCGACTAATTTCTAGCGTTGAAGCAGAGCGTGGCTCGGTTTTGTGTTCCACGTCTTCCCCTGCCTATTTAATCTCGACGGTAGGGGCTATTATGTTTGAAAGCGTTATTTTTGGAGCAGTGTTATTTTTATGCCACCTTTTATCTTCTATTACTATCGGTATAATTTTTTCCTTTTATAAAAAAGATAAACCTACTCTTTTAACTAGTTTTTCGGCTAAAAAAACCGACGAGATTTTGTTCGACGGAATAACGGGGGCTGTTAACTCTACCCTTTTTGTCGGCGCTATTATAACCCTATTTTACATACTAACTGAAATTTTATATTCCCTAGGGCTACTCAATTTGCCAATTAACATTTTAACTGCAATATTTAAAGACCAAAATGTTAGTCTTGCAATAGTTTTTGCACTCTTTGAAAACGGCAAGGGTATGAAATTTTTATCTTCTTTAGGAACAAACAGACTCTCATTTGTTCTCTCTTGTTTTTTGTGTGGATTTAGTGGGCTTTCTATTATCTTGCAGTCGGTAGTTTACCTAAAAAGAGCAAAAATAAAAATCGCACCCTTTATTCTATCTAAAATAATGGTTGCGATTATAAATTTAGTTTACGGCTTAATTTTAGCCTTTATTTTCTTTTAAGTTTTTAGCTGCTTTTTCTATTAATAAATAACTTTCTTTCGGCACGAGATTTTTATAGTCTTGTCCGTTTTCTATCGCCTTTCTAACTTCAGTTGAACTTACGCTTTTAGACTCTGCATCTGCAAGAATATATTCGGTGATAAGTTCGGGGTAAATAGTTTTACTCTTGTTCTCATTTTCCTTTTCAAAGCGCATATCCACGTCGTTTCTTATTCCACGAACTAAAACCTTAATGCCCTTTTTTTGCATATATTCTACGGTTAGCGAAGTATAACTATCTACTTCCACCCTACTTGTATTCTCAAATGCCTTTTTTATAAACGATAGTCTTTCTTCTAACGAAAAGGTTGGCGTTTTTAATGGGTTTACACCAATCGCCACCACTACTTTATCATATTTATTTAGTAGTTTTTCTATCATTTTTGTATGCCCTACGGTTATAGGGTCAAAAGTGCCGGCAAAAAGACAAACGTTCATCTATTGCTTTCTCCTAAAAAATGAAAAGTACGCTTTTCCGTATCTTCTTTGGTCGTAGATTTCTAAGCCGTAAATTTCATCTAAATACGGCTTTTGGTCTTCAAAAATAATAATTCCGTCTTCCTTTATACTCTCTCTTGCGCTTTCTAATATTTCTTTTACGTTAGAAGAGTTATATGGTGGATCTAAAAATACTATATCAAATTCCCCCTTTCTAACTTTCATTAAGTTAATAGCGTCGCCGTTTTTTATTTCGACATTACTTGGGTTTGATATTTTTGCTAGATTTTCCTTTATTATTTTAATACTCTCTTTAGAGTAGTCGTTAAATACTACCTTTCTTGCCCCACGAGATAGGGCTTCTATTCCAACTGCACCCGTTCCCGAAAAAGCGTCTAAAAAAACACTGTCTTGAACTCTAAAATTTAAGACGTTAAATAGGCTTTCCCTCGCCATATCCGAAGTAGGACGGACGTCAAACCCCTTAAACTCGGCGAGTTTTCTACCTTTATATAAGCCCGCAATTACTCTCACTATCTATCTCCGTGAATTTTTCTATCCGTTTCTGCAATTTTTTGGTCTTGTTTTCTCCTTTTCATTGCTCCAACAATATACGGAACACCGAGTGAAGTCGGTAAAAAAACTAAGGTTATTAGTAAACCCCAATACAAACTACTCTCAGTCGCATTTTTATAATGCCCAAAAAATGAATATATAGGCGAGTAGAACATTTCTGCGTACACTCCCATATCGCTAATTTCACCCGGCACTCTAACTATTAAATGCAATATAACTAAGATTATTAACGGAATAACGCAAATTAAACCTACTATAAAGCCCTTATACGGTCTGTACTCTTCGGTAGTTTTAATCTCAACGTCTTCACCAGTTTCTAATAGTTTACGCCTAGATAGGTCGTTTAAAAGCAGTTTATCAAATGCAAGTTCTCCTTCCTTTCTCATAACCACGAATACACATACGACATAAAGCCCTATAAATAGTGAGTTTAGTATAATTCTTATTGCAGTGCTAAGCGTTGGAAAGGCTTGCACGCCTATTACTATAAACGCCGTGCTTAAAAAATATACTATCGGTGCTATTGTTAATCTTAAAAAATATTTCATTACGTCTTCCTTTTATACTTCTATATCGCTTTCTAAACTCTCGCCAATATGCGCTGAATAAGAATATTTTCCCGTGATTTTTACTCTATATTTTCCCTTTTCGAGATTTAGTTTTACCTTTTTCTTATCTTCTATTTTATCAAGCCCGTCTAAGTAAAAGTTTAAAATTCTCTCTTCTACTACCTTTTGCCCTTTACTATCGGTGATTTCTACTAGGTAGCCTTCGATATAATCTTCGCCACTTGCGTTAAAAAAGGTTAAATAGTTTTCGCCGTCAACCTTTTCCACCTTTACTTCCTTATCTTTGAACACGATTGGCTTAGGGCCTAAAAATCTATCCTTTTTATATCTAAATTCGTTAGGATTTATTGGCAAATCTATCGTCCAAGGCGATTTAACTTCCACTCCGTCCGTAAAGCGAATTCTTCTAAAAATTACTTTGTCTAAATATACTTCTGCAACTAGCCCCATAGGAACGAAAGATAATTCGCCCTTATATGGGTGTGGTGGAGTGCTATACGCCGTACACCCACAGTCTATCGTAGTAAAGGTGTTTTGGAGTATGCTATCTTCTTCTAATATAGATGCGTGCGTGTGTCCCATCAAGTTAATTACGTTTGGATAGTTTTTTAGTTCCGCATACATCTCTTTAGATGCAAATCTATTATCGTGCCTAAATTTTGGGTTTTGTCTTACGGATGGATGATCGTCGTCCATACTTCTGCCGTGCGTGAGTAAAAATATCGGTTTACCATCACTATCTTTTACGGCTTTCTTTAACTCTCTTCTTAGCCACGCAACGTTATTTTTATAACTTAGATTATCCGTATCTGGCGCTAGTGTTATAAAGTGATATCCATTTATTTTTTGATGACTATTTGCTTCTTGCCCCGTATGCTCTTTAAAAAATTCGGTGGCTTTATCAATTGGAAGCGCAAAACACGGAGCGTCCGTCCAAAATTCGTGGTTTCCTATAGTGTAAACCATTTTGGTCTTCTTACCCGCAAACGCCCTATCTATTATCTTATGGAAGTGGTTTGCGTGCTTTTTCTTTGCCATATCTATAAGGTCGCCTACGAACGTGACTACTTCTACGCCGCTAGAACTCAAGTATTCTAGAGAAATTTTAAGATTTTCGCTAGACTTTGTATAAAAGTCGTACGAAGGGTTGCCTTTTTCTACTATTCCACAATGTGTGTCCCCTAAGATTCCTATTTTAAGTAGCGGTTTTTGCTCCATATTTTACTCCCTTTTAAAATCTTAATAATATTTTAGCACGAAAGGAAAAAAAGTCAATAGAAAAAAGATGAAAACGCATAAAAAGCCATCAAGTTTGATGGCTTTTTTTATTTTTAAATTTCTTACTATTTACTCAGCGTATGCTTTTAGAAGATTTTCATAATTTTCTTTTATCTCATCTAACGAGTATTTTTCTAAAACTTCATAGTTAAATACCCCTTCGTACCCCACGCTTTCTAACGCCGACAAAACCTTGTTCCAATCTATTTTGCCAAGACCTGGAAGTTCGTGCTTTTCTTTTATTAAATCACAATCGGAAACATGCAAGGTCGCTATAGATTTACCTAGTTTTTTTATTGTTTCCGCTTGGTCGTCTAAAAGCAAGTGGTTTAAATCTAGTACGATTTTTACTCCCTCTGTGTTTTCTATTAACTCTTCTAAATGCGCCGTTCTACTGAGCAAGTTTCCACGAACCATGTTTTCTATGCAAATTGCCTTGTCGGTGTTTTTTGCTAACGTAGTTGCCGTATCACAAAGGCGAGAAAATCCTGCCTCTCTCTCGCTTTCACTAAAGTTGGTTGTTCCTGGATGAAAAACGAACGCGTATGGATCTACTACACTCGTTTTATCTATTACCTTTAGTATCCACTTAATTATTTCTTGTCTATCATTCTCATAATTACAAGTTAAATCCATCCAAGACACGCCGAACGGCATATGAAAGGCGTTTACTTTTACTCCTGAACTCTTTACTAAAAATAAAATTTCATCAAGTATTTGCTCTAGGTCAAATGGGTTATAGGTCGAACACAAGTCTACGTCCACCGTATCAAAGCCGAGTTCTCTTGCCCTAATTAGTTTGTCTTTTAAATCTTTTTTTACTGCGTAATTATATTTTCCGTCCTTAAACCCTAGCGACGATATTGCACCTAAACTTGAGCCAAGTCTAAATTTAGCCATATTCTTCTCCTATACGATTGTTCAATCGTATTATATGACTAAAAAAAACAAATGTCAATAAGAAATTTACTCTTTTTTGGTTTGTTCGTTAAACTCGTTAAGTAAATAATCTTGAAGAGTTTTAAATATACCTTGCGCTCTTCCCCCCACCTTTACTTTATCTATTTCACTTGCCGAAAGGCATAGTTGACCTGCCGATGAAATTATAACTTCGTCGGCAAAATAGAGTTCCTCTAGAGAAAAGGGACGTTCTATAACGGGAATTTTTAGGGTTTTGCACGCTCTTATTATATGCGCTCTTGCAATGCCTGGTAGTATTAAATTGTCGGTCGGGGCTGTTTTTAATATTCCGTCTTTTATAATATGAACGTTGCTATGCGCACATTCGGTCACTCTGCCATTTCTATGAAATACCGCTTCGTCGCATCCTAAGTCTTTGGCGTTTTTAGACGCCATTACCGACGGAATAAGGTTTAGCGTTTTTATATTGCAATGTAAAAATCTAGTATCATCTAAGGTGATGAGTTTTACCCTTTTATTTAGGTCGGCAATCTTTTTATGATAAACGTTTACCCAAATATTAGCCCTATCTTCTTTAGAAAAAACGTGCTCTCTAACAGATTGAGTTGACCTAGTCGCTTGAAAATAAACAAAATTTTCATCTGTATCCATTTTTTTTACTAAATTACTAAGGAGCAGTTTTAACTCTTCTTTTGATATGGAAATATTGATATCTAAAAGTTTTGCACTATTAAAAAAACGGTCTACATGCTCGTCTAGGGCGAAGATTTTGTAGTTTTTAGTATACGTTGCATCATATACTCCATCGCCAAAGAAACAAACTCTATCACTCATTGGAATTTTAACCTTTTCTATTTCGTCAAATTCGCCGTTATAATAGCCTAAATTTTTCATATAAGTATTATATGAAAGTTAATAAAAATGAGGTGTATTTATTTTGATAATATATTAAAACTTTACTATTACACAAACTTAATATTCGTTCCCTTTAATGTAAAGTACCAATATTTTTCGTTAGCGTATTTATCTCCGTCAACTAACAATAAATGTAATTCATAACAATTATCCGAAATATAATGTAGTTCGGCTGCGTGAAGAGCCGTCCACAAGGTTAATGGATTGTCTTGTTCCCATTCGTTAATTACAAAGTTTTCACGTTCTATTATACTATAATTTTCTATACAGATTTCATAACCACCAATTTTGATAAAATAATCATTATCTTTTGAATATTCTTCAAAAACCAATTCTCCAACAACGTCGTCAATAACAACTTCCTCTGGTAAGTAATCTTCTGCTATTTCAGTAATTCGGTTAGCCTCATCACTTAATTTTTCAACTTCTATTAATAGTTGCTTAGCGTAAGAAGTTAAAAGAACTTTGTCATCTTTACAAGCATAACCTAGCAAAAGAGTATTCATGTTTTTAATCTTACTAGAAATTTCTTTAGGCAATGCCATCAAAGCCAACTTATCTTTATCAAGTTGTGCTTGGTATAACTCGTCTCCTATATTTTCTTTTAGGACAGCCTTTGACAATTTTACGTCTACTGCTATCGTGTGAAAGAAGTTGTCCCTGCTCTTAGATTTGATATCTTCGTAGGATTCTTTTTGCTCGCAGTATTCCTTTAACCAGTGAATTACCCTCAATTGTTCTTGCTTTTCAGCCCAATTTTTCGTCAAAATTTTCATAAGTTCTCCCTTTTTATTTCTCTCAATGGTTATACGCCACCTAATACAAGTTAAATTTAATCCTATACTATATATAGATGTTCAAATACAATTGAGCACCTATATTGTATAGGAGTGTTTTATGCCAATTTCAACAGAGTTCCAAAAACGTATAAATGAACTAGTAGACGAAATCGACCTAAAGAAAGTTGAATTAGCAAAGGTCGGCAATTTTGACTATCGCTCTTTATCAAACGCTATTGTTTATGGAATTATCCCAACTACCTCAACACTTATTAAAATGGCAGATTATTTTAAGGTTTCAATAGACTACCTATTAGGAAGAACGGATAAAAACGACTATATCGAGTCATCAAATACAACTTTTCAAGAAAGATTTGAAAAACTTTGTGAAGAAAAAGGAGTTTCACATTATAAAGTTAGTCAAGATTGCTTTTTTGATAAAAGCAATATTTCTCGTTGGCTCTCTAAAGGATATTTGCCAACACTTGAAATTTTAGATATGATAACAAAATACTTTAAGGTCTCTCCAGACTATCTTTTAGGTAGAAGTGACTACAGACTCTAATTGTATTATAACAAAATATTTAGGTCGTCCAACCAATTTATTCAATTTTTTTGTAAAAAAAATTTATTATTTTGTATAATTTTGTCAAATTTTGTCGAAAGTTAAAGTCTCACACGCTTGCTTTAACTTTTTGCATTTTATCAGCGCAAGACGTAGTTTACAACAATAAAAGAGGATATGTTTTTTTGCATATCCTCTTTTTATTGGCGCGCTAGCCAAGGGATTCGCTCCGCAAGGCTTTGCCTTGCTATCACGCCTGGGTAGCAAAAGGTGGGTGTCCACCTTTTGTCGACGACTATCTCAAAAACTCCTTTTTTTTAAGTCGTCGATTCCTACCCGTTCGAATCCCCTTCCATTTTTACAACAATAAAAGAGGATATGCTCTTTTGCATATCCTCTTTTTATTGGCGCGCCGCAAGGGATTCGCTCCGCAAGGCTTTGCCTTGCTATCACGCCTGGGTAGCAAAAGGTGGGTGTCCACCTTTTGTCGACGAC
>JAFTKC010000013.1 GCA_017456055.1 Clostridia bacterium | reverse complement strand
TTTGAAATTTAATCATATATTCAAAGCCGTCAACATTTACGCCAAATTTACGTTCTGTTCCACCATAATATGTGTTGGTTCTTTCGTATTTTGAAAAGTCTATCATATAATCTCCTCAATAAATCAATAGGGTTATGTTTCTATTTTGACACAATAACTATAACACATATTGAAAGTAATGTCAAGCAATTATGGCGCCTGTATCAATAGAATCATAGATTGATTTTGATACATTTTGACATTTTCAGTCCACAAAATATCTGTGCATAGAAAAAGAACTTAGATTTTTACGTCTAAGTTCTAACTTTCTTTGATTCACCCGAAATAGTGTATTCCTATTGATTTTAGTATGTTTTTTCAAAATCCCTATGAAATACACGCTTCGGTAGGCTTTTTTATTTTGCTTATCTGCCTTTAATTTGAAACTAGGGTGTGGCGATAGAGTTTTGCGTATTCGCCGTCGTTTTTAACTAACTCTTCGTGCGCGCCTTGCTCTATAATTCTTCCGTCTTCTATAACGGCTATGCAATCTGCGTTTTTAACGGTGGAAAGTCTATGCGCAACGACGATTGTCGTTCTTCCCTTGCAAAGCCCGTCTAAAGATTGTTGAATTAGCATCTCGGTAGCGTTATCTAACGCCGAAGTTGCTTCGTCTAGAATAAGTATAGGTGGGTTTTTTAGGAACACTCTAGCAATAGATATCCTTTGCTTTTGTCCACCCGATAGCCTTACCCCACGCTCGCCGACTTCGGTGTCGTATCCGTTTTCAAGCGTGCAAATATAATCGTGAATATTGGCTCTTTTTGCCGCCTCCACCACTTCTTCAAAAGTGGCGTTTGGATTGCCGTATAAAATATTGTCTTTAATACTAGCATTAAATAGGTACACGTCTTGTTGAACGATTCCTATGCTTTGACGAAGTGATTTTGCCGTCACTTTGTTTATATCTTTTCCGTCGATACTGATTTCGCCTTGCGCTATCTTATAAAATCTTGGAAGCAAATGACAAATAGTGGTTTTTCCACCACCACTTGGACCAACTAAAGCAAAGGTTTGACCTTTTTTTACGCTTAGATTTAGGTCACGCAAAACGTCACTTTCTCCATAACTAAAAGAGACCGAACTAAATTCGATATTACCCTCTACGTCTTCTATATCCGTCGCACCCTCTTGGTCTACTTCGCTAGGTGTGTCCATAATCTCGATAAATCTCTTAAAGCCCGTCACTCCGTTTTGATATTGTTCCATAAACATTATAAGTTGTCTAACGGGGGCTAAAAAGACGTTGATTGAAACGATAAACGCCGTGTAGTCGCCAAGTTCAATGCTACCTGCGTACAAAAATAATCCACCCGCAATTAGCACCACCACGTTAAAAACTTCGGTGACGAAAGTAGTGGTAGAGTGAAAAACACCCATTGCTTTATACGCTTTTTTCCTTGCAAAAACAAATTCAAGGTTGCCCTTTTCAAACTTTTCCTTTTCGCTTTTTGAATTGTTAAAGGCTTTGGTCACTCTAATTCCCGAAATACTGCTCTCTAAAGAAGCGTTGATTTGCGCCGTTGCCTTTCTACTTTCCATAAAGGCGTCTCTCATCTTTTTTCTAACCGTCATTGATATAACGATTAAAAATGGAACGCATATAAAAATTATTAGCGTTAGATAAACGTTAATGGTCATTAAGTATACGAAGGACGCAACGATTGAGATGGACGATATTATTACGTTTTCAGGGCCGTGATGTGCAAGTTCGCTTATATCGTTTAAATCGCTAGTCATTCTAGACATTATTTTACCCGTTTCATTATCGTCGTAAAACTTATAGGGAAGTGTTTGCAAGTGGGAAAACATATCTCTACGCATTTGCGCTTGCATTTTTACACCGACCATGTGTCCTTGATATTGTATGAAATAGTTCAATAGTAGCCTTATTACGTAGATTATAAGTAGCACTACGCCAAACGCTATTATATTATTATACTCCTTGTTGGGAATATAATTGTTTAGCATAGTTCTAGTCATCATTGGATAGATTATCCCCACGCCTGCCACCACTAAAGACGCTAGCATATCTAACGTAAAAATTAGTTTATGTGGTTTGTAATAAGAAAAAAATCTCTTTAACATTTTACTTTCCTATAGTGTATTTATATAGTTCGGTCTTTGGAATATCTCGCTCTTTTGCAACTTTCTTAATTGCCGACTTTTTATCCATTCCCTCTTTGATATATCTGTCAATAAGTTCTTCGGGCGAAACGCTAAGGTCTATCTTTTCTTCGTAGCCGTCTACTATTAAAACGTATTCCCCTTTAGGCTCGAAATTTATGCCTTCTTCTAGGTTAAATTCTAGTGTGTTTTCGTGAATTTTAGTAATCTCTTTAACTGCAACGGCTTTTCTATTGCCAAAAACTTGGTAAATGCTTTCCACGTCCTTTTTTACGTCGTGCGGAGCAGAGTAAAATATAAGCGTTGCGGGGGTCTTTTTGAATTTTTCTAGTAATTCTACCCTATCGCTCTTCTTTTGTGGCAAAAAACCTATAAAACAAAATCTACTAGCATCTAGCCCCGAAAGTATTAACGCGGATAAGGCGGCGTTTGCGCCTGGAACTACGGTAAACTCTAGCCCTTCTTCTTTTAAGGCTCTAGTTAAAAGATTGCCGGGGTCTGAGATTACGGGCATTCCTGCATCCGAAATAATGGCGATATTTTTGCCTTGCTTTAGTTTTTCTATAATTTCACTTAGCGCTTGTTTTTCGTTAAATTTATGATATGAAAACAAGGGCTTTTTTATTGAATAGTGATTTAATAACGTCAAAGAGTGGCGAGTATCTTCGCACCCAATTTCGTCTACTGAATTTAAAACTTCAATCGCTCTATAAGAAATATCCTTTAGATTTCCTATGGGCGTTGCTACAAAATACAACATATTTTCCCCTTAATTTTCGGTGTTTTTTAATATTTTTAAGCCACTTTTTCCGCCTTTCACCCCTTCTACTAAAACTAGATAGGGCTCTTTCCCTTTGGCCGAAACCGTTTGCAATCTTTTTGGCTCTATATTATTTTTTCTCATTTCGGCGATTAAATCGACTAGCCTATCTGCCCTATGGCACATACACACTCTTCCCCCGAACTTTAGACATTTCCCCACGCTTTTCATTAGGTCTTCTAAAGGAAGATATATTTCTCTTCTACACATAGAAATACACTCTTTTTCCTGCGTTTCCCCTGCTCCTTGTTTGCAGTAAGGGGGATTGCAAGTAATTAGCGAAAATTTGCCAGCGTATTCCTTTCCTATATCTTGAATTTTAACGTTTTCAGCAAAAAATTTATCGTTTAGTCCGTTAATTTCTATGCTTTTTTTTGAAAGAGAATAAAGTGGCTGTTGCATTTCAAAAAAGGTGACCGATTTAATTAGATTTTTATTTAGTCCAAATAAATGGAATCCAACTATTCCACTGCCCGAACAAAAATCGGCGACAACGTCGCCCATCTTCACCCTCGCAAAGCGAGATAAAATAACAGAATCCGAAGTGAATTTATATAAACTATCGTCTTGATAGATTTTTAAGTTTTCTAAGTTTAAGTTTTCTAATACTTCCATAAGGAAAATTCCTACCTAAAAATTAAGGCACGATAAATTATCGTGCCTTGACTTTTTGCTATTTTATTATTCTTCTGAAATAGCTTCTACTGGGCAACCACCAGCACATGCGCCACAACTGATACAAGCTTCTGCATCGATATTGTATTGCGTATCGCCTTGGCTTATAGCACCTACTGGACAGGTGTCTGCGCAAGCACCACAACTGATGCATGCATCACTAATTTTGTATGCCATAGAGTCTACCTCCTATTTTATTTCTTTTCCGTAATTTATTCTATCACAAAAAATTTCGTTTGTAAATATAATTTGCTAATTTTCTTCTTCGTCTTCGCTTTTTTCCTTTTCGGGCGCGCCCTTCTTG
The DNA here is from genome assembly GCA_017456055.1 of Clostridia bacterium. Classification (GTDB taxonomy): domain Bacteria; phylum Bacillota; class Clostridia; order Christensenellales; family Borkfalkiaceae; genus UBA1259. Next base: position 37,062 of record JAFTKC010000013.1, on the reverse strand, counting down.
AATTGAAGTTTACTAACTTCAAAATCTTTATATACTTCGCTTCCGTCTGCGTTAGTAATTTTCACTTTGCTTATTAACTTTAGCATATCGTTAGATATTACTACGCCTTCACCGTCGGGAGTTTTTACCGTTCCCCCAATTTTCGGCATCTTCTTATAAACTTCTGCGTAATAATCGTTTTCGTATTCTAGACAACACATAAGTCTTCCACAAAGTCCACTAATTTTAGACGGATTTAGGTGAAGTCCTTGATTTTTCGCCATTTTTATCGAAACTTTTGAAAACTCCGGCATACAACTACTGCAACAGCACACTCTTCCACAAGGCGCTATTCCACCTAGTATTTTGGTCTCGTCCCTAATGCCTACTTGCCTTAGTTCTATTCTAACTTTGAAGTTTGCCGCTAATACCTTTACGAGTTCTCTAAAGTCTATTCTATTATCCGCCGAAAAATAGTAGGTTAGTTTGTTTCCGTCAAAAGAGTATTCACACCCTATTAACTTCATCTCTAGTCCCATTTCCTCTATCTTCTTTGCGGCGTAGTCCATAGCCTCTGGAATCTTTTCTTGGTTCTTCTTGTTCTTTTGCTCGTCCTTTTCGGTCGCTATTCTTAATACGGGTTTTAACGGATGCGTAATGTTGCCGTCTTCTATTTCTTTTATGCCGAAAACTACCGTTCCGTACTCTACTCCCTTTGATGTTTCTACTATAACGCCTTGATTTTCTCTATACTCATCCTGCTCGTTGGCAGGCGCAAAGTAGTAAACCTTAGCAGTATTTTTAAATTTTACCCCTATAACTTTTGCCATTTATGTTTGCCCTCCAAAATTTGAAACAACAACCACTCGATTAACATGGTTTGGTTTGTGTTGAAGTTTAATCTAACTCTCGCTTCCCCAATCTTTTCGATTGCGTGTAAGGTTGAGCCCCTATTGTAGCCCACTTCAAGCGCGCCACTAACTAGTATTTTTTTGTTTACTATAAGGTTTTCACTCTCGTTATAGTATAAGAGTAAATCCCTAAACGTCAATTCTAGAACGGATAAAAACATTTCCGTTTCTATCTTCTTTTCGCTAATTTGCGTGGAATATTTTAGCACTTCTTTACTAGACGACATATTTGCTATTAAATCTAAAACGAAGTCTTTGGTTTCTTGTAGTTTTTCGTCGTTATATAGTGAAAGTACGCTACCCACAGTTCCGTCGCTAAAATCTACTGCGCTCTCTAGCCTTTCATAGTCGTCACACTCTTTTTCTAGCGCTTTTTTTAGCCTGTCTTTTGAAAAAGACGATATCTCTAACCTTCTCACTCTTGATTTTATAGTGGGAAGTAGCGCGTGTTCGTTTGTCGCGCCAAGCACGATATGAACGTTTTTTGGTGGCTCTTCCAACGTCTTTAAGAGTTTGTTTTGAGATTGCGCGTTCATAGTTTGGGCTGAAGAGATTATAAAAATCTTCTTTTCCCCTTCTATAGGCTTATAAAAACTCTCTTCCACAAGTTTGTTTACGTCCGCCGTCACAACTGCCCCTTCCTTTTCGGGAAAATACATTACGTCGCTATGACAATCGCTCTCTATTAACTTGCAGTTTCTACAACTCTCGCAAATTTCTTCTCCACTACATAGCATTAGTTTGGCAAAAACTTTAAGATATTCTCTTAACTTTTGCTCGTCGGGAATTATTATTAAATATGCGTGCGATAAGTTGCCCTTTTGCTTGTCGGCTCTTAGCGTTTTGTAGGCTGACGTTTGTTCTAAAAGATAGCGGTAATCTATCATATTACTCCTCTTTCTTTTAGCGCTTTAATTATCTTTTCGTGCGTTTCCCACTTTTCGCCACTAGCATCTATACAAATTACGCGCTCGGGATTTTCTTTTGCTATCTCTAGATAGCCTTGATATACTTTGTTGTGAAATTCCATGCCTGAAAGTTCCAACCTATCTCCCTTGTCTACTCCGCCTTTTCTCTTAAACGCTTGCTCCGGCGATAAATTTAAAAATATCGTGTAGTCGGGCGTGAAATTCTTTATAGCGTAATCGTTGATTTTTGCTATAAATTCCTTGCCAAGCCCCCTTGCGTACGCTTGATATGCAAAAGATGAGTCGAAATATCTATCGCACACCACCAGCGTTCCACTTTCTAGTTTGGGCTTTATTATCCTTTTTAATAGTTGAACTCTACTCGCTGCGTATAGCATGGCTTCGCACTCGTCGGTCATAGACTCGTTTTCTTTATCTAGTATTATGTTTCTTATCTTCTCCGAAACGGGCTCTCCTCCCGGCTCTCTCGTAAAGTAATGGGCTATCCCGTTCTTTTCAAGATATTCCCCAAACATTGCAAGTTGTCTGGATTTTCCTACCCCTTCGCATCCTTCAAAGGTTATAAATTTACCTTTCATTTTTCTATCTTCCATCTAAAAAATTACTGCACTCTCTTACTATTGCGTTCATAAACGATATAGTTTCAAACTGCAAATCAATTTGGTATTCTAAAAAATCAAACGCCGTTATTACTACGTCTTTCGCCGTGTAGACGGTTTCTTCTTCCCCTTCAACCTCTTGTCCTTTTAACTTAAAATATTTTGACGGGTCTTCTTTTCCACCCGTAAGTTTTTCGGCAAGTATTCCAAAGGGGGCGTTTTCCCCGCACGTTTTCTCGTCGGCTTTCTCCCTGTCTACTAGCATTTGATAATGCTCTTTCTTATCTTCGTTAGCAAACTTTAGACTTTGCGAATATCTGGTGTAGCGATAAAATATATCAGGCTTTTCTTCTAAAAGATATTCAAAGTCGTTAACTTCTTTTACAAGTTGGTTAATTCTACCTACTTCTAAAACCTTTCCCTCGCTCTTTTGCTCTTCCGTTCTGTATCGGTTATCCTTTTTCATTCGAGATAAAAAGCGCGCGTGGATTTTTTGCTCGTCTAGGTTATTGCTATCCTTTACGAGTTGGTCTTTGTCACTTTCGCTATACGAAGCATACTCTTCCTTTAAAAATCCTTTTAAATACGCTTTTGCGTCGTATAGAAGTTTATTGAAGTTATATAAGCACACCCCTTGATTGTCTATTCTTTGCTCAAGTAAAGATACGCCTTCGCTATCCCTCTTTCCACTCGTTATAAAGATATCGCCGTCTTGAATTGCGATTCTCATTCCTAATACGTCTCGCTCGTCCGTGAGTGGCTCGCTCCCAAACTCAATCACGTCATAACTAAAGGGCATTTCTTCTATTATAAAGGATGCAAAATCTTGGTCGGACACAGACGATACGTCTGCGTCGTACAAGTATTTAAAACTTTGCCCTACCGTCGGCTCTGCCGTGAAAAATCCGTATACGAACTGGTTTATAAATATTATAACCACGAGAAATACTATCATCAATATCCACTCGTACGCAAAGAAGTTAGACAGTCTGGTTTTGGTTATTTTGTTATCCAATTGATTTCTCCGTTCTTATATGCTTTTGGGTTTCATCGTTGGGAACAAGATTACGTCTCTTATAGATGCGCTATCCGTTAGTAGCATTACAAGTCTATCTACGCCAAAACCTAATCCTCCCGTCGGTGGCATTCCGTACTCTAATGCAGTCACGAAATCTTCGTCTACCTTAGCGTCGTTTCCACCTTTCGCTCTCTTTATTGCAACTTGCTTTTCAAATCTCTCTCTTTGGTCGATTGGATCGTTTAATTCCGAGAACGCGTTGCCCATTTCTCTTGCATATATAAAGTATTCAAATCTCTCGGTAAAGAGTGGATTGTCTTTCTTTCTCTTTGCAAGTGGTGAGTTCTCTATTGGATAGTCGTAAATTATAGTAGGTTGAACGAGTTGTTCTTCTACGAAAGCGTCGAAAAATGCAATTAAAACGTGTCCCTTAGTTGCCTCGTCGCCCTCTTCTACTTGAACGCCCTTTTCCTTTGCAACTGCTCTCGCTTGTTCGTCGCTTTCCCAATCGTTATAATCTACGCCAGCATATTTTTTAACGGCTTCTACCATGGTGAGTCTTTCCCACTTCTTGCCCATGTCGATTTCTACGCCTTGATAGGTGATAACCGTTTTTCCACAAACTTTTTGCGTGATGTCTTTATACATGTTCTCAATTAAATCCATCATGTCAAAGTAATCACTATACGCTTGATACATTTCTACCGTAGTAAATTCTGGGTTGTGCGAACGGTCCATTCCCTCGTTTCTAAAAATTCTTCCTACTTCGTAAACCTTGTCAAATCCACCTACGATAAGTCTTTTTAAATATAACTCCGTTTCTATTCTTAAATACATATCTATATTTAAGGCGTTGTGGTGAGTCTTAAACGGTCTTGCCGAAGCGCCTATTTCTAAAGGTTGTAATACCGGCGTGTCTACTTCTAAATATCCTACGCTGTCAAGATAGTTTCTAATTGCAGTCATTATCTTTGACCTTGCTTCGAAGGTCTTTTTTACTTCCGGATTGGAGATTAAATCGACTTCTCTTTGACGATATCTAGTGTCTTCGTCCTTTAAGCCGTGGAATTTTTCCGGCAATGGTAAAAGTGATTTTGAAAGCAATTCTACGCTTTCTGCGTGTATGGAAATTTCACCCGTTCTCGTGGTGAAAACCTTTCCTTTAATTCCCACGATATCGCCGATATCGTATTCTTTGAACGCCAAATAACTATCTCCCAAGTCGTTGATTGAAAGATATGATTGAATAGTTCCTTTTCCGTCTAGTATTACGGCAAACGACGCCTTACCCATTATTCTTTTTGATATGAGTCTTCCTGCAACGTTAACCGTTTTGCCTTCGTACTCGGCGTAATTTTCTTTTATGTCTAGAGAATAAGAATCTCTATCGTACTTAACAATTTCGTAGGGGTTCTTGCCCGCTTCTTGCAAGGCTCTTAACTTTTCTCTACGAATTCTTAATATTTCGCTTAAATCTAATTCTACGTTTGGTGTATTGTCTACCTGCATAATTTTTTCCTTTTTAATATACTTTTTTAATGGTGATTTTATATACGCCTGCAGGCGCTTTTACGTTAACTACGTCCTTTGCCTTTTTGCCAAGCAATGCGTTTCCAATAGGCGATTCGTTTGAAATTCTACCCATTTCTACGTCCGCTTCAGTAGTACCAACGATTTCATAAGTGTATGCTTCGCCGTCTTCATCAACAAAGTCTACCTTACTTCCAAGAGATACCGTGCCTTTCTTTGCAGAATCTTTAATGATTACCGCTCTTTTTAGTTTTTCTTCAATTTCTAAAATTTCGCCCTCGATAATCGCTTGTTCGTTTTTAGCAGCGTCGTATTCTGCGTTTTCAGATAAGTCGCCAAATTCTCTTGCCGTTTTAATTCTTTCGGTGATTTCCGCTCTCTTTTCTACCTTTAAGTACTCAAGTCTTTTCTCAAGTTCTTCTTTTCCTTCTTTTGTAAGAATTACTTCTTCGCTCATTTTTAATCTCCTTTTTATTGGCTCTTGCGCCTTTTCATTCTATTTAAATTATAAACTTTAAATATATCCTCGTCAACGCATACTACCTTTTATAAAAATCTTTAGCACGTTTTTGCTTGATTTTTACTGCTTTTTTGAGTTTTTTATTTTAAAATTTTACCAATTTTTGTAAATTTTTTTCAAAACCCCCTTGACAAACTCCTTTTTTGTGGTAAAATATCAGTGTAATATGTGATGAGAGAAGAAGTTTTTTGTGTTTTCCAGAATAATATATGTAAAAAAAGGTTGCGATAAAGTCGCAACCTTTTTTTATCTTTTTTCCCTTAGTTTACAAATACGAACTACTTTTCTGCGTAGTCTCCACAACAAGTACATTGCTCACCACAGCAGTTGGTCACTTTGATACTGCCGAGTTCGCAATTAGTGCCGTCGTAGTTGTATCTACAACTTCTTACGTCGCATTTAATACAAAAATTCTTTTCCATAAATACTCTCCTTTTATTTTATTATGTTCTTTTTTAGGTAAAGTATACCTTTTTAATATTGACTTTTTTTTAACTTTAATATACAATATTTATAGACAAGGAGTATATTTATGAAAGTTGTATTATTAAAAGACGTTAAAGGCTCTGGAAAAGCGGGCGACATTATTGAAGCAAAGGACGGGTTTGCGCAAAACTTTTTAATTAAAAAAGGTCTCGCAAAAATCGCCGACAATTCGGCTATAAACGAAAGCAACCAAAAAAAGCAAGCACAAGACTTCCATAGGCAAGAACAATTAAAGGCGAACAAGGCGCTAAGGGAGGCGCTTGACGGCAAGGAAGTTGTCGTAGTAGTTAAGTGCGGTGAGGGCGGAAGATTTTTCGGCAGTGTCACCAATAAGGAAATCGCCGATAAACTATTTGAATTAGGTTTTTCCGTAGATAAAAAGAAAATCGTTTTATCTTCTAATATTAAAACGGTGGGCGTTTATCCCGTGACGGTTAAGATTTCACCTGAAGAAACGGCTAAACTATCCGTAAAAGTTATAAATTAAATAATAATCTTATCCCCCCGTTGCTGCTGCGACGGGACTTTTTTTATCATATTGTTGACAAACCCTGCCTTTTGTTGTAAAATGGGTGTTATGAGTAAGAAAGATAAATTCGTCTATTCAAAAATTGAGGTGGACGAAGGCTCTAGTGAACCTAAAATCGTAGACGTTCCATTAAAGAGCATTGATGAAAATTTTGAAAAAAATGAAGAGATAGTTCACGAAGAACCATCTGAAAGCACCGGAAAACAAATCGTTATGAACAAAGTTTTAGGTGCTATTGATAAAAACGACACTATCGATAAAAAGCAAGCGTTATTTAAGAGAATCTGCTCGGTGGTGTTTATTGTTTTCGTTGTTGCCGTTTTAGCATACACCGTTTACCAAGACTTCTTTACCGAGCAAGGTCAACCACCTACTTGGGCTCAAGTTAGAGAAATTTTCTCTAATTCTTGGTTTTACCTTGTTTTTGCTTTCGTGGCATTGTTTTTATGCTATTTCTTTAAGGCGTTAAAACTTTCTTTTTTATGCAAGGTAAAAACTAAGAAATGGCACTTTAAGACTTGTTTTGGGACGGGCGTTATTGGGCACTATTATAACTACATCACCCCTCTTGCCGTTGGCGGTCAACCTTTTGAGGTTTATCACCTATCTAAGCACGGCGTTCAAGGTGGCGTTGCCGCTGCCCTTCCTATTGCTTCGTTCTTTATGCAACAACTAGGTTTTGTTATTTTGGGTGTTGTCAGTTTGATTCTATATAACAACAATACTTTGAATATTCCAAACAACATGCACTTTATCTCGCCTGTATTTAACAGTATGGCGATAATCGGGCTTATTTGTTGTTTCTTCGTGCCGGGTATGGTTATGGTATTCTCTATGTTCCCTAAACTCGGTGGAAGTATAGTTTACTTTATCATTTCACTTGGGCACAAACTTAAAATCGTTAAAGACAAAGACGCGCTAAAAGAGAAGATGACCAAGAATATTTTGCAAAACTCTTCTTGCCTAAAGACTTTCGTCACCAATCCTTTTATATTTTTCGTGGCGCTACTAATAAGTTTTGCAGAAAATCTTTCCCTTTGTTCAATCGCTTTCTTTACGCTAAAGTTTTTCGGCTACAACCTTATGGACGTGACCTTGTGGCGTCAATGGGCGCAAGTTTGCGTGCTTTGTATGATTCTATACTCGGTTATTTCCTTTATTCCTACGCCTGGTAATTCGGGCGCTGCAGACCTTTCGTTTAGACTTTTATTCGTTGGCGGTTTGCAAGGCTTAACCACTTCGTTCGGTATAGTTTCGCCCGCTCTTTTAACTTGGCGTTTTATAAGTTTTTATGCGTTTATCGTAATTGGTTTTATCTTTACTAAAGTTTCAAAAAGACTAGAAAAGAAAAAAGAGGAACAAGAACAAGTATGAAATACGACTATCTAATAGTTGGCGCTGGGCTTTTTGGCGCTACTTTTTGTGAGCAAGCAACAAAAAAGGGCAAGTCTTGCCTTGTTATCGATAAGAGAAATCATATCGCAGGCAATATTTACACTGAAAAGCAAGAAAATATTAACGTTCATAAATACGGAGCACATATTTTCCACACTTCAAACAAGGAAGTTTGGGATTACGTAAGCGAATTTGCAGAGTTTAATAACTATATTAACTCTCCCGTAGCAATTTATAAAGACGAACTTTATAATATGCCCTTTAATATGAACACTTTCTCTAAAATGTGGGGGATTAAAACTCCTAAGGAGGCAAAGGATATTATCGCTAGCCAAATTGCTAGTCTAAATATTAAAGAGCCTAAAAATCTTGAAGAACAAGCGCTTAGCCTTGTTGGGCGCGACGTTTACGAAAAGTTAGTTAAGGGCTACACCGAAAAACAATGGGGCAGAGATTGTAAGGATTTACCTGCTTTTATCATTAAAAGACTACCACTTCGCTTTACCTTTAACAACAATTATTTTAACGACCGTTATCAAGGTATTCCTATCGGTGGATACACGGCTATCGTGGAAAAAATGTTAGACGGCGTTCCCGTTGTTTTAGGCACTTCTTATAAAGAATTTACGTCTACTACTAGCGATACCTTTGATAAAGTTATCTATACGGGTATGATTGACGAATACTTTGACTTTATTTACGGAAAACTCGAATATCGCACGGTAGAATTTAAAAATGAAGTTTTAGACACCGACAACTTCCAAGGCGTAGCAGTTGTTAACTACACCGAAAGAGAAGTTCCTTACACTAGAATTATCGAACACAAGCACTTTGAAAATAGTGATAGTGAAAAGACGGTTATTTCTAAAGAATATCCCGTTGAGTGGCGTGAAGGCTTAGAACCCTACTACCCTATCAACGACGAAAAAAACTCTTCTCTTTATCAAAAGTATTTAGAACTAGCAAATAAAGAAAAAGGCGTTATTTTCGGCGGTAGACTCGGCGCTTATAAGTATTACGATATGGACAAGGTTATTGAAAGCGCTCTTGCCCTTGCTAAAGCCGAACTTTAATTCAATTTAAAAATTTAACACCCCAGAGAACTCTCTAGGGTGTTTTTATTTTTCTTTTTTTATTTCTTTTTCTTTTTGAACTCTTTCATACCGTTGGTACTTCCACCGTCGCAAAGCACGTCTACCCCTGCTAGATAGCCGTTTCTCTCGTCTGCAAGAGTTGCGAGCGCATAGCCGAGTTCTTCAGGTTTACCCATTCTCTCTTCACAAGAAAATGGAATTAACATTCCGCCGTCTTTCTTTTCTAGATTGCCCATATCGGTTGCAATTAGTCCTGGACTTAGCGATACTACTCTAATTCCCTTTAAGCCGTACTCAAACGCACACTTTTTTGCGTACCATAATACGAAGTTTTTAGAAAGTGAATACGCAAAGCCTTTTCTTTGATATTCGCCCTTTGCCATACCTGCGCGCTTTGCTAGTTTTTTAACGAACTTCTCTTCGTTGGTTTCTGCTAGCGGGTATGCTTTTTTAGGAATAATAAAGTTTGGCAATATATACCCAGAGTTTGAAGATACGTCTACGATTACGCTACCTTTGCCCATAACTTTAGAAAATTCTTGGTTTACGTACACCGTGCCCAATGCGTTGATTTTTATTATGCCATCAGGTGTTCCTTTCATTGCCGGCGAAACGCCTGCCGAGTTGATTACGTTTACTATTTCACCTAGCCCTTTTGCATATTCTACTAGTTCTTTTACGCTTTCTCTAGAGCTCGTATCGCAAGTTTTTGCGTACGCTTCAAACCCTAATTCCTTTAGTTCTTTTACTCCGTTTTCTAGTTTAGACATCGTTCTACCAGAAATAACGATAATCTTGTCTTTTGCCATAAACTTAGCGGCTTCTAAGCCCATTCCGCTTCCACCACCAGTGATTACACACACTTTTGCCATGTTTTTCCTCCTTTTTATACGCTTAACATTTACTTCTTTTCTACACTTGCAACTAAAAGTATTGAAATTGTCACCACGAAGATATCCATATTCGCCGCTTGGTCAACTAGCCCACTTAATTCAAGCGCAATAACGCATAGAAGAGCAAACAATTTTTCTCTACTAAATTTCTTAAATATTATGGTGTATTTATTCAAGTAAAATACTACCATTATTAGCGTTCCCACAACGCCCGTTGAGGTTAACCACTGAAGTAGCGTGTTGTGAGTGAGTATTACGTGCGTTCCCTCTCTTAATGAAGGAATCTTGTCCATGTAGAAAAATCCGTAGCCAAAAATCGGCGCTTCTAAAAATCTATCAATGCTCCAAGCCCATAATTCTTCTCTACCAGAAAAGCCGAATTTCTTACCAAATACTAGTTTTTGTATTTCTTCTCTTAAAAATTCACTTGCTAGCAACATTATTGCAATTATAAGCAAGAAAACTCCAAACACTAGTAGCATTTGCGTTTTGTTCTTTGATTTTATAAAGGTGTAAATAGTAAACGCTACGTCTACTATCGCCGTTAATATCATTCCCGCTCTGCTCTTTGATACTACCACGAAAACGGTTAATATTAGAACGAAGATAAAGTAAATATAATCCCTTTTACTCTTCATTGCCCTAGTAAAGCAAGCAATTATGCCTAAAACTACGAAAAGAGATGCCGTGTTAAGCCCTTGCGCACTAAAATAAATGCTATTTGGACCATTGATAACGTAGTTGAAAAATATTTGTAAGCCTATAATCGTTCCACTTAGTATAAATAGTTCTTCAAAGTATTCGCCAATATTTTTGGTATAGTTTACGGCAAGGAAGTAAAATATAAAAATTCCTACGCAAAACCCTAAAATCATTAGAGAGTTTACTATGTAAAAACTATTGAATATTCCCGCAATCAAATAAGCAACAAAAGATGCTAGTAGCCCTTTATAAAACCTGCCGAAAGTGATAGTTTTTCTATCCTTTACGCACTTATATATAAACACCCCTATTAGCGTTAGTAGGGCTATGCCAACTACTATATAGTAAACTACGTAATTGGTCATAGTTCGTATATCGGGTATAAAAAATGAGATAAAGAAAAATGGGGCGAAAATGTTCTTTACGTCTTTTGAAAAAAGCAAAATTAGTATAAAAATAAGAGCCTCACCGCAAACGACAATAGCCGTCCACTCCAGCGCCCAACATAAAAATCCAAATAGCAAAGATATTGCAGCCATGTATTTGGACTGCAATACACTTTCTATTGAATTTAATACTTTTCCGTTTTCTTTGTTTTTCATAAAGGCCTTGCGTTTTTTATTTTCGTACTGATTTATTATATACCTTAAAGCAGTTTTTGTCAATATTAAAACTATTATTGCTTCTTTTATCGTTGCTTATCTTTTCTTTTTGTGGTAAAATACCTTTGAGGTTTTTATGGTTAGAATTTGGGCAAAGGTCATTAAGGAAAATAGAATAGTTAATCAGTTCGTTTACGAAAACTTTAATCCCCTAGATTACTCGCAGTTTAACGACTATCTAATGGAAATTTGTTCGGCGCTTGACGTGGCTACCCCCGTTCTAATTAAGACGCATATTTTTAACTACGCTAAATACAACAACGTTAAGTTTATAGCCGAAGACTTTTTAGAGCCTATTGACTTCGATAAATTAGTTTTAGAAAATGCTTTACTTTAGATGAATAATTTTTTATTTTTATCTCACACTATTATCGGGGGATAAATATGAGAGCAGCAACAATTTTAGCATTTTGCCTAGTAGTTATCGGCGCACTCGTTTGGTTTATGGTCGGTTTATTCGACTTTAATATCGTCGCTTTCCTTTTCGGTAGTGGCGTGAGTGCCGTCGTTTCTCGCATTATCTACTCGTTAGTGGGTATTGCCGGACTTTGGTTAATATTCTACGGAATAGTTTACCGTCCGTTTAGGGCAATTCATTAAAAAAGAATAAACCCTTTTGGCGAAAGCCAAAAGGGTTTATCTTTATTTTAAATTAAGTTTTTCCTTGTACTTGTCGAGCCCAAAAAATAACGTTCCACCTAACGCGTATACGCTTGCCGTTTGACCTAAAAAGACAAATAATACTTGCAAAATATAAACGTATTCAAGTTGCCCGTAGCACCAATACCAAAGTAGTGGCAACAAAAATGCGTTTAAAAGTATCGGGAAACTTCCGCCTATTAGCAGTTTTAATAGGTTGTTTTTTATTATTCTCCCTATTATCAAGGTTAATACCGCCGAAATCAAAGTGACCAGCGCCCCAAACACTACGTCTATTAACGCACAACCCGTTATAAAATTTACGATTATACAACCTATAAATAGCGATATACACGCTTCTGGAAAAAATAGGGGCAAAATGGTTAACGCTTCGCCGAGTCTTACTTGTATCGAGCCCGACGCAAACGGAAACACTACCATTGATAGCACTACGTAAAGTGCCGATATCACCCCTGCTCTCGCTAGGATTTTACTCTTTTTTTGCATAAAAAAACCTTCTTTACTTAAATAAAAGAAGGCTAAAATCTTATTTACTTTCGGTTGTTTTATAGAAGTGTTGACCGAAAACCTTCTTTATTTATTCCAATTATACGGCTTTTTGTCCTTTTTGGCAAGCGTTTTACCTATTCCTTTTTTAACTTTTTTGCTTTTACAGAAAACTCTTCTTTCGCTTTCATTACGTCTTTTTCTTCTGCCGAACAAACTCTTGCGTGATCTAGTTCTGTGTTTAAGAAGAATACTTTTATTTGGTCGTCTATTTGCTCCCCTAGATTTTTTTGCACAACTTCTCTTGCTCCTTTACTCACGCACTCGGTTAAAACTAAGGCGTAGAGTTTTACAAGCGTTTTTTCTGCCGTTAGTAAATCAAATAGCGAATCTTCTTCGTTTAGCGTTATATCTGCTTTATATTCTCTCATTTCTTCCCCCCCTTTTACAACAATGAAAAAAGATATAAAAATCTTTGTTCGTGTTTTTTTGATAGGTTTTCTAACTCGCCTTTTAATTTTACGTTCATCGTTATCGTAGAATATAGTCTTGCTTTCTTGCAAACTGCTTCTTCTAGTAAAAGTAAATCTTTTAGTAGCGTTAATTCTTTGGTGGTTAACATATTCTTGCTTTCACTCATATTGCTCTCCTTGTTTTTTTTAATTATTGCCAACCAAAGATTTTTTATACAAAAAAAGACGAACGTTGAGTTCGCCTTTTCTTTTGTTCTTATTAGTTGTTTTATATTGGTATTGCTAGGAATAGTTTATATACGTTTCCAACTAGGTCTTTTAGGGCGGCAACAAGGTCAAATTCCCTTAAGAACTTAAATACGTAGGTTGCGTTATACACGTCCATAGTTCCCGCATTTAAGTCTACCGCTAAAACCACTTGGAAAGCAAGGAACAAGCCGATTGCAAGTAGTGAAACGATTAAATAGGATACTACTACGCCGACTACACCACCTAAAACATGATCCATAGTTCTGCCGAATTTCCCTTGTTCGTTTCTTTCTTTTATGAGTTTTTGGGCAAGCATAAAGCCAAGTTTCGGTATCCAGTAGCACACTATCATACCGACGATTGTTGATACTACATTAACGATAACTGCGCTTACCGTTCCCGACATGTCGGCAATTATAGCGCTATCTACTTCGGCAGTTGCGCCGTATTTAGAAATTAGCGCTTCCATATCTACGCCCATATGTAAAAAGAAAGATTGAACGGCTTCTGGCAAATGCTCGAAGAGTTCTACTAAGGTGTAGCCGTTGGCGTTGTTTTCTACCACTGCTTGTATGGAATTAAACACGCCCGTGTTTATCCATTCGCTTAAAAATAAGTTTGCTAGTAATCCTGCTAAAAACGGACCTAATAATATTGAACACAATAACTCTAGCCACTTTTTGCTAAAGTCGGTTAATCTTGCAACTAGCCCACTCTTTGCCCAAAATACTATGAAAAATAAAAACACTAAGACGAGCAATACGTCTATCGTTATTGACCAAAACATCTCTTTTTCCTTTGTTAATTTAATTCAAAAACGCCCACTAGTTTTGTTTTTTAGCAGGCGTTTTTTAGTTAATTATTTATTTAAGTTTTCGTTTAGTTTATCAAGTTCTGCGTAAAGTTCAGCAGGTACTCTAGTTAACTCGCCGTAGAAATCCTTGATACCCTTTGCTTCTTCAATCCAGTTTTCTTTGTCAACGGTGAGAAGTTCTTTAATAGTATCAATAGTCACGTCTTTTAAGCCTTCGATATTGATATCTTCTGCCTTTGGAACGAATCCGATTGCAGTTTCTTCTGCATCAACTTTATCTTCACAACGATCTAAAATCCAATCGAGAACACGTAAGTTGTCGCCAAATCCTGGCCAAATAAAGTTGCCTTCGTCATCCGTTCTAAACCAGTTAACGTTGAAAATCTTAGGTTGATTTTTAATGGTTTTACCCATTTCTACCCAGTGAGCAAAGTAGTCGCCCATATTGTAGCCAACGAAAGGTCTCATAGCCATTGGGTCACGACGAACTACGCCAACTGCACCAGTTGCTGCAGCAGTAGTTTCACTTGCCATAATTGAACCTACGAATACGCCGTTGTTCCAATCTCTACTTTCATATACTAGTGGAGCAGTTTTTGCTCTTCTTCCACCAAAGATAATTGCCGAAATAGGAACGCCGTTTGGCGCTTCAAATTGGTCAGATAGACAAGGACAGTTAATAGTAGGCGCAGTAAATCTTGAGTTTGGATGAGCGCCACAAGTTGACTTGTCTTTCTTGTCGTATTTAGTGTAATCCCACTTTTCGCCACGCCAGTTGATAGCGTTCTTAGGTGGATTGTCGTTTAATCCTTCCCACCAAACAGTACCGTCGTCAAGATTTTCTACAACGTTAGTAAAGATGGTATTTTTCATTGTTGATAACAATGCGTTAGGGTTAGACTTCATATTAGTTCCTGGAGCAACGCCGAAGAATCCGTTTTCTGGGTTTACTGCCCAAAGTCTTCCGTCTTCGCCCACTCTTATCCAGGCAATATCGTCGCCCACGCACCAGCACTTATAGTCTTTGTTCTTATAAATCTCTGGTGGAATAATCATTGCAAGGTTGGTCTTTCCACAAGCAGATGGGAACGCAGCCGCTACGTATTTTGGCTCTTCGTTGCCTTTTTGGATTCCCAAAATAAGCATGTGCTCTGCCATCCATCCTTCGTTTTTACCAAGGTAAGATGCAATTCTTAAAGCAAAACATTTTTTGCCGAGCAATACGTTTCCGCCGTAGTTAGAGTTGATTGACATAATCAAGTTCTCCTCAGGGAAGTGCATTATATATCTCTTTTCTTCCGAAAGTTCTGCGTATGAGTGTAAGCCCTTAACAAAATCTCCGTCACCTAAAGCCTCTAAAACTTTTGCTCCTACTCTAGTCATAATAGCCATATTTAATACTACGTATATAGAGTCGGTAAGTTCAATACCAATTTTAGAGAATTTGCTTCCTACTGCACCCATTGAGTAAGGAATAACGTACATTGTTCTTCCTTTCATGCAGTCTTTATATAAGCCGTTCATTAGTTCTAACGCTTCGTTAGTTTCCATCCAGTTGTTGATTGGTGCAGAATCTTCTTTATTCTTTGAACAGATAAAAGTTCTTCCTTCAACTCTCGCAACGTCGTTAACGGTGGTACGATGGAGATAACAGCCTGGAAGTTTATCTTGGTTTAACTTGATTAAAATCTTCTCGTCAACTGCTAATTGGCGGAATTCTTCTAATTGTTCTTCCGAGCCGTCTACCCAAACGATTTTGTCGGGATTACAAAGTTTTTTTGCGCTTTCAATAAACTCAAGCACTTTCTTGTTGTCCGTCATTTTTTCTTCTCCTTTATAGAATAATATATTTTTATTTTTTTGTTTTATATATTTGCAAAAACGCAAGTATTTTTATATCGATTTTTTGTTTGTTCGTTTAAAATAATTTGCGTTTTTTATAAGCAAAAAATTCTTTTTTTTCTAAAAATTTCTTCTTCTCCGTCATTATATATTGTATCACAAATTTTTCTAAAAGTAAAACACAAAAAAGTGGTTTTTTTATTTTTCTTGGTCTTTCGACTAAAATTTGCAAAATCTTTTCTTTTTTTACCCCTTTTTTAATATATATTATTGTATACTACAAAAAGTTAAACCTTGTTTGGAGACCAATTGCGTGGACTTTTATAAAAAAACTTTGGTTTTACAAAAGACGAACACTTCATTTGGAAAGGACGTTAACGGGATTGTTAGGCTGGAAAGCGAGGACGGAGTGACAACTCTATCTTTGTCTCTTATAAACTTCCCTCTCTTTGAGGGGGGATACGTTTTAGTTTTGCTTGTTGAAAACAATTCGCCTATCATTTTAGAACTAGGTAAAAAACCAGTTAGTTTACTTAAAGTTTTTTATTCTCTTTCCCCTTTTAAACATTTTTCTGCGGGAGTTTTTTGCCTTTTAGATAATCTTTCTCCCGTCGCATTTGCCAAAACTGAACTCGGCGCACCCCTTTCTACTTTAGAAGAAATTGCCAGCAAGGAATTAACGAAAGTTTACGACGACGAAGTTATCGCTACCGAAGATTATTTTTCTATAGAACGAGAGATAAAAGACAAAGTAGATTTAATTGACGAGGTGGCTAATGAAAACGGAGAAAATGAATCTTCTAAAGTCCATACTGAAAGCCAAAAAGACGAGAAAAACGGGACAATCAGTGATAACGGTCTTTCGTATGAAGAAGATAATTTCAAAGTCCAAGATAATAAAGACGGGGATTTCTTTTACCAATCGGCAAAAGACGAATTAGACGAACTCTTTTCTAAATTCCCTTTAGACGACTCTTTAAGTAGCGTTTTGCCTGACAGCACTTTTTGTAAAATTCACTACGCTTCTAATAAATACTACGTGGTGGGAGTGATTAAAGAAAAAGGAAAGGTCAAATATATTTGCTACGGCGTTCCCGCAAGTTATAGCGACACCCCTCCCGACGCACTAAAAGATTTTTGCTGCTTTTTGCCACTTTCTCTTTTTGATTTACAAGGACAGGGCTTTTGGATGATGTTTCAATCGGCAAAAGACGGAAAATGTATAAAAAAATAAACACAATTTTGTCATATTAAAAAAGGGTGAACTTAAAATTTTTAAGTTCACTCTTTTGCTTTTTCCCTTAAGCTAAAAGCGTTCCGTCTCTAGTAGATACGACCTTGAAGTTTTCTACTTGTCTACCCGTATTTGCATCAATATAAACGTAGTAGAGTTCGTCGTTAAACGCTCCCTCAAACTCGTAGCATAAAACTTCTTTACTGCCTATTTTTACTAGGGCGAGATTGATTTTGCCTAGTTCTAAATCAACGGATAGTTCTTCTTTTGCTTCTTCCATTGAAATTGTAGGATCTTTCATCTCTCGTTCTACGTGGTTTGCGTAATAACTAACTGCGTCTAGCCCTATTACCATATTGGTTTCCAAACAAACTCTTACCTTTATCATATCGGGATATACTAGCACTCCGTCCTTTTCGTAAACGAAGTTAAAGGTGTATTCGTTGCCCGACTCGTTCGCCCATACCACGCTCATATCTTCTACCCCTGCGTTTTTCAAGAAAATCTCCGCTTTTTCTCTTGCTGATTCTTCTTGATAATTGGTTGCGCCACACGAGCCCCTATATTCAAACATTATTAGTTTTCCACCAACTCTTGAAATTTGCGCGTATAATAGCTCTTCGTTTACGCTTGCCGAAAAACAATAGCACTCGATTTTGCCCGTCGCATCGGCATCTTCACGAATATCTTTTAACTCGTAGTCTTTAAAATATTTAATGAACGCGTCTCTCGCTTCCGCCTTGCTTACCACGTTTCCTCTTAAGCCTTTTATCTCGTCTTGCTCTTTTGCATCGCTAAAAGGTCCGTCGTAAATGAGTTCTGGAAATTCTACAGAAAGATTTTCTAATTGATTAAAGTTGTCTAGTAGTGGGTTGTCTTCCCCTTCCTTTAACTCGATAAACGAAAAATCTTTGTCCATATTTTCCATCGTTTTTGAAAGCGCCTCTTTTAGTTTTGAATTGGCTTTCTTCAAAAAGGCTAAATTCTCGTGGTCTTCCTTTGAAAGAGAGTCGCCGTCTATAAGTTTCTTGCTAACGTATTTTGCGAAGTCACCTATTTGGTTTACTAATTTGCTAGAATAATACCTATTTTCGTCCTTTAACGGCATTTGTTGGAGATTACTCTCTGCAAGTTCACTCTCTACCGCCAAATCGAGCATATATTTTTGAATAGCCCTTTCGTCTTTGGTCACTACGGCTTTTGAAAGATTTAAATCCATGTTGTTTACCTGTTCAACCGTGTCGTAAAAGGCGCGCTCGTATCCAGAATTTAGCGTTTTTTCGCTTTCGCTCGGCATTAAATAGTTAAAAGTTAATATCGAAGATAAAATTAAAACGGCTATTCCTAAAGATATTATCGCCGCTAAATATCCCCTTTTTTCCTTTTTATCTCCCTTTTTTCTTTGATGATTTTCTTTTTTTTGATTGTTTTCGCCATTTTTTTGGAAAAATGAGTTTTCACTATTGCTTTCTTTTATTTCGCTTTGCTCTTTTCCCGAATAGTTTTTCTCTCTTATAATATTTTCCACCTTTTCAACGGCGTTATTTTTCTTTTCTTCCATAATTCCCCCTTACACCGCAAACACGTGTCTTCCTATCGTGACGGTGGTTTTTCTTGAAAATATCCACGAACTTGTTGCCGTTGCCGGATTATAATAGTAAATTGCCCCATAACTTGGATCCCAGCCGTTCATAGCGTCTTTCGCTGCCTTTCTCGCCGTTTCGTTAGGCGTTAGGTTTATTTGCCCGTCGTCTACTGCCGTAAACGCATATTTTTGATATATTACGCCCGACATGGTGTTAGGAAAGGAAGAACTTTTTATTCTATTTAAAACTACTGCCCCTACGGCGACTTGTCCAACGTACGGCTCGCCCCTTGCTTCGCCGTAAATTAAGCGAGCGAGCAAGTTTATATCTGCGTCCGAATAGTTAGAAGTCACTCCGCTACTACTTGACGTTGAACTCATTCCTAACGCCGCGAGCGTCTTTTTGCCCACGATTCCATCTACGGTAAGCCCGTTTTTCCTTTGAAAATATTTAACGGCTTCTTTGGTTTGCTTGCCAAAAATTCCGTCTACGCTACCTTTATAGTACCCCCAATTTTTAAGTTTTTGTTGCATCTTTTTTACCGTTGCGCCCGTGCTTCCTTGCTTTAAGGTTAGCGCGTACGCCGGCCTAATGCTTTGACTGCCGACTATTGTCGTCGTGCCGATTAAAACGCACAAAGATAAACTTAAAAATATCAATATTTTAACCTTTTTTCTCATCTTTTCTCCTTTATGCTTTATAAAACTTTTCGATAATCTCCTTTATCTTACTTCTATACTCAACGTTCTCGCTCCTTACAAAACATAGCGGCGGATACACCACGCACCACCAATTATCGCCTTTTCCTTCGCCTAGTTCTACTATTAAGGCGTCGTAAAACCCACTCTCTAAAATTATTCCCTCGTATTTTCTAGTTGGAAATTCTTCTTCTCTTAGTTTTGCTTTGCCTTTATAAGCAAAGCCCTCTCTTTCTAGCGTGGAATTTATGATTTCGTCTAGTTCTTCTAACCTTTTTTCTAGTTCTAGTTTTGCTTTTTCCTTAGTTTTACACTCGGTTAGAATTGGCGTTAGATAGTTTACTAGATTGTCCTTTACTTTAAGTTTTACCGCTTGGTCTATCTTCTCGTTTGAGTTTGCTCGAACGTGAATCCTTAAGTATTCACTACTTTTTAAGGGCGTTTCAACCCCTATTCCAATTATCGCTAAAATTATTATGAGAAAGGTTAAAAAAGTTATGCAAAAAGTTTTCATTTTTGTTCTCCTTAAAACTTTGTTTTTATGAAAGTATTTTATTTATTGACTGATTTTTTAACCTTTATACTTTACTTTTATTTAAAATTAAAAAACCCTGATTTTTTCAGGGTTTTTCTCTTTTTATCTCATCACGCTTTGCGCTTTTATTACGGGAATTATTTTTTTTAGCCTTTTATACTCTCTATCTCTTTCCTTTTGGTCGCCATATACAGAATATACCGTTGCTCCACTGCCCGTCATAAAGGCGTTTTCACCTAGTATCGCCATGTTGTTATCAATATCTGGAAGAAGATTTCTCGCCGGCGTATATAGGTCGTTTTTCATCACTTTTTTAAGGGTTTCTATATCTCCCTTTATTAGATATTCTTTGGCTTTATCCGTGCAATCGGGCGACTTTACGTTTAGGCTATCGTGTTTTTCATAGCACGCTTTCGCGCTCACTTCGCTTAGCGACGGAAGAAGTATAAAGTATAGCCTTTTTTCACAATCAAAACTATTTACTATTTGACCTTTTCCCTCGATAACGGCGTATCCACCTTTCATCATATAATTTACGTCGCTACCAAGCCTACTTGCTAATTCTTCTACGCCTTTATCTATGTCGAAAAGTTCTTTCATTAAAAGCAGTACGCCCGCTATATCTGCAGAAGAACCACCCAAGCCTCCACCGATTGGAATTTTTTTGTCGATAACGATATCCACGCCTTGCGTATTAAACTCTTCCATAAACGCTCTCGCCGATATAAAGGCGTTGTTTTTTTCGCCGTTTAATTCGGGGTGACCTTTAACCTTGACGCTTATATTTTTATCCTTTCTCTTTTTTACTTTTATGGTGTCGCCAAGATTTATTTCGCAAACTAGCGACTTTAAGGTGTGAAAAGAATTTTCCACACCTAAAATATCTAGCGTTAAATTAAGTTTTGCGTTAATTTTTTTCTTAAGTTTCATAATTTTTATTTTTGTCTAAATACGACTATCCTTTCTTCGCCCGTTAGGGGAAATTGTATTTCTTTATTGGTAAGTAGTAGTTCGTTAGGGTGAACGTTTAATCTTTTTGCAAGTGGGAAAAGCCCCTCTTCTTTTTGTGGAATATACACGCTGATTGCAGAGTTTTCTCTTTCCTTTTCCTTTACTTTTACCGCTTCTTTTACTAGTTTTACTTCTTCCGTTTTCACTATAGATGGGCTAAAACATAATTCGCAAGTTATTTCTCCGCCGTCAAGTGAAATTACTTTTAAACCCATATTTTTTGCGCAAACGGATACTGACACTTTGTCAAGTTCTTCCGTCTCTACTTTTAGTAGACTCATAAAAGGCGCTTCTAGTTTTCTTGAAAAAACCTTGCCTTCGCCACCTAAAAAGATTGCCGTGCCTTGACATACTCCCGTGACGGAAATTCCGTTTTCTACAGTCTCTTGACTTGTGATAAACGCCCTTTCTCCTAACACGCACGAATAAAT
Source organism: Clostridia bacterium (assembly GCA_017456055.1). GTDB lineage: Bacteria > Bacillota > Clostridia > Christensenellales > Borkfalkiaceae > UBA1259. The sequence continues at coordinate 15,796 of JAFTKC010000013.1, read as the reverse complement.
TGCACCTACGGGTAATTCTTCGATATTGGTTTTTTGAACTAACTTTTCTTCTACGTTAGGATAATTTTTCTCCGTTTGACTTAAAAGATTTTGACTTTCAAGTTCTATCTCACTATCTAATGAAAAGGCATCGCAAACCCTTATAATTTGCTCTTGTTTATACCCTTCTCCAAAAAGACTCAAGTTTACTCGCCATTGAATTTGGCTCTTTCCTTGCTCTCCGTCTACCGTGATATCCGTTTTGAACGATTTTACTAAACAATATGCGCTTGAAGTTAGCGCAGGCATAGCCTCTTCGCAATCTATTTCTGCTCTAAAAGGAACGCTTCTACTTTCTTTTATTATATCTCTTTTCTCGCCCGATTGCAATAATATTTGCGATAAATTAACCTGACCATCGACTATTATACACCCCACTCCACATTGGCTATCGGTTATTACACAATCTGCCGATTGATATAATACTTCGGCTATCGAATAATTTACTTCGTACTCTTCTTCTACCGTATAATTAGTGTTTCTTTGCCCTAAACTAACGGTTATTTCTTCTTCTTTTAAATCACAAATTAGGTTTTCTCCACCTACTAAATACTCTCTTTCAAGGCGAGTTTTTATTTGCACTTCCGTTAATAATTGACAGTTTACCGCTAGGTGCACGCCCGATAAATCGGCTTCAGTTTTTTCTACCGTGGGCGTTATTCTTAAATCTACTCTTTCTGGCAAAACGAGATCTAAAATTTCGCCGTTAAACTCCTTTTCGCACTCGCATTTTCTTAGTTCGCCGTCTTGATCTTCGTAGCAAATAAAAAAACTTACCTTTCCCGAATAATTTACGCTATTTTCCGTGCTCTCTTGCCTTAGAAGATAGGGATAAGCCGTCACAAATATCATTTTTTTCACGCTGTCGGTGGGAATACTCGTTTTACATTCTACCTTTTGCTCTTTTCTAAACTCCCCCGCTCTTTCGCTTATTAAAATCCTTTCTTTATTAGATTCTATAGTCATTTTTTCTCCCCCTATTTATGCTATCAATAAAGTATATAGGAGAATTTTTTATTTTATGACTAAAAAAATTAAACCCCGAAAAATCGGGGTTTGCTCTTTGAAAGTTGTTCTATAGTAAATTTAGTTCCGTTAACGTTTCTTTTATTGCGTTTGACGCTATATCCATTTGCTCTTCGGTGTGAGTTGCCGTATAACTTGTTCTAAGTAAACTTTGTCCTACGGGAACGGCTGGCGATACTACGGGGTTTACGTAAACGCCCTTTTGTTGAAGTAGTACGCACGCCTTAAAGGTCTTTTCGTCTTCGTACGTAAAGATTGGAATTATAGGCGTAATGCTTTCAATAATTTTAATTCCGTTAGCCTTTAGAGAATTTCGCATATAGTTGCTAATGCTCATTAGCCTTTTAATGCGTTCAGGCTCTTCTTTTATAATCTTAAGCGACTGACGGGCACACGCAACGCTTGCAGGAGTTATGCTTGCGCTAAAAATAAAGGGGCGTGAAGAGTGCTTAACGTATTCGCACACTTCTTTACTAGACGCTAGATATCCACCTAGACTTGCTAGAGATTTTGAGAAAGTGCCCATATAAATATCTACTTCTTTTTCTAAGCCGAAATATTCTGCAGTTCCTCTGCCGTGTTCTCCAATTACACCTAAACTATGCGCATCGTCTACCATAACTCTTGCGCCGTATTTTTTTGCAAGCCTTACAATCTCTGGAAGATTACAAATTTCGCCACTCATACTGAAAATTCCGTCCGTGACGATTAAAATTCCACCGTTTTTAGTGTCGATAGACTTTAGTTTTTCTTCTAAGTCTTGCATATCCGAGTGGTTGTAGCGAAGCATTTTGCCATAACTGAGTTTGCATGCGTCGTAAATACTTGCGTGGTTTTCTTTATCGCACACAACGTAGTCGCATCTTCCAACTAATGCGCTTATAATTGCTAAATTACTTTGAAAACCCGTGCCGAAAGTGACAACTGCTTCCTTATTTAAAAACTCTGCAAGTTCTTCTTCTAACTTAACGTGAATATCAAGGTTTCCATTAAGAAATCTTGAGCCCGAACAACCAGAGCCGTATTTTTTTAGCGCTTCTACACCCGCTTCGATTACTCTTTTGTCCGAAGTTAGACCTAAATAGTTGTTTGAGCCTATCATTATTGTCTTTTTGCCGTTCATCATTACTTCGGTGTCTTGCCCCGAAGTTAATTGTGAAAAATAAGTGTAAAGGTTATTCGCCTTTGCGTATTCTACTTTTTCTAGTCTTTTACATTTATCGAATAAATCCATTTTACTTTCTCCCTTTTTAAAGATTTATTTTAGTCGTTATCTATATCTCTTAACACGAATACTTCGGTTGATTCTGCGGGAACGTCCCCTGGATTCCACGCTTCGCCGTTATAAGTATTTCCATCAAAGAGTATAGCACCGAAAGAACCTACTTCGTCTATATACGCCATATCTAAATTTTGTACGTTAGATATAGTATTGTTTCTAATAATCATCGTCGCCATTACGCTAACAAATCTAAACGCTCTACTTCTAGTTCCGTCGATAACGTTGCTTTCAATCAAAACGGTTGCTGTCATTACCCCACCAAGTTGAATTGCATTAAATCTGCAATTTATAAAGGTATTGCCCACTATCTCTACTTCATCAACTAGTCTAGGAACGTAGATTGGTGAAAATTGACCTTGATTGTTGTAGTCTGCTTGGTGGAAATATGAGTCTTTAACGAAAAGTGAAGTTATATTCCCCTCGTCGCCCCTAATGCAAGACTCAACTAAAAATTCGCAACTTTCTATCGTTAGTTTGCCCATTTCTACCATTACTCGAACGCCGTCTTGTCCGTTAGAAATTCCATCAAAACTAAAGCCTTTTATGGTCACGTTAGAAAATAAAGATTTATCTAAAGTTATTCTTCTAATAAAAACTCCTTCCGTGCCGATTAAGGTTATATCGCCAAACTCTTCTCCATATACGCCAAGAGAAGTGGTAATGCCGTAATCTCCGTCACCTAGCACGAACACGCCCTCTCTTGCCGTGTTTATAACGTCGTTTGCGTTGCTAGGGTTTACTAGGGTGTAGCCAGAAAACTCTTGCTTTTGTTCTGCTCCACAACTGCAAGAAGTAATTTTGTAAATTTTATTTTCTTCTTGTCTATAACTTTCTTTTTTGTAATCGTGTTCGCCCGTTGCTGGAATTTGCCACGAGTTATCTACAATTTCGTTTTGCGCGTTAGCATCTAAAAATTTCTTTCCACATAAACAATCGTAATATTCAATATTGCCTACGGCACAACTTGGCTCTTTTGCCTCTTGCCTAATTGGCTCGTGCCCTGCTAAAATTACCCAAGAGTCCTTCTCAATTTGAGCGTTTTCGTTTGGCTCTGAAAAATATAAACCACAAGAACAAGTGTAATATTCTGTATTGCCGTTTTCATAGCACGTTTTTTCCTCAGCATCTACTTTAACAAACGAATGCTCGTGTCCACAGCCCACTAAACTAACCGCAAGTGAACAAACTAAAATACTTGCGATAATTATTGATATAATCTTTTTCATAATTTCCCTTCTTATAATTTTGTAATTATAATTTTATCACAATATCTTCTCTTTTGCAACAAATAGCAAAAAAAAAGAACAACCTAGCCGAATTCCTTGTTGGAATTCGGCAACTAAATAAATCCTTACGGATTTGTGAGATTTGTCTAACGACAAGTGATATTGCCTATCGGCAGTGTTATTTGCCTTACGGCAAATTAAGGATTTATTTAATATAACTTTGGCATAGCCAAAATATAACTGTTTGTAAAACAAGCAATATAACTTTTATATTCTTGTAATAAAAAAGGAACGACTTATTGAGTCGTTCCTTAATTTTTTTAGGATAAATATTATCTCTTTGAGAATTGTGGCGCTCTTCTTGCTTTCTTTAAGCCGTACTTCTTTCTTTCCTTCATTCTTGAATCTCTGGTTAAGAAGCCTGCTTTCTTTAATGCACCGCGAAGTTCTGGTTCTGCAAGGATAAGCGCTCTTGCAATACCGTGTCTAACTGCACCTGCTTGACCGGTGTATCCACCGCCACATACGTTAACGATAACGTCGTACTTTGCAGAAGTTTCAGTTAATTCTAATGGTTGACGAACAATGAACTTTAAAGTTTCTAAGCAGAAATATTCGTCAAGAGTTTTCTTGTTAACGGTGATAGTGCCGTCGCCTGCTGGAATTAAACGAACGCGTGCGATTGCTTTCTTTCTTCTACCCGTTCCCCAATATTGAACTTTTTTCTTACTAGTTGCTTTTGCCATACTTCCACCTCCTAAATAAGTTTAAGAACTTCAGGTTTTTGAGCCTGATGGTTGTGTTCAGGTCCTTTATATACCTTTAATTTGGTAAGCATTTTACGACCTAAACTGTTCTTTGGAAGCATGCCTTTAACTGCTTCGTATACTGCTAAGTCCGACTTGGTTGCCATTAAGGTTTTGTATTGAATTTCCTTTAAGTGACCAATGTAGCCGGTGTGATATCTGTAATATTTCTTTTCTAATTTTTTACCAGTTAATACTACTTTATCGGTATTAACGATTATAACGAAATCGCCCGTGTCAACGTTAGGGGTGAAAGTAGGTTTGTTCTTTCCACGAAGAATTGCCGCTACTCTTGATGCAAGTCTACCCATTGGAATACCTTCAGCATCAACAACGTACCACTTTCTAACTACGTCTTCTGCGTGAGCCATATAAGTTTTCATGTTTTTTCTCCTTTTAACTTTTGGGTTGCTAGTTTTTGCTTTTCGTTCGGGCAAACTTTTACACGATTGTTGCCAAAAAAGAGGGCTAATCTTTCTAAAACGAACTATTCCACGTTAAACAGCCTATTTATAATAAAAAATTTTGCCCTTTTTGTCAAGCGTTTTTCAGCGTTTTATGAGATTTTTTATTCCTTTTTTATTCCTTTTCTTTATTAAAAATAGAAGTGGCACAACATCTTGTGCCACTTGTTTTTTACAGCCACTATTTTTTAATATTCTACTTGTTTGAGGGTGAGGGCTTTGGCGGGGAGGGTTTTGGATAGGTGTTCTCTCTTGCCGTCTTTTAGGGCTAAAAGAATATCTTCTTTAGTCTTTTTTTCGTAGCCTACGTCTAAGAGTGTGCCCGCAATTATTCTAACCATATTGTATAAAAAGCCGCTGCCCGAAACGTTTATACTAAAGCCGTCCGTTTTTTCTTCTATTTTAATAGAATAAATAGTTCTCGTTGTGCTTTTTACTGAACTTTTTGTCGCGCAAAAAGCCTTAAAATCGTGCTCGCCCTCTAAAAGTTTTGCGCACTCTTTTATTTTTGCAAGGTTAGGCTCTTTTTCTAAACAGAGTGCGTATCTATCTTTTAGTGGAAGTTCCACGCCCGAATAGTAAAAAGAATATGAATAGGTTTTTTTCTTAGCGCTTTTTCTAGCGTTAAAATCTTCTTTCTCTATACAAGAATCCACTGCTCTTATATCGCTAGGCAAAAGGGGATTTAGCGCAAGATAAAATCTTTCTGGGGGAATACTTCCCTCGTAGGAAAAACTAACTACTTGCCCCTCGGCGTGCACGCCTGCGTCCGTTCTGCCACTAGCCGTAGTGGAGATTATTTTGCCCGTTGCCTTTTCGATTGCTTGTTCTAAAACTTCTTGAACGGAAACGCCGTTTTTTTGTTTTTGGTAGCCACAATAATTTGTTCCGTCATACGAAATAATTAACTTTATAATCATAAAATTACCACTCCGTTAAGAAGCACTACGCCGGCAACCAAACCACCCGTGATTATAAAGGAAATCGCATCTCTATAAGTTAGCCCCATTTTCTTATATTTCGTTCTATTTTTACTGCCCGAATAACACCTTGAATCCATTGCGTCGGCAAGTTCGTCTGCCCTTCTAAACGAGCCGATTAAAAGGGGTATTAGCACGGGTATCATTGCCTTGGCTTTTTTGAATATTCCACCCTCGAACTCTGCCCCTCTTGCTTGTTGGGCTTTAATGATTCTATCCGTCTCTTCTAAAAGGGTTGGAATAAATCTTAGCGCTATACTCATTATTAGCGCAAATTCGTGCACGGGGAATTTTACTAGTTTTAAGGGGGCTAACAACACTTCCGTTCCGTCTGCAATCTCTACAGGCGAAGTGGTGAGTGTTAGTAGCGACGCGCCCATTACCACCAAAATTATTCTAAGTGCTATAAATCCACTTGCTATTAACGCTTTGTCGGTGATAAAGCCGTTTTCCCACAAAGGCGTTCCATCTTTGTTGAAAAATATTTGTAAAATCGCCGATAAAAGCACGAAAAATATTATGGCTTTTATGCTCTTTAATACTCTAAAAATGGGAACTCTTGCCGTAATCGTTGCAATTAGCACGAAAACTACGCACGCTAAAAACCCTGCGTAATAGTTGTCGCCAGACACCAAAAACACTCCCACGATATACGCTATCGTAAGTAGTATTTTTATTGCTGGGTTCATTTTATGCACGAAAGAGTGCGATGGATAATACTGACCAAAAGTGACGTCTTTCATTACTTTTCGCCCCCTTTCGCTCTTATATATCCATCAATAAAACCCTTTATGGTTAAATCGCTATCTATTTCTATGCCTTTTTCTCTAAGTTTTTCGGTTAAATATGCAGTAGACGGCAATTCTAGCCCCCACTCTTCCACCTTAACCTTATCCATAAAAACTTCTTTAGGCGTGCCCACTTTTACTAAGTTGCCCTTGTTTAACACGGCTACCCTATCGCAGTTTTCGGCTATTAGATTCATATCGTGCGACACGATTATTATGGTCTTTACAAAATCATTATGAAGTGCGTGCAATAGTGAAACAAATTCTCTCTTTCCCGTTGGATCTAAGCCTGCTACAGGCTCGTCTAACACCAATACTTCGGGACGTGATACGATTACTCCCGCTATCGCAACTCTTCGCTTTTGTCCACCCGAAAGTTCAAACGGCGATTTTTCTTTGATTTTTTCGTAGTCTAACCCCACCGTTTCAACGGCTTTTTTGATTCTCTCTTCCATTTCCTTTTCGGTTAGATTTGGATAGAAGTTTTTAAGCCCAAACTTTACGTCTTCAAACACCGTTTCGGCAAAAAGTTGATACTCTGGGTATTGAAAAACCATGCCCACTTTGGCTCTTAAGCCCTTAAAATCGCACTTTTTATCCGTCAAATCGTATTCGCCGACTATCACCTTTCCACTATCTTTTTGAACTTTTATTAGTCCGTTAAGATGCTGAATTAGGGTAGATTTTCCACTGCCCGTATGCCCTACGACACCGAAAAATTCCCCTTCTTTTATCTCTAAACAAATATCGTTTACGGCTTTTACCTTTAGTTTTTTACTGCCATAGGAGTATGAAAGATTTTCTATTTTTACTTGCATAATCCCTCCAACAGTTCTTCTTCGGTTAAATATTCGCCCTTTTCTAGCAAGCCTTTTTCTACTAGTTTGCTAGCAATATAAGACGCCGTGGGAAGTTCTAACCCAATGCTTTTTATATATTCTTTTTCTCTAAATATCTCTCTGGGCGTGCCGGTTAGGGCAATTTTTCCGTCGTCTAAAACAAACACTCTATCGGCGCTGATTACTTCTTCCATATAGTGTGTTATGGCAATAACCGTCACCCCTTGCTCTTTGTTTAACTTTTCTATTACGCTTAAAATTTCTTTTCTTCCAATAGGATCGAGCATGGCGGTAGATTCGTCTAAAATTAAAATTTTAGGTTTGATTGCCAACACGCCTGCTATGGCTATTCTTTGCTTTTGACCACCTGATAATCTCGTTGGTGAACTCTTTCTAAACTCTTCCATGCCTACGGCTTTTAGAGCAAAATCAATTCTTTCGCCTATTTCTTTTCTTTTAACCCCTAGATTTTCAGGGCCGAAAGCCACGTCGTCTTCCACAATAGACGCAACTAATTGGTTATCGGGATTTTGGAATACTACCCCGACTTTTTTTCTTATCTCGAACAAGGACTTTTTGTCGGTTGCTTCAAGCCCGTCTACTATAATTTTACCAGACTCTGGCTTTAGTATGCCGTTAAAGAGTTTAGCAAGCGTGGACTTTCCACTTCCGTTATGACCGATTACGGCAATATATTCGCCCTCTTCAACGGACATGGTTATTCCGTCTAGGGCAACGCTCTTTTTGTCGTACGAATAACGTAGATTTTCTGCCGATAAAATTGCCATAACCTTTTTTTCTCCTTGATTTTTTTAGCAAAATCCTTGCCAAATACCATTATAACAAAATTATTCTCTTTTTACAAGCAATCTAACCATTTATACTTTTTTTCCCTTTTATAATGTATAAAAAAAGAGTTTTTCTATTGACTATCTTCATAAAATTTTGTATAATGTTAGATGTTGAAAAACAGTAAATAATATTACGGAGGATTTTTTATATATGAAAAAAATGACAATTGACGGCAACACCGCTGCCAGTCACGTTGCGTACGCCTTTTCAGAAGTTGCGGCTATTTACCCGATTACCCCTTCTTCTCCTATGGCTGAAGTTGCTGACGAGTGGTCTGCTGCCGGCAGAGAAAACATGTTCGGTCAAAAACTTCGTTTAGCGGAAATGCAATCTGAAGCAGGTGCTGCTGGTGCCGTTCACGGTTCTTTAACCGCAGGTGCTTTAACCACCACCTACACCGCTAGCCAAGGTTTACTCTTAATGATTCCTAACATGTACAAAATCGCAGGTGAATTGCTTCCAACCGTTTTCCACGTTAGTGCTAGAGCGTTGGCCGCTCACTCACTCAACATTTTCGGTGACCATGCAGACGTTATGGCTTGCCGTCAAACTGGATTTGCTATGCTTGCAAGCAACTCTGTACAAGAAGTTATGGACTTAGCACTCGTTGCTCACCTTTCTACCTTAAAGTCGAAAGTTCCTTTCCTTCACTTCTTCGACGGCTTTAGAACTAGCCACGAAGTAAGCAAAATCGACGCTATTGAGTACGACGAAATGAAGGCTTTAGTAGATATGAAGGATATCGAAGATTTCCGTGCTAGAGCATTGAACCCTGATCACCCTGTTCAAAGAGGTACGGCTCAAAACTCTGACATCTACTTCCAAAACAGAGAAACTGCTAATAAATATTACGAGGCTACTCCTCAAATCGTTCAAGAAATGATGGACAAGGTTAGCGCTTTAACCGGTAGAAATTACCACTTATTCGACTACGTTGGTTGCCCTGATGCTGAAAACGTTATCGTTATGATGGGTAGTGGTGCTGACGCCGTTGAAGAAACTCTAAACAAAATGGTTAAAGAAGGCCACAAGATCGGTCTATTAAAGGTTAGATTGTATAGACCTTTCGCTATCGATTCTTTCGTTGACGCTCTTCCAAAAACCGTTAAGAAACTCGCTGTTCTAGACAGAACTAAAGAAGCAGGCTCTCTCGGTGAACCACTTTACCTAGACGTTTGCTCGGCGCTTCTTGAAAAAGGCATGACCGACATTAAGGTTGTTGGTGGTAGATACGGCTTAGGTAGTAAGGAATTCAATCCTTCTATGATTTACTCGGTTTATAAAAACCTTGAGTTAGCAGAACCTAAGAACCACTTCACCGTTGGTATTTACGACGATATTACTAACACTTCTCTTGACTTCTCGTTTAAGTACGACGCTGCTCCAGAAGGAACTGTTAGTTGTAAATTCTGGGGTCTTGGCTCTGACGGTACTGTTGGCGCTAACAAGAACTCTATTAAGATTATCGGTGACCACACCGACAAGTACGTTCAAGGTTATTTCTTCTACGACAGTAAAAAATCAGGTGGTATAACCGTTTCACACCTCCGCTTCGGCGATACTCCTATCCAATCTGCATATCTAATCGACTCTGCAGACTTCGTACAATGTTCTAACCCATCTTATATCACCCGTTATAACATGACCGGCGATATTAAAGAAAACGGTACTTTCCTTTTCAATACTTCTGCTAAATCTGCTGAAGAATTAGAAAGCGTTCTTCCTGCATCAGTTAAGAACGATATCGCTAAGAAAAATATCAATCTCTACGTTATCGACGCTATTAAGATTGCTGCTGAACTCGGTTTACGCGGTAGAACTAACACCATTTTACAATCTGCTTTCTTTAAGGTTGCTAATATTATTCCTTACGACCAAGCAGTTGACTATATGAAGAAAATGGCTTATAAGTCTTTCGCTAAGAAAGGTGACGCTATCGTTCAAATGAACTACAACGCTATCGATTCTGCTGCTGCAAATCTCGTTAAGATTGACGTTCCTGCTTCTTGGGCTACCACTACTGAAGGCGCTCCAATGGCTGAAGTTGCTGATAACAAGTACTTCAAGGAAATCGTTCACCCAATTCTTACCTTAGAGGGTGACAAACTTCCATCTTCTGCGTTTAACGCTGACGGTACTGTTCCTACCGGAACTACCCAATTCGAAAAACGTGGCGTTGCTGTTAACGTTCCTAAGTGGGATCCAAACAAGTGTATTCAATGTAATCAATGCGCTTTCGTTTGTCCTCACTCTTGTATCCGTCCTGTAGTTGTTAAAGAAGGCGAAAACAATCCTGCTTCTTTCGCTACTAAGGCTATGATTGGTAATAAGGGCTTTGAATATAGAATTCAAGTTTCTCCTCTAGATTGTATGGGTTGTGGCGTTTGTGCTAACGTTTGCCCTGCTAAAGAAAAGGCTTTAACTATGGTTCCTTTCGGCACTATCGTTGAAGAAGAAACCGTTAACTACGAATATAGCGAAAAACTTCCTGAAGTTAACGTTTCTGCTTGCCCTGGTTGTAAAACTTCTACCGTTAAGGGTTCACAATTCAATAAGCCATTGTTCGAGTTCTCGGGCGCTTGCGCAGGTTGTGGTGAAACTCCTTACGTTAAACTTATTACTCAACTCTTCGGTGACAGAATGGTTGTTGCTAACGCTACCGGTTGTTCTTCAATCTACGGCGGTTCTGCTCCTACCTGCCCATACACCGTTAACAAAGAAGGCAAAGGTCCTGCTTGGGCTAACTCTCTATTTGAAGACAACGCTGAATTCGGCTATGGTATGAACTTAGCATACGGTCAAAGAAGAGCAAAACTTGCTGAAAAGATTGAAAAACTCGCTGAAAGCACGGCTGACGCTGATATTAAGGCTGCTTGTGAAGATTGGCTCGCTAACAGAAAGAACGCTGAAGGTAGCAAGGCTGCTTCTAGCAAGTTAGTAGTTGCTTTAGCAAACTGCAAAGACGCTTTGGCTCAAGAAATTCTCGCTGATAAAGATTGTATGGTTAAAAAGTCAATCTGGATTATCGGTGGTGACGGCTGGGCTTACGATATTGGATACGGCGGTTTAGACCACGTTCTTGCTATGGGCGAAGACGTTAACGTTTTAGTTCTCGACACCGAAGTTTACTCTAACACCGGTGGACAAGCAAGTAAGTCTACCCCAACCGGCTCTATCGCTAAATTCGCTGCCGCTGGTAAGAGAGTTAAGAAGAAAGACCTAGGTATGATGGCTATGTCTTACGGCTACGTTTACGTTGCTCAATGTGCTATGGGTTCTAATAAACAACAATTACTCAACGCTTTAATCGAAGCAGAAAGTTATGACGGACCTTCTCTCGTTATCTGCTACGCTCCATGTATTAACCATGGTATTAACATGGCTAACAGTCAAGACGAAGAAAAGAAGGCAGTTGATTGCGGTTATTGGCAATTATATAGATATAACCCAACTCTCATTGAAGAAGGCAAGAATCCATTTACGTTAGATTCTAAAGAACCTACTGGCGATTACAAGGCATTCTTACTCGGCGAAACCAGATACGCTTCACTTATGAAAGCTCGTCCTGAACTTGCTGAAGACTTGTTTGAAACTACCGAAAAGGATAGTAAGGATAGACTTGCTACCTACAAAAGACTTGCTGACAAGTAATTTGTAAATTAAAACCTAAAAGAGCAAACCGATTGGTTTGCTCTTTTTTTCTTTTTATAGTTTATTTATTTCTTCTTCTAGTTCTAATAAAAAGCCTTGCGTCTTTTTTATTATTCTTAAGTAAATTTCCTTTTTTTCTTCCTTTTTCTCTTCTTCTTCGATTAGAAGTGGATTAAACACTTCTTTCATTTTTCTTCCTTTAGTAGTGAAGTGTGCTTTGGTTTCGTCCTCCTCAACTTCGAGAATTTTTTCTATTAATTCTTTTTTACAAAGACGAGTGGGGTTTTTTATCCCTATCATTTTTGCATATCTTCTTAAATCGGTTAGGTGATACATATTGTAATCCATACTCTTCTCCTTTTTAATAAAAAAATGCGCCAACACGAGTCGACGCACAAAAACGCAAACTCCGTTGTTGCCACACAAAACTCAAAATAGCTATAGGATAACCTATCGTCGTAAATCAAGTGGAATTTGCAGTTTTTACAAATTACTATGATTTACAACGACAAACAAAAATATTCCCTTAAAATGAAAAAGAGTTATCTATAGCATATTTAATTTGTGTGGCATAAGTAGTATAACACAATTAAAAAGTTTTATCAAGAAATTTTTTAAATATTGTTTTTCTTCTCAAAACAACAAAAACCCGATTTTCATCGGGTTTTTGCTTTTTTGGAGTTTATTACTTTAAAAACTTTTTATATCCGTCGCCGTATTTCACGCATTTACTAACACGAGAAAGAGTGGCTGAAGATATTTCCGTTTCTCTTATAATTTCTTCGTAAGTTGCGCCGTTTAGTAAAAGTTTTGCTGCCGTCACACGTTGCGCCATCGAATCTAGTTCTTTATAAGTGCAAAGGTCTTCAAAAAAAGTTTCGCAGTCTTCTACCGTTTTTAGTTTTAAAATTGTTTCAAACAATTCTTTGCGGTCTACAATTTCCGTCATTTTTTATTACTCTCCGTCTTTATTCGTTATGCTCGATAAGAACACTTTTAATTTTTCCGATTGTGGATTTTCAAAAATTTCCTTAGGCTTGCCCATTTCTTCCACAACTCCGTCTGCCATAAATACAACTTTATCCGAAACGTTCTTCGCAAAGCCCATTTCATGCGTGACGATTATCATAGTTCTATCCTTTTTCTTTAAGGACTTTATTACCTTTAATACTTCGCCCGTGAGTTCTGGATCTAACGCCGAAGTCGGCTCGTCAAAACACAAAATTTTTGGTTTTAAGGCAAGCGCTCTTGCTATTGCTACACGCTGACTTTGTCCACCGGATAGTTCGCAAGGATAGGCTTTTTCTTTTTCCACTAAATCTACCATTTCTAGTAGTTCTTTTCCCGCTTTTGCTATCTCTTCTTTTTTATTTTGGATAAACTCTGCTACTGCCTTTTTAATTTCCGCCCTATTTAGTTCGACTTTCTCCTTCAACTCTTTTTTATAGGTTTCAGCCTGTTCTTTTATTAGTAGAGTTGGCGCTAAGGTTATATTATCTAACACGTTGTATTGCGGAAATAGGTTAAAAGATTGAAATACAAGCCCAAAATTAAGCCTTTTATCGCGAAGTTCTTTCTCCCCGTCCTTTTTATCTGCCGAAGAAGAAAAGAGATTTTCGCCGTCTAAAATCATCTCGCCAACGTCTGGCGTTTCGAGAAAGTTTATACAGCGAAGAAGTGTGGTTTTTCCACTACCAGAAGAGCCGATTATCGTGACAACTTCGCCCTTTTTTATGTCGAGATTTATACCTTTTAGTACCTCGACTTCACCAAAAGATTTATAAAAATCTTTAATCTCTAAATACGCCATTTTTACACCCTAAAATATGATAATTTCTTCTCTACTCTATTAAATATTATCGTCAACAATCCCACGAATACGAGATAGAACGCGCCTGCGTAGAAAAGTGGCCAAATTAGTCCGTCAAGCATAAAGTCTTTCGCCCAATATAATATATCTAGTACCGAAATAAAGTTTGCAAGCGCCGTATCTTTTATAAGCGTTATTATTTCGTTGCTCATCGGCGGAATAATTCTCTTTATTACCTGCAACAATACTACTTTGAAAAAGATTTGAGTTTTAGTCATTCCCAAAACTTGCCCTGCTTCAAATTGCCCTTTAGATATGCTCTCTATTCCACCACGATATATCTCCGAAAAATACGCTGCATAATTGATTGAAAACGCTACTAGTGCCGCTATAAATCTCGTCGTTATCGTTCTATCAAACCACGCCCAGCCCGTGTCCATCGTGGGCCATACGAATAAATTTAATAAACCTGGTAAATAGAATATTACGAAAATTTGAAGCATTAAAGGCGTTCCCCTAAGTATCCATACTATTACCTTAAAAAATATGCGTAAAGGGGCGAATTTTGATATCGTGCAAAACGATATTATCAGCCCCAGTGGTAACGCAATTATTAAAGTTAGTATAAACAACATTACTGAAGTGGAAAACCCCTCTAACAGCTGGGATGTCACTTGTAAAAATTCTCCCATGTTGTTATTCCCTATAATTTGTTTTTTTCTCTATTTATTAACCTGCTAATGCTTCGGTGTTAAGACCTACGCCGTATTCTAATGCTAAAGCAGTGATAGTTCCGTCAGCATATTTTGCTTTTAAGAAAGTATCGAGTTTTGCTTTTAAGTCAGAACCTTTTCTTAAACCTACTGCAAAAATTTCGTCGCCATAAGAAACGCCTTCTACAATCTTAAGACCTGCATATTCGCCCTTTCCTACTACGCTTTGTGCCATAGTGATGTCGATAATTGCTACGTCAGAAGTTCCTGCTTTTACTTCGTTGATTGCATCTACTTGTGCAGTCACTGGGTTTACGGTAGTCATTGCTTCGTCTGCTGCTACGTCTGCACCTGCTGAACCTGCTTCTACTGCTACTTTTGCAGTTTTGATTTGATCTTTAGAAGTAATAGCGCTATCTGCTTTTACTACTGCTACTTGTGCGTTCTTTGCATAAGATACTGAGAAATCAATTTGAGCTCCAAGTTCTTCACTTGCAGTCATACCGTTCCATACTAGGTCGATTTGCTTTGAGTTAAGTTCTGCAACTTTTTGCGCCCAAGTAATAATTACGATTTGGCAATTAACGCCGAGTTCTTCTGCAAACATTTTTGCAAGTTCTGCATCAAAGCCTGCCCATTCGCCTTGGTCGTCAACGTAATCCATTGGAGGATATACTGTCACGCCGACAACGAGTTTATTGTTGTCTTTTACTCTTTGTAAATCCGAGTCTCCACCGCAAGCGGTTAAACCCATGCATGCTGCTACGCCAAGTACTACTGTTAAAATTAGTGCTAAAATCTTTTTCATTGTTGTGTTCTCCTTTTTTACAACTATAATCTTTTTCTCTTTTTTGCTTCATCACTTTAGTTTGGTGAAGAAAGTATCTATATTATACTTCATCACTTTAGTTTTGTAAAGTGTTTTTTTAATTTTTTTACATATTTGTACATTTGCACAAATATGTGCATAACTTTTATGCATTATCACTTCATCTCGATAAAGCGATAAATTGTTTTGTTTTTCAACCATTAAAAGCCCCTGCTTTGCGCAGAGGCTTTGTATCAGTTTAATTGTGCATTAAATTACACGCACTCGAATTATACCATCAATAGCGGCAATTCGTTCTTCAACCGCTGCGGTATCATCAACGCTAACATCAATCATAGTATAAGCATAATCGCCACGCGACTTGTTAAGCATATTCTCGATATTAACATTATTTTCGGCAACAATACCTGTAATCGCAGTAAGCATGTTGGGTATATTCTTATGCATTACACACACGCGGTGTTTACCGCTTCTTGGCATTGAAATGGCTG
>JAFTKC010000011.1 GCA_017456055.1 Clostridia bacterium | reverse complement strand
ATATTGCTTATCGCGTTAATTGTTTACTTAAATACCGTAGTTAGAAAAATAAAAAGCAACAAATAAAAAACTATTGAAAAGGCAAATTTTGAGTGCTATAATAATAAAAATAAAAGCAAGGTGAGAAAAGATAATGGATACGATAAAAATTGAAAATATGGTAAACGACAAACTTGATGCCGATGCTTACTATAAAAATTTAACTAAAGAAATTATTGACACCTTGCACGCAAAAGGGCTTAAGGTTAATTGCTAGACGGTTGACGATAGGGAAAAAGCCGAGCAACTTATCGACTGGGGCGTGGATTACTTAACGACGAATATATTAGAATAACCAAAAATAAAATTAAGAGTATAGATTAAATCGCCTTTACTTTTTTTAGATTAAGTAGTATAATCAAAGAGAATAAAAATCTAGAAGTTATAAGGAGCAATTATGAAAGTAATTATTAAGGAAAATTATTGTGAAATGAGCGTTTGGGCGGCGGAACATATTGCAAGCGCCATCAATAACCACAAAGAAAGCCGTCCGTTTGTTCTCGGCTTGCCAACAGGTTCTTCACCGCTTGGCGTTTACAAGAAACTAATTGAAATGAACAAGGACGGCAAGGTTTCTTTTAAGAATGTTGTCACCTTTAATATGGACGAATACGTAGGACTTCCAAGAGAACACGACCAAAGTTATTGGTATTTTATGCACGATAACTTCTTTAACCACATTGATATTCCAAGAGAAAACATAAATATTTTGAACGGCATGGCAGAAGATTTAGAAGCAGAGTGCAAACGCTACGAAGATAAAATTGCATCTTATGGTGGAATTGATTTGTTTATGGGTGGCAGTGGTGTTGACGGACACATTGCGTTTAACGAGCCGTTTACTTCGCTTACTTCAAGAACGGGTGTTCGCGCCTTGACTGAAGACACTTTAATTGTTAACTCTCGTTTCTTTGACGGAGATGTTAATAAAGTTCCAAAAACTGCGCTTTCAGTTGGTGTTGGAACGGTTTGCGATTCTAAACAAGTTATGCTACTAATCAGCGGACACAATAAAGCGCGCGCTCTTCGTCATTGCGTAGAAGGTGGGGTAGACCACGCTTGGACCATAAGCGCACTTCAACTTCACAAAGACGGAATTATCGCTTGCGACGAGGCTGCTTGTGGCGAACTAAAAGTTGATACCTATAAATATTTTAAGGAAATCTATAAAAACGAAAAATAAATATAAAAAAATCTAAAGGAAAAGCCACTCAATTGAGTGGCTTTTTTAATCTTCTAAACCTAAAATATAGTCGGTTGTTTCGTTAAAAAACCTTGCAAGGACTATTATTGCACTTGCAGTTGGCTCGGTTTTGCCAAGTTCCCACTTGGCGATTGCAGACTGACTAAGACCTAATTTTTTTGCAAGTTGCATTTGACTTAGATTTTTAGAAAGTCTTAATTCCTTTAATCGTTCCTTAAATTCCATACTTATATTATATACAAGTCAAGTCTTAAAATACTTGACAAGTCTTATAAGACTTGCTATAATTGTTAATATCCTAAAATAAAGGAGTTTTAAGATGATGGAAAAAAAGGAAGAGCAACAAAAAGAGGTTTCTACTATACTTCCATATAAAGTAGTAGAGCCAAAAAAAATCGTGTGTGAAGTTTGTGGGTACGCAAACCCTGAGTACACGGCAATTTGTAAAAAATGTAGCAATTATTTGCAAAGGAGTTAAAGATGTTAGGTGTAAAGTACGAAAGAATGGACGCAGAGCAACTATCTACTTATATCGAGATAGAAGAAGTTGACGTAAACGACCTGTTCTTAAACAAGAAAAATCAAAGAGAAGCATTTTTTAAGGCTATTAAAAAGCGTCCTGTTTTACTTACAAAGATAAAAAAGGAAAACGAAGACCATTTTTTAGTTCCTGTAATGGAAAAAGAGCCGTCTTACTTTATATATTTTAAGAAAGAACAATATAAAGAAGAATATGCTCAAAAATTCTTATCTTATAGACTAAATCAAGTTGAAGAAAACGCAAAGGGAAAAACGGATAAAAAAGATCCGTCTTTAGTTGTTCAAAGTAGTATGGACAACAAAGTTTTATTAAACTATAATTTCGTTGCAAAAGATGAAGACGAAGTTAATTATTTTGATAACGAATTACACGTTCCCGTATCAATAAAAACCAACTTTAAGGCAACTCTTAAAATAGTGGATGCAATAAAAATGTTGAACAAGATGGATTTACATATAACCCAACTTGGAAAAAATAAAATAGAAACTACTATTACCGATTTAATGGATAATAAGTTCAAGGTGTATTTAAGCGAATATATCGTTGAAACAAAGGCAGGATATTATTCACTATGTGCAAATATAGGCGACATTGAAGAAGAATTTAAGAAGTTATCTTCAGTTGTTTTTGCAGAGTATGGAATTGAAGTTTGCGAGTTTATCATAAAGAGATTTGCTATTCCAAAGGATATTCAATATAAAATTGAAGACCAAGCCTTCCAAATTAGACAACTAAAGGCGGAAAATCAAGCAAGCAATGAAATTGCGAAAAAATCTCTTGAAAATTATGAGGCGAAATTAGCAATCGAAAGCAAGTATCCAGAAGTAGAACATACTTTAACCGAGTATGAAAAAGACCTTGCTTTAAAGAGATTCTTAATTAAGACGGGAAGAAGTACAGAAGAAGAAATCAATCACTTTATCGGTACTAAAATTACTACTGAAAAGACTGACGTTGCTATGGACAAGAAGAAAGACGTCGTTCCCGAAATTCCTGAAAGAGTTAACGTGTTCAAGATGGCATATATTGTGTCGCTCATTATTTGTGCAATTATAGACGTATCTTTGTTCTCGTCAAATATTGGCGTTGCGCTAATTCTTCTTGGAGTGTTTACTTTAATTTTTGGAGTGGTTGGCATTATTTTCAGTGAAAAACTTAAAAAGCAAAAAACTGAAACTGTCACGGCAGAAGAAAAATCTGCGCTCCTAAATGGCTCAAAGAGTCAGGAAAGCGGCGAAAGCGCTGACAACAAATAGGAGATAAATTATGGGTGCAAGTTTAAATTTAAGTAAAAAGAAACTAATTGGACTTTTAGTAGTTATCGTTTTATCTTTGACGTGTATTATTGGTGGTGCGATAACTCTAGTTGCTAGGAACAAAACAACAAACGGAACGATTTATACGGAGTATGGCGCGTATGAAACGGTATATTTTAACGTGGAAGAACATAGTTATTGCTACGTTTACTATTCAGGAGCAAGCATAAAAGAACTCACAGACGCTTACGGAAATGAAAAAAGCAGCCTTGGAGACGACTACGGCGATTTTTCTGTTGGTGGCAACACCTATAGTTATATGCAAAAATATTATCTAACACCAGGAAGTTGTAGAGTGAAATTTAAGGCAACGAGTAGCACAATAAAATATTACATTGTTCAAGAATAAAGATAAAAACCTTTGGTTTTCTAAAACTGCAAACCAAAGGTTTTTTAATTGGTGAGTTTTTGTGGAATATTGTTGTTTTTATTAAAAAGCGTTGAAAAATCAGGGGAATTATGCTATATTTTGTAGTGTAGTTATTTGTGCTTTAATTTTACAAGGAAAAGTTAGTTGGAGAGTTTTATGGAAAAGGGTAAACACGGAATTTTAATTTTTATAATCGGCGTTCTTGCCGTTGTGGTTTTTGCCGTTTCGGTGGTCGTAGATGCAAGAAACTTACTTGTCGGCGTTAATTTTACAAATATAAACGATATTTTTTCTTTGGCGTTGACGACGGACGGCGGGGTTGTTGAACTTGGCTTTTCTATCTTAAAAATTACTATTGGTATTTCCCTAATTAAGCAATGGAAAAAATCACGAGATTTTTGAAGTTAATCAAACGCTATCTAAATTAATAGGGGCGAAACGTTTCACTCACATATTAAAAACATCTTTAAGGTTGTTTTATATTACGGAATTATAAACGTTGTGGGGCTAACGGCTCTATTCTTAATGCAATATAACCTATCGGGAAATAAGGCGCTATATCTTCTTGCGTTTGCGCTTTCATCAGTCTTTATAGTGCTAGCGCTCGCTATCGAAGTTAAACACCCGTTTACCGAAAGTTTCCTAGTTAGAAGAAAAAAGATTAGTCTTGGCGAAATGGAAACTTCTTTAGAAACTGAAGAATCTAACGAACAAAACAAGGAAGAAAATCAAACGGAGATAGCCTAACAGGCTAGAGGGTGTATATATAATTGACAATCATTTAAAAATATTGTAAAATAAAATAGTTTTTTATTAAAGAAAAATTTATTGGAGAGTAAAAGATGAATATTTATGAAATAATTTCTTTCATCATCTATTTTATCGCTATGACGGCGATAGGGGTTTACTTCTTTTTCAAAGACAAGAACGGCGGAGAAAAAGAATACTTCCTCGGTGGTAGACAAATGGGTGGTTGGGTTTCGGCTCTTTCTGCAGGCGCAAGCGATATGTCGGCTTGGGTTTTGATGGGACTTCCCGGTGCTATTTATCTATCTGGTATGAATCAAATTTGGATTTCTATCGGCTTAATCATCGGCACGGTTTTGGCGTGGACTCTAATTGCACCAAGACTTCGTCACTACGCTATTCTCGCTAACGACGCTATCACCGTTCCAGAGTTTTTATCAAACAGATTTAAAAGTAAAAGCCCAACGCTTCGCGTTTCGTGCGCAGTGGTTTTCGTTGTCGGCTATCTCGTTTACGCTGCGTCCTCAGTATACGCTTGTGGAAACTTGTTTGCGTTAATCGTTCCAAGTGAAACTACTGATATGAGAGTAGTTGGTATGATTGTGTTCTCAGTAATTATACTCGCCTACACTCTACTCGGTGGATTTAACGCAGTTTGTTGGACGGACTTCTTCCAAGGTATGCTAATGCTTTGCGCATTGATGATCGTTCCAATTATCGCTTATATTATAACTTCAACTCAAGGAATCGAAGGCGGTGCAGGTGCGCCTGACGCAAACTACTATAGCCTATTAGTTAACGGCGAGTTTAACTGGACTAGCGTTGCTAACATAATCACCGGTTTAGGTTGGGGCTTAGGATACTTCGGTATGCCTCACATTATAGTTAGATATATGTCGATTAAATCCAAGAAAGAGATGAGAAAATCTCAAATCGTTGGCTCGACTTGGACTTTCCTTATCTTAACTATGACTACCATTATGGCTTTAGTTGCAAGAGATTTCCTCACCACTCCTTTGACTTCGGGAGACAAGGAATTGGTGTTTGCGTACGTTGTTAGAGGAATTTTTGGAGTTGGTCCAATTGCTCTTATCGGCGGATTCTTGATTTCGGCTATTCTGGCTGCGTCTATGAGTACGGCTGACTCTCAACTTTTAGCATCTTCTTCGGCGTTTGCTTCGGATATCTATAAAACGACTATCAATAAAAAGGCAGACGACAAGAAGGTTCTCTCCGTTGGCAGATACGCCGTTATCGGCGTCACCTTAATTGCTTTTGGCTTGGCTATGATGGTGCACTTCTTAAAACTCACCGACCTTATGGGTTTGGTTTCTGCCGCTTGGTCAATCTTTGGCGCTGCGTTCAGCCCTGTAATTATTTTGAGTTTGTTCTGGCGTAGATTTAACTATCAAGGCGCTATATCTTCTATTATTGCAGGTTTTGTAGGTTCAATTTTATGGATGGTTTTATTCAACCTTGAATACTACGGATTTAATTCGCTTATCGCTGGTACGGGACTTTACGAATTAGTTCCTGGATTTATCATTGGCATTGCAACGGGTGTTATGGTTTCACTCTTAACTAAAGCGCCCGATAAAGAAGTGACCGATTTATTTGATAAATTTAAGGCAGTTAAAGGCGACGAAGATTTAGTTTGTGAGAATTAATTATGAGAGAAAAGATATTGATTGCCTACGCAATATACTTAGTGCTTTTGTCCTTTATTACTTTTATTACCTATTGGGCAGACAAGAAAAAAGCACAAAAAGGGAAATGGCGTATTCCTGAAAAGACTTTGCTTTTAATGTCTTTGTTCGGTGGTGCGTTCGGTGGAATTTTTGCAATGAAAAGAGTTCGCCATAAAACGACGGGCGCACATTGGTATTTTACCGTTGTTAACGTTTTGGGTGTGCTAATTCACCTTGCCGTAGCCTTTTGTATTGCGTTTATAATTAAGTTTTAAAATTAAAAAAGTCTTGCATTAGTGCGCCAGTAATAGGGGTTATTACTGACGCACAACTATATTTGCCTATCGGCAAGTTATATTGCTATCGCAGTGATATTTTGCTATGCAAAGTTTTATTCGCCGTTGGCGAGTTGTGGCAAATATAATATAACTTTGACTGCAAGTCAAAATATAACTTTTAGACTTGCTCTAAAAATATAACTGTTTGCAACGCAAACAATATCACTTTACTTAAAAATTGTATTATGCTATAATATGTTTATGAGTGAAAGCGCATTAAGAGAAAAAGCAAAAGAGTTTGCTAAAAACATTGTATTCATTACAAGAGAAATTAAAGCCAATAATAAAGAAAGTGTTTTAACTAATCAACTTTTACGTTCGGGAACAAGTATTGGCGCAAATATCCACGAAGCGCAATACGCACAAGGAACGGCTGATTTTATTTCTAAACTTGAAATAGCATTAAAAGAGTGCTTTGAAAGTGAATATTGGTTAGAATTGCTTTTTGAAACAGGCTATTTAGAAGAAAATCAATATAAAAAACTTAATAATGACTGTGGTGCAATACGAAAAATGTTAATTTCTTCGT
>JAFTKC010000001.1 GCA_017456055.1 Clostridia bacterium | reverse complement strand
TGAAGCCGCAAGGCTTTAATATCACTGTCGCTGTGCGACAATATCACTCTTTGCGTCAGCAAAGAATATCACTTTATACCAACATAAAAAGAGAGGACATTTCGGCAAACACCGATTTGTTCTCTCTTTCTGCTTGTAATGTGGGTTTGAGCTTAGCCCATAATGCATTTGACTAGTCAAATGCGATGCTCGCACTTAGTTGGATTTTCAAATTCTCCGTTAAGGACATCACCCTTTGACCTGCCTTTTTGTTTTTTTTAATCTTAACCTACAGTTGCTCCGAAAGGTGCGATTGATAATTTAGCGAACTTAAAGCATTGTTTGCCAAATGGAATACCGATAATGGTAATGCACCAAACAGCACCGATAATTAAGAAACCGATTGCTAATTCAAGACCACCAAAGATAATCCACAATACGTTTGCGATTGGGTGTGAGCCAAAATTGCTCTTAATTTCCGTGCCGAAAGGCCAAAAAGATAATTTTGCAAACTTGAAGCATTGTTTACCAAATGGAATACCGATAATAGTAATGCACCAAATGATACCGATAAAGAAGTAAGCAAGACCTGCCCAAAGCCCTGTGAAGAGCAACCATAAAATGTTACCAATTGTTTTCATAAAAAACCTTCTCCTTGTGTTTTTTTAATAAATAAATTTTATCATTAAGTATATCCTGTGTCAATAGGTTTTTCAAATTTTTATGCTAAAAACAAGAAAAAACTCTCTTTTTTAAGCGAAAAATATAAAAATCCCAAGCAAATTTGCTTGGGATTTTAATTTTTTACTAAAATTAGATTTCAGCAAAGTATTTGATGGTTCTAACCATTTGGCTGGTGTAAGAGTTTTCGTTGTCATACCAAGAAACAACTTGTACTTGGTAAGTATCGTCGTCAATCTTAGAAACCATAGTTTGAGTAGCATCAAATAATGAGCCGTACTTCATACCGATAACGTCTGAAGAAACGATTTCGTCGGTATTGTAGCCGAAAGATTCGGTTGCTTGAGCTTTCATAGCAGCGTTGATGCCTTCCTTGGTCACGTCCTTACCCTTAACAACTGCGATAAGGATGGTAGTTGAACCAGTAGCGGTTGGAACACGTTGTGCTGCGCCGATTAGTTTTCCGTTAAGTTCAGGAATAACTAAGCCGATAGCCTTTGCTGCACCGGTGCTGTTTGGAACGATGTTCATTGCACCTGCTCTTGAACGTCTCTTGTCACCCTTTCTTTGTGGACCGTCTAAAATCATTTGGTCGCCAGTGTAAGCGTGAACGGTGGTCATAATACCGCTAACGATTGGAGCGTAGTCGTTTAATGCTTTAGCCATAGGTGCTAAGCAGTTGGTAGTGCAAGATGCTGCAGAGATGATGTGATCATCTTTGGTTAAAGTCTTGTGGTTTACGTTATAAACGATAGTTGGAAGATCGTTGCCTGCAGGAGCAGAAATTACAACGTTCTTTGCGCCAGCATCAATGTGTGCTTGCGCTTTTGCCTTAGAAGTATAGAAACCAGTACATTCTAAAACAACGTCAACACCGAGTTCTCCCCATGGAAGTTCTGCAGCGTTTGCTTTTGCGTAAATAGTAATTTCCTTGCCGTCTACTACGATTGAACTTTCTTTTGCTTCAACAGTGTGACCTGCTGCTACGTAGTTTCCTTGCATGGTGTCGTACTTTAGAAGATGAGCGAGCATTTCAGGACTAGTTAAGTCGTTGATAGCAACTACTTCGTATCCTTCTGCGCCGAACATTTGTCTAAATGCTAGACGACCGATTCTACCAAAACCGTTAATTGCAACTTTTGTTACTTTTGACATTTCGTATGTCCTCCATATATAATATATAAATTTTTTATTTTTTTCACGATTTATTATAACTTTTTACGGCTTTTTAGTCAAATAAATTACGCTATATTTTAAAATTTTATACTCTTTATTTATATTCTAAAATAAAATTACACAAGAAAATTTAATGTGTATAACTGCCTGCAAAAGATTAAATTTAGAAAATTCGGCTCTCAATGGATAATAATAAAGCAGGCGTTATATTCAAAGAGAGCCGTATTTTGTTTTATTAGGTGGTTATATGAATCAAGAATTATTTAACGTAGCAATTAAAGAAAAAGGCGCAGACGATTATACAGGTCAATACAGGGTTTTGCAAGTTATTCCTTGTGTTAATTTTTATCGTAAAGGTTATTACTGTGAGTGTCAGTTATTAGTTATATCGCCTGATAAAAAACTTCGTATTGTTTCTTGTGATGATTGTTTATTTTTAGGTTTTTAATTATGAAGAAAAAATACATTTCCCCTACTTTGAAAATATTAAATAACCGTTCTGAAATTATATCCCACTTTGGATATAAAAAAGGACGGGCTATTTTAATTACTTTGCGTAAGCAAGGTTTAATTCGTTTGTAGAAAATAGCGTGGACGCTGTTTTTATAAGTACCGTGAGTGGCGGTGCTATATAAGTAGTCATTTCCCCTTGTGCAATTCCCTATAAGGGTTTGTAAATATATTATTTTAGTTGGGTTTTCTTTCGCCCAAATAGGAGGTAAAAAATGAAAAGAGCAATTGTAGTTTCAGTAAGAATGTCTAAGGACACACAGACTGGTGAAGACCAAGCGTGGTTAAGTATGGCTGTTATGCCTACCAAAATGAGTAATGGTAACTTGTTTTATCCAAAATCAAGTGATATTTGTGTATCTACCGTAGGTGGTGCAATTAAGAATCCTGATAAGTTTAAAGCATTTAAGTCATTAAAGATTGGTGATGTTGTTAACATTTCCTATGCTCTTAATGAATTCACTCAAAAGCCTTTTGTTAACGAAGTTACACTTGTTAAAGAATCACCTTTTTCTGACTCTGATTTAATTGTTTAATATGGACAAGTTTATTTTTTTAACCACTTTAAGAGATGAAAAGTTTTTAATGAACGTATCAAAAATTCTTTTTGTTTGTTCGATTAAAGGTGGCTCTGCCGTATATTTTGATGAATATTCAAAATATACGGTTAAAGAGTCGATTGAAGAAATTTTTACTCTTTTAGCCGATAAAATTTAAAAAACGGCAAAAGGTGGAAAAGCATGAAAAATTATTGATAAATGGTCATTTATCAATAAAGGTTAAATCACTTGAAAAAATCTAACTTTTACGCCTATGCGCTTGGGGCTTGTCCAAGCGCATTTGGCAAAAGGTGGAAAAACGACTTTAAAAGGTGGAAAAAAAGGTGGAAAAAAAGGCAAAAACTTTTTCACTCTGTGCTTTTTACGAATATGACGTTGAATATCTTTGCAAATTTTGTTATCTAAATGAAGACCGTGATTTTGTTGATAGAGAAGTAAAACAATCTTACAAAATAGACGGTGGACGTCTTATTGATAGTATTTCAAAGTTATTACTTGATAGTAATTGTACAAGTTTTAGTATATTAGAAAATCAAATTATAATAGAACATTTTGACCCATTTAGCGGAGAAACCGCAGATTACGATTTTAAGATTAAGGAGACTGGTAGCCATGTTTTTGAAGAAGAATAAGAAAAAAGATGAATTTCATCTAATTGTATATAAAAAAGATTTAAGTGTTGATTTGAACAGGATTTTAGTTCCAGATAAATTATCTGGTGTTAAAGAATTCTTTTATGTTGAACATACCGACGCTTGTGAACCACATTATCATATTTACATAAAATTTGATAACAAAACTAGTGAAGATGAATTAGGAAAAATTTTCTATAATTCAAAGTTTTTTATCTCTGATATTACCAGTGATAAAACCATGTTGAGTATTTTGTATTTTTACACGGACGGATTTAGAATTCCGTTTGTGTCAAGTTATTCTATAAAGATAGAAGAAAGACGAAGAATAAATAGTAATTAGTAATTTTTTGCTTTTTTGCAAAGGGGTTAAATAAATGACATTAAAGCAGTATGAAATAGTACAAAATCAAGATTTGATGACTGTTGACATTCAGGAAGTCTGCATGAAATATAAAACCATTAAAGAGTGGGCTTATATTCTTCATGATAAAGATGATACACGACCACATTATCATATTTACGTAAATTTTGGTAATACTGGTGTTTTTCACGAACTTGTAGCAAGTTGGTTTGGCGTTCCACCTAATTTTGTAAATAGGATTAAAGGTCGTAAGACGGACATGCTTTTATATCTTACTCATGGTAATGATACGCAAAAACATAAACATCAATACGAGCCGTCAGAAGTTGTTTCAAATTTTGCCTTTGAAACGGAAATTAAAAACTCCAAAATAATTGGAAATTTTAAGGAATATAGTTATGCGGAAATGCTTAAATACATAGACACACTTCCGATTTCCGAAAAGGCAAGAGCCTATTCACAATTAGAAAAATTGTGGCGCATAGAATGTTCGTTATTGACCTTTAATCCAGATAGAAATGTTGATGTTTTCTTTATAACTGGTAAAGGTGGAACTGGCAAAACATATTATGCAAAAAAATTATTTGCAGATTTGAAATATGATTTTTGCGTTAGTTCTTCAAGTAATGACCCATTTCAAGATTATTTAGGTCAACGTGGAATTATTCTTGACGATATGAGAGATACGGCGTTTGATTTGCCTGATTTACTAAAAATTCTTGACAATAACACAAGTTCAAGTGTTAAAAGTAGATTTGCAAATAAAGTATTTAATGGAAATATGATTATCTTAACGTCTTCTGTTCCGTTGTGTTATTGGTATAGGAATTACCGTTATAACGAAGATGATAGTCTTGACCAATTGTATAGACGTATAACCGTTTATGTTGAAGTCAAAGAAAGGGAGATATTAGTATATAACGGTGTTGGAAAAGACGGTAAACCTATTGGAGAACCTAAACGCTATTACAATGATGTTTATACATTAAAAAAGGCTGTTCCCGAAAGGCGCGACGTTTCATCTTTGTTTGATAAAATTTGTACGCCTATTCAAGATTTTACAACACATCAAGTATCTTTGTCAGAAGTTTTAGATAATGATTTACCATTTTAATTTAGGTGATATTTATGAAAGAAAAAGCAAAAGAGATATTATTAGGTTTAAAACAGAAAGATAAAGTTTTAGCAAGTGCTTTTAATGAATATGTAGAACTTTTAGTTAGTTCGCTTGAAATTCCAAAAGATATTGCTATAACTTTAGTCACATCTGAACTTGTTAATAAATATCAAAAAGAATTGATTTTGAGAGATTTATTTAGTAAATCAACTTTAGAAGAAAATAATTTTTAAATGGAGAAAAACTATGAAAAGAGATACATTTCCTTAAAAAATTTATAGGAGAAAAATTATGTCAATTGTAGTAAAGTCAAAAAATGGTAAATCCGTTGTATTGTTAAACCCTGCAGAAAAGGGTGCAAAATTTGCAAAAGAGTTAAAACGTGGTGTAAAGCATACTAACGAAGGTCATATTAAGACGGATAAAGATAAAAAAGGTATACGTTTAACTAAGGAAGAACGTGCTTACCGCGCTGGATATCTTTCTGCAAGACAGGATAACGCAAAAGCGTTTAATTCAAAAAAAAGAAGGTAGGATATTATGAGAAGTTTTTTTAATAAGGGTAATTTAAAATGGATTGTAACTTGGTTTTTAATTGCAATCCTATCGGTAGCAGTAATATTTGCATTTGTAAAAATTACTGATAACGAAAAGACAAAGAAGATTGGTGCTAATTCTTTTACTTATGCAATCGGTCTTCTTGACGTTGAAGACGGTGAATATGTGCAAGGTACTGGTAGCATCTATATGAAAAATTTTCAATCTGTTGACGGATTAAAAGTTGAAGTAGATGAAGATGCAACAATTAAGTATCAAATTTTCTTCTTTGATGAAGATAAAGAATTCGTATCTGTTACTGAAGAATTGGCTGGTAATTTTGACACTGATTCTGTTCCAGAAACTGCAGAATTCTTTAAGATAGTTATTGAACCTACTAATGACGCTGAAGTTTCTTGGAATGAAATCGGTCGTTATGCTGGTATGTTAACCGTATCAATTAATAAATAGGAAGTTGTAAATCTTTCATAGTTTTTTAAAAGTTATTTAAAGAAAAAGCGGATAGGCGGTTTTCCGCTTATCCGTTTTCTTATTAATTATTATAGGTGATTATATGAGTAAAAAGAAAAAGATGAATATTTTAATTTGGGTATTAAGTGTATTTTTAGTTGTATCTGCCCTATTACCTATTTTTACTTCATTAGGTAGACGGAATGAAAATAAAACAGATAACGTCGTTATAACCGACGTTGATTTAGATATAGTTGATTATAGCATTGAGTTTCAACAAAATTCAATGACTATAAATCTATTGTCGGGTGAAATTACAACTAATGAAAGAATTGATAACGTGTTTGTTAACGTTAATGGATATGGTTGTCAAGATTTAAGTTATTCTCAATCGGTTAATGCAGACGGCTATAACATTTTCACTATCACGCCTACGTCAAATATTTTAAGTAGTGCATTTGCATATGACTGTAAAATAACGGCTGATATTTACGTGGAATATGCAAATCGTTCGCATAAGGTAGTAAGTAAAGATATTGACGTAAGGTCTTGTTGGACTAATCCATATTAAGGTAGATATATAAATAGAAAAAATATTAAATAATTGGAGATTAATTATGATAAAAAATAAAAATTATGTAGGTGTTATTTTAACTTTCCTTGTTACTGCACTTTTGCTTTTTACAGCGTTTATTTCTTCTTCATATATTCCTACAAAAGCAGAGGAAACTAAGTGCAAGGCACAAATTCTTGCCGAAAATACTGTTTTTGTTGGGTTCACCCCTGTAAAATATAATGGTGGAAATGAAGGTGTTGCTTTTGTTTCATATTTTTCATTGGACTATTTTAGTTATACTGACGAAACTTATGGTACTGATTGGGTTTATGGTGTTGGAAGTATGCGTACTGATGATTTTTATAATCACAGTATATCTGGTGATTATTTAAGCGAAGCAGAAAGATTAGGCTTGGATTTCTCTTGTAGCATAGATTCTTATGATGGAAGTGAAACTTTACAAGAACATTTTAATGGTACTTTGACTCAAACAAATGGTGGCTTCTATCTTACACAAAGGACAATTCTAAAAGAAGAAAAATGGGATATCTCTATTACTTATTTCATTTTTTATGTAGACTTAAATACTAATACAAAATATTACATAGATCCACATTTTGCAACTTACAGTAAACTATCAACTAACAATGATACTGTTGATTTAAGTAAGTACATTTCAATTGAAGAGTCAAATAATAAACTTGCAGATAAACAATCTGAAATAGATAAATTAAAAACTGAAATTGAACAGTTGAAGAAAGGTACTATAACCGAAAATACTTCATCAAACGTTTTTATGATTGTATCGTTAGTATTTGTTTTGATTTTAGTAGTTGCCGTTGTAAGCGCTTTAACGTCTAAAAATAAAATGAAAAAATAATTGGATTAAAATTTATGAAACAACTAACGAAAAATAAAATTTTTTCTATTATCATTGTATTTTTAATGTCTTTTATGATTATATTGTCGGGCGTCTGCCCTACTTATGTTAGGGCGGACGATTCTGTCGTTAAGTTCGACGAATCTAACGTATTAGACGATTTAGAAGATATGACTTTAGACGGTAAAAAATTTAGTTTAGAAGAATATAATTTTGATACTAAAAAAGATACTCAAATTCTATCTTTTGTAGAGTATTGTTATTCGTTCTATGAAGAAAAACAAGACGATTTCGGATTTTATGTTTACATATATAATCCGAAAGGCTTAAAGTTTAAGACTGATAGCAGTTTGAACACAATACAATTTGCTACTACAAAAGATAGTGATTCGGCTTATACGAAGTATACACTTACATATTTAAATAAATCAGAAAAAGCCGATTATGAAGGGTTGTTTTATAAGTTCAAGGTTAATTTAACCGAAGAACAGAAAACGGCAATTCTAAACGGCGTAAATAGTTCAAGCCGTGTGTATAAAGTAAGTGGTTTTGAGTTGGTTACACAGGGCGACTTAAACGCTACGGATTATGAGGTATCTTTAACGTACAAGTATAGCGGTTATGCCAAAGGTTGTGGACCTAACGAAAATGCGGAAAGCACTTTGAAGTTTACTAGCGAAGGGCTTGAAACATTATCGTTAGACGTTCATGCAACAACCTATCGCCCTGATGGAACGAACGGAAAAAACGACTATACGCAAGATAGTTTGCATAGCGTATATTTTGCCGTGCCTAACAAAGTTATTGAGCAGTACGGTGAAATGGTAGCGGTACACGCAACTTGGTTAAATGCAGTATTAAAACCTGCTCTCGTTACGGGTAATCAGGACGCTTATAATGCAATTTATAATTTTATTGGTCAAAATATTGGTCAACATAATGAAGATTTAAATTATATGTATTTAGGTGCTCATTCTTCTTTTTCTGGTTCTATGGGTATGAATCTAACATCACATGAATGTGGTTATTATTATAATGGTGTTTCTGATTGGAGCGGTCATATGGTTGGGTTAGGATCAGGAACTGAAATTAATACTTTGTACATGTTATTTAATTCTGGAACTGGAACAGATTCCGCAGATGATTATATTATTACTTCTGAAGATATTAAAGAAAAATTAATTGAAAGTGCTAATAAATTTGGAGGTAATTTAGTTAATGGTAAATTTTCAGAGTGTATATTTGAAAGCGTAGATGAAGAATTTACCGAAGTTAATATTAGGGCAGATGAAACTTATTCTTTGGATAGTGAATTACAAGTACTTGGTTCTTCTTGGTGGGATAAACTTTGGGGAATAACTCATACTGTTTCGTCAACTTTTGACGGTATTCAGGCAATATATCCTATAAAAGAATCTGATACAAAAGGTTCTATTGTTGAGGTTTCAAATAGATTATTTGTTTCACAATCCGACGTTGAAGATTTGAAAACTTATTATAATGCAAATAAAGAAAATTCAACAGTATATTTGTTTAGATATCAAGTAAGTGATTATGTTTCGCAAGAAGCAACTTTATTTGAAGAAGGAAGTTCTTTAGGCTTTGAAGTCTGGAATGAAGTAGATACAAATGCTTATTTTTTTCAAGAAACAATAAATCTTGATTTTGATATAATTGACGTTACTTTTTCAACAGGTGAAGTTGAAACGGTAATACCAGTAGTTTCAAATCCTATTGACGTTGTTCCCGACGGTACGCCCCCTGTATATACCGAAAGTGATGAGGGTTTTGATTTTTTTAAACTTATAGTAGGATTATTATTGCTAATTTTACTACTTTATTTCTTAAGTGCAACAGGGGCATTACCTTTAATAGGAAACGTTTTAGTTTGGATTCTTACTGCGCCGTTTAAGTTTATTAAATGGCTTATAGACAAGTTTAGGGGTGATTAATTATGGCAGATAAATATTGGAAAGAAAGGGCTTGGATTAACAAAAAAGTAATGCAAGGCGTAACGAAAAAAGAATTACATAATACCGTTGGTATGTTTTCTAACAAAAGCAAGAAAAAAGTTATGGCCGAAAAAGGTCTGACTGAAAAGGAATACCATAAGCGCTATAACTTCTTGCATAACGTTTTTAATATTTTGGATAATCAATTATGAAAAGCATTGGTAAATTTTTTTTAACAATTTTTAAAAGTAGAAAATTCAAAATATTATTAGGTATATTGATTGTTTTGTTTTTAGGTTATTTCTTTTATACGGGTTGTAATTGATGAAAAAAGTTAAGTTTGATTATAGACATATATTTTGTATTTTTATTACGATAGGTTTTATTTTATGTAGCATATTTG
>JAFTKC010000012.1 GCA_017456055.1 Clostridia bacterium | reverse complement strand
ACGACACTATTAGTAATCCACTTTGGGACGACTGGAGTCCATCAGCATTTGGCGCTAACGTGACCGTAGAAAATTCTTACCTAATCACTATGGGTAGAACTAACGGCGGTGGTGGCGTTCACCTTGCTAACTTTAATAGATATAACGATTACGCAGCATTCAATACTGCAGCATCTACTTTGGACTTAACTTCATTTGCTAATAGCAACTGGACTGTAGTTGAAAATAGTGCTCCAACTTGGGCTGGTTTAGCAGACTAATCATTGGTTTACTAGAGGTTAAACTAAAATAATTTAGGCATCACGGAAATTTTCCGTGATGCCTAATACTATAAAGGATATTTAAAGGAGTATATTAAATGGTATACGTTGCAAGAAGAGAAACCGTACTTTGTCTTTGGTGGGACCCTAGGTGTGAATATAGGGAAGGCTATAAATACAAAGTGACTGTTGATAATAAATACGTAGTTTACACTAAAGAAGTTTTCTATGATTTTCAACCTTTGGAATCGGGTAGAGAGTATAGTTTTATCGTTCAACTAGTTGACGAAAATAAAAACGTCGTTGGAAAAACTGAAACTTACACATGTTCTACTCTTCCTTCAAGAGAAAAACTTGACGTGACTAAGCCTCCATATAACGCTACTGGTGACGGAGTGACTGACAATACTGAAATTTTCAAAAAAGCGCTTGATGATTGTGGTGACACAAAATATCTTTACGTTCCATTTGGCGTGTTTCTTTGTAAAAATTTAACGCTTAATGGAAATTATAAAATTGAATTAGGTGCAGGCGCAACAATCGTTAATAAGGAAATGGTGGATAAACTATGATTAATCCTGTAATTTTTGATAATCAAATTAAAATTTGGTGGGAATATAATAAACTCTACGATGGTTATGAATATAACGTTTATTTTAACGGAGAAAAAGTTTCCACTAAGGCGTCGCACTATTGCTTTAAGAACTTAAAAGCAGAAACTGAATACATTTTTAAGGTTGATTTAGTTGATAAAAATGGGGAATTGGTTAAAGCCATTGGTGAGGGAACTTATAAAACCCTTAAAACTAAAAACGTTATCGACGTGACTAAATCTCCATATAACGCTATTGGTGATGGCAAGACTATGAATACAAAAAATATTCAAAAAGCGCTTGACGATTGCACTGAAAACGATATGGTATATTTTCCTGATGGAGAATATTTAACTGGCGCTCTTTGGCTACACTCTAACACCGAAATAAGATTAAGCGACAGAGCAACTATTCAAGGTTCCTTTGACGAAAAAGATTATTTACCAAAAATTAAGAGTAGATTTGAAGGTTGGCACGAAGAGTGTTATCAATCTTTATTAAATACGGGTGATTTAGATCCTAAAGGTTCTTTTAACTGCGAAAACATCACTATTTATGGTGGTAAAATAATTGGTGGTGGAGACAATTTAAGAAAGAAACAAATTGCTGCGGAAAGGGCAGAGTGCCTAAAAAAATACGGCTATGAAAACGATCCTAATCCGCCTGCAATGTATTATTCGTTTATTCCTGGCAGAAGACGTGGTAGATTGTTCCAATTTTCTAACACTAAAAACATTTTAATTGCCGACTGTTTCTTTGGAAACGCTGCATCTTGGACTTGTCACCCAATTTATTGTGACAATTTTACGGCTTGCAACTGCACGGTATTTTCACACGGAATTTCAAATGGTGATGGTATAAATCCTGACTCAACTACTAATTCTATAATTTTCGGTATACACTTTGACACGGGTGACGATTTCGTCGCAATTAAATCTGGTAGAAATAAGGAAGGCTACGATGTTGGTAGACCGACCAAAAACGTTAAGATTTTTGACTGCACGTCATCAGATGGACATGGAATTGCTGTTGGTAGTGAGATGTCTGGTGGTGTTGAAGATGTGACCGTTTGGAATTGTGATTTTATTAAGTGTAGTGTAGGTGTTTCGCTAAAGACAAATCGCTGTCGTGGTGGTTATATGAAGAATATTAAATTCTACAACTACGTTTGTCCTATGATTTCGCTCCATGCATATCCTGGGAATAGGGATGGAGAGCCTGCTCCTTATCCTCCAGTACTTGAAAACTTCCACTTTGAAGATATGACTTTAGGTGGCATTGGTCACGTGACTGGTACGGGTAGATTTACCAATGCTTCAGCAATTAATATTTCTTGTACAGAAGGCTACGTCATTAAAAACGTCACCTTAAAGAATATTAAACTATTATTTAGAGCAGTATTGCCATATCAAACGATATTTGCTGACGGAGTAGAAAACCTAGTAATAGAAAATATTGAAAGCATTGGTGAAGTTAGAGAAATCGACCCGTTCTAAAAATTTAAAATAAAAAAGAGACTTTTTTCAAAAAGTCTCTTTTTCTTATTGTTTAATAAATTTTATTTCTCTTCTAATATCTTTCTTGCTACGAAAACGCCACTTGCTGATGCGTGAGAAAGAGAGTGGGTGACACCACTTCCGTCTCCAATAACGTAAAGTCCTTTTAATTTGGTCTCTAAATTTTCGTCAATCATAACTTCCATATTATAGAACTTAACTTCAACGCCGTATAAAAGCGTGTCGTCGTTAGCCGTTCCTGGAGCGACCTTATCAAGAGCATAAATCATTTCGATAATGCCGTCAAGGATTCTTTTTGGTAAAACGAGGCTTAAATCGCCTGGTGTAGCCGATAAAGTGGGTGTTGTTGTGCATTCTTCAATTCTCTTTTCCGTGCTTCTTCTGCCACGAATTAAGTCGCCAAAACGTTGAATAATAACTCCGCCACCAATCATGTTAGATAGTTTTGCTACGCTTTCAGCATATCCGTTGCTATCCTTAAATGGTTCGCTAAAGTGTTTTGAAACGAGTAGGGCAAAGTTAGTGTTTTTGGTCTTTAAGGCGTTATCCTCATAACTGTGTCCATTAACGGTGACAATACCATTAGTGTTTTCGTTAACGACTATACCGTTGGGGTTCATACAGAAAGTTCTAACTGCATCTTCAAATTTTTCCGTACGATAAACGATTTTACTTTCGTATAATTCGTCGGTTAACTCTGAAAAGATTTCAGCGGGGAGTTCCACTCTAACGCCTATATCTACACGATTAGATTTGGTTGCAATTCTTAATTTTTTGCATAGTTTTTCCATCCAACTACTGCCACTTCTTCCAACGGAAATTATACATTTGTCGCAAATATATTCGTTATCTTTAGTTATAACTTTGTAATTGCCGTTATCCGCTTGAATATCGGTGACTGACGTTTCAAAATAAAAGTCAACTTTATCTTTAAGAAAATTATAGAAATTTTGCAAAACAACGTAGTTTTTGTCCGTTCCTAAATGGCGAACTTGCGCGTCTAAAAGATTAAGTTTGTTTTGCAGACAAATCTTTCTTAATCTTGTGCCTGCAGTTGAATACATTTTAGTTCCTTCGCCACCATATTGCATATTTAATTGGTCAACGTAGGTCATAAGTTCAATCGCTTTCTTTTTGCCAATATGCTCGTGTAATGTTCCGCCGAAATCGTTGGTGATATTATATTTGCCGTCGGAAAATGCGCCTGCACCACCAAAGCCAGACATAATAGAACAAGTTTTGCAATTTATACACGATTTAATCTTTTCGCCATCGATAGGGCAAGAGCGTTTTTCTAAAGAGTGTCCCGTTTCAAAAACGGCAACTTTTAGAGTTGGATTGCTTTTAATGAGTTCATAGCAAGCAAAAATCCCACCAGGACCTGCACCTACAATTATAACGTCATAATTCATAATTTTCTCCTAAACACTTTTTAACCTATGATATTCTATCATAAAAGATATGATTTTGCAATGTTTTTATTTTTTTTATTAAATAAATTTTAATTTTTATGCTCAATATGGTATACTATTTGTAGATATTGGAGGTTTTTATGAAAATTTCACTTAATCCCGATAAAGAAATTGTTAAGGCTATTCAAGAAGGCTTGAAAGCAAAGGGTGGATATTGCCCTTGCCGAGTTCAAAAAAAGGAAGAATATAAATGCATTTGCCAAGAATTTAAGGATCAAATTAACGACCCTAATTTTGAAGGCTTTTGCCATTGTAAATTGTATTATAAATCAAAATAACTATGGATATTAAGCAAAAATTACTAAAAAAATATAAATATAAGATAGAACTTCACGCGCACTCTAGTCCCGTTAGTCCTTGTAGTGAGATAACTCCAGAAGAACTAGTTGAATTTTATATAAAGTACGGCTACGACGCTTTTGTTTTAACAAATCACTTCACTCCATCGTTATTTGAAAGTAGAAGTATGGAAGAGGGGATTGATTTTTATTTAGATGATTATTATAAGGCTGAAAAGTATGCTGGTGATAAAATAAAAGTTATTCTTGGCGCTGAAATTAGGTTTAAGGAAAATAGAAATGATTTTTTAATCTATGGCGTAAATAGGGACATTCTACAAAAGGTTTACGAATATTTTGATAAGGGCGTTAACGCTTTTAGACAAGAAGTTAAACTAGATAAAAGTCTATTTATTCAGGCGCACCCTTTTAGAGAAACGTGTACGCCTATAAATCCTGAATTTCTAGACGGTATAGAAGTTTATAATATGCACCCAGGTCATAATTCTAAGCCGGCGTTTGCAGTAAATTTTGCAAAGGAAAATGAATTAAATATTACTACCATTGGCTCTGATTTTCATCATCCAATTAAGGGACATATTGGAGTTTCTTATACTAGAACATCCGTTTTGCCAAGCAATAGTTTCGATATTGTTAATATATTAAAAATTAAGGATTATGTAATGCAAATTGGAGATAGCTTCCTAATTTGATTTCGTTATATATTTGTTAGTGTTTTTTAATGTTTAATAATTGCTTTAATATTGACAGGGAATAACGGTTATGATATAATAAAATATATGACAAGATTCTTACGAGGTTAATTATATGAATAAAAATTTGCGTAAATACGGGCTAAATTTTGATAAGAGTATAGAAAGATGGGATGAGGCTATTCCGCTTGGAAATGGTAAAATAGGATCTCTAATTTACGGAGAAGATTCTCTAAAATTTGCCATTGATAGAATTGACCTTTGGGAAAACAAAAGCGCAGAGGTTTGGGAAAAACCAGAGTATAATTATAAAAATCTAACGAAATTAGTTAACGATAAAAACGAAGATTCGTGGAATAAGTTGATTGAAACTTTTGAAATGGGTTTTCGCAAAAAACATTATCCAACAAAAATTACTGCGGGAAGATTAGAGTTAAACTTTAATGAAAAGGTTAAAAACGTTAAATCTAATCTTGATATAGTGAAAGCAGTTGCTGATTTTGAAGTTGAAACTGAGAGCGAAACTATTAAAGTCATTTCTTTTTTAAGTGCAGTTAAATTTTGTGGCGTTATTAGAGTTTACGGCAAGTTTAGTAAAAAGTTTATAATTCCTTACTATATTTCCGGAAATACAGAACTTGTTAAGGATGAGAAAGCGTCTTTTACCGTTCAATACGATAGAATACTTAATTATCCGCCAACTACCATTGTTGAAGATGGGGAGTTTACGTATTTCAAACAAAAAACTTTAACCGATTACGAATACGGCGTGGTTTTGCGAACTAAAAATTTTGAAGAATATACCGATATTTACTACGATATCGTGACAACTGACGATAATTTAGATTATATTGAATACGGCAAAAATAGGCTCAAATCATTTGCAAACGAAGGCTTTGATAAATTATTGTTAGAGCACGTAAGATGGTGGGCAAATTATTGGAAAAAGTCGGATATTGATATTCCTGATAAAGATTTAGAAAAGCAGTATTATTTGTCGTGGTATTTGTTTGCATCTACTTCAAGAAAAGGTTTTTATCCAATGCCACTTCAAGGTGTGTGGACGGCAGATATAAATGCGCTTCCACCATGGCGTGGAGACTATCATCATGATACTAATACGGAACTTTCTTACATGTCTTACGTTAAGGCAAACAGACTCGAAGAAGGTAGAGTATTTGTAGATTTTATTTGGTCGATAAGAAATAATATTAAAAAATTTACCAAAAAATTCTTTGGGGTTAATGGATATTTATCACCAGGAACGACTTCAATTACTGGCGAAGTTATGTCTGGATGGACACAATATTCTCTTTCACCAACAATGACTATTTGGGTGGCTCAGTGTTTTGACGAATATTATTTATATTCAGGAGATGATAAATTCCTAAAAAATAGGGCTTATCCTTTCTTTAAGGGTGTAGGTCAAGCAATTTTGAGTATTTTAGAGGAAAAGGATGGAAAATTATTTTTACCTTTATCTACTTCGCCTGAAGTGTTTGATGGAACTTTAGATGCGTATTTACAACCTAACTCTAATTTCGACTTGGCGTTGCTAAAGTATTTATTTACTACACTAATTAAATATTGCGATATTCTAAACTTGGATTCGTCAATTTATAAAAGTGCTTTGTCTAAACTAGAGCCTTATCATTTGATTGAAGAAGACGGAGAGTGGAGAAAAGGCACACTTAAGGTTGATAAAAATAATATTTTGCCCTACTCGCATAGACACTTGTCGCATTTAATGGCGATTTATCCACTTCATCTACTAAACTACGACGTTGAAGAAGATAAAAAAATTATTGATGCTTCAATCAATAATTTAGAAGGCATGGGTGAAGGAAGATTCGTTGGTTGGTCGTTTACAGTGGCTGGAGCAATTTATGCAATGGCAAAAAACGGTAATGCCTCTAGAGAAAAATTAGTTAGATATTCAAAAGCCTTTTTATCTCCAAATGGATTCCATCTTAACGGAGATTATAAAAATCTTGGCATAAGTATTTTGCATTATAGACCATTTACTTTAGAAGCGCAATATTCATATTGCGATACTATTCAAGAAATGTTAATGCAAGACCATAAGGGGTATATGGATTTGTTCCCGGCTTTGCCTAACGAGTGGGAGAAAAATTGCTCGTTTAGTAAATTTAGAAGTTATGGTGGCGTTATAGTTTCTGCCGAGTGTATAAATGGTTTTGTTAACAGAATTAAATTATCTTCTCGAAAGAAACAAATTGTTAAAATTAAAAATAATTTTGGCGGAGAAAAGTTAAAAATTGTTAAAAACGGCAAAGTCGTAGAGTTAGTTGCTAAAATAGGTGATATTTTCGAAGTCGAAGTTGATTCTAAACCTATTGAAATTATTAAATGATTAGGGGAAATATGGAAAATTTTATATATAATACTCCAACGAAAGTATATTTCGGTAAAGGAACTGAAAAAGAAATTGGAAAAATTATTTCTAATTACGGCTACAAGAAAATAATGATTCAATATGGTCAAAATAGCGTGATTAAAAGCGGGCTATTGGACTCGGTTTTATCTTGTCTTGACGAGTATAATATTGAATACGTTCTTTGTGGAGGCGTTGAGCCTAATCCTAAATTAACTTTCGTTAGAAAAGCCGTTGAGATTGCTAAAGCAGAAAATGTTGATTTTATTTTGGCGATTGGTGGTGGAAGCGTATTAGATTCTTCTAAATTTACTGCTCTTGGCGCAGTAAACGATATTGACGTTTGGAGTTTTGCTATGGGTAAAGCCGTTCCTACTAGCGCATTGCCTGTTGGAGTTGTTTTAACTATGTCGGCAGCGGGTAGTGAAATGAGTAATTCCGCAGTTATTACAAATCTTGAACTTAATATGAAAAAGGGCTTTAGTTCTGAGTTGAATAGATGTAAGTTTGCCGTTTGTAATCCGGAATTAACTTATACCGTAAGCAAATATCAAACGGCTTGCGGTGTTGTTGACATTATGGCTCACACTATGGAAAGATATTTTACTTTGTTTCCAGACACTGATTTAACCGATATGATTGCGGAAGGTGTTCTAAAATCAGTAATTAAAGCGGGAAAAATCGCCATAGACAACCCAACTGACTACGACTCAAGGGCAACTATAATGTGGGCTTCTAGCCTTTCTCACAACGGTTTAACGGCTTGTGGTAGAGAAAACTTTTTGGCTGTTCATCAATTAGAGCACGCTTTAAGCGGTGAATACGATAGCGTTGCGCATGGCGCAGGGCTTGCAGTTTTATTTCCTACTTGGGCAAAATACGTTTACAAAAAGAATATTTCTAGATTTGCTAAATTCGCTAGAAACGTTTGGGGCGTTAACGAAGTTGACGATGAAAAAGCAGCGCTTTTAGGTATTGATAAAATGAGTGAATATTTTATTTCTATCGGCATGCCTTCAAAAATTAGCGAATTTGGAGTTAGTAAGGATAGTTTGGATAGATTGGCAGATTTATGCACGTTTCAAAAAACTCGCACTATTAAATCTTATATAACGCTAGGATTTAAAGAAGTTAAAGAAATTTTCGAGTCTTGTTATTAAAATAAAAAAAGTTCAACCACGAAAATTCGTAATTGAAATTTGACTGGGAGACGTGT
The DNA here is from genome assembly GCA_017456055.1 of Clostridia bacterium. Lineage (GTDB taxonomy): Bacteria > Bacillota > Clostridia > Christensenellales > Borkfalkiaceae > UBA1259. The sequence continues at coordinate 55,843 of JAFTKC010000012.1, read as the reverse complement.
TTCGGGCGTTAGTCCTACGTAGTTTACTGAGCAATCAGCAACCGTTGGTTGCGTGATTTTATACAATAAAAAATAGTACCAAACAAAAAAGTTTGATACTATTTTGGCAGGGGAGACGCGATTCGAACACGCAACCTACGGTTTTGGAGACCGCTACTCTACCGTTGAGCCACTCCCCTAAAAACACATTTGATTATATACTAAAACTTGATTTTAGTCAATTAAAAAGAGGTAAAAATGGAAAAGAAATTTAAATTAGGCGTAATTGGCGCTGGTTTTATGTCTAAAGCAATAGTAAACGGCTTGATTTTATCAAAAACCATACGCGTTGACGATGTGTTTGTGAGTGACGTTTCGCTTGAAGCATTAAAATCATACGATAATATTGGCGTAGCAACTACAATGAGTAATGATGAAGTGTTTAGCCAAAGTGAATATGTTTTACTTGCAATCAAGCCACAAACTTTTTATTCGCTTGAAAACGTTAAACTTGATTCATGTGTTAAGGTTGTTTCTATAATGGCAGGCGTAAATAAGGCTAAAATCAAAGAAAAACTTGGATGTGAAAAAGTGGCTAGATGTATGCCAAACACTCCCGTATCGGTCGGTTTTGGGGCTGTAGGTATAGATGCTGAAGATTTTACACTAAAAGAAGAGAGAGAATTTATTATTGGTTTATTTTCTTCCGTTTCTAAAGTAGTATTACTTAACGAGAGTAAACTTGGCGCTGTGACTGGTATTAGTGGTAGCGCGCCTGCATATTTTTATTTATTTGCTAAATCGTTGATGGACGCTGGTGTTAAAAACGGCTTAACAAATGAAGATGCAGAAAAACTGGTAGTTGCCACTATGAAAGGTAGCGCTCATATGATAGAAAATAGGGGCGATAAATCTCTAGAAGATTTGATTACTGCAGTTTGTAGCAAGGGTGGTACAACCATTGAAGCGATAAACGTTTTTAAAAATTTTGAACTCCCAAAAATTGTTGATAATGCAGTTTTTGCATGTATAAATAGAGCAAACGAACTTGAAAACGGTGAGAGTAAGGCGATAGACGTTTACACCGACGGAGCGTGTAGTGGAAATCCTGGTAAAGGTGGCTATTGTGCTATAATTCTAATAAATGGGGAAGAAATCGTCGTTTCTGGCGGAAAAGATGAAACAACTAGCAATAGAATGGAATTATTGGCGGTCATCAAGGGGCTAGAGGCTATTGAAAAACCATCTAAGATAAACATTTATAGTGATTCATCATACGTTATAAACGCGTTTAATCAAGGTTGGATTGACTCTTGGCTTTCTAAAGATTGGCATGGCTCGGATGGCAGAGAAGTTAAAAACGTAGACTTGTGGAAAAGGCTTTTATCTCTTTATAAAACACATAAGGTTAATTTTATAAAAGTAAAAGGGCATAGTGATAATCCCTATAACAATAAATGCGATAAAATTGCCGTTGAACAATATAAAAAGGCTTAAAATTTAGGATAACTAAATCTAAGGGTTAATATAATTTAGATATGGATATTTCTAAAAATATTATATTAACTCTAATAAAATACCTTATTTGCGCAATGTTTACATGTTTTTCATTGTGTTTTTGGCTCGACTATTTGCTTAGCGTGGATTGGGTTATAAAAAATTGTTGGATCGTTTTTATTGTTTTTGTCTTATATTGCTTAGTATTTGTATTGATTGCAATAACTAAAAAAGAGTCTTTTTTTAATAAAGTATTAGTTTTATTTGTGCTTTTAGCGCTTTTTTCTTCAATAACGTTATATTTACTTAATAATTTTGAATTCCTGAAAAAGATAAACTCAGTAAATGAATTACGGGGTTTCGTTGAATCGTTTAATGGATACGCTGTACTGATTTATATTTTAGTTCAATTTTTTCAAGTGACAATTTTACCAGTTCCTTCAATCTTTATAACGTCTGTTGGGGTTTTGTTATTTGGACCTCTTAAAAGCGCTATTTTCGGCGCGATAGGAGTTATATCGGGGTCAATAGTTTCATATTACTTTGGTAGAATTTTTGGAGTAAAGGTTGTAGGGTGGCTTGTTGGCTATAAAAAATTAGAAAAAGCCGTTAAATTCTTTAAGGGGAAAGATAAGGCTCTCTTTACGTTTATGTTTTTATTCCCATTTTTTCCAGACGATTTACTTTGTATGCTTGCGGGAACTTCTGCAATAAAGCCCAAATTTTTTATAATTATGACTATATGCACTAGAAGTATTACGACTTTCCTTTCTGCATTCACGTTAAATAATAATTTAATACCATACGACTCTTGGTGGGGTATATCAATATACGTTTTATTTTTTATATTTACAATTTATTTAGCAATTAATATAATTAAAAACGATAAATTTTTCTTAAATAAATTGTTTAATGTGAAAAATGCAAAAAATATTATAAAAACTAATGATTTGCATTGATATTATGTCTAACATAATTGGTGATTATGAGAAGAGTTATAGTAATTGGTGGTGGCGCTTCAGGAATGATGTGCGCAATCGCTTCGGCAAAACTTAATAATAACGTTATACTCCTAGAAAAGAATGAAAAACTTGGTAAGAAAATATACATTACGGGAAAAGGGAGATGTAATTTAACTAACGACGTTGAGCCGTTAGAATTTTTTAATAGCGTAATTTCCAACCCAAAATTCTTATATAGTAGCATCTTTAGTTTTTCGTCAAAGAATACAATGAAATTTTTTGAGGATTTAGGGCTTAATTTGACCGTAGAACGTGGAAAAAGAGTCTTTCCTTCTAGCAATAAAGCAAGTGACGTGACAAAATATTTGGAAAAAGAATTGAGACGATTGGGTGTTGATATTAGACTAAACACAAACGTTGTAGACGTGATTTGTGAAAACAATAAGGTTAAAAAAGTTATTACGGAATCTGGTGAAATTGAATGTGATTCAATTGTAATAGCGACGGGTGGAAAATCTTATTCTTCAACCGGAAGCACGGGAGATGGGTACGTTTTTGCAAGAAAATTAGGTCATAAAATCGTTGATCCTAAACCTTCGTTAGTTGGAATTGAACTTTTTGGTAGTGACCACTTAAAAATGCAAGGTTTATCGTTAAAAAACGTATCGATTACTGTGATTGTAAACGATAGGATACTTTATAGTGATTTTGGGGAAATGTTATTTACACATTTTGGCATTTCTGGGCCTATCGTGTTGTCATCTTCGTGTTATTTGACAAAATATTCGTTAGAAAACGCAAAGTTTATCATTGATTTAAAGCCTGCTTTAACTTTAGAAACTTTAGATGCTAAGTTTATTAGGCTTTTTGCTGAGAATAATAATAAAAATTTATCAATTATAATGCGTTCAGTAGTTCCTTCTTCACTAGTTGACGTTATTTTAGATAAAGCAAACGTTTCAGGGAAGAAAAAATGCGCAGAGATTACAAAAGTCGAAAGATTTAATATAATTAACGTGTTAAAAAATCTTGAATTTAAAATTAAAAGACTTAGACCAATTGAGGAGGCCATTATCACGTCTGGTGGCGTTTCAGTTAAAGATATAAACCCTAAAACGTTGGAGAGTAAATTGGTTAAAGGATTGTATTTTTGTGGAGAACTAATCGACGTCGACGCTTTTACCGGTGGTTTTAATATGCAAATAGCCTTTTCTACCGGGCATTTGGCAGGGAATAACGCTTGATTTAAATATGCTATTTTGTTATAATAACAGTATAGAAAGGAGTTTTTATGGAAAAATTGATTACAATAGCACTTGACGGTCCGTCAGGTAGTGGTAAAAGCACTATTGCAAAAAAATTATCAAACACGCTTAACATTCTTTATCTAGATACCGGCGCAATGTATAGAGCAACGGCTCTAAAAGCTTTAAAACTAGGAATTGATACGTTTGACGAAACAGGTGTTAATACTTTTATCAATAACATTGATTTAGATATTAAATATATTGACGGTGCGCAGCATACGTATTTAGATGGTGAAGACGTTTCGGATAAAATAAGAGAACCACAAGTATCTATGGCTGCGTCTAATATTTCAAGCCTTAAGCCCGTTAGACTTAAAATGGTTGATATGCAAAGAAAAATTGCTTCAGGCACTTCTTGTGTTTTAGATGGAAGAGATATTGGCTCTTACGTTTTGCCAAATGCTGAATATAAGTTTTACATAACGGCAAGTGTTGACGTTAGAGCAGATAGAAGATTCAAAGAACTTAAGCTTAAAGGTCACAACGTTGATTTCAATGCGCTAAAAGAAGAAATTGAACAAAGGGATTATAACGATAAAAACAGAGATTTTGCGCCGTTAAAAAAGGCCGACGACGCAGTTGAAATCGACACGTCATACATGACTATAGAGCAAGTAATAAACAAAGTATTATCATACATAAAATAAATTTTTCAAGGTAGTCAAATAGACAATGAAATTAAACGTTTTTAAAAGATTTATATTAAGAATTGCTTCTTGCGTTTATCCTGTTAAGATTTTTAATAAAGAAAATTTACCGCAAGAAAATTGCGTTATCGTGTGCAATCATTTTAGCGTTATAGATTGTTTATATTTGGCTATTCTAAATAAGCGACAAAATTATTTAATTTTAGCAAAAAAAGAGGCACTAAAATCTAATGTTTATGGAAAAATCTTAAAAGGGTATGGAGCAATTCCAATTGATAGGGAAAAACCTGATTTAAGAACCTTAATTGACTTAATTAAATTTTTAAAAAATGGAAATAACAAACTTTTAATTTTTCCAGAGGGTACGAGAAATAAAACTGGTACTATTGATATTCAGCCCTTAAAAGAAGGAGCGGGAGTTTTTGCTCTTAAGGCAAAGTGTAAAATTTTGCCCATCATTATATGGAAAAAAGCAAGAATATTTAGAAGAAATAAAATGATTGTCGGCACACCTTTTGAGTTGTGTGATTTTTACGATAAGAAAGGTAATGAGCAAGATCAAGGTAAAATTACTCAACTAATTTATGATAAAATGGTTGAAGAACAAAAAAATCTATTAAAACTTACTACAAAAAGAGTAAAAAATGAAAGTAATAATAGGAAAAAATAGTGGTTTTTGTTTTGGTGTTAAAAGAGCCGTAGACGAGGCTTTTTCCTTAAAGGGAGAAAGAAAGTTCGTTTTAGGTGAAATTATACATAACGAAAGCGTTATAAATAAACTTTCCGATCGTGGAATAATAACGATAGATAGCCTAGACGACGAAAGATTTATTGAGGGCGACGTATTGCTTATTAGAACTCACGGTGAAAGTAAAACCGTATTTGACAAAGCAAAAGTATTAGGCTTAAAGATAGTAGATTGCACTTGCCCGTTTGTTAAAGACATACAAAAAAAAGTTCACGAGCATTACAATAAAGGATATCAAATAATCATCATTGGAAATCAAACACATCCGGAAATTAAGGGAATTAACGGTTGGTGCGACAATAGTGCAATAATTACTGAAGATTGTGAGAATTTGCCTAAGATTTCGGCTGATAAGGTCTGTGTTGTCGTTCAAACAACATTTTCGGAGCAAAAATTTAATAATATTATTAAAAATTTTGCTTTTAAGGACCTAAAATCAGTTGATATTTTCAAAACAATTTGTTATACTACAAGTAATCGACAAAAGGAAGCTGATTATATATCAAAAAAATGCCAAGCAGTTTTGGTTTTGGGTGGTGCTAATAGCAATAACACCGATAATCTCTTTAAGATTTGCCAAAAAAATTGTAATGCAGTTTATAGATTAATTAATCCAACTGACTTTGATTATGAGACAATAAAAAATTATAAAAGGGTAGGAATTGTTCTTGGTGCGTCTACACCGATAGAGCAATTTCAGGAGGTTATCTCAAACATGGAGAAAGTTACAAAGGACACCATTGAAACTGAAGTTATTGCTTCAGAAGAAACCGTTGCTGAAGTTCCAGCGCAAGCAGAAGAAAAGAAATCAGAAATGGAATTGGCTTTTAACAACATTAAGCCAAGCAGAGATTTTAGAGTTGGTCAAATTATTACCGCAGTTATATCTTCGGTTAAAGAAGAAGGCTTAACCTTATCAATCAAAGACGCTAAGAAAGACGATTTTGATTTAAATAAGTCTGAAATTCTTGCTGACTACAATCCTGAAAATTATAAAGCAGGCGACAAGATTAGAGTTATGGTAGTTGGTAAAAACCCACTTAAGTTCTCTGAAAAGGCTATGGAAAAAGTCTTAAAAGAAGAAAGTGATATCGAAGAAATTAAAAATGGTAAAATCTTCGAGGCGGTAATTGATTCTGCAAATAAAGGTGGCCTTATTGGTAAATATGGTAATTATCAAGTGTTTGTTCCATCTTCACAAATCGTTATTGGTTTTGTTAAGGATCTAAACAAATTCGTTGGTAAAACCTTAAGATTAAAAGCAGAAAAGGTTGAATCAAAGGGCGCACGCCGTCAAATCGTTGGTTCACAAAGAGTTATCTTAGAGGCTGAAAAACAAGAAAGAGATGCTATTAAGGCTGAAAAAGAAGCAGAATTCTTTGGTAGCATCCAAGAAGGCGACGTTGTTTTAGGTACGCCTGTTAGATTTGCAAATTTTGGTGCATTTATCGACGTTAACGGATTTGATTGTTTAGCACACATTTCTGATCTTTCTTGGACTAGATGTGAAAACTGTGCAGACGTTTTAGAAATTGGCAAAGAATACGAGTTCAAAATCCTTAAGATTGACGTTGAGAATAAGAGAGTATCTGTAGGATATAAACAACTTCAACAAAAACCATGGGATATCGTTGCTGAAAAATATGCAGTAGGCGACGTTGTTAAAGGAAACGTTGTTAGATTAGTTAATTTCGGCGCTTTCGTTGAAATTGAAAAAGGTGTTGACGGCTTAATTCACGTTTCAAATATTTCTAATAAATATCTAGAAAATCCTGCAACGGCTCTTCAAGTTGGTCAAGAGGTTGAAGCAAAGATTATCGATATCAACTTTGAAAAAGAAAAGATTAATCTTTCAATTAAGGCTTTACTTCCAGAAGAACCTGCTGAAGTAGAAGAACCTAAAAAGTCTTCTAAAAAGCGCGAAGCAAAGAAAGAGGAAGCTCAAGATGAAGAACCACATAGTTGGAGTGAAGACGACGGTAGCGTTTCTATTGCCGAAATGATTAAAACTTCTGAAAATTAATATCTAAAATAAAAATTAAAAACCTATTCGAGATTCGAATAGGTTTTTTTGTTCTATAAAAAATTGTAAAACATATACATATATAAATGGATTTAAGTTTTTTACCACAAAAGTTCCTAGATGCACTATCAAACGTAGATTTATCCAGTTTATATGAAATTAGAATTAGACTTAATGAGGTTGTTCAAGTTAACCTTAAAGGACAAGCATTGCCGTTAATTAAAAATGGCGAATATGTGTATTGTGACAAATTGGATATTGATTATATTATCTCCAAACTAACTGAAGGCTCAATATACGCTTTTAACGAACAAATAAAAAAGGGGTTTTTAGCAGGAAAAGATGGGGTAAGAGTTGGACTAGCCGGTACTTGTGTGACCGATAACGATTCGGTTATCACGATAAAAGACGTTAGTTCGTTAAACGTTAGATTGCCACATCAAATATTTGGTTCAGCAAGTGATATTTATAATAAATTGTTTCTAGGTGGAATATATAATACTTTAATAATTTCTCCACCATTTATGGGTAAAACCACCCTGCTTAAAGACTTAATAAGGCAATTAAACGAAAGTTTTAATAATATTTTAATCATTGATGAAAGGGGAGAATTTGCAAGCATAAAAGGTAAAAATATTGATAAAATTTCGTATTCTTCTAAACAATTTGCATTTGACGTTGGTATTAGAACAATGTCGCCTAACATTGTGATTATGGATGAATTGTGCACTAAAATCGACTGGGAATCGGCAAATTTTGCAGTTAATAACGGGGTTAAACTTATTGCAACTACTCACGCATTGGACGAATTTCAATTGATGAATAAAAGATACTTTATTAAAGGAGTGTTTGAAAGATACGTTATATTAGACGACGTAAAAAAGGGTGTGATAAAAAGATATTTAGATGGTGATTTAAATGTATTTTAGGCTTATTTTAGGCGTGATATTGATTGTGTCATCTATAATGATTTCAAAAGAATTATCGAAAAAATATTGCAACAAAAGAATATTTTTTAATGATTTTTACTCGTTTAATCAACTTTTAATTAATGAAGTCTCTTTTTCAAACAATACTTTACCTTCTATTATTGAAAAAATTGAACTAAAAACAGATTTTTATAAGATCATTAATGAAATGTTTGTTATTGGTAGTTCTAATATTTTTCTGCCCTTGTATTTAAGCGAAAAAGAAAAAGAATTTAGTATTTTTTACCTAAAAAACGTAGGTAAAGGGGATTCGATTTCGCAAAAAAATTACTTTTTAGAATCAAGGAATCAAATTTTAGAATATCTAGAAGAGTCTAAATTAAACGAAAAGAAGTACACGCCACTTTATTTAAAAATAGGCGTGCTTTTAGGAATTCTTATATTTATAATCATAATCTAGGTTTTATATGGAAATTGACATTATTTTTAAGATTGCTGCAATAGGAATTTTAATTGCCGTAATTTGCCAATTGTTAAAGAAAAATGATAGAGAAGACATTGCTACAATGGTTTCAATTGTAGGATTGATTATTGTTTTAACTATAGTTGTTAATATGATAGGTGACTTATTTGAAACAATAAAGAACATTTTCAACTTGTATTAGTGAACTATGGTTAAACTTGTTATTTTAACTATTTTATTTTCAACTATATTGATTGTCTTAAAAAACGTCAATAGCGATTTATTCGTGCCTGCATTAGTTTGTTCTGGCGTTGTTATTGCGTCCTTTGGGATAACGTATCTAAATCAAGCGTATAGTTTTATAACTTCACTAATAGATAGTACAAAAATTGACGTAGAATTTTATAAAATATTATTTAAGGTTGTTGGAATAGCGTATTTGATAGAGTTTGGCGCAAGTACGGTTGAAGAGGTAGGGTATAAGAGTTTAGCGGACAAACTAGTTATGGTAGGAAAAATTATAATTTTTATCGTTTCAATGCCTATATTTTATGCTATATTTAATCTTTTAGGTAGTCTAACAGGATGAAAAAAATTATATTATCAATAATATTTATACTTTTTATAATTGTCACTTTTGTTGGAACTAATAACGTTTTAGCAGAAACGCTAACTATTGAAGAAACTATTGAAAATGAACTAAATAATCTTGATTTATCAAAACTAGAAGAATTTTTTAATTCAATAGAGAGTGCGCCAACAGACTTGGATTTTAGTACAATTTTTAATGGGTTTATAAATGGAAATTATTCAATAGATTATGAAAACGTATTGTCTTTTGTTGTCAGTATGTTTACGAAAAATATTAAAAGTCATCTTCCTTCTATTTTAAGTATTGTATTTATATCAATAGTATGTAGTTTAATCGTTAATTTTAGAGGGGGAAGTTTATCGGATGAAATTAAAAATATCGTTCTTTTCGCCATGTTATTAGCGATAATTTTAATTTTATCTCATTCGATTATAACCATGTTTCAAAAAACTAAAACAACTATTGAAAATATAGCGAAATTCAACGAGATTATGTCACCCATAATGCTTAGTTTGATGATTGCGTCAGGTGGGAAAGTGTCTGCTGGAATATTTTCACCAACAATAGTGTTCTTATCTACAGGTTTTATAAATATAGTTCAAAACGTTTTAATACCATTAATTTCGTTTTTTACAATATTTAGTATTTTATCTAACTTTTCTAACAAGATAAAATTAAATAAATTTACCGATTTTTTCACTTCTACGTTTAAGTGGGTATTAGGTTTATTAATAACCTTATCTGGTGTATTTATAACCGTTCAGGGGATTAACGCGTCGGTTGTTGACGGTGTTTCTATAAAGGCGGCAAAATACGCTATTTCAAATATGGTGCCAATCGTAGGTGGATTTCTAAAAGATGGATTCGATATAGTCACGGCAGGCTCAATTATCATTAAAAACGTGCTCGGTATAACAGGTGTGGTTGCCATATTTTATTTGATATTGTCACCAACTTTAAGTCTTGTTTCTTATTCTTTTTTACTAAAATTAGTTTCTGCGATTATAGAGCCTTTTTCAGACGTGAAATTATCAAATACCTGCACGGCGTTCTCTAAGGCTATATCGCACTTAATTGCTTGTATGCTCGTCGTTGGCTTAATGTTTTTTATTACCATTTTAATTTTAATGATTTCTTCTAGTGCGTTCGTGTAGGGTATTATGTGGGAATACGTGGTTAGCGTTGGATCAACCGTTTTATTTATTTCGATTATAACTTTAATATTGCCCTCTGGTAAAATTTTTAATTTTATTAGTTATATTCTTTCGATTTTGCTTATATTTTCAGTGATTAAACCGATTTTTAATCTAAATATTGAAGACTTAAATTTATCAAATAATGCTAATTTTTCAATAGTTTTAGATGAAGAATACGTTGATTATACAATGTATTTAAGGGCGGAAGAAAAGTCAAAAGAGTGCATGGAAATTTTGCTTAATGAAAATATAAAGGCGGATAAAATAGAGATAGTGTACGATAGTGCAAATATTCAAGATTTTTCGATAAAAAACGTCAAAGTATTTTTAAGTAGTGAAGTTATATATCCAAACGATTCGAATATAGATATTATTGTTAGGATAAAAACGCTACTTTCAAAACTTCTAGGTGTTAGTGAAGGAGTGATAAAGATAATTGAATAATTTAACTAGCAAATCAAAGTCTTTTTTTGAAAAAATTAAATCAAACAAAGTGTTATTTTATAGTTTAATTATTGCTATAATAATCATTATAATTTTAGTTTCTTCGGGATTTAGTAGTGTTTCAAGTGATGAAAAAAATAAAGAAGTTGATTACGTTTCATCTTTAGAGTGTAAACTAGAAGAACTTCTTAGCGAAGTAAACGGGGCGGGAAACGTTAAGGTAGTTATAACAATTGAATCGGGAAATCAAAGCGTTTTGGCAATGGAAAAGGTGACTTTAGAAACTGAAAATGGTGTTGAAACGACTGAAAAACCAATTATAGTTAACGGCAAAACGGTAGTTTTGACAGAAAAAACACCAAAAATTTCGGGCGTAATGATACTAATTGATAAAAATAATTTATCAGTAATAACGAAAATTCAACAAGCGACAACGTCGCTTTTGAATATAAATTTAAGTCAAATTGAAATATTGACAAGAAATTAAAAGGAGAGAATTATGACAAAAAGGAAAAAAATTATCGTATTATCATGTATGATAGCACTACTCGCTGTGACGGCAGTATTTAATTTCGTATTAACTACCGAGCCAATTTCTTCAACTGAAACTAACGCAAGCGCAAATTCTAGCTATTTTACTCAATATAGGTTAGAAAGATTAAATACTAGAAACGAAAATTTATTGCAAATTGACGAAGTATTGCAATCCGCACCTAGCGACAGCGAAGAATACTCTAGTGCTCTAGCATTAAAGACGGAAATCGCACAAAACACCGAAAGAGAATTATTGCTTGAAAACTTAATAAAAGCTTATGGTTTTGAGGACGTAGTAGTGGTTATAGGTTTAGAATCAGATAGCGTTAACGTTATAGCAAAATCAAGTGAGATGACGACCGACGAAGCAATCGTAATATATTCTATAATCTCCGAAGAGATTAATATTGCTCCAGAAAATGTAAAAATTATACCTATTTCTTAAAAAACACTATGCAAAATAAATATTTTGTGGTACAATATATAAAAATATTGTTTAGAGGATATTTATGAAGCGTTTTAACATTTATCCAAGAAAGACTCAAGAAGATAAGATAGTTTACGGAGACGGCATAGTTGAGGGAATAGTATTACTTGCTATTTCGGAAATTCCTTTTGCTGAACTATGCTCCTACGTGTCCTACGTTAAAAATAAAAGTAAAGCAATTAAAATTGATTTTACCAATAACGGCGTAATGGTTGAGGTTAAGGTTAAGATTGATTATTCGCAAAGTGTGACCGATATGGCGTTTAAGATTCAAGAGGCTATTAGACACAATATAGAATCTATGACCGACTATCACGTTTATAGCGTTAACGTAATCGTAAACGACGTTTTGTTTACTGAGCCGGATAAACTTATTGCACAACAAGAATCTAGCGAAGCACCAACTGAAAACGCAGAAAAAGAAAAGGAAGAAAAGAAAAATTAACTTCAGGAAAAAGTTATGAGAAGACAAGCGAGAGAAACAGTTTTTAAATATATATATTCAAGGCTCTTCAACATAGATGAAGGGCTTTTTGATGTTTTAGCATCCGACTTAAATATAGACGATAAAAAATTTGCAACTGACTTATTAAATGCAGTTGACAAAGATTTTGATAAAAATTTGCAAGTGATACAAGATTATTCTATTGGCTTTAAACTTGATAGAGTAATAAACGTAGATAAATGCGCTTTACTTGTTGGTCTTGCAGAACTCGACAATTTTCCTGACACACCGACTCCCGTAGTTATTGACGAAGCTGTAAATATTTGCGCAAAATATTCAACTGAGAAAAGCACTGATTACGTTAACGGAATTTTATCAAGATACGCTACGGAGAAGAAAAATGACTAAAATTATTGATGGAAAAGCGTTATCTCAAAGCATTAAAGATCAACTTAAAATCAGCGTAGAGAATTTTAAGAATAAATATAACCGCGACATTACACTTGCGGTTATTTTAGTAGGTGAAAACCCTGCATCGCAAGTTTACGTTAGAAATAAAATTAAAGCATGCGAATATGTAGGTATTAAATCCCTTTCTTATAAACTTGAAGAAACTGCTACCGAAGAAGAAGTTATTGAATTAACAAAATCGCTATCTAACGACAATAAAATCGATGGTATTTTAGTTCAATTACCGCTTCCAAAACATATTAATGAAGATATGGTTTTATCATGTATTTCGCCTGAAAAGGACGTAGACGGATTTACTTCAATAAATATAGGAAATCTCCTACTTGGAAAACCTTGCATTGTTTCTTGTACTCCACAAGGCATAATTACCATGCTTAAGAGTGCTAATATTGAACTTACGGGCAAAAACGCAGTAGTTATTGGTAGAAGCAATATAGTTGGCAAGCCAATTTCACTTTTACTTTTAAAAGAAAACTGCACCGTGACTATTTGCCATAGCAAAACTAAGGATATTGAAAAAATTTGCAGTAATGCCGATATCTTAATTGCTGCGCTTGGCAAGACACAATTCGTTAAGGAAAACATGGTAAAGGAAGGAGCGGTAGTTATAGACGTTGGTATAAATAGAACTGAAAATGGTCTTAAAGGTGACGTTGATTTTGATAACGTTAGTAAAAAGACTTCTTATATTACGCCTGTACCAGGTGGTGTCGGTCCAATGACTATTGCAACGTTAATGGAAAACACTTATAAATGCGCCTTAAGGAGAGAAGAAGGTGAGTTTTAAGGATAAATATGCCTACTATAAATCGTTTTTTGAAGATAATCTTGCTAAAATTTTAGATTGCTATTGCTTAGAAGATAACGTCTTAAACGAGGCTATAAAATATTCTATATTCGACGCAGGAAAAAGGGTTAGACCCGTTTTAATGTATTCGGTTTGCGAGGCTTTAGGTGGCAATATTGAAGATTTAATCGAACATTCCATTGCTCTAGAGATGATTCATACTTATTCGCTTATTCATGACGATTTACCTTGCATGGATAACGATGATTATAGAAGGGGAAAATTGTCTACACATAAAAAATATGGTGAAGATATCGGCGTTTTAACCGGAGATGCTTTACTAAACCTAGCCTTTGAAGTTGTGTTAAATAAAACAAATTTTTCATCTAAAGACGCGCTTTCACTATCCTTACTATCTAAATTAGCAGGCTCTAAGGGGATGATAAAGGGGCAAATTCTAGATCTTCAAAGTGAAAAATCAATTAATTTTAATGAAAAGTTATTACTAGATATTTATCATAATAAAACTGCAAAACTCATTACTGCACCAATACTTATATCAAGCGTTTGTTGTAAAAAAAAGTATTTTAACGAACTTAGCGAGTTTGGTTATAATTTAGGAATTCTTTTTCAGTTTGTAGACGACGTTATGGACGTTGAAAGCGATTTTTCTAAAATGGGTAAAACACCCAATAAGGATAGAGAAGTTGACAAACTCACGTCAATTAAAATTTACGGACTAGAAGAAACTAAGAAAAAGTGCATAGAATATCATAAAAAATGTATTGAAATTCTTAAAAAAATTCCAAACAATGAGTTTTTAATTGATTTTACAAACTATATGTTAACTAGAAAATCATAAATATTTTTATGAATATTTATTGATAATATTCGTTTTATGTGTTATTATCAATATAGAGGGGATATAATGAAAGTTCTCGTTTACGTGAATCCGGAAAAAGAGATAGCAAGTAAAACTGTAAAAAAACTTGCAAAAACTCTTGAGAAAAATTTAATAGAATATAAAATTGTTTATAGCGAAACTGAAATTGACCTAAATGAAAAGTTTGAAGTTTTATTCGTTATCGGTGGAGACGGCACTATTTTAAGAAGAACGAAATTTGCAAGCAAGTCAAACCTTCCAATAATAGGAATAAATTGTGGAAAACTTGGGTATTTGAGTGAATTTGAAATTGACGAAATTGATTTAGCAGTTGATATGCTACTTAAAAATCAACTTATTGAAGATGCTAGAATTAATTTATCCATATCGTATAAAGGTAAAGAGTATTTAGCGCTAAATGACGTTAATATTCAAAGAACTTATCTAGACAATAAGGGCAACGTTATAAACGTTAGTTTCTCAATAGATGGAAATAAAGTTGAAACGATAGTAGGGGACGGAATTATTGTTGCCACGCCAACAGGTTCAACGGCATATTCTTTATCGGCAGGAGGTCCAATTTTGGTCCCTGGAATAAATTCTTTATCTATTACGCCTGTATCTGCTCACTCATTAGGACAAAGATCTGTGGTATTCTCGGCAGAATCTAAATGTGATTTAGTTTTAGAAGGAAGTAATAGCGCAGGGCTGTTCGTAGACGGAAAGTTTATTTGCGATCTAAAAGAAAAAGACGTAATTTCAGTTAAAAAGGCTTCAAATAAAACCGTCTTTTTAAGAAGAGAGCAACTAAACTTTTATAAAAAACTTTCAAAAAAATTATTTAGTAGGACGATAAATAATTATGACTAAAAAGGATAGATTAAATTTCATTGTAAAAATTATAAATGAGCAAGAAGTTTCAAATCAAGAAGAACTAACTGAAATCTTGCTTAAAAACGGCTTTGAAGTATCGCAAGCAACCGTTTCTAGAGATATTAACGAACTTAATTTAATCAAGGTTGAGGGCATTAATAAAAAATTTAAATATTTTTTACCCGAAATAGCAACAGAAACTCCACAAAAAATAATTGATTTATTTAAGAACGTGACAACTTCTATCCATATAGCAAATAATTTAATCGTCGTGAAAACTCTTGCTGGAAACGCAGGTACTGCAGGTATGGCGATTGATCACATGAAAATTCCACTAGTTTTAGGCACGATTGCAGGGGACGACGTGCTTCTTATTATAACCAAAACCAACGGAGATGCTGAAGTAGTAGCGAAAAGTTTAAGGTCAATTTAATGTTAAATAAAATTTTGATTAAAAACTTTGCATTAATTGATAAAGCAGAGATAATATTTACAAAAGGTTTTAACGTTTTATCGGGCGAAACGGGGTCGGGTAAATCTATTATTTTAGATGCTCTTAACTTCGTTTTAGGCGCTAAAGCGGATAAAACCTATATAAGAAGCGGTGAAAATGAGTGTATTGTCACCGCTGAATTTGATTTGTCTAATCTAAATTGGGCAAGAAACGTTTATGAAGATTTAGATTTTGATTACGATTCCACGTTAATTATTTCTAGAAAGTTTACTATCGACGGCAAGTCTAGTATAAAGATTAACGGCAACACCGCAAACGTTTCTATGATAAAGAAATTTACCGCTAATTTAGTTGACGTTCACGGACAAAGCGAACATTTTTATTTGCTTAGCGCAACCAACCAACTTGCGCTTTTAGATAAGTTTGGCAGTGATAAATTATTAAATAAAAAAGCAAAAATTAACGATATTTTACTTAATTATAAAAACGTAGTTAGAGAAATAGAACAATTAGGCGGTGACGAAAACCAACGTTTAATTAGACTAGATATACTAAATTTTCAAATTAACGAAATTGAAAAGGTAGATTTAAAAGATGGTGAGGAAGAAGAACTTGCCGTTATTAAAGAAAAACTTAAAAACCAGGAGAAAATTGTTAATGCTCTTTCTTCAATAAAATATTCACTAAACGGCGAAGGTGGTGTTTGCGACGTTTTGGCGGGCTCAGAAAGAGAATCTATAAACATTTCTTCTTATGGGAAAGAATATCAAGAATTATGCGACAGAATTTCAGCCGTAAGCGCCGAAATTGACGATATTTCAGGCGTTGCAGATAGTCTTTTACAGTCTTTTGATTATAGCGAGTACGACTACAACGAGATTGATTCTAGGCTTGACGATATTAAAAAAATCAAGAAGAAATACGGCGATAATTATTTAGAAATAGTAGAATTTTTAGAAAACGCAAAGAAAGAAAAAGATAAACTAGAAAATTTTTCGGTATTATATGAAAAACTAGTAGTTAATCAAAATAACCTTAAAAAAGAGTTATACAATGAATTTATAGAACTTAGAAAATTAAGAGAAGATACGGCAAAAATACTATCTAAAAGCGTCCAAGTTGAATTAAAAGAGTTGGGCATGCCTAATTCTAAGTTTGAGATTGGTTTCTCTAGTATTCCAAATTTTGAAGATTGTAATTTTGAGAGACTTGGTTTTGATACTATTGAATTTAATTTCTCGGCTAACCTTGGCGAGCCACTAAAACCATTATCCTTTGTTATTAGTGGCGGGGAAATGAGTAGGTTTATGCTATCTATTAAAGTTCAAACTTCTAAGCATAACGATATCTCAACCTTTGTTTTTGACGAAATAGATGCCGGCATTAGTGGAATTGTTGCTAGAGTTGTCGCTGAAAAACTTGTTAAAATTTCTAAAGACGTTCAAGTAATTGCAATATCACACTTGCCACAAATTGTGGCTTACGCAGATAACAATTTGCTTATTTCTAAAATTACTGACGGCAAAAACACCTACACTCGAGTTGAATCGCTCGATTACGAACAAAAGATTAAAGAAATCTCAAGACTTATCGGGTCGTTTTCAAATAATAAAACGGCAGACGAGCACTCGATAAATATAATTGAAGAATCAAATAAATTCAAGGCGCAAATATAAAAAGTTTAGAAGAAGTCAAAGATTTTTGGCTTCTTCGCATATTTTAAAGCATTTTCCACATTATAAGTTAGACGGTGAAAAAATGAAAAAAAGAAACATATTTATATTTGTCTTATTATCTTTAACCTTATTATTTAACGTATATTATCAAAACTACCACGTAGCACTAGCTGATAACGTATTTTACTTAGGAGGTATGCCTGCAGGTTTTGAACTGGAAACTAGGGGAGCAAGCGTTGTTGGGTTAACTGACGTTTTAACGGATAACGGCACGATTTCTCCGTCTAAAAATGCAGATATTAGGGTTGGAGATATAATATTAAGCATTGAAACGTACGAGATAAATAACGCTAACGACGTTGAAAAAGCGCTAAGCAATTCTAACGAAAAACTAATAATATTAAAAAGAGATGGGGAAATATTATCTAAAACTATTAAACCCGCTAAAGATATTGATGGTAAATATAAACTTGGTGTTTTTATTAAAAACGGAATAAATGGAATTGGAACGATAACCTATATAACTAATGGTAAATTTGCATCTTTAGGTCACCCGGTTTATTATAAAAATGAAATGGCGGAAATTAAGGGCGGAAAGCTCTACAATTGCAAAATTACGGGCTATGATAAGGGAGAACCTCAAAATCCAGGTCAATTAAAAGGCGTCTTTCAAAAAGAACAAATAATCGGCGAAATTATTAGCAATAAAAATTGCGGTGTATTTGGACGCCTAAACACAAACTACAATTATAAAAAACTTAAAAAGATTGATCTAGGAGAAGCAAAGATAGGTGAGGCAAGCATCTTTACAACAATTGACGGAAACACGCCTAAAGAATACGTTATATCAATCGTTAAAATTGATTATAGCGACAAACGTAATAAAAATTTCGTTATAAAGATAAACGACAATAACTTAATAGACCAAACGGGTGGTATTGTGCAAGGGATGAGTGGTAGTCCAATTGTTCAAGATGGCAAACTAGTAGGTGCGATTACACACGTTTTTACCAACGATTCAACGCGTGGTTTTGGAATTTCAATCCAAAACATGTTAAGTCAGTAAACATATAATGATATTTATTGCATTTATGTCACACATAATGAATAAATAATCTAATAATACAGAAAATAATTGTAATGGAGGATATATGAAACAAAGATTTTCTGTATTTTTTATTTTTTTAGCAATAACCTTTTTTATGAGTTCACTACTCTTTTTTAGCAAACACAAAACTTTTGCAGAAGAGAAAAACTTTTTACATTTAGAAAGCAATCAGGCAATATTACTTGATGCCGATTCAAAAACAATCGTATATAGCCATAATGAGAAAGAGGCTAGACCTATAGCAAGCATGTGTAAAATCATGACCTTGCTTTTATGTTTTGAAAATATAGATAACGGTAATTTATCATTAGACGAAACTATTACAATAAGCAAAAACGCCTCAAACATGGGTGGCTCTCAAGTTTTTCTAGAGGAAAACGGCGAATATAAGGTACACGAATTGATTAAAAGTATAGTAGTAGCGTCTGCAAACGACTCTTGCGTTGCCCTTGCCGAAAGATTATGTGGAAACGAAGAACTATTTGTTGAAAAAATGAACGAAAGAGCAAAACAATTAAAAATGGACAACACCAACTTCGTTAACTGTACGGGCTTACCAAAGGATGGACAATTTTCGTGTGCAATAGACGTCAGCAAAATGTTTTTAGAACTCATCAGTCACGATGATTATTTTAAATTTTCAAAAATTTGGACGGATAAATTCGAACATCCAAACGATAGATATACTGAAATTGCTAACACTAACAAGTTGATTAGATTTTACGAGGGGTGTGATAGTGGAAAAACGGGGTATACAAGTCAAGCAGGCCACTGTTTAGTTGCATCGGCAAAGAGAAACGATATGCGTTTAGTATGCGTTGTAATCAATGCGCCAGACTCAAAAACAAGATTTAAGGAAGTATCGTCGATGTTTAACTATGGCTTTTCCAACTATACAAACAAACTAATAGTCGATAACACTTCACCTTTAGAACAAAAATTTGAAGTTGTAAATGGCAAAAAGGATCAAATTGAAATCTGCACAGAAAATCCAATATTTCTATTCTCAAAAAAGAATCAAAAAAGAAATTTGGAAGTTGTAGTTAAACCTAACGGTATTATTAAAGCGCCAATTATTAAAAACCAACGTTTAGGTACTATTTCTGTTTACGAAGACGGCGTATTGATTAAAGAAGAAAATATCGTATCACTAGAAAATGTCGACAAAAAGTCATACGTCGATTATCTTGACGACACAATATTGGATTGGAATATATAATTTAACGCCAATTGATTGACTATAATATCTCTTTTTGTTATAATAAATTTAGTAAAAATTTAGGTGAGTTATGAACGAAAGAGATACCTTAAAAATAAATAAACAAAATCATTTAGAAATAGGGGGAGTTGACTGTGTTTTTCTAGCAAAAAAATACGGCACTCCTTTATACGTTTATGATAAAGCATATATCGAAAACGTCTGCGACGCCTATCAAAAAACACTTAACGTTGAATACGGCTTAGGCAAAATATCCTTTGCGTCAAAATCATTTTGTTGTAAAGATATTTTAAGAACTATAAAATCAAAAGATTTAGGTGTCGACGTAGTTTCTATCGGCGAACTTAAAACGGCTCTAGCAGTTAATTTTTCACCCGAAAACATCATTTTTCACGGGAACAATAAATCGTATAAAGACCTAGAATTTGCAATACAAAATAAAGTAGGATTAATAGTTGTTGACGCTTATTCTGAACTTGACGACGTTAACGAAATAGCAAACCGAATAGGAGTTATTCAAAACCTATTAATTAGAGTAAATCCAGGAGTAGAAGCGCACACTCATCACTATATTCAAACAGCCAACCCCGATTCAAAATTTGGTTTTAGCATTGGCATTGAGGCAATTAACGTTATCAAAAAAGCGTTAGATTTAAAAGGTTTATCATTAAAGGGTTTGCATTGTCACATAGGCTCGCAAATTTTTGAAGAAAAATCATTTGAAATTGCTACGGAAAAAATGATTGATTTCTACGCTTTAATTAATAACCAACTAGGCGTCGACTTCGATATTTTGGACTTAGGTGGGGGCTTTGGCATATATTACTACGACGGCGATAAAAAAATGAATTTATCCTCGTACCAAAACTTTATAAAAAAAATAACGACAACCCTAAAAAACAAAATAGAACAAGTTAAAATTAAAAAGCCATATCTTATTTTAGAACCCGGTCGCTCTATAGTTGGAGAGGCGGGAATTACACTCTATACTGCTGGAAGAATTAAGGAAATTAAAGACTTAAAAAATTATATTGCAATTGACGGGGGCATGTTTGAAAACCCAAGATTTGCATTATATCAAGCAAAATATTCAGTAGTAGCGGCAGAAAGAATGAACAATCCTGCAACCAAAACGTACACAATAGCGGGAAAATGCTGTGAAAGTGGCGATATAATAGCCGAAAACGTTTCGCTTCCAGAAATTAAAGAAGGTGAAATACTTGCCGTATTATCAACGGGAGCGTACAATTATTCAATGGCTAGCAATTATAATAGAAATCTTGTTCCTGCCGTAGTTATGGTAAAAGATGGATTAGATTATTTGGCTGTTAAAGGTCAAACTTATGAAGATTTGCTTAAAAACGACCTATAAAATATAAAAACGCTTAATTTATTTTAAGCGTTTTTCTCTTGATTTTTTTTAATTGCTATATTATAATATTTACTATGATAGATACCATACTTGAATATATAACTATATTTTTAGCGTTGATAGTAGTTTTGCCCGTTCACGAATTTGCGCACGCTTTCGTGGCTGTAAAATGTGGTGACTACACGCCAAAGGCTTACGGCAGATACACGCTCAACCCAATGGCTCACTTCGATTTATTGGGGCTAATTTGCTTTGTTCTAGCAAGATTTGGTTGGGCAAAGCCCGTTCCTGTTAACCCAATGAATTTTAGAAGATATAGGCTTCACTCTTTCTTCGTTGCGGGAGCAGGCGTTCTTGCTAACTATATTTTAGCGTTTATTGCTTATCCACTTCTTATTTTATCCAGCTATATACCGGAGTTCGGCTTATTTACTCAAGTATTAAGTCAAACGCTATTGTATATCTTTTCTTTCAGTCTATCATTTGCAATCTTTAATCTTTTACCAATTTATCCGCTTGACGGATTTAGATTAATTGATAGTTTCGTTAAGAAAAAATCTAATTTTTACTATAATTATAAAAAATATGGAATTTACGTGCTTTACGCACTATTCTTTTTAAGTATAATTTCTGATTTTACTAACTTAATGTATCTCGACGTTTTAGGCAATATTATTGGATTTGGCGTCGGGGTAATAAGCACACCGATAACTTGGTTTTGGGGGCTAATATTCTAATGGCTGAATTTATTTCTACGGTAGATTATTCAACAAAACTTAATAATTTTGAAGGTCCTTTAGACTTATTACTTCACCTAATTAAAGAGGCTGAAATAGAGATAAAGGATATTTTCGTTTCCGACGTCACCGACCAATTCTTAAAATACATGAACGGGTTAGACCAAATTGACGTAGATAAGGCGAGCGAATACTTAAATATGGCGGCAACTCTTCTAGAAATTAAATCTAAGTCAATTTTGCCTAAAATTGAAGAGTTTGACGAAGATTACGAAGATCCTGAAGAAATGATTAAAAGGCGTCTTGAAGAGTATAAACTTTTCAAAGAGGCAAGTGAGAAACTAAAACAACAGGAAAACGTTGAAAGGTTTTATAAAGAGCCAGACAAGTCCGTTGGAGACGTTAGAATAGTTTATAACGACTTCAATCTAGAGGGGCTTGTAGATGCGTTTTCTAAACTCTTGATGAGAATTGACGACAAGAAAAAGCAAGCAACAGTCACTAAAGAAATTCCAAAAGAAGTTTTCACCGTTAAAGATAAGATTGAGCACATTAGAACGGTTTTATGTCAAAAAGAGTGTATTAGCTTTTACGAACTATTTTCGTCAAGGCTAACCAAAAGCGAACTAATTACAACCTTTCAAGCATTACTTGAACTACTTAAACTACAATACGTTTCCGTTGAGCAATCTCAAGCGTTTGACGATATTACAATACAATTAAGGGAAGATAGAAATGAAGAACTTGGAGAAATTGACCAATATAATTGAATCAATAATATTTGTTTCAGGCACTCAAGTATTAATTAGCGATATTGCTGAAAAATTAGAAGTTTCTGAAGCAGACGTAAAAAATGCAGTTAAAGAATTATCAAATAAATATGGGGAAGATAGCGGAATACAACTTTTAGTTTTTAATAAAAAGTTGCAATTTTGTTCAAACCCAAATTATTCCAATGAAGTTTCAAGCGTTTTAAACCCAATTAAAGAACGTGAACTATCTAAAAGTATGCTAGAAGCTGCCGCAATTATCGCATATAAACAACCAGTCACTAGAATCGACCTTGAAGAAATTAGAGGCGTCAATAGCGAATACGTTATTCAAAAACTTTTAGAGTTAGGTATAATTGAGCCCGTTGGTAGAAAAGACGCAGTCGGTAGACCAGTTCTTTTTGGAACTACCGACAACTTCTTAAAACGCTTTCAAATTTCTTCTTTAGACGAACTACCAGATTATGACGAACTTATAAATCGTATTAGTTTACTTAGAACTGATAGCACGGAGAGCGATTATCTTTATAAAAAGGACGTTTACGTTGAAGAGAGCGCAACTACTGAAGACGTTAAAGACGCAAGCAAAAAAGCTGAAGAAGAATTTGTTTTACCGGATTTAGCCGAAGAAGAAATTCCCGACTTTTTAAAAGACGAAGAAATAAATAAAATTTAACTTTAAATTTATAAATTGCATATTATTATCAATTATTACAGATATTAAAATTAGTGTTAACTGCTATTTTAATATCTGTTTTTTTATTATTTTTTCCAATATTTATTAAAACAAATTTAAATTATAAAAATTTTAACAATAATTTGTTTTTTAATATAAAATTATTTAATTTTATTAGAATAATTTATGGAAAAATTAAAGTAGAAAACTTAAACGTTTTAATTTTCTACAATAAAAACAAATTTAAAAAAGTTAAACTATCCAGTCTGTTATTTAACAAAAACAAAATGGGGAATTTGTCAGAGTTTACAATACTAAAAATAGAGTCAAGCGTGTTTTTTGGCGGACACAATTTAGAATATTTATTTGCTCTAAGTAGTTTATTTTATGTGCTAAATAATTTATTTTGTAAATTATTAAAACACAAAAAGAATTATCTTAAAATTGAAAATAATTTAAATATATTTACAAATGAATATATGTTTAATTTCAATACTGAAATTAAAATAATTTTTAATTTATTTGCAATTATTTATTATTTTATTTCAAAAATAAAAAGGAAAATATTAAATGAAAGAAAAATCTAATAGAATAAATCAAACAATCTCGAATTTAATGCAAAATTTAACTGATATCGTTGATATAAACACGGTTATAGGCTCGCCTATAGAAAGTGAAAACAACGTTATAATTCCCGTTGCAAAAGTCACTTTGTGTTTAATTACTGGCGGTGGTGAATATGGAAAAGTCTCTTTTTTTAATAAAGGTGAAGACTTGCCGTTTTCTGCTGGAAACGGCTCGGTTGTATCTATTAAACCATGTGCATTTTTAGTAAAAAATAAAAGTGAAGAAGAATATAAAGTTTTGTCAGTTTCATCAAATAAGTACGATGGAGTGATTGATAAAGCAAGCGATTTAATTAAAAATTTAACTGAAACAATTCTCAAGGAAAATAGAAGTGAAAAAGATATATAAAATTATAGCAATGCTATTCGTTCTTGCAATTTTATCACATACACACGTAAACGTATATGCGCAAAACAAGGATGAATTTTCAAACAAATGTAGCGAAATAGTTATAGATTCAAGAACTAATAGAATACTCTATCAAAACAACGCATATGAAAAAAAATATATGGCAAGAACAAATAAAATTTTAACAGCAATCGTTGTTATTGAAAACTGTAATATTAACGATATTGTCACTATCAAAAAAGAAACGACTGGAATAGAAGGCTCAAGCATATACCTAGAAGAAGGCGAAAAGTTAAGCGTAATGGATTTACTTTACGGCTTAATGTTAAGATCTGGAAACGATTGTGCCATCACTTTGGCCACGCATTGTTCGGGCTCAATTAAAAATTTTGCAGAATTAATGAATAAAATGGCAAAAAAAATTGGCGCTATTGAAAGTAATTTCACAAATCCACACGGACTACACGATGATAATCATTATACAACGGCTTATGATTTAGCAATCATTTCAAGTTATGCGTTAAAAAATCCAATTTTTAAGCAAATCGTCAGTACTAAAAAAATTGAAATTCCTTTTACCACGAGAGAATTTAATAGAGTTCTATTCAATAAAAATAAAATGTTAAAAGAGTTTGAAGGCTCAACGGGTATAAAGACTGGTTTTACGAAAAAAGCGGGAAGATGTTTAGTTAGTAGTTGCGAAAGAAATGGTTTAGAATTAATTTCCGTCGTATTAAATTGTCCACCAATGTTTGAAAGATCAAAGACCTTATTAAGCAATTGTTTTAACGATTATAAGGCTTATAACGTTCTAGAAAGTGATAATATTTTAGACTTTATTGATAGCGAACGCGGTAAAATCGCTATAACAATAAAAAACGACGTGATTTTGCCGTTAACAGAAAACGAATATAAAAATCTACGAATAGAATACGAATATCCTTCATATTTAAGCGACTTTTCAAACAACGAAATTGGTTTAATTAAATTTTTTTGTGAAAATAACTTGATTTTTACCGAAAAAATATATACTATAATATAGTACGAAAATTAAGGATTACTATATTATGAGAATTAACAAATTTATTGCTGAAAGTGGAATCGCATCAAGGCGCGCTGCAGACAAACTAATTGAAGAAAAAAAAGTAAAAATCAACGGAAAAGTATGTGACTTAGGTGACGAAGTTAAAGTTGGAGTAGACCTAGTTAGCGTTGCAGGACAAACTATAAACGTCGTTAAAACCTACGAATACTTTATTATGAATAAGCCAAAAGGCTATATTTGCACGGCAAAAGATGATAAAGGTAGAAAAACCGTACTAGATTTAATGCCACCAACAAGCAAAAGAGTTTTCCCGGTTGGAAGGCTTGACTATGACACCGAAGGACTCTTAATTTTAACAAACGACGGCGAACTAACCTTTAAATTAACGCACCCGAAAAACGAAATTCCAAAAACTTATCTTGTTAAAACGGAAAAGCCTGTTTCTTACGACGATCTAAATAAACTTCGTTCGGGCGTTTATATAGACGGTGTAAAAACAAAAAAATGTAATATTCATCTAATAGAAACTAATAAAACTGGCTCAAAACTACACATAACTATTACTGAAGGCAGAAATAGACAGATAAGAAAAATGTTTGAATCGGTTGGAAATAACGTAGATTTTCTAAAAAGAATTAAAATTGGTGATTTAGCGTTAACCGGGTTAAATCGTGGTGAAGTTAGAAAACTTCGTCCTGAAGAAATAAATTACTTAATTAACTTATAAAAAAAAGCCTATCAATTTGATAGGCTTTTTTTTGGTTTCTAACTTTTAACTAAAAATCTTTTAGATTTGAATAATAAATTTTCAATAAAGAAATAAACGACTAAATTAACGCTTAAAAGCACGGGCAAGAGCACGTATGAAATAAGGTTTAATGTTTGCGTTAAATCAACGTTAAGTGTGAAATTTAAGGCAAAAATCAGTAAAAACAAATTAAACACGATTATCGCCGAAGTTAAAACTCTATCATAGGTTATAATTTTGTTTGCCGTTTTATGTTTATTAGTTAAATATAATATAGCACTAACTATGAGTGAAGCCACGTTAAGTCCCATAAAGACAAGTGAAACGACGTTAGAAAATATAGGTAATTGAGTAATCAGACCTACGAGTGTAATTTCAATGATAGGAACAAGGATGAAAAATAAAGTTGTAAAGAAACTCAACTTATTAACTAGCAAATTGCCGACGTTTTTAGATGAATTCTTAGTTGACACTCTAATCTTATATCCATCAAGAGCGTTTTCTTCGATTAAAGAGTTAAAATCTGTCTTAATAGGAGTAGTAGGCTCTTTCGAAGTGTAGGATCTAGTTTTTATCGTTTCGTTAAACTTAGCAATAATCGGCTCGTCAAGAACTTCAGGCTCTGACTTAATCTTAGCCGATAAATCAATCATTTCTTTCTTAGCGACGTCCTTGTCCTTTTGAGTCAATTTTTCCGCACTTTTTATTAAACCGTTAAGAACGCTTCTAAAGTTAAGATCTGGTTTTTCTTCCACGTAAGGAGATTGGGTGAAAGGTGAAGTGAATCTTGAATTAACTTCATTATTATTTAAGCCTTCTTTTTGAGAATTTTCCTTTGATTCTTGAGTTAAATCAACTTGAGGTTTATCTTCTTTAATTTCAGTTGATTCAATTTTAATTTCGCTAGTAATTTCATCACTTTTTTGAAACTCTTTATGTGAAACAAAAACACTTGGAGTATATGAGCATCCCATCAATTTATCTATAATTACTCGAGATTCAGTCCAACTAGATAAATTATCATTTACAACACTTTTACCAAGATCGGTAATTTTAAAGAATTTTCGTCTACCATCGTCAACGTCATACCAATATGAAGATACGTATTTAAGGTTTTCAAGCCTTTTTAACGAACTATAAAGGGTTGCTTGATTGATTTGATACTTTTTTTCGCTTTTTTCATCAATAAAATCACTGATTTGTTGAGCAAATTTATCAGAATCCATCAAACTATATAGAATAATAGTGTCAATATGACCACGAATTAAGTCACTACTAATTTTACTTTTTTCTTCCATTTGATTTTCTCCAAATCTTTATATATGAAATTATACAATATATAAGAAGTCTTGTCAAGGCGATAACAAAATTAATATAAGTTTATTAAACATAATCAAATTGTAAAACACTAGATAAATAAAAGAAAAATAATAATCAAGATAATTCAAAAAATTATAAGTAATTTATACCAAACCAAAAAGCAAAACAAATTATAAAAAACATTACAAACCTCTTCCTAAATATTAAAACAACCCCTTTACTATGCGTAAAAGCCGTGTTTTGCGAATAGTTGTATGTATGTGTCTTTGCTTTTGATATTGTATGCCCTATTAAAAAAATTAGTAAAAAGCTTGTGATATTGTAGTGTTTATTTACACATTTTGATACTATACTTTTTATATTTCCCCATTATCAAAGCAATTTGTTCAAAATAAAACATTTTTATATGCTAAATTTTCATTTTCCCTTTACAACTATGCGTAAAAGTTATATAATACTAGTATGAAAAAGAGTTATTATGAAGAAAGAGATTTATCTTGTATACGTCGAACAGACGAAATTGTTGAAACGCTACCCTATTACGTTCAAGACTTCTTTGTTGGCGTTGAGCCAAGAACTTCTTCTCTATCAAGGCTAAACTATGCGTATGATTTAAGGATTTTTTACACTTTTTTAACCAGTAAAGTGTTTAAAGATAAAAAAATCCAAGAGATTTCTCTTGACGATTTGGCAAAATTAGAAGCGAGTGATTTTGAATATTTTTTAAGTTTTTTAAGCAGATACGAGTTAAACGGCAAGTTTTGTAGATGTACAGAAACTGGAAAAGCAAGAAAACTTTCTACCCTACGCGCTTTTTACAAGTATTATTTTAACAAAAATCAACTTCCCGCCAACACCCCATCAAAGGTTTCTATGCCAAAAATTCACGAAAAAGAGATTATTAGGCTTGAAACAAATGAAAAAGTTGATGAAATTGGAGACATTTTATACGTTGTTAAAAATGGCGACGGTCTAACTAAAAAACAAAAAGCATTTCACAACTCAACTATGCTTAGAGATACGGCTATCATTACCCTATTTTTAGGCACAGGTATACGTATTAGCGAATTAGTTGGCTTAAATTTAGACGATTTTGACTTCAAAAATAATAGTTTTGTAGTCACTAGAAAAGGCGGAAATCGCGCTGTTTTATATTACAATAATCAAGTTTTACAAGCATTAACCGACTATTATAATCAAAGAACGAACGATAAAAAGGTTCCCGACGGCGAAAATGCTTTTTTCCTATCTTTGCAATACAAAAGAATTAGCACTAGAACGGTACAAGATCTTGTAAAAAAATATGCGAGAATCATTTCCCCACTCAAGAAAATTTCCCCTCATAAACTACGAAGTACGTTCGGCACTAATTTATATAGACAAACTAACGATATCTACGTAGTTGCCGACTGTTTAGGTCATAAAGACGTTAATACTACTAAACGCCATTACGCAGCAATTACTGAAGATATAAGAAAAAAAGCCGGGCTAGGATTAACTATTTCCCCCGACAACAACAATTAATTCCTATACAGCAAAAAAATGTAGCGACTTCGCTACATTTTCTTTTTTAAATATCGGCATTTTCGTCTTCAATAATTTTGGTGATTTTTATAATCTTATAATTTTTATCGATTTCAATACATTTGCCACAACTATCACAAATCTTTTTTGGATCTAAATCGCAAGAATCATCTTCTTCAACACAAGGATTTAGTAAATCTTTTTCTTTATCCATAACTTTTTCACTCCTTATTAATATATTAGCACAAATTTTAATATATGTAAAATGGTTTTTATAAAAAACGAACGTTTGTTTGACAATTTTTTATAATTATGATATATTTTAAGTATGAAAAAAGAAGAAAAAAAAGAAAAACTACAACAAGTATACGATTTTACACAAGAATTTATTGAAGACAATGGTTTCCCCCCTTCAGTAAGAGAAATATGCAATAAATGTAATATAAAGTCAACGGCAACTGCTTTTTCTTACCTGGAAGAGCTAAGAAAATCTGGTTTAATTGAAAAATCACCATCAAAAAATCGTGCAATTTCCCTACCGAAAACTAAAAACGTAAGTAGTGTTCCACTAATTGGAACAATAACTGCAGGAACTCCAATTTTCGCTGTAGAAAATTTAGAAGGATATTGTCCACTTCCCGCTGATTTTTCTAATTTAAATGATTGTTTTGCCCTTAGAGTTAAAGGCGATAGTATGATTAACGCAGGAATATACAATAGAGACATAATTATAGTTAAAAAACAAAATTACGCATATTCAGGCGAAATCGTGGTTGCACTAATCGACGATTCTGCAACCGTGAAAAGATTTTATAAAGAAAACGGAAAAGTTATTCTTCACCCCGAAAATAATTTTATGAAAGATATGATTTTCGAATCAGACGTCACAATTTTAGGCACGGTTAAAGGTTTAATTAGAAAATTTTAAAAACTCCCAAATTTTTGGGAGTTTTTCTCTTACACAAAATATAAATCTAGATTATAAATCTAAGTTTTTCAATGCAATTTTTACGTGCTCGTAGGTGATTCCGCCTTGGAAATATGCAATATAAGGCGGTTTTATCGGTGCATCTGCAGACAATTCTATTGAAGAACCTTGAACGAAACATCCTGCAGCCATAATAACTTGATCATTATACCCCGGCATTTCCCACGGAAGTGCTACAACGTTGCTATCAACGGGCGAATTCTTTTGCACATTTTGTATAAATTTAATAAGTTTATTCTCATCGCCAAACTCAATTTCAGTTATAATATCAGTTGGAAGTTCGTATGCTTTAGGCGAAGTTTTGTACCCTAATTCAGTTAAAACAGCCGAACATAACATTGAGCCCTTAACGGCTTGCAATACGACGTGAGGTGCTAAAAATAAGCCTTGATAAAAATATTGATATCCATAAGCGTAAGAGCCTACTTCACTACCTATAGACGGCGAAGTTAGCCTATTAAAAACCATATCAACGTATTTAGAGTCCCCAGCAACGTATCCACCGGTTGGTGCAATTCCACCACCCGGATTTTTTATCATTGAACCAGCCATTAAACTAACACCAACCTCGGTTGGCTCTTTTTTCTCTATAAACTCACCATAACAGTTGTCAAGCATGATGCAACCATCAAAACCTAAACTTTTAACGAAATCAACGGCTTGCTTTATTTCTTCAATTGAAAGCGCCTTTTTCCAAGCGTACCCCCTAGATCTTTGCAAATATATCATTTTGGGCGCATTGTTTTTTAAATATTCCCCTACTTTTTCATAATCAATTTTATCGTTTTTTAAGGAAACGCAATCGAAATTAATTCCGTAATCTTTTAACGAGCCGTTTTCTTCTCCATACAAAACGTCGTTTAAGGTGTCGTAAGGCTCGCCAGTAATACTCAAAGCAGTATCACCAGGGCGTAAAACGGCATATAAACAAAGAGAAAGCGCATGCGTGCCCGAAACTATGTTTGGAGAACAAATTGCCGATTCTGCTTGAAATACGTCGGCAAAAAGTTTATTTAACGTTTCTCTTCCTTCGTCGCCATATCCATATCCTGAAGTTCCAACAAAATGACGCAAAGCAATCTTGTTTTTTTGAAATGCTTTTAGAACTTTTTCTTGATTGAAAAGTGCGATATCTTCTAAAATTTTATAACTATCTGCTAAACTTTGCTCGCATTTATCTATTAAACTTAAATCAATCATAATGTTTTACAATTTCCTTTGCTAAATTTTTTGCATTATCGGGCGATAACTCATAATGGTTTTCGAGTTTCTTAAAAAAGGTAATTTGTCTTTTCGCATAATGTCTAGTGTTTAATTTAATCAATTCTTTAGCGTCTTCAAGCGAAATTTCCCCACATAAAAACGAATAAATTTCCTTATACCCAATTCCTTGCAAACATTGGTTTTCTAACGTTATACCCTTATCAATAAGCCCTTTTACTTCATCAATAAGTCCATTTTCAAGCATTATATCTACACGCATATTTATTCTTCGATACAACTTTTCTCTTGGATAATTTATTGAAAAGGCCTTATAGTCGTGTTTTGGCTTAAAATCGTCTTTAATTTCCGACTTTTTTACACCACTTCCATAAATTTCTAACGCTCTAATAACTCTTTTAAGGTCGTTTGGGTGTAGTTTATCGGCAGTTTCTTTGTCAACTTGACTTAATATATCAAAAACGTACTGATTTCCATACTCTTTTGCTAAATTGTTATATTTTTCTCTAACTTCTAAATTCCCCTCACCCTTACCATATGACAAATCAAATAAAAGTGAATTTATATAAAAGCCCGTACCACCACAGATGATAGGAATCTTATTTTGCTCCTGAAGTTTATAGATAATAGGCTCGGCAATAGATTTAAATTGGCTTACAGTAAAATTTTCATCACTTTCAACGACGTCAATTAAGTGATGAACTACACCTCGTCTTTCCTCTAAGGTGGGTTTAGCCGTGCCAATATTCAAATCTTTGTAAATATAAAGCGAATCTGCTGAAATGATCTCTGTATTAAGTAGTTTAGCGCACTCGATTGCTAAATCCGTTTTACCAGAAGCAGTCGGGCCACAAATTATAAGCAATTTATTCATTACACAATCCTTTTGAACCACTTATCAATTTCTAGTCTTGAAACTTTAACGGCAATCGGTCTTCCATGCGGACATTTTAAGCCGAAATTATTTTTAATTTCAGATAAAATAGCCTTAGTTTCTTCTTCAGTTAACTTATCTCCAGCTTTAACGGCAGATTTACACGCTTTTTGTGCAATTTTATCAAATAAAATATCAGTAATATCTAAGGATTTTAACAAGTTTAAGTCCGAGAAAACCAAACTAAAGAATCTATCAATATTTAAGTTTTCAAGCAGCAACGGCACGGAAGAAATTTTAAGAGTATTTATACCAAACTCTTCAATATCAAAGCCCAAATCTTTAAAGAAGTCTAATTTAGAGTGCATAAATTCAAACTCAACGCTATCAACGTCTAATATAAAAGGAATAATTAAAGGTTGAACGACCATTTCTTTTGATGTGAATGATTTTTTAAGCCTATCAAACATAATTCGCTCATGCGCTGCGTGCTGATCGATTATAATCAAAGATTCGCCATCATCAAAAATTAAAAAGGTGTTAAGCGCTTGTCCAACATAGTTAAGCGGTTTATCTATTTTAATTTCTTCTTGACCTATAGACTCTTTCGCCAAGTTCTTTTCTCTTTCTAGTTTTTCTATATAGGCCTTATTTTCGGCAAATATATCAACCACCTTATCTTCTTTAGTTTTTGGTTGATCGTAATCAAGGCTTTTAGCGCCTTTACTATCACAAAAATTTAATTTATCAAAACCATATTCTTCATTTCTCAATGATTTTTGTTGATTATGCGTGACATATTCTTCGCTTATTTCGCTTGGTTTTAATTGATTTTTTTCAATAGTTGCTTCACTAACTATATCAACCACTTCACTGCTACCATCTAACACCTTAGAAACAACGCCGTACACAGCCGAATATATTATTTGATTATTTAAAAATCTAACGTCAAGTTTATTTGGATGCACGTTAACGTCTACGGTTTCAGTTGGAACTTCAATATTTAATACGTAAAAAGGATATTGTCTTTTCATTAAATAAGAAGCATAAGCGTTCCCTATCGCAGAGGCAATAGTTTGATTTATAATATATCTGCCGTTTAGAAAAATTGATTGATGGCTTCTATTTGACTTTACGTAATGATGCTTTCCAATAAACCCTGAAATCCTAATTCCATTTTTTTCAGCATCAATTGGAATACACTCTCTCAACACACCCAAGCCGTACACAGCAACAAACGCAGACTCCAATCCGTCACCAAAGGATTGATAAACAATCTCCCCGTCGGCAATATATTTAAATGCAATATTAGGATTTGATAATATCAATCTTAAAATTAGAGAAGTTATATCAGCTTCTTCACTTCTATTACTTTTCAAAAATTTTTCACGAGCAGGCGTATTGAAGAATAAATTATCAACTACAACTTCCGTGCCCTTATCCGCACCAATTTCCACAATAGAAACGTCTTCACCACCCTCGGAATACAGTTTAACTCCGTATTCGCAATCTTCAGTTCTAGAAACTATCGTAAATTTGGAAACGGAAACTATACTAGCCAAAGCCTCGCCTCTAAAACCTAGGGATTTAATATTATACAAATCGTCAATAGTTGCAATTTTACTCGTCGCATGAGGCAAAATTACATTTTTAATTTGACTTTTTTCAATTCCAGAACCATTATCAACAACTTTTATCGAAGTAATACCACCATCAACAATATCAATAATAATGGAATTAGCACCCGAATCAATAGAGTTTTCAACAAGTTCTTTAACTACAGACGACGGCCTTTCCACAACCTCGCCTGCAGAAATTCTATTATAAATTTTACTACTTAAAATATTAATTTTACTCATTTTCTTCCCTTAACTTATCTTGCAAATCACTTAAAATTGAAAAGGCTTGCATCGGCGACAAATTATTCATATCAATATCTTTAATGATAGACTCTACTTGCGAATATTGTTTTTCTCGAGTATCGTCAGCCGAAGAAACCAAATCTTTCTTATCGCCTTTTTCTAAAACAGATAATATTTCTTTTGCCTTTTTAGTGACTGTTTTATCAACGCCTGCAAGCTCGGCAACTTCAATACCAAAACTTTTATTCGCTGCGCCCCTTTCGATTTTTCTAGTAAACACTATAGAACCAACTAACTCTTTAACGGTAATTCTATAATTTTTTACGCCATCTAATTTACCCTCAAGGCTCGTCAATTCGTGATAGTGAGTAGCAAATAAAGTTTTTGCTTTAATTTTACCTGTAAAAAATTCAACCAAAGCCCAAGCAATACTAAGCCCGTCGTACGTACTAGTTCCCCTACCGATTTCATCAAGAATAATCAAACTATTTTTCGTTGCATTATTAATAATGTCAGCAGTTTCACTCATTTCAACCATAAATGTACTTTGATCAAATATAAGATTGTCACTCGCCCCTATTCTCGTAAATATTTTATCTACGATAGGAATTTCAGCGCTTTTAGCAGGGACAAAACACCCAATTTGCGACATAATACACATTAGAGCAACTTGTCTCATATACGTGCTTTTTCCAGCCATATTAGGACCGGTTAAAATAATAGTTCTACTATCTTGATTATTTATACTCGTGCTATTTGGAATAAATCTTTGCTTAGAAACAGCCTCTACAACGGGATGTCTTCCATCAACGATATTTATCGGCTCGCCCAAATCCTTAACAATTTGACGTGAATAATTTCTCTCTCTTGAAACAACTGCAAACGATAAAATAACGTCAAGTTCAGCGATAATATCGGCAGTCTTTTGAATTTCTAATATGTGACTCAATAAGTATTTTTTGATTTCATTATAGAGTCTTAACTCTAAAGTCTCCGACGACTCTTGAGCAGAAAGCAACTTGTTTTCTAAATCTTTTAACTCTTCCGTCACGTATCTTTCGGCATTAGTTAAAGTTTGCCTTCTCGTATAGTCGTATGGAACTTTATCCGAAAAAGAATTGGTAATTTCAATATTATAACCAAAAACTCTATTAAATACTACCCTAAGCGTTCTAATACCCGTACGTTCTCTTTCTCTATTTTCAAACTCGGAAATAGCCTTTTTGCCATTTAAAGCAAGACTTCTTAACTCATCTAATTCAGCATTATAGCCTTGTTTGATATATTTTTCACTTTTCTTTTTAGAACCTTTTTCATCATCCTCAATAGTCCTTTCGACATCATCATAAATAGACGCCCTAAGAAGTTTAACTACGTCAGAAAAGTCACCCAATCCATCAACAACGTCCTTAATAAACGCCGATTTAAGTCCGGATAATTGAAACTTTAGCATTGGTATAATTTCAAGAGATTTATAAAGAGCAATACAATCAACTGGAACAAGCGTGCCGTTAGAAATTTTGCCCGAAATTCTACCAATATCTTTAACAATAGAAAGAAGTTCTAAAACGCTTTCTCTAACTAGCGTATTATTATAAAAATCTTCTACTCCGTTTAACCTATACTCAATTTTATCCTTACTAAGAAGTGGCGACAAAATCCAACTTTGAAGTTTTCTAGCCCCCATACTAGTTTTTGTTTTATCTAAAAGCCAAAGTAGAGAGCCGTGCTTTTTTGCTTCTCTATTAGTTTTAACGAGTTCTAAGTTTCTAACCACGTTATAATCGAGCATCATAAACTCGCTATCACTTTCGCAAAAAATTCTATTTATATTACTGAGCGCAATTTTTTGAGTTTCCTTTAAGTAGGCTATAAGCGCACCTGAAGAAGAAATAGAACAACTTGACTTAAGCCCCAAAACAGATGATTTAGCTACGTTAAATTGATTACAAATAGTTTTTTCCGCAGAATATAAACTAAATTCACTTTCAACGTAATTATATGGCTTTGGAAGAATATTTTTAGTGACAAACGGTGAAGAAATCAAAATTTCATAGCCTTTTTTGTTCGCTATAATTTCAGCAGGAGCAATTTTAACTATTGAATTGAATAAATTTTCAATAGAAGTAATTTCCTTAGTGAAAAATTCACCCGTAGTAATATCAAGCCAAGAAATCCCAAACACGCCGTTATCTGCAAATAAAGATAGAATAAAGTTGTTCTTTTTATCATCAATAAACTCACTATTCGTGACCGTACCGGCAGTTATAATTCTAACAACGTCTCTTTTTACAAGTTCCTTTGCTGAAGGCTCTGAAAGTTGCTCACAAATAGCTACCTTTTCGCCTAAAGAAACAAGTTTGTCTATATACATATCGGCAGCATGAAACGGAACGCCACACATTGGCGCTCTTTCTTTTAGCCCGCAATCTCTTCCCGTTAAAGTAAGTTCTAAAAGCGACGACGCCTTAACGGCATCATCAAAAAACATCTCGTAGAAATCACCCAACCTATAAAAAATTATGCAATCTTTATGTTGCTCTTTAATTTTCAAATAATGTTCCATCATGGGCGACAACTTGCCCACGCCTGAATCCTTTTTCATTTGTCACTCCAATTATTTAACCTTAACCACTTCTCCAAGCAAAGAAATTCCACCCGTTTTAATAATTTTTACGTCAACGAATCTACCAATCAACTCTTTGTCGCTTGAAAAATACGCCATTCTTCCATACGTATCTCTACCCAAATACATTTTCTTCTTATCGTCATACCCTTCACAAAGAATTTCCACAGTTTTATTTAAGTATTTTTTCGATTCTTCTCTATTGAATTCGTTTTGATAATCGATAAGCGCCATTATGCGATTTTTAGAAACGTCTTCGGGGATTTGCCCATCCATTTCGGCAGCAGGCGTTCCTTTTCTTCTCGAATAAACAAACGTAAACGCACCAGAAAAACCGACTTCTTTAACAAGATTAAAGGTATCCATAAAATCTTCCTCTGTTTCCGTAGGAAAACCTACCATAATATCCGTCGTTATAGCAATATCTGGTATGTATTTTCTAAGCAAATTAACCTTGCTTAAATAATCCTCTCTCGTGTACTTTCTATTCATCAATTTTAAGATTCTGTTTGAACCTGCCTGAACAGGCAAATGAACTCTTTTACTAATCTTATCACTTTTTGCTAGTGCTTTTATCAACTCTTCATTAAAATCTTTTGGGTGATTAGTCATGAAAGACAATCTAAAATCGCCTTCAATTTGCGAAATTTTTTTGATTAAACTAGCAAAAGTCACCCCTTCTAAATCGTTTCCATAAGAGTTTACGTTTTGTCCTAAAAGCGTGATTTCTTTATACCCATCTTCTATTAAAGACTTACACTCGTTTATAATATCTACTTCTTTTCTACTTCTTTCTCTACCCCTAACGTAAGGAACTATGCAATAAGAACAAAAGTTATTGCACCCATAAGAAATATTAACCCAAGCGTTTGGATAACTACTTCTAAGTTTATTAGTAGTCTCGCAAATTGAGCCTTCTTTTTCCAAAACTTCTATAATCGTCTTTTTACTAGACAATTTTTTTTGAAGTAATAATTTGAAATTATCAAGATTGTGAGTGCCAAAAATAATATCTACGAATGGATAACTTTCGTGGAAACTTTTAGCAAAGCCCTTTTGTTGAGTCATACACCCACCAACTGCAATAATCAAATTCTTATTTGCTTTTTTAAGTTTTTTTAACGCCCCTACGTTTCCAAAAGCCCTATCTTCAGCATTTTCTCTAATGCAACAAGTGTTAAACACTATAATGTCTGCTTGCTTTTCATCCTCAGTCATAACGTAATTAAGTTCGGATAAAATTCCTGCGATTTTTTCCGACTCGTGAACGTTCATTTGGCACCCATAGGTAATAATTTTAAATTTCTTATAATTTTCCATATTTATTATAATAACTTATTATATTAATTTTGTCAATCTTAAATCAAATCCAACAGAAAATTTATTGAATAAAGAAACATACCTTTCTCATACTAGTTTTATGAAGAAAATATTAAAAATTTTACTAGCTATCATATGCTCTATACTGATAATTTTACTTGGATTTACAATATATTGCATAATCATCACGAAGGACGTTAAATTGGACAAAAATAAACTTATAAATACTCAAGAATGCATCACTTACTACTATTCAAATGGAGAAAAAATGCTAGAAGAAAACTGCAATAGAGAGGTAGTTTTCATAGAAAACGTCCCAAATGACGTAAAAAACGCTTTTATCGCTATTGAAGACAAACGCTTTTTTAGTCATAACGGAATAGACGTTAGGGCTCTATTTAGAGCAACATTTAACAATATTAAAAGTTTTTCTCTAAAAGAAGGCGCGTCAACAATTTCCCAACAACTAATAAAAAACACTCACCTATCGAGCGAAAAAACGTTAAAAAGAAAAGTAGCTGAGATAAAATTAGCCAGACAATTAGAAAAAAACTTTGCAAAAGAAGAAATTTTAGAAATGTATCTAAACACCATTTATTTTGGTGACGGCTGTTATGGTATAGCAAACGCTTCAAAACACTATTTTAATAAGGACGTAAGCGAACTAAACTTAAACGAGGGCGCTATTTTAGCAGGAGTTATAAAATCTCCCGCAACATACTCTCCACACAATAAAGAAAATTGCTACAACAGAAAAAATATTGTATTAAGCGAAATGTTAAAACAAGATTATATCACACATAATCAATATAAAGAACATAAGCAAAATACTTGTGATTTAATTATTGCCAAAAATGAGGAAAACTCATATTTAAATCAAGTAAAAAACGAGACCATAAAAATATTAAACAACAAACCTTACTACTCAAAAAATATAAAAGTTTACACCACAATAGACGCAAAATTTCAAAAAATACTAAACCAATACCCTTACGACGACAATAAAAACTCTATAATAATTCTAGATAGCAGCAACAACGTTTTGGCATACTATTCGAATTGCAACGAGCAAAAAAGACAAGCCGGATCAACCCTAAAACCTATATTATGTTATGCTCCCGCAATAGAATTAGACTTAGTTTCACCATTAACAAAAATTGACGATATAAAAACTTCTTTTAACGACTATACCCCATCTAATTATGGCGACAAATACTACGGCTCAATTTCCATAGAGCAAGCGTTAAAACAAAGCTCAAACGTTGTTGCAGTAAAATTATTAAACATGATAGGCGTTGAAAATTCTTTAGAGTTTATTAAAAAAACTGATTTTCCAATAGATGAAAGCGATAACTCACTAGCGCTGGCGTTAGGTTCAACAAAAAAAGGAGCAACAATAAAAGAAATCGCTTCTTTATACAATATATTTCAAAATAACGGATATTACAATAAACCAACTTTTATAAAAAACATAGACGATGGAAATTTTACAATATATAAAAACAGCAATAAAAAAACAAAAATCTTGAGCAGTTCCACAACTTCAATTATGAACGACATACTCAACAAAACCGCAACAAATGGAACAGCAAAGAAACTATCTTCATTAAATTTTGATTTATACTCAAAAACAGGAACAGTTGGAAACAAAAACGGGAATACCGACGCCTACTCCATTTCATACAACAAGGATTACACTATAGGTGTTTGGCAAGGAAACGTTGACGGACACTATTTAGAAAACAATATAACGGGTGGAGGTAAACCTACAAGCACAGCGTACAACCTATGGAATGAAATTTACAAGAATAAAATTGCGCCAAAAAAGATTCCAATGAGTGACGACGTTATAGAATTAGAAATAGATAAAATATCC
Source organism: Clostridia bacterium (assembly GCA_017456055.1). Lineage (GTDB taxonomy): Bacteria > Bacillota > Clostridia > Christensenellales > Borkfalkiaceae > UBA1259. Next base: position 16,185 of record JAFTKC010000012.1, on the reverse strand, counting down.
TACGAGCAAGAAAACAAGATATTATTAGCAGATAATATTGCGCCAAAAAACTTGACAATTAAAGGGCTGTTTAAGAAAAGCAACGTTCCAAATCAAAAATCAAGCAGATTCTCTTCTCCAGAGATTGAAAATGCAAAAATATCAGTAAATCAAAGTGGAATTTATATACAATTATGTGTGAAAGAATACTACGGAATTATAGTTTATAAAGATGATTTTAATAAAAAAATAAAATTATTCGATTATCAAAAATCCCCCACCGAAGTATTTGACGAAAATTATATAGAAAATACGGAATATCAATATTCAATAGTTCCCTATTTTTCTAATGGCAATGAAATCATCTACGGAAAAGAATACTTTTTAGATAAAATAAAAACGCCGTCAAATAAACTTGACGGCGATTGGTGGCTAGATAACGAGTAATTATAAATGATGAATTTCCATATTAGCCATAGCCTCTTCGATAAGCGATTCAACGTCGAGATTTTTCTCCGACTTAATCACCCTATCCAAATTTGGCTTAATTGACGGAAACTTTGGCAAAAATACCGTACAACAATCCTCGTATGGTAAAATTGACGTTTCAAAAGTATCTATCTTTTTCGAAATATCAATAATTTCATTTTTATCAAAGCAAATTAGCGGTCTTAAAACGGGTTGAGACTCGATAACAGAGTTAGACGAAGTAATACTTTCAATAGTTTGACTCGCAACCTGCCCTAGACTCTCGCCCGTAATCACTGCTTGACAACCTATTTTTTTGCTTAATCTTTCAGCAATACGCATCATAAATCTACGCATCATAGTAATCATATATTCTTCAGGGCATTTTTCATGAATTGCCTCTTGTATATGAGTAAAAGAAACTATATAAAGATTGATTCCCCCGTTATACTCACCTATTCTTCTTGTTAATTCAATAACTTTTTCTTTTGCAGCCTCACCGGTATATGGAAAACTGTGAAAATGTAAACAATCAAGTTTCATGCCCCTTTTAATCGTCATATAACCAGCAACGGGGCTATCAATTCCACCTGAAATAAGTAGTAAACCTCTACCCGCTGACCCAACAGGCATACCACTCATACAATGAATAGTATCAGTATAAACAAAAGTCTTTCCATCTTCACGAATATCTATATTAACGACAAAAGAAGGCTCTTTAATATTAACATAAATATTTTTCCCGTAAATTTCAATCAATCGCCCACCAATCAGTCTTGAAGTCTCAACAGAGTTTGGAGTAAAGAACTTGTCAGCCCTATTAGTTTCAACCTTAAAAGAGCCGAATTTGCCCTCACAAAGCACTTTGCAAGCATTAAATATAGATTCAAAGTCACTATCTACCACGTAAGCTCTACTATAAGTGTGAATTCCTGCAATTTTATGCAATTTTTCAGTTATTGCAACGTAGTCGTTCTCATTAAAATCTTCAATCAAATATCTACTATGCAATACAGTAAATTTATAATCAAAGCCATTTAATGAGTTTTTTATATTTTCTTTTAAGAGTTTCTCAAAATAACCACGATTTTTACCCTTAAGGTGAATCTCGCAATATCTAATTATAATCGCTTCTTTCATACTCTCATTATTCCTTTAAGTTTTCTTGCTGTACAATTTAATTTATCAACGGCAAATTCTACTTCTTCTAACGTATTTTCTATCGAAAAACTAATTCTTACGACTCCATCTAAAATTTTTTTATCGTATCCACACGCCTCGACTACCCTACTAAAAGGATTTTTCGAAGAACAAGCCGAGCCGTTTCCAACGATAATTTTATACTCTTCTAAAGAGTGCATCAATACTTCACCTCTAACACCTTTTGCCGAAACAGACAAAATATAAGGCGAAGAATTATCACTAGAAATAATTGTAAACACATCCCTGTCAAGAAGTTCAATAAATCTATTTTTAAGCCCTAATACGTAATTATAGCTCTCTAAAATATTGTCGTAATGCTTTGCGCTAGCATATTCAAAAACTTTTATGCCAAAAATATTCTCAGTACCACTTCTAAGCCCATTTTCTTGCCCACCGCCAAAAATTAAAGGAGCAATAGAAACTTTTTTCTTTTTTATCAAAGCACCTACGCCTTTTAAGGCATTTATTTTATGCGCACTAATTGAATAAAGGTCTATATCGCGAGATAAAACATAAGGAATTTTACCATACGCTTGAACACCGTCTACGTGAAATACTATTTTTGGATTAATACTTTTAAGGGTTTTAGCAATAAAATTAACGTCGTTAATAGCGCCAGTTTCATTATTTACGTGAATTATAGAAACAAAATCAACTCTATTATTTTTTACGTAATCAAATAGTTTATCAATATTAACAGATCCATCGGAATTTAGGTCGATAAACTCGACGGTATTACCTCTATTTTTCAACTCTAAAAAACTTTTATACACTGCAGAGTGTTCACCCTTATCGGTGACGTAAACACCCCTTTTAACCGCACAAAAAATGGCTTGATTATCACTTTCACTACCACAAGAAGTAAACAAGCATTCAAACTCTTGCGTAGCGCCTATACATTTTAGAATAGTTTTTTTCGCCTTCTTTATTTCACTAGCATTATTTAAGCCTTCTCTATATAACGCCGAAGGATTATAAAAATTATCAACATTAAATATACTAGCCTTTTCTAAACAACTTTCGTCGGGCTTAGTCGTTGCAGCGTTATCTAAATATATCATATCCTTTTCAAATCCTCATCTACAATGCTTTTATTGGAATAATTTATAAGGCAAGAAACAAACCTTTTAGAGCACTCTAAGATTACTAAATACTTTTCTTCTTTTCTAGAATAAAAAACATAATAAAAATCATTTCCTTCGCAAGGCGAATCGTTAGACGTCATATAAAGAGTTTTAACGCTTGGCACACTCTTAAACTTATTAAACCTCTCACTATCGTATAATCCAATTGCATCGAGTTCAACACATCTAAAGGATACACCCGATTTTCTTTTCTTATAATTTATAACTTTGGAAATATTTACGTCTCCAGTTGCAAATTGATAATCGTAATCAACTAGGTAGGTATCTCTCTTCCTAAACAGAAAAAAGATAATTAGTATGCAAATTATTATTGGAATAAGCCCAAAAAACAAAAACGCATAAGAAATGGTTGGAATAAAAGCAATAACGTACCCACCCCAAATAGCAGTAATAAGAACTAAAATTATCCCCAAAACGTTATAAAAATTATATTTTTTCTTGTTTGACTCCCTATTGTTATCAACAACGGTTTCATCATAAACAAACTCAACCATTACTTTAATTTAACGATGGTGACACCGTTTTCTCCTTCTCCATATTTTCCAGCCCTAAATTCCAAAACGTTGTTATCTGTTTTTAAATAATCTCTTACGGCTTTTAATAATTTCCCTTCACCTATTCCATGAATAATTTTAACTTCTTCTAAATTACATACGACTGCAGAGTCTAAAAAAGCCTTAACGTCTTCAATACCATCAAGAACTCTTTTGCCAACGATATTGATTTCGGGCTTTAAGATAAAACCGCTAACCTTTCTATTAACGACAACTTTTTCAGGTTTTTCTTGAATATCTTCAACTTTATAAAAATCGTTTATCTTAGCAACGGTAGTAATATCACCAAAAGTGACTTCCGCCTCTCTACCATTACTTTTTATTGAAAGTATTTTAGCCTTAACGCCAAGTGATTTAACGTAAACCGTTAACCCCGCCTTTAAAGCCTTTTTATCAACTTTGACTAGTTCCACAGGCTCGTCCGTGTCTTCTATTAAATATCTACTATTTTTTAGACGATTTTTAAGTTCAGACGCCCTAAACACTTCTTTACTTTCTAAACCTACTTTTTTAAGAATAGATTTTAGCTCATCTATAATTTCTTCTGCTTCAACTAATTTATCTGCAACAATTTGTTTGGTTTCTTGTTTAGCAGATTGATATATTTTTTCTCTCTTTTGTTGAATTTTTTCTCTTTCTAATTTAATTTCTTTTAATTCTTCTTCTTTCTTAAATTTAATTGTTTCTAATTCTTTTGAGAGTTTTTCCGCTTCAATTCTAGCCTCTTCAGCCTTTTTTAGAACCTTTTCAAAGCCAATTTTATCATCACTTAAATACCCTATAGCATCGTTAACAACGTCAGCGTCGAGCCCTAAAACTTTAGCAATTTCTATAGCGTTAGAACTTCCAGGTATACCAATATTTATTTTATATTTTGGTTTTAAGGTGACTGCGTCAAACTCCATAGAAGCATTGCAAATTTTATCACTATCCATAGCATATTCTTTTAACTTTGAATAGTGCGTCGTGATAATTCCATAGCAGTTTGACTTTAACAATTTTTTTATAATAGCAAGTGCTAGTGCACTACCTTCTTCGGGATCTGTTCCTGCACCAACCTCATCAAGCAAAACCAAACTTTTACCATCAATATTGTCAATTATATTGATAATGTTTTTAATATGAGAAGAAAAAGTCGATAGGTCTTGCTCTATACTTTGCTCATCACCAATATCACAGTAAATTCCATTAAAAATTGAAATTTTAGTTCCTGAAGACGCTGGCGCATATATGCCACACATAGCCATTAATGAAAATAATCCAACTAACTTAAGCGTGACGGTTTTACCACCAGTATTAGGGCCGGTTACAAGTAAAAAATTATAATCTTTGCCAAGTCTAAGCGAAACAGGAACAACTTTTTCGGGCAAAATTAGAGGATGTCTACCATTTATTATTTCAATTTCGCCATTATCGTTGATTAATGGACGAGAAGCCTTAATTTTAAAGGAATATTCGGCCCTACAAAAGAAACTATCGATAATTATAATGCTTTCTTCGTTTGACCTAATTGCGCCCGACATAAAGGAAATTTGGACAGTAATATCTGTCAATATTTGATTTACTTCTTCTACTTCTTCAAACATTGCCATCTTCAAGTCGTTATTTAATTCCATAACGTACTCAGGTTCAATAAAGACGGTAGAGCCAGATGAAGATTGGTCGTAAATATTTCCCCTAACTATGCTTCTATATTCGCTTTTTACAGGAATAACGTATTTATCTTGGCGTATAGTCACCACGGAATCTTGAAGATATTTAGACAAGTTTCCGTGCATGTAGGAATTTAATTTATCTCTAATTTTGGATTTAATATCTCTAATTTTTTTTCTAATTGAAAATAGTCTTGGCGATGCCGTATCAGACAATTCATCCTCAGATATAATTTTTTTAGAAATATCTTTTTCAAACTCGAGATTTGTAAATAGAGAATTAGCAATTTCACGAATATAGACAATGCCATCGTCACTTATTGATGAAATAGAATTTTTTAGAAGCCTTGCACTTTTTAGATTTTCAACGACTCTTAAAATTTCGGGGATATTAAGTACGCCCCCTTTGTCAACTCTAGAAAGTTCATCAAGACAACTAGAAAAAAAGTATACTTTATTTATACTGTATTGATAGAGAAGTTTATAAGACTCTTCAGTCATGTCTAAAAGTTTTTTCGCATCGCAAAAAGCAGAAGAAGGAGATAAATTAAATATTATCTCCTTTGTTCTATCAAGAACTGCGCAAGCGCTAACGCTAGCCAAAACTTTATCAAATTCTAAAGCCTGAATAGTCTTTTTAGAAAACATACTATCTTAATTCTGCTCCTAATTTTGATTTTAGACACTCTAAAATATTATTGATTGCCTGATCAATTTCTTCAACCGTTAAAGTAGCCTCTAATGAAACGAAAGTAAGATTAAACGCAACGCTCTTTTTACCCTTTTCTATTTGATCACCTTTATAAATATCAAATAATTTAACCGAGTCTAATTTGTCGCCCGCACTCTCTTTTATTACGCTATAAATATCTCCCCAAGAAATATTATCACCTACTGTAATCGCCAAGTCTCTCTCAACTGGTGGGAACTTAGATATTGGCTTAAATACTATCTTATTGTTAAAGAATTCTTTAAGCAAATAATACTTTATTTCTCCAACGTAAATCTTCTTATCAATATCCAACTTGTCCGCAATTTGTGGCAACAATTCACCAAAATAACCTACCACTTTTCCGTTAATCACAACGTCAGCACTTCTAGTTGGGTGCATACAAGACTTATTTGAGCGAACGAATTTTACTTCAGCCCCATAAGCAAAGTTAGAAATTAAATCTTCAATTACACCTTTTAGCGTGAAGAAATCTTCGTTTTCACCAAATACACCGAGAGATAAAACTTCGTTTTCTATAGGAAGTTCAGTCAACGGCAATGATTTTGGTTGATAAATTTTTGCAAACTCGAATAGTCTACCTTCCATATTCTTTCTTTTTAAATTAGAAGCGATTATTCTACAAATCGAAGGCAAAAGTGAAGTTCTCATAACGGATAAATCTTCACCAATTGGGTTCAAAATTTTAATAAATCTATACTCGTCGCTATTTTTATCAAACCCAAAAATATCGTATTCTTTTTCGGAAACGAAAGAGTAAGTTAAAATTTCATTAAAACCGTAGCCAGTCAATAAGGTTTTTAAGTTTGCTATATCTGTTTGCTCTTTATTTAAGCCACCAGCCGTAATACTCGAAGTTTTAAGCAAGGTTGGCTCAATATGCTCGTAGCCGTATTCTCTAATAACTTCTTCGGCAAGATCTGGATAATCTTCAATATCATCACGATATAGTGGCGCTTTTACAACGATATCGTCGCCCGAAACTTTAACTTCAAAGTTAAGTTTTTCTAGAGAATTTACGATAACGTCTGTTGGAACAGTAATTCCTAATACTGCGTTAATTTTAGAGATTTTAGTAGAAATTACCTTGTTTTCAATCTTTTCAAACAATAAATCATAATTATCTTCGGCTATTTCACCCATCTTTAATTCGTCTACCAAATGTAGCGCTCTCTTTAAGCCAACTTCAGCAGAATTAGCGTCAATGCCCTTTTCATATCTTGAAGAAGCGTCAGTTCTTTGTCCTAAAAGTCTTGCAGTTTTTCTTACGTTATCTCTTGCAAATTTAGCGCACTCAAAAACAACGTCTTTCGTAGTAGATTTAATTTCACTATTAAGTCCACCCATAACGCCTGCAAGCGCAACAGGTTTTACGCTATCGCAAATTACTAAGTTGTTTTCGCTTAAAGCAAACTCTTTTTCGTCAAGAGTGATAATTTTTTCACCGTTTTCTGCACGGCGAATAACGATTTCATTTCCTTCTAAATCATTAAGATCAAAAGCATGCATAGGTTGACCAATTTCAAGCAAAACGTAATTGGTCACGTCAACAATATTGCTAATTGAACGAAGCCCCATACGGAATAATCTCTTTTTCATCCATAATGGTGATTCCCCTATTTTTAAGTTTTTAATATAATGTGCCATATATCTTGGGCACAAATCAGGCGCTTTATCACTTACTTTTATAGTAGCCTTAGTTGAAACTCCTTTAGTTGCAACATATTCTAAAGAAGGCCCCTTAATAGGCTTATTTAGAACTGCGGCAACTTCTCTTGCTAAACCTAAAATAGATTGACAATCAGGTCTATTTGCCGTCACGTTAATATCAAAAATAACGTCTTCAATACCTAAAACGTCTTTTACTTCTGCTCCTAAAGGATAATCTTCGTTTAAGATTAAAATGCCATAAACGCTCGCCCCAGGATAGAAGTCGTCAGTTATTCCTAACTCTTCACCCGAACAGAACATGCCATAAGACGGAAGTCCACGGAGTTGTCCGTTATAAATACGCTCTCCATTAAAAAGAGTCGCCCCATCTAACGCAACGGGAACTAACGCCCCTTCAAAAATGTTGGTTGCGGCAGTAATGATTTGTAAATTGCCATACTTTCCCGCATCAATTTGACAAACGGTTAGTTTATCTGCGTTAGGATGTTTTTCGGTTTTTAATATTCTTGCAACGACTATTTTGTCAATATTTTTTCCATAATAAATGGTTTCTTCAACTTCTAGACCGCACGAGAACAATTTCTTTTCAAGTTCTTCTACTGTAATATCTATATCTACAAATTCTTTTAACCAAGATAAAGGTGCTTTCATAATTATCTCCTATCAAATTGCTTTAAGAACTTAACGTTATTTTCAAACAAAGTTCTAATATCGGTAATACCATATTTAATCATTGTCACTCTCTCAATACCTAAGCCGAAAGCAAGACCAGAATAAACGTTAGAATCAATACCACAGTTTTCCAATACTTTTTTGTTAACAACGCCTGCACCGAGAATTTCAATCCAACCCGTTCCTTTACATAAAGAACAGCCTTTTCCATGACATTTAGAGCAAGTCACGTCAACTTCAACGCTAGGTTCGGTAAATGGAAAATATGAAGGTCTTAATCTAGTTTTTGTTTGCTTATCAAATATAATCTTAACAAACTCGTCTAATAAACCTTGCAAATCACAAAGCGAAATACCCTTGTCCACAACCAATCCTTCGCATTGATGAAACATTGGAGAGTGTGATGCATCGTCATCCGAGCGATAAACTCTACCAGGGCTCAAGATTTTAATTGGAGGTTTTTTATTCTCCATAACTCTAACTTGTCCGGTTGAAGTTTGCGACCTTAAAACAATATCGTCATTGATATAAAAAGTATCTTGCATATCCCTTGCAGGGTGATCTTTTGGAATATTTAACGCTTGGAAACAATAATAATCCGTTTCAATTTCAGGACCTTCAAATATTTCAAAACCCATACCCGTAAAGGCATTTATAATTTCATTTTTAACTATATTTAATGGGTGAAGATTACCAGCAACCACCTTTTTACCTGGCAACGTAATATCTAAAGCCTCTTTTTCAAACTGAGACTCTAACTCTTTTTGTTTTAATTCAGCTTCTTTGACGTTAAAATAACCCATAATTTCATCTTTAAGGTCGTTAACCATCTTGCCAAAACTTGCTTTTTGGTCGTTTGGTATATCTTTCATACTACGAAGAAGCGAAGTCACTTCTCCACTTTTACCAACGTATTTAGCCCTTAATTCGCCAATTTCACGCATTGAAGTGACGCTAGCTAAACTCTCAATTGCACTTTGTCTTATTTGATTAAATTTTTCTTGCATAAAGCCCTCCAAAAAATAAAAATAACGCCCAATTTAGGGCGTTATTAAAACGCGATACCACCTAATTCACTTAAAAAGAGTAAACCTTTTAAGCCTCAAAAATTTGATAACGGAAATTACCCGACAAAACCTACTTTTATTCATTTCAGAATTGCACTCGGAAGTGAAAACGCATTAACATTTACCAAAAATCTTTCAGCCTTGGATTTTCTCTCTAAACGTAAATTTTCATTAAAGCGCCGTGTCTTCGTCAACGATTTATATAAATTTAATATAATTATACTAGTTTTATAATAAAAAGTCAACAATTATCCACCTTTTACCTGCTTTTAAGAAAACAATTTGCCGTTTAAATAAATTTCAGGAATTTTCCCAACTAACACTGCTTCAGTTAGTAAAACTTTGGTTGAAAATTCTTCATCGTATTTATCGGTTGGAAAATCAACGTTTATTATAGTTTTAATCTCCAAATAAATATTGTGAAGAGTTTGATTTATCCCCGCAGACTTAAAATCACTAGTAAAATTACAATTAACACTTGAAATACTAATCGACTTAAAATTTATTTCTTTTCCATAACCAGATAGAAGTTCAAGTCCTGAAAAAGCAAAAATAGGTATATTTACGCCGTTTTTTAGTTTGTTTTCTATATTTTCACTTACCTTATCGAGTATTTCTCGTGCTATTTTATTCATAAAAATCGAGTTTGCACTCATTAACGTTATTTCATTTTGCTGATTTTTTTCTATTATGATTAAGTCTTCGTAATTCACACCGTAATTTAAGCACTCTAAAATTGCATCGTTAACGCACTTAGAATTTATTGAATAAATTTTATCTTGGCAAATTTCTCTAACGTTCGGTTCTATTATTTTTTCGTTATAAAAAATAAATAAAAAAATAATTATACAAACAAAAATCAAATAAAAAAACCGCTTGAAATTCATCTTGCGGTTTTTCTTTTTATAATAAATATATTCACTCGTACACTCTATCATATTATAGAGTATTTCCTTATAATAAAATTTATTCGTGAATTTTAACGATTTTGCCAGTCTTTCTAGATTCTTCAGCGGCGAGAGCCATCAAGTGACTTTCAACCGACGCTTCTAAAGTAGTTTCAGCCTTAGCGCCGTTTTCAATCATATCGCAAAGAGTGTTAATAAGAACGGTATCTCCACCACCATGGCCAAATCCGTCTGAGGCAAATTGCCTAATAAGTTCAGTGACGTCGTAAACAACTTTATCTTTACCAAACACGCAAACGCTTAAAGTTTTATTTGCGTCGTCAAACTTAATTTCACCTAAAGTGCCGTGGAAGGTAATTTTTCTACCCATTTGTTCGGTAAACGCAGTCATAGTATGAGAAATACTTACGCCATTTTCAAACTTTAGTAAACATTGTTGATAGTCAACTACGTCGTTATCGCACTTAAACGCGCATCTACCGTATTGATTATTCTTATATGCTTCTCTAATCTTTTCTTCAGTTAAAGGATATTCTTTATACAATACGTTGAAAGGCCACTCGTCTTTTGGACAACCCATTTTATGCCACAAATCAATATAAATTTTTTCAGCACTATAAGTACAAGTGTCACGGAATTTACACTCGAAACATCTATCTGCACTACCTTCAGGCTTATTTTTTTCATTAAAGAAAGTCAATTCACCTTGAGAGAATACTTGCTCGCACTTTGAACCAACGTAATATTGCATTAAGTCAAAGTCATGGCAGCATTTTTGCATAATCATTGGTGAAGTTTCATCTTCTCTACGCCAATTACCACGAACGAAACTATGCGCTTGATGCCACCATTCAACTTGTTCTGCCCATTCGATTAGTTTTAGATCACCAATAACTTTTGAATCTAATAATTCTTTAATTTTAACGAACGCAGGAGAATATCTAAGCACGTGACAAACAACTACGTTTCTAGGATATTTCTTGTGTGTTTCTAAAAGTTCTTCAAGTTCAGATTTTAAGGGCGAAATAGGCTTTTCCATCAATATTTCATAACCTAATTCTAACGCTCTATTACACATTCTAACGTGGTCTCTATCTTGCGTTGCAATAACTAAAATATCACTGCGTTTTTCCTTAAAAAATTCATTTTCATCAGTGAAGCAATTTTCTTTAGCAACGTTCCATTCTTTAGAATATCTGTTCAAAACAACCGTATCGATATCACAAAGTGAAACCAATTTAAATCTTTCTGGTTTATGAAACATTTTGTTTCCATAAATGGTAGCGCCTCTAGAACCACAACCTATAATCGATGCTGTAAATACTCTGCCCATAATGTTCTCCTTTTATTATAAAAAATATTTATTAATCAAACCAATCAACGACGTTTCTCGTTCCGTCAAAAATTTCGTCCCAATTAAACCTAACGTAGTCTTTACCATCTGGCGAAACGAACTCTTCTGGATTAGCGTTTTTATCGTAATTTTTTATACCATAAAAACACTTATTTTCATCAGCAATCTTAAAGATTTCGTTAATTTCTTTAAGACCATCTTCACTCAATATCCCTGGAACGATAGACGCAAGCGTAGTCATACCAGTTAATGCGCACATTCTTAAAAAGTCAAGGTTAGGTCTTTCTTTAGTCTTTTTAGTAAACGCAGCGCAATCAGGATCAGCGTTATAAAAAGCGTTATTGGTTGGAAGCCTCATTACTGAATTTATACCATCCCTTCTCGTCCACTCAAACGTGTGTCCACTATTATCGTTTCCAATTCTATGAATTGAGTGAATACCAGCAGTTAAATGTCCGAAAGCGTTGCAACTTATAACGTCCTTTTCACCAAAAGCCGACTGAATAGTCTTATATAAATTCTTAAAAATAGTTGCCGTAGTTTTAGTATTATCAAAGAATTTTCTATCGTCTTTTACCATTTGAATAGTTTGCTTTTCACACGTAAAAGGTGCAAAACCCGTAGCGTCAATTATGGTAAAGTCGTGTTTAATTAAGTCAAAACCCCAATCGGCAAACCTCTTAACGTCAGCACTAACTTTTTCTAACGTATATGGATGCGACGGATCTAAAACTACAACCCCGTCGTTTTGTTTAACTAAAATAGCATTGTCAGGCACTTCTTCTTTAGTTTGTAAAGGTCGAAACCACAATCCAGCGTTAGCGCCCTTTTCGTGAATCTTTTTAGCCGTTTTATCCATGCTTTCAAAATTTTTATTGCATGCGTTCCATGGACCACCTATATAACACGCATCGCCAAACGTTCTATTTATCTGCCAACCATCGTCTATAATCATGTAAGGTCGATTTTTAGTGCCATTAGACATTTTTAAAAGATAGTCAGTTTCTTCTTCTATAATTCTATCGCTTATCTCACCGTAAGCCCAATACCAATTATTTACACCAAATATCGGTTGTTTTGGCAAAACTGGTTTATCACAAAGTTTTTTTGAAAAATCTCTAGCAACCTTAAAAGAGTCTTCACCCTTTTCGCCAATCAATTCAACAACTTGACAAGCAATTAAAGGCTCTTTTAAATCCGTTCCTCTATTGTCGCAAGTTAGATTTATAAAAAGAGTAATTCCATGAGTGTCTACCTGCCAAAAAGCAAAACAATCAGCACCCGTCTTAACACCATAACAAGCAGTTTGCTTGTTTGCGTAAAGATAGGTAAACCAAGGCATACAACGATTTGCCATAACAGAACGCCACTCTATATAAGCATTAAGCCCCGCTCTTTCCCATTGGTCGCCGTAGACTTTTTCCACAAAGTTTAATTCACCACGAAAACGAAGTTTTAAATATTTTACGGGACTTCCACTAGGATATACTACAACCTTACCTATACCGTTTTCAACGACGTAATCATATTTAACAGGACAAACTTCTTGATTAGACTCTTCAAATCTAAAAGGCGTTTGTTCAGTTGCACCTATTACCCTGTCTGGTTTTCTTAAAACAGAAAAAAATCCCATACGCATACTATAACTTTACTCCTTGTTTAATTATAATATATATATGGAATTATTTCAAGTAAATTAATGATTATTTTTAATTTTTCTTTGACTTAGATTTAAATAATACGGCAAAAATATACCCAAAAATTATGGCAGCAGTTATACCCATCCCAGCAGAAGTAATTCCACCAGTTAACGCCTTAAATAGCGATTCTTTTGCACCTTCTTTTGCACCTTTAGCAAGCAAATACCCAAAACCAGAAATGGGCGTCGTTGCACCTGCTCCTGCAAAATCAACTAAATATTGATAAAGATTAAACGCCTCTAGCACTATCCCTGCGAGCAAAAAGTACACCAAAATTTTTCCAGAAGTAATTTTTGTATAATTTATTAACAGTTGCGCAATCGTACATATTGCCCCACCAACAGCAAAAACCTTTAAATAGGTAATAAAAATATCCATAATCCTCCTAACTTTCTATACTTACAGCGTGTGCAACCCCAGGAATACTTTCACCTTGTTGAGTAGACACCGACGAAAGCAACGCCCCAGTAGACATTAACAATACTTTTTTCAATTTTTTATTAAGCAATCTTTCATAAATATACGAGCAAAATACTAGTGAACTGCACCCAGCCCCACTTCCACCTTGATACTCGGTTTCGGCAATATTAAATATTAGTTCTCCACAATCAACGTGTTGATTTTCTATATTAAGACCTTTCTCATAAAGTAAATCTTTTAAGATTCTAGAACCTAAAGTTCCCAAATCCCCCGTAATTATCAAATCGTAGTCCTCAGGAACAAAGCCCGTGTCGTTAAAATGATTATATAACGTCTCACAAGCAGCAGGAGCCATCGCAGCGCCCATATTATTAGCGTCAACTACACCATAATCAACTATTCTTCCTATAGTAGCAGAAGTAATTTTTGGGCCTTTGCCGACGTTTGAAATCACGCAAGCACCTGCACCTGTCACCGTCCATTGCGCCTGTGGTGGACGAGTTGAACCTAATTCTAAAGGATATCTATATTGACGCTCTGCCGAAGAAAAGTGACTACTCGTCCCACAAACTACGTTCTTTAAATATCCACCGTCAACAAAAGCTGAACCGATAGTTAACGCTTCTGTAAACGTTGCACAAGCGTTATAAAGCCCCAAATATGAAGAATCAAAATTTCTACTTGCAAAAGTTGAAGAAATTATTTGATTAAGTAAATCTCCCGCCAATATACAATCTATATCTTTCTCTATTTTATTAGAATTTTTAATGCTATTTTTTAAGGCAGTATAAAGCATTTTCGTTTCTGCTTTTTCAAAAGTATTTTCATTAAACATATCACTATCTAATTTTGTTTCAATATATTTGCCAATACATCCGTTGCACTCCTTAGGTCCTGCAACTGAAGAAACACCGATAATTATGGGTTTGTTTTTAAAAAATATAGTGCTCATTTATAATATTTTGCGTATAAAAATATCGATTATACAAAAAAAGTCCTTGTTTAAATAAAAAACAAGGACAAAAATTTTTATTACAAAAATTATAAATTTAAAAGTTCTGCAGCGCCAATAATTCCCGCATCGTTTCCAAGTTCAGCAGTCACGATTTTGGGAAGACGAAGAGAAAACGGACTATCAATATAAAATGGTTTCAAATAGTCTAAAACTTTATCAATTAGATAATCTTTTTGAGCGCTAACTCCACCACCTATGATAAAGAGTTCCGGTCTAAAAATATTATCAAAACTCATAATAGTATTTCCAAGATATCTGCAAAAATTATCAACTACTAATTTAGCGCTTTTATCTCCTAATTTAGAAGATTCAAAAGCACATTTGCCGTCAACTTTATTTATATCGCCACCAACGTAATCCCACATTTTAGAATTTTTGTCGTTTTGCATGGCAATTTTAGTATCTCTCATAAGAGCCGACGCAGAAACGTATTGCTCAACGCAACCTCTCTTTCCACAAGTACAATCAATTCCTTCTTGATTCAACACAACGTGCCCAAGTTCAGCCCCCAAAGAGTCTCCACCTTCAAAAAGTTTTCCATCAGCAACTATTCCACCACCAACACCTGTGCCTAACGTTAACATAATTGCACTATCTACGTTTTTCACTGAACCATACTTTGTTTCAGCCAGGGTTGCTACGTTTGCGTCGTTTGAGATTCTTATCTTAGTGTCGAAAAACCTAGATAAATCCTCGCAAATATGCACTTCATCCCAACCTAAATTACAAGCCGAACGAATAATGCCTTTCTTGGACATGACAAGCCCTGGAGAGCCTATACCAATACCCGAAATATCCGAAATTTTTAGCCCGTTATCATTAAGCAAATCGTTAATTTGTTTTACTAAGTTGTCAATCGTTTGTAAGTAAGTGGAAGCCGTTTTAACTACGTTTTTGCCCAGTATTTTACCTTGGTCGTTAACTAAACCAACTTTAATACTCATGCCACCAATATCTACGCCAATTCTAGTCATAATTACTTCCTTCGTTAATAAATCTAGTAATACAATTATATAATTTAAAAAACATCAAGTCAATACTTTGATTAAATTAATCTATTTTTCGAAGTAAAAAAACATTGAAATTACTAGTGATTATTGATATTTTATGAAAAATTAAAATTATAGAGCAAAATAAATTTACAAAAAATAAAAAATTTAAAAAAATTTTAAAAAAATACTTAAAATTACTTTACTTTTATCTTTTAATTTGGTATATTATATCAGCAAGGGCGAGTTATGGGAGCATAGCTCAGCTGGGAGAGCATCTGCCTTACAAGCAGAGGGTCATAGGTTCGAGCCCTATTGTTCCCACCAATATCTCGCCCTTTATATTTTATGCGGGAATGGCTCAGTGGTAGAGCGTTGCCTTGCCAAGGCAAATGTCGCGAGTTCGAATCTCGTTTCCCGCTCCATTTTTTTTGCGAAAATATAATATTACCGGCACCATAGCCAAGCGGTAAGGCCAAGGTCTGCAAAACCTTTATGCCCCGGTCCGAATCCGGGTGGTGCCTCCAAAAAATTAAGCGACCAAATAGGTCGCTTAATTTTTATCCAAGCCGACTAAAAGGCTTGGAATGTAATCAATGCGTTTTCGCATTGTATGTAATTGCGACGTAGTCGCGTATGATATTACGTCGGCTTGATT
>JAFTKC010000007.1 GCA_017456055.1 Clostridia bacterium | reverse complement strand
CAACATAATCCAGCAGGTCCATATTGGTCGCAAATTCGTTGGGGACACTTGGTAAGTGACGATATGATTCATTGGGAATACGTTAAAGATGCAGTTGCTCCAACAGCAGGCATTTGTCCAGAGGGTATTTGGACGGGTGGCGCTTGCATTGGCCCAGACGGAACGCCTTGGCTAGTTATAACGGCAGGTACTAACTTATACGGCAATCCTAACCACGGTGGACAAAACGTTGCCTTTGCCCACGCAGCAGATCCTAACGATCCATATTTAGTTGATTGGGTTGTAGAAGATAAATTAGTAATTACCCAACCAAACGACAACACGCAAGGTGAGAGAGAACAATTCCGTGATCCTTTCGTTTGGTATGACGACGGCACTTACTATATGATGGTTTCAACTTCTATTCCAGATGCAGGTGGCTCGGCAGTAGTTTACACTTCCGAAAACATGAGAGAGTGGGAGCATAGAGGCTATCTATATCAATGTGACTACGGTCTATATCCAGAACAAGGTGCGCATTGGGAATGCGTAGTAATGCTTCCTATCACCACTAAAGACGGCTCTCAAACTAAATATATCTTATTTGACTGCCCACAATACACCGTTTCAGGATACACGGTTGAGTGCTATTACTGGATTGGAACTTTTGATAAAACTACTTGCAGATTTATTGCAGACGACAATAAGCCAAAACTATTCGATTTAGGAAGAGGGGTATACACCGGTCAAAACGGATATTGCTTCTTAACTGAAGAAGATATAGAAAACGGCAAGACTAAATACGAGCAAGGCAGAACGGTTATCTACGCTATTGCGCAAGGTAAAGACGCCGGTACTGACCAAAACTACACGGCAGGTTGGGCTCACAACTTTGCTATTCCACTAGAACTCTGGCTCGCTGATAACGGAACAGAAGTCATTAGAGAACCAATCAAAGAAATAGAATCTTTGAGAAAAGAAACTTTAATCGACTACAAAGGCGAAGGCAAAACTACTAGTGAAATCAACGCGGAAATATCTTCTATTCGTGGAGATACTTTAGAGATTAGAGCAAAAATTGAACTTGCTCCAACTGCTCCTGAATATTCTGGTGGTATTTGCGTTAGATTTAATCCAAACGTAGTAGACAACATGACAGAGAGAACTGAAATAACCTTCTCAAATAGAGGTGTTTACGTGGAGAGAAACCAATCTTCTCTACTCGATTACGTAAGTAAACAAGCAAGTCACGTTTGGGATAGAGTTAAAAACGAATATGAAATTACAATCTTGTTAGACCGTTCAATGCTTGAAGTTTACGTGGACGGAGTAATGAGTTTCACAACGAGAATTTATCCTAAATACGGCAACTCCGATTATTTGAGGGTATTCGATAACAATGCAAACGTTAAGTTTACCGAGTTTACCGTTTACCGTATGGGTAGCGCTTACACCGACCAAATGGTGCCTGCATACTACGGAAACGTTGGTAATCTTGGAGAGTAGGAGGGCAATATGCGTAAAAAATTAATAACAATTTTGAGTTTAATATGCGCTCTCTTCTTCTCACTAGGC
Source organism: Clostridia bacterium (assembly GCA_017456055.1). Taxonomy (GTDB): domain Bacteria; phylum Bacillota; class Clostridia; order Christensenellales; family Borkfalkiaceae; genus UBA1259. The sequence continues at coordinate 95,402 of JAFTKC010000007.1, read as the reverse complement.
GCAATAAGTTGCGGAAATGAAGATGGCGAAACTGTAAAAGATATCCTAAACGGCGGCTTTGAAACTGCCGACCTTTCGGGCTGGACTATCGAATACGGCGACGCGTTTAACGACGATTGCATTTCTTCTGCAAAGACCTTTTCTTATGCAGACGATACTAACAACAACCAACTATCCATTAACCAAACGGGTAATTGGTATTTGACGGGAAAAGGCTTCCACGGAAAATTCTCAGGGGCAAGAACGGGCGCTATTCGTTCAACCAACTTCGTTATCCCTGAAGACGGCGTGGTAAGTTTAAAACTTGCAGGTGGCGCGCTTGCCGTTGGAAAGGGTACGGGCGCTCCTAAAAAAGCAAGAGAAAAAATTTGCTACGTTGGTTTCTACACGGCTGAAGACGATCAACTTATAGCAATGCAAACCAACGAGTATTTCTTAGAACATACTGAAGATTACGTAATTCCAACTAGATATTCTGCAGGCGTTTATAACACCGATAACTTCTACGAATATTTCCTTGATTTGTCCGAATATAAAAACAAAGAAGCGTATATTAGAATAGTTGATAACGACGATAGTTGGTATTACGGCTACTTTGCAGTAGACGATATTAAGATTGGCGAATACGCAGATTCTCAAGACGAGGGCGCGTTCTTCACCAAGACTACCGTTTACCAAACCGAAGTAGACGCTCCTTCAAAATACGAAATTAAAAACGGTGGTTTTGAAACGGGCTCTCTAGCAGGTTGGACTATCGTTGAAGGCGAAGCCTTCTCTAACGAGGGCGTTAACACCGAATCAGTTTGGTGGAACGAAAACATCACCTATTCTAGAGACGGAAACTACCACTACGGCAAGTATATGCCGTCGGCAAAAGGAATTTTGCGTTCATCTACGTTTGAACTTGGTGGATCTGGCTACGTCACCTATAAACTAGGTGGTTGCGCTGACCAAAATAGAACGTACATTAAATTTATGGTAGTTCGTGACGGAGAAGCCGAAGAAGTTGCTAGATATTCTAACTTCAAGTATTGGAACTATCAATTCCCATACGTTCAAAACGGAATGAGACTTCTAAATATGGTACAATACTATGCAGACCTTTCTGCTTATATCGGCGAAATTATGTATATTGAAGTAGTTGACGATAACGATTCACAAGAAGAATTAGGATGTATCGTTTTAGATAGCGTTCAAACTTATTGGGAAGAAAAACCTTTATGGATAGATAGCGAATCTTTCTTAGCCGTTTACGACGGAGACACAATGCTTGAAAGCGAATATCAAGTAATAAACGGTGGTTTTGAAAGTGGAGATTTAACCGGTTGGACTTTAGAAGGTCAAAAAATCGGTAAGGTGACCAACGCTTACGGTTGGTGGAACGAAAACTTCCCATACAACAAAAAGGGACAATATTTGTTCTCTGGTATCGTTGACGAAGGCGCAGGCGTAGTTGAATCTAACAAGGGTACGCTAACGAGTTCAGCGTTCAAGGTTGGCGGAAGCGGATATATAACCTACCTACTTGGCGGTGGTGGAAACCCATTAGAGTGCTATCTCTCGGTTATCGACGCTACAACTGAAGAAGAACTCGCTAGATTTGCTAATAAAGGATTTAGCGATTTAGGTACGGGACTCATAAATAACGGAAGTAATCTTGCAAATATGATTTGGTATAAGGCAGACCTTTCGGCGTTTATGGGAAGAACGTTAAAACTTCGCTTAGTGGATAACGGCGCTACTAACTGGGGACTTCTAACTGCAGATAGTTTTGTCACCTACTATAAGAGTGAAAGTGGCGTTCCTGCAAAGGCTAAACTTGCAGTTGACGTTAAGCCTGAACCTAAGCCTGAGGAAGTTCTCGGCGAAAACAATATTTACCAAGTTCTAAATGGTGACTTTGAAACGGGTGATTTAACAGGTTGGACCTTGTTAGAAGATACCGGCAAAATTGGATACGTTTCGGGACAAGACGTTTTCTGGAAAAACGCTAACAAGCCTTACAATAAAGACGGAAACTATTTGTTTACGGGTATTGAGGACGTTATGGGTTCTATGGAAGCGGCAAAGGGAAGCCTAAAGAGTTCTAACTTCACCGTTGGTGGAATAGGAATTATCACCTTCAAACTCGGTGGTGGCTATAACGAAAATTGTTATATCGAGATAAGAAAAGCACAAGACGATACACTTCTAGCAAAATATCATAACGACAATACGGATAATAATGAAGGCAAGATGTTCCAATACAAAGCAGACCTAACTGAGTTTGTGGGACAAGAAGTTTATATCGTAGTAGTAGACAACGCTGAAAACAATTGGGGTTGTCTAGCAGTAGATAGTTTTATAACCTATTATGAACAAAGCGAGAATTTGCCATCGGCAATTCTCGCCGAGAATAAATTAAACGTTCAATAAAGGAGGATAGAAAATGGCACTAAATACCTTGCAAGCAGTAAAAGAGACGACTAAAAAGACCAAAAAACCATACGAGCCTTTAGAGTTCGAGACCATCACTTTGAGTGAAGACGTTATTCTAGCGTCGACTTTCGACACTAAGGGAACTTACGACGGCGATGGCGATTGGATCATTTTCGACGGCAAATATTTATGAAAATAAGAAAGATATTTGCACTACTAGTCGCAGTACTTATGCTTATTTGTTCAGTTTGCGCGTTTACTTCGTGTGGTGGGGACACTCCTCCGGGAGATCAAGGTGGAATAGAGACACCTGGACAACTTCCCGAAGATCCTGAAGATCCAGAAGAACCTGAAAATCCAGACGATCCTGAAACCCCAGAAGAACCTGAAAACCCAACCGAGCCGGAAAATCCCGACAACCCTGATGACGAGGGTGGACAAGGTGGCTTTACAGGGAATTTACCTAGTAGACCGAACAGAGAAGATTCGTACGAGGCTAACTAATTAAAAAATTTAAAAAAGAAGGCAAAATAAGATGAAAAATTTAAGTATTAAAAACAGAATTATCGTATTATTAGTCGCTCTTACCATCGCGTTGTTTGCCACTGCTTGCGCACTTACCGTGGGCAATCAAGAAGGCTCAAACTCTTACGTGACGGGTGGTGTTTACACTGCTTTTGCACAAGAAGTAAACGAAGAGAGCGAAGCAACTCTTAAAGAGTTAAAGGCAAAAGTTTCTACAGACGGAAAATACCTTTTACTCGTGACTGCGTTTGACGACACTTTCCTTAAAGAAGACGGACTTTACTATATCGGCTATAAATACACCTTTAATGGAACGGAAATTGACACTACGCAATTACCTGGCGCAAAAACCGCAACTTATTACGGAGCAATTAGTCTTAACACTGCAAGTGGAATGACTACTTACGGCGCTAAGGATATTTATTCTAACGACGCATACGAAAACTATGGTTTAATCGTATACGAAATTGAATTTGAAAGTAATTATACTCAAGAAAACGGATATATTGAAAATCTCTATGCGTTCATTACCGAAGTTGCTGAAGACGGCAATGGTGGATACGGCGTTGTTGATTCTGTAGTAGGTGAAACCTACTTAGATAGAGAACAATATAAATTATATAACGGTGGCTTTGAAAACGGCTTGGACGGATGGACCAAAGTTGGCAACATCGGTGACGTTGATACTGCTACTAATTATTGGCTAAACGACCCTGAAAGTGCTGAAGGTTTCGCTTTCGGCATGGACGGCGAAAAGATGTTCTCTGCATACGCTCCAGGCGCAGCAGAAGCGGCAGTTGGTACGCTAACTAGTTCAACCTTTACCGTTGGTGGCTCTGGCTATATGACCTTTAAACTAGGCGCAGCAAAAGACGGCAACTACGTTTACGTAGACGTTGTTGACGCAGACACCAAGCAAATTCTCGCTCGTTATTATAACGGATTATGGCAAGAGAGAACGGAAGAAATAAAGAGTGGTTGCACCTTAGTTTCATATAAAGCAGACCTTTCTAACTTCATTGGCGAAGAAGTTTTTATTAGAATTAGCGATAACGCAGATAGTGGCTACGGCTTATTCTTCGTAGATAGTTTTATTACCTACTATGCTCAAGAACCAGAAGGATTTAACGACGCTACTCCTGTAAATTATGAAGTTTCAGGCACTATTTACGACCTATTCAACGGCGGTTTTGAAATGGGCGACGTTCAAGGTTGGTGGAACGTAGGCGAAATTGGTCTTGTCACCAATGCAGACGGATATTGGGGAGACAACATTGCGTACGGCAAGAACGGAACGTATCTCTTCACCGGCGTAGAAAGTTTCGGCGCTGACACTATGAGAGAGGGAAACAAAGGTTCTTTAACCAGTTCGGTATTTGAAATTGGTGGAACGGGTTATATCTCGTTTATGCTTGGCGGTGGTGGAAACGAATTCTGCTACGTTCAAGTAATTGACGCAAGTACTAACGAAATTCTTGCAAGATATCGTCAACAAGCACAACAAGACGCAAAACTTATTCAATACGTTGCAGACCTTTCTGCCCATATTGGTAAGACAGCAAGAATTCAAGTTGTAGACTACGCTACGGATGATTGGGGTTGCGTATCTTTCGATAACGTTGTGACCTACTATGCATCTAACACCACTCTTCCTGAAGCAATTACGGCTAACGATATTTTTAGCGGTGTTTACGAAGTTGCTAACGGAAGTTTTGAAAGCGGACTTGACGGCTGGACTATGAATATTACCGAAGCAGGCACTCACAATACTTTAGGTTGGGTAGAAAGCAGCGAACACGACGCTGATTGGTATACTAAGAACGACGATAGAAAAGACGGCAATAATTTATTTACCTTCTGTAAACCAGACGGCACTAACTGTGAAAACACTAAGGGTAATCTTGATAGTTCAATTTTCACCTTAAAGAAAGACGCTTACGTTTCATTTAGATTCGGCGGTGCAGGCACTCGTGACGTATACGTTCAACTTTGCAAAGCAAACGGAGACGTAATTGCAACCTTCTATAACGAAGCGCCTGGCAAAGTTAACACCGAAATGTTTGCTTACTACTATCAATACGCAGGTGAAACTGCAGATTGTTTCTTTAGAGTAGTGGATAATTCAACTAGCAACTATGGATGCTTTGTAGTAGACGACTTTAGAGTTAACCTAACTGCTGCTCCAGATGGATTTATTGCGGCTATTCAATAATAAATAAAAATCTAATAGTTAACCCCTTGCCTTTTTAGGCAAGGGGAAAACAAAAAAGCGAGAGACTATATATGACTATACTTAAAACAAAACAACCCGCTTTTCATATAACAGGCGAAAAAGGGTGGATAAACGACCCTAACGGACTGATATTTTTTAAGGGCAAATATCACGTGTTTTATCAGCATAACCCTTACGACGTTCAATGGGGACCTATGCATTGGGGACACGTTGTCAGTGAAGATTTAACCCATTGGGAATATCTTCCTTACGCATTGACTCCTTGCGACGAGTTTGACTCCTTCGGCTGTTTTTCAGGTAGCGCTATAGAATACGATGGCAAACTTTGGCTTTTATACACGGGCGTCGTTGAAAATCAAGGGGGCGAAACCTTTAGACAACTTCAATGTTTAGCCGAAAGCGAAGACGGAATAACCTTTAAAAAGCACGGTGTAGTAATAGGGGAAGATAAACTTCCAGCAGAGTACGAACCTTGGAATTTCCGCGATCCTAAAGTTTGGCGTTATAACGATTACTTTTGGTGTGTCGTTGCCGCTAAAAAACGTGATGGAAGGGGTAGAATTTTATTATTCAAATCAAAAGACCTTTTTGATTGGGAGTTCGTCAGCGACCTTTTGAATAAAGATTCGGATGGAACTATGATAGAATGCCCCGACCTAAACCAAGAGTTAGGATATATGCTTTCATGCGAGCAGTTCCAACCAAAAGAAGAAGGGCATTTTAACGTGCATACTTCTCGTTGGCATATAGGTAAACTTGATTACGAGAGTGGAGAGTTTAAGGAAAAGACAAGAGGCACTATGGACTACGGCTTTGACTTTTACGCGCCACAAACGATTGCAGGAGCAAACGTGGTAATTGGTTGGCTCAACATGTGGGATAGAACTATTCCGTCTGCCAAATACGGCTTTACAGGTATGCTTACTGTTCCAAGAAAAGTTGAAGTTAAAGGGGATAGGCTATATCAAACGCCTATCGTAAAAACAAAGAGTGGAGTAGAAAAGATTGTTGACCGATTGCTTGAAGATAACGTTAAAAAGGGCGTTATTACTATTAAGGCAAAAGGACTAACTGATTTTAGCCTTAAATTTCGCGAAAAGGGTGAAAACTACACCGAACTTTGTTTAGAGAACAACAAATGGGTGTTCAATCGCTCTCGTTCGGGCGAAGAAATAAAGGGCGTAGAAACGGATAGTGATTCTCTTAACGGAATACGCCGTATGCCTTGCTCAAAGAGTGAAGAAAAAACGCTAACTATCGTTATGGACGAGTTTTCCGTAGAAATATTTGAAGACGGCAACGTTCTATCTTCAACTATATATCCACCGGAAGATGCTACTAAGTTAACCCTATCAGTTAAGGCAGACCATTGCGTTTACCTAGTTGAAGAAGTGGAATAAAATAAAAAACAAACACCGACTTAAGAAAATCTTAAGTCGGTGTTTTTCTTTGTTTATATTTTTAATTTCTCTTTGCTAAAACGGTTTTTTCGTAATCTTTAACGTCTTTATAGAAGTCGTCACGTAATCCAAGACGCGCTAGATATTCATCCCAAACGTCGAATAGTGGAAGAGTTTTTATCTTTTCGTTAAGGTGCATTAAAAGGGTGAAATCGCCCTTGTCTTGCGCTTCTTTTAATAGACCGTTTGGAATTAAAAGAGCGTATAATAGGGCTTTTTGCATAGAGCGTTGACCTGTCACCCAAGCGTATATACGATTTATAGACGCGTCGAAATAGTCTAGTCCTATCATAACCTTTTCGGTTGCATCGTTTCTAACTATTTCTTTAGCAATTTCCTTTAGTTCGTCTTCAAAAATTACAACGTGGTCACTATCCCAACGAACCGAACGAGTCACGTGCAAAGCGATCTTGTCGTAAAAAGCGAGAAGTGATGGAATTTTGTCTGAAACGGTTTCGGTTGGGTGGTAGTGTCCGTTATCTAATAGACAACAAATGCCTTTTTGAGAAGCGTAGTTTTGATAAAATTCGTTGCTACCAACCGTATAACTTTCAACGCCTATGCCGAAGACCTTACTTTCAACTGCGGGAATAACCCACTTCTTATCGTAATTTTCTAAAATCTTATCTAGTGAATCTTTTAAGCGTAGTCTAGGCGACAATCTGTCGGCAGGCACGTCCTTATATCCGTCTGGAATCCAAATGTTTACTAGGCAAGGCTTGTTAAACACTTTTCCTAGTTCACTTGCTATTTCCATTGAGCGCTTGCCGTGTTCAATCCAAAATTCTCTAGTCGTTTTATCTGGAGAAGAAAGGGTTAATCCGTCCTTTACCATAGGGTGCGCAAAGAAGGTTGGGTTAAAGTCAATTCCGTCAAGTCCTTCTTCTTTAGCAAAGTCAATCCACTCTTTGAAGTGCTTGATAGAATATTTATCTCTATCAATTTTGCCCGCATCGTCGCCTAAAATAGCATAGCTTGCGTGTAAATTTAAGCGTTTCTTACCAGGCATTAAGGAGAGCGCTTTTTTGATGTCGGCAAAAAGTTCTTCTTTATTTCTTGCTTTTCCCATATAGTTGCCCGTCGTTTGAATTCCACCCGACAATGCGCTGTCGTTATCAAAGCCTATTACGTCGTCCCCTTGCCAGCAGTGAATAGAAACGGGAATTTCAAGAAGTTTTTCTATTGCTTTCTCGGTGTCGATATTAAGTTCAGCGTAGGATTTTTTTGCGCTTAAGTATCTTGCGTTATTATCCATTTTCTCTCCTTTAACGACGAAAAACTCGCCGATTTATAATTTATTCATCCTTAAAAAAGTATAACAAAGATTAAAATTTTTGTAAAGTGTAAAGCAATATAAAAAAATTTTTTAACAAAAAATAGTTTTTTTAAGAAAATTCAAGATTTATAGCCAGATTGTATGTTATAATGTTTTGGAAGTTTTTATTAAAGCAAGAAAAATGAAAAAGAAAAAGTGGATAAAATTTAGGCACAAATTCACCAGAAAGGTTATATATCCTTTGGTGTGGCTTTACGTAAAAGCAAAGTCAGGTGCTAAAGTTAAAAAATTTAATAGAAAGGGGAAAGGCCCTTACGTCATTTTATTCAATCACCAAACGGGGTACGACCAATTTATTATCGCTATGAGTTTTAAGTTTCCAATTTATCTTTTGGCTAGCGACGACGTGCTTTCAAACGGCTTTTACTCTAGAGTATTAGAATATTTTGGCAGTCCTATTCCCATAAAAAAGAACGTGACGGATATGAATGCCGTTAAAACTTGCATTAAGGCGGTAAAAGAAGGGGCTACTATTGCAATCTCGCCTGAGGGAAACAGAACGTATAGTGGCGAAACTTGTTATTTTAATCCGTCAATCGTTCCACTAGTTAAAAAACTTGGTGTTCCACTTATTATGTATAGAATTGAGGGTGGCTACGGCGCTCTTCCAAGATGGGCTGACAAGGGCAGGAAAGGAAATCTTGTTGGCTACGTTAAAAGAGTGGTAGAGCCTGAAGAGATTGAAAAACTTTCTAAAGAAGAACTTCACGAACTTATAAAAAGCGAACTTTACTTAAACGAGTTTGACTTAGTGGGGAAATACACCGGCAAAAGCAAGGCTGAGTATTTAGAAAGGGTTGCTTATTATTGCCCTAAGTGTGAACTAACCGAGTTTGCTAGCAACGGCGACGTTATTAAGTGTAAAAAATGTGGTTTAGAAGTTGAATATTTAGACGATAAGTCACTTTCATCTTTGGATAAAGAGTTTCCTTATAAGAATTACTTAGAGTGGTACAAGGCGCAATGCGGCTTTATAAATAAACTTGATTTAGTAGAAAGAAAAGACGAACTTTTTTACCAAGACCAAGCAAAACTCTATAAAGTTATTCCTAGAAAGAGAAAACACCTATTGGAAAAACAAACTAAAGTTAGTCTTTACGGTGGAAAAATAGTAATTTCTAAAAAGGACGAACAAAAAGAAATTTTGTTTAAGGACGCTCAAGGTATAAGCGTTCTAGGTAGAAATAAATTAAACGTTTACTATCAAGACGAGGTTTATCAACTTAAGGGAGATAAGCGATTTAACGCCGTTAAATATCTAAATTTTTATCATAGATATAATAATCAATTAAAGGGGGACAACAATGAATTTTTGGGACTTTAGTACTTGGGGTGGAATAAATCTTATTTCAGTAATTTTACTTTCGCTTCTCGTTGCAAACCTAATTAAAAGAAATATTCCTTTCTTAAGGAAATCTTTGATACCAACTTCGGTATTGGGTGGTTTACTTTTACTTATAGTTTCTTCCGTTTTCGATTATGGATTCGGCATTGATATTTATGCTGGAGAATTTATGAACGGCTCAGGAACTAACGGGCTAGAAGTTATAACCTACCACGCACTAGCGCTTGGATTTATAGCAACAACCTTCTCCACCGTTCAATCTAAAAAGTCTAAAAAGAGAAACGTAGAAATTATTGATACGGGTATAACGACGGTCACCACCTATCTAATGCAAGCCGTTTTAGGTCTTGGCATAACCCTTATCGCAGGGTATTTTGTTCCTACCATTTGCGAATATAGTGGAATTATCTTGCCTTTCGGATATGGTCAAGGAACGGGACAAGCGCTTAACTGGGGTACTATTTATGAAACGGACTACGGATTTACGGGTGGCGCTAACTTCGGCTTAACTATTGCCGCGCTAGGCTTCTTGTCTGCGTCTATCGGTGGCGTTATTTACCTTAGCATACATAGAAAGAGATTTACAGAAAAACTTGGCAAAAAGAGTGTGGACGGACTTGAGATTGGTCAAATTCAAGCAAGCGACGAAATTCCAATGAACGGAAGCATTGATAAAATCACCTTCCAAATTGCTTTTGTAGTTATTTCTTACTTTATTGCATATCTCATTATGTACGGCATTGGAGAACTTCTACCAGGCTTAAAGAACTTGCTTTTCGGCTTTAACTTCTTGTTCGGTGTTATCGTGGCTACAATCTTTAAGGGAATAACTAACTTCTTAAAGAAGAAAAACGTTATTCGCCGTCAATATATGAATAGTTTCTTAATGCAAAGAATAGGTGGATTTTTCTTTGATGTTATGATTGTAGCGGGAATCGCGGCAATTAGAATTGAACTTCTAAAAGATTATTGGTGGGTGGTTGCAATTCTAGCAGTCGTTGGTCTCGTATCTACTTACGCATATAATTTATTTGTTGCAAAAAAACTTTTTGGCGAATATTACGACGAGCAGTTTTTAGCAATGTACGGCATGCTTACGGGAACGGCAAGTACGGGTATGGTGTTGCTTCGCGAAATTGACGCAGAACTTAAAACTCCCGTTGCTGAGAATCTCGTGTTCCAACAACTTCCTGCAATAGTATTAGGGTTCCCAATAATGCTACTAGCAAACCTTGCTCCAACCGATCCACTACTTACGCTAGGTATTTTAGCGGTAATGTTTATCGTGCTAAATATAGCCTTGTTTAGAAAATTCATCTTTAAGAAGAAGAAAAAAGCAACTGCTGAATAAAATAATTACAAAAAAAATCGTAGCAATTAAATTTGCTACGATTTTTTATTTTTTGATTAAAGTTTGTTTCTTTGAATTTTACCACTTATTGTTTTTGGTAATTCATCTCTAAACACGATAACTCTTGGGTATTTATATGGAGCGGTGTGGTCTTTAACGTATTTTTGAATTTCTTTCTTTAGTTCTTCGCTAGGCATCGTTCCTTTGGTTAGAACTATGCTTGCTTTAACTACTTGACCTCTCACTTCGTCAGGAACAGCAGAAACGCCACATTCTAGAACGTATGGAAGTTCCATTATTACTGATTCGATTTCAAAAGGTCCAATACGATATCCACTTGACTTTATAACGTCGTCAACACGACCAACGTACCAGAAGTATCCGTCTTCATCTCTCCAAGCCGTATCGCCCGTGTGATACAAGCCGTCGTGCCAAGCCTCGCTTGTTTTCTCGCCATCTCTATAGTATTCTCTAAATAGTCCACAAGGAATTTCCTTGTCGGTGTGAATTACGATTTCGCCCACTTCGCCGGGAGCAACCGTCTTTCCGTCTGCATCTACGATATCCACGTCGTATTGTGGGTTTGCTTTACCCATAGCGCCGATTTTTGGAGTAGTGCCGTAAAGATTTGCGATTGCAAGGGTGGTTTCCGTTTGACCAAAGCCTTCCATTATCTCTAAGCCCGTTGATTCCTTAAACTTATTGAATACTTCTGGGTTTAACGCCTCACCTGCCGTAGTCATGTGGTGGATAGAAGATAGGTCGAACTTAGATAGATCGCCACGAATTAACATACGTAGCATGGTAGGTGGAGCACAGAAGGTGGTGATGTTATATTTAGCGAACATAGGGAGTATGTCGTTTTCGTCGAACTTATCAAAGTCGTAAACAAACACTGCGCCTTCACATAGCCATTGTCCGTAGAGTTTGCCCCAAAGTGATTTTCCCCAGCCTGTGTCCGAAATGGTTAAATGCAAGCCGTCTCTTTCGCAACAATGCCAATATTTAGCAGTCACGAAATGTCCTAGAGCATAAGTGTGCTTGTGTGATGCCATCTTAGGGTTGCCCGTAGTTCCCGAAGTGAAGAACATAAGTGCAGCCTCGTCACCTGCAGAGCAATCGTCAGGGCGTTCAAACTTGCCCGAAAATAGTGGATATTCTTTATCGAAATCAAGCCAGCCTTCTTTAGCGCCTCCAACCATTATAAGTTTTTCAACTTGAGGGCACTTTTTAGCAGCGCTTTCAGCGTAGGTATAAGTATCTCCGTCTGCAGTACAAACGATTGCTTTTACGCCTGCTGAATTATATCTATATTCAAAATCGTGTTCTTTGAGTTGGTTGGTTGCAGGGATTGCAACTGCGCCGAGTTTGTGAAGAGCAACCATACAGAACCAGAATTGATAGTGACGCTTTAGAACGAGCATTACCTTGTCGCCACGTTTAATTCCTAGAGAAGTAAAGTAGTTAGCCACTTGGTTAGACGCGCGTTTCATATCCTTAAAGGTGAATCTACGTTCGTTCTTAAACTTGTCTAAGTGAAGCATTGCAAGTTTTTCGGGATATTTTTCAGCGATTCCGTCAACGATATCAAAGCCAAAGTTAAAAGAGTCGGTGTTTTTGAAGTTGATTTTTTCAAGTCTGCCGTCGGCATCTTCTTTAACTTCAACGAACTTTTCACAAACGAGTTTTTCGCTCTTTTTTGCCGCCATAACGCTCTTTCTAACCATAGGTTCGTCAGTGTGTTCGCCCGACATAACTACTGCGCAGAATACGCAATCTTTGCCGTCAACGGCTATCATTCCGTGCGGGATAGAAGAGTTATAGTAAATGCTGTCGCCCTCTTCTAATACTTCTACGTGTTCGCCTACTTGAACTTTAAGTTTGCCACTCAATACTAGGTCAAACTCTTGTCCGCTGTGTGTGGTTAAATGAATTGGTTTATTTTGCCCCGATTGCGAATATTCGTATTTAACGTAGTAAGGTTCTGCAAGTTTATCCTTAAATTTGGGGGCAAGGTTAGATATGTCAATGCCATCTTCCTTAGCAGTTTCTTGTCCTTTGCCTTTTCTCGTCACCGTGTAGGTGGAAAGTTTTGCCGAACTTCCTTCTAAAAGTTCGGTCATTTCAACGCCGAATGCTAAAGCGCATTTGTGAATAAACGAAAAGGGAATATCTACAGTTCCGCTTTCGTATGCTACGTATTGCTCTCTACTAACGTTAGTTTTCTCGGTCATCGTTTCAACGGAAAAGCCCATAATTTCACGCAACTCCTTAACTCTTGTTGCGATCTCCGATAACTGATTTAGGGTGTTGTTAGTGTTCATGGTTGCTACCTCCTTAATTATTATTTATATTTTTTAGCAATAAAAACAAAAACCCGTCTCAAAGTTTTTCTTTGAGACGGGTATAAGTTCTATACTCGCGGTACCACTCAAATTGTAGAATAATCTACCACCTTCAGAGTCCATTAACTCCTATGCACTGACGTAGCAAACACGGAAAGCGCCTACTTGGGCAGAGCCCTTTGGGACTTTCGGCTCGGAAGTGATAGGAAAATTCGTTTGCTTTTATCGGGATTGCACCATCCCCGACTCTCTGTGAAAAACGTTTAACGATATCCGTCTTCGTCTTAGCCTTTATATTCAAGATGAACAAAGTTTAGCACATCAAAAAAACCTTTGTCAAGGATTTTTAATAAATTTTTTTAAAATTTTCAAAAAAGTTATAAAAAAATCGGGCTACTAATTTTAGCGCCCGATAATTTTAATTAGTCGTTAATATAACCGATATTTGATGGCTTGCTTTCGTCGAAAGTAAGATTGCAGATAGAAGCAACTAGTGGGTAAATACCAAGGGTTATGTAGCCCAAAATGAAGTATGCCCAAGTTCTAGAAGTGTGACCTGCTGGTTTTAGACTAGTGTGGTTGATGATTAAACTACCAATCCAGCCTAAGAAAAAGGTTAATAAAAATCTTGCTAATTTGTTATCCATTATAACTTCCTCCTCGTGCGACGAAAAAAATTTAGTCTAGTAGCCGTCGCCATAGTAATTATATTATATATAAAAAGGCGAATTATGTCAATAATAAAAAAATAAATTTATTCCCCAGACTCCTATCTTTTTGCAGTGTTTACACGAGCGTTGACGGATAATTTGATTTTTTGAAACATTTCGTGAACAAAAAACACAAAAAATAGGAGAAAAACGGAAAATTTTGAAAAAAATTATCAAAAAAGACCTTAAAAAGACTTTACAAATTAAAATAAATGTAGTATATTATTATTGTCGAAAGGGTTTCCAAGTAGATAGCGACACAAAGTTCGCTTAAAAAATGCTCATCATTTTCCCCCTTATCATATATTATTCAGGAAGCAGTTAACCAAGTTAATTGCTTTTTGAATTTTATAGGACGTATTCGTTAAACGAAGCAAAGAAATTCAAAAAGGAATAACACAAAATGAACAAAGGACAAATTGCAAAAGAAATATTTTTGTCGGGTAAAAATTGTAGTCAATCGGTTGTGTTGGCGTTTAAAAATGAACTTGGAATTAGCGAAGAGCAACTAGAAAAATTGTCCATCGGCTTTGGTGGTGGTATGGGTAGGCTTAGGTTAACTTGCGGGGCAGTTTCAGGTATGGTTATGGTTTTAAGTTATTCTTTGTCCGACGGAAAGGATAGGGCGAGTATTTATCCAATAATTCAATCGGCTCTAAAGGAATTTGAAGAGGAACTAGGTTCGCTTTCTTGCGAAGAACTCTTAAGTGGAGTTAAGGTGGAAAAAGGAGCAACGCCCGAAGATAGAACGGAAGAGTATTATAAAAAACGTCCTTGTGCAGAGATTTGCGAAATCGCAGCAACCATCACGGAAAAATATTTAAATAAGTAAAAAAAGCGAGAAATCTTCTCGCTTTTTTTGCGCAAAAATTAAATTATATTAAGTTATATGCAAGACAAGTCTTGCGTTATATTTTGGCTATTTCCAAGGTTATATTAAATAAATCCTTAACTTGCCGTTAGGCAAATATAACTGCGTAGCAATACACTCGCTTTAAGCGAATATCACAAATCCGCAAGGATTTATTTAGTTGTCGCTTTTCACTACGTGAAGAGCGACGTTCTCGTCTTTTTTATATCCTTATAAATCTTTCTATTTAGAAAGTTTGAGTTTTTCTACTTGGTGATTAAATCCTTTTGAAGAAAGTAATATAACCCCAAACATTATCACTAACGCAATATCAATAAAAACGTAGGAATTATACGCTAAACTATACGCCCAAAAATTATCTATTCCTAAGTCGGCTGCGTATGCTCCAAACGCAAATACTCCCGATAAAACGTGGCAGAAAAATCTCAACGAGCCACCTATTAGTGCTGAAATTCCAAACTTTAGTTGTGGCAATTTATTTAAGACGTTTAGGTCGGTAAAAAGACCTGCAAAGCAAACCATAGAAAATGCGATTGGATAATCTAAAATAAATTGTGCAGGGTGAATAAGCCATGGGTCTTGAACGGCTTGAAGAACGCCGTACAAAAATCCAACGAGCAAGCCTTTTTTCGTTCCGTAAATATAAGCAAATAGCATAATTGGTAAAAAGGAAACTAAGGTAATAGAACCACCCGTAGGCATATCCCAAAGTTTAACGTAAGAAAGCGCAAATGATAGAGCCACGCAAGCGCCTGCAAGTGAAATGCAGTGCGTATCGAAAGGCTTTTTATCTTTTCTGCCTACTATAAATACTACGGTAAGGGTGACTGCGACGACTGCTAGCGCGCATATATAAAGGGCGTTAGAGTTTAGATATTTAGAATAATATCCGTCGCCCTCAATATTCTTTCCATAGTGCATGCCGATAAGAACTAAAGTAATCGCCGTACAAACTGCCAAAACAATTAGATAAATTCTAGAAAAAACTCTTTTTATCGGCGAGTCTTTTTTGCTTAGAATAAAGGCGACAATTCCACCTACAAGCGCGATAAATAGCGTTATTAGAAGTGGAAGTAGTAGGTAGTAAATAACGTCTAAACTAACCCAATTTTCTTCTAGATAAGCCGTGTCGAACTTCTTTAATATTTCGGCAACGAGTAGAGTTATGCCCATAACTAGCGCATAGAAAACGAACGCAAGGAGAGAGCACTTTGCAACGCTAGAAAAACTTTCTTTCTTTATAATAAGAGAAATTAAGAGAGTTAGAGCGAGAGCCACTACGAAGCCAATCGTAGCCCATAGGGAAATAGGCTCTAAGGTGTCTGAAAAATATACTTTTTCAGCAGAGAGTAAACTTAACAACATAAAAACCTCCTCCTATTCGCTACGAAAAAAACGCTCCCATTTGGGAGCGTATATAATCTAAGAAATCAGCATTTCCTTCAAGCATTACCTTGCGGATTCAATGGTATAATCTCAGCCAATATAGGCACCCATAGCGAATATATTAAATTTATTAACTATAATTTACCACTTTTTTTTCCTTGCGTCAAGCGAATTTATGTGATAAAATGGTTAAACTACAAAATTTAAGTTTAATTATTGCCAAAGAAAAGGGGATATATATAATGTTTAAGTTTTTTGCTTTTATAGACCGTATGAAGTATATTAGACGTTGGTCTTTAATGCGTTCGGTTAGAGAAGAAAATATAATGGAGCACAGCCATCAAGTTGCAGTTATCGCACACGCTTTGGCTCTTATTAAAAACAAGACCTTTGGTGGAAACGTCAACGTAGAAAAGGTCGTTTTAATGGCGCAATACCACGAGGTTGGCGAGGTTATCACGGGCGATTTGCCTACTCCTATAAAATATTTCAATCCAGAAATCAAGGCGGCGTATAAAGATTTAGAAAACAACGCTTGTCAAAAGATTTTAGCAATGCTACCCGAAGAGTTAAAGGGGGAATACGCCGAATACGTTTTGCCGGACACCGAGTGCTACGAATATAAAATAGTTAAATACGCGGATAGAATTTCTGCATATCTAAAATGTGTAGAAGAGATAAAATCGGGCAACGCTGAATTCAAAAAGGCAAAGAGAAGTATTGAAAACGAGTTAAAGGGCATAAAGAGTCCCGAAGTTAACTATTATTTAAAAGAGTTTGCGCCTGCTTACGAACTAACTTTAGACGAGTTAGATTAGTTTGTGCAAAATATACAATATCGCTAAAATTGTTAGTGCTTTTTTTCGTTGAAAAATACTGACAAAAGTTATATAATTAAAAATGTAAAAAAGATTACAAACTAAATTTATGGACGTTTGGAGGAAATTATGTCAAGTTTAAATCTTAAAGGAATTTACAAAGTATACCCATCGGGTGTAGTTGCTGTCACCGACTTCAACCTTGATATTGAAGACAAGGAATTTATCGTATTCGTTGGTCCATCAGGTTGTGGTAAATCAACTACCCTTCGTATGATCGCTGGTTTGGAAGCAATTTCTGCCGGTGAACTTTATATCGACGGTTTATTGGTTAACGATATCGCTCCTAAGGATAGAGATATCGCGATGGTTTTCCAAAACTACGCTCTTTATCCACACATGACCGTTTATGACAACATGGCTTTCGGCTTAAAACTTAGAAAAATGCCAAAGGCTGAAATCGACGCTAGAGTTAGAGAAGCAGCTAGAATTTTAGGTATTGAAATGTACCTCTCAAGAAAACCAAGCGCTTTATCAGGTGGTCAAAGACAACGTGTCGCGCTAGGCCGTGCAATCGTTCGTGAACCAAAAGTATTCTTACTTGACGAACCTCTATCAAACTTAGACGCTAAACTTCGTGCACAAATGAGAACTGAAATCACCAAGTTGCACGATAGACTTGCTACCACTTTCATCTACGTTACCCACGACCAAGTAGAAGCAATGACCATGGGTACTAGAATCGTTGTTATGAAGGACGGATTTATGCAACAAGTGGACGAACCACTTAACCTTTACGATTATCCTATCAACCAATTCGTTGCAGGATTTATCGGCACACCTCAAATGAACTTCTTCGATGCTGTTTTAACCGGCACTAAGAATAAAGTTTACGTAGAATTTGGAGAAGACAAAGTATTGCTTCCTAAGGAAAAAGTTGCGCTCATCTGCAATCTTGATGAATATCTTAACACTGGTAAACCTGTTATCTTTGGTATTCGTCCTGAAAATATTAAAGCAGATCCAGCGGTTATTAGCGCTAATAAGGAAAGCGTTATCAGCGTAAACGTTGAATTTATCGAAGGCTTAGGTGCAGAAACCTTGCTTTACTGCAAAACCAAGGATATTATTGAAAGCGACGACATTATCGAAGTTAAGTCTAACTTAACCGCTAAGGTTGAAAATCGTACCTTTGCTAAAGCAGGCGACACCATTGAATTAGCATTAGATTTATCTAGATGTCATTTATTCGATAAAGAAACCGAAATCACTATCGTTGCTAGAACGGAAGACGGAAAGGCTGAACTTGAAGCAATGCAAGCGGCTCGTGTTGAAGAAGAAAGAATTAAGGCTGAAGAAAGAGCGGCTAAGGAAGCAGAAGAGGCTGCAAAACTCGCTGCTAAGTTAGAAAAGAAAAACGCAATGCTCAAAAAATTCGGTTTTGCTAAGAAGAGCGCTCCTGCTGAAGAAGTGGTTGAAGAAGTAGTTGAAGAACCAAAAGACGAAGAATAATCAGTAAAAAATTAAAGGTCGAGATATTTTCTCGACCTTTTAACTTTTAAATATTTTTCCTTAACTATTGAAATTTTATAAAAAATAGGTTAAAATATTAAATAGTGATAAAAAAAGGATAAAAAAATGACTTCAGAAATTCAATTATTTATAGACGAAATAGCAAGAAATTTAGGGCTTGAAGCAACCGTTTACTCTCAGTCTGGTATGAGAGTGTGTGGAGAAGACGAAGAGATTTGCGAAACTAATTTTAACCAAGTTTATTTCGATACGCAAAAAAATTACACTCTCTTTAGATTAAGATTCAAGGGAAAGGGGTATATTATTAGAATACCGGGCGTTGGAACGGTGACGACTAACTACGCTTATTTGATTAACCAATTATCTCAAAAGAGCGCGGATAAATCCGTTTCAATTACTAAAGAAGAGTTCGTTTTATCAGTTTTACACGGGGAAGCGGACGAGTTTCAAATAAACAAATACGCTAAGACCTTTTCTTTGCTTGATAACGCCAAGTCGTGCGTTATATTTATAGTCAACGACGACGGAAAGGCAAAAGAAATAATTGAAATTATAAATAATTATTCAATGGGAAAATACGATTTTGCCGTTGAACTTAACGAGTTCCAAGTAGCGTTAATCAAGGTTTTTGAGGACGAGGAAGAGGATTACACATCCTTTAAGGAATACGCCGAATTTTTGTGTCAATTCATTTTAGAAGAAATGGGAACGAAAACGCACGTTTCTTTAGGAAGTTCGGTCAATAGAATAATAGATTTATCCACGTCTCTTGCGCAAGCAAGATATGCGCACATTAAAAAAGACCTTGTGAATTTAGGTGGAAAGGTTCATTCTTACAAAGACTACGTTTTGATTAAGATTTTAGAGGACGTTCCTAAGGCAAAACTTAGAGAATATCTAAACGTTTTGCTTGATTCTTCGGTAAAGGAAATTTTTGAGAGTAAAGAAATGATGGATACTGCCGAGGAGTTTTTAGAAAATAGCCTTAACGTTAGTGAAACTTCAAGAAAGTTATTCCTACATAGAAATACTCTTACCTATAGGCTAGATAAAATTCAAAGCGCAACTGGGCTTGATATTAGAAAGTTTTCAGACGCGTTGACCTTTAGGCTCATTTCAATTTTAGCAAAGCAGGTGAATTAAATATGAAAGGTAAAAAATCTAAAATAATTTTAGGTATAGGTATCGCTCTTTCGCTCGTAATATCCTTTACGAGCGGATTTTTTACCCATTATTTTTCAATGGGTAAAACAAACAGGCTTTTAAGCGAGATAACTTCTATAATCTCTAATAAGGCGGTTGATCCAGACGGAAACGAACTTGATTTTAGTAGCGACGCCGTTGCTAAAACGGTAGTAAACGCGCTACTTAAAAACGACGATTACGCTCACTATTTTTCTAATAGCGAATATGAAGAAGTTATTAGCGAGGGAGAAGGAAAGTTTTCTG
This sequence comes from Clostridia bacterium, assembly GCA_017456055.1. Taxonomy (GTDB): domain Bacteria; phylum Bacillota; class Clostridia; order Christensenellales; family Borkfalkiaceae; genus UBA1259. Next base: position 75,622 of record JAFTKC010000007.1, on the reverse strand, counting down.
GACTTGGCGTTTCTCTTTACTCTAACCAGCCGATTATATATTCCGTTATAGGCAACTCGCCCGCATTTAAGGCTGGACTAAAGGCAAACGATAAAATTCTAAAAGCAAAACGCACTAGTCAAGAAACCTTCGTTAGTTTTTCTAATACCGACCAACTTATTTCCTTTATTGATTCTCTAGAAGGGGGAGATGAAATCGACATGGTGGTGGAAAGATACGGGCAGGAATTTTCCTTTACCCTTTCAAAAGAATACTATATCGCTTCTTACGTGGAGTATTTTGATAGTTCTTCCACTCTTCGCTTTTCTTCTGCGTTCGGTGAAAAACCACAAAAAAGCATTATTAACGAGCACGAGCCGTTAGGACTTGACGGGGACACGGCGCTTATAGTTTTTACTGCATTTGAGGGAAATTCCGCTTACGAAATTGGACAATGTATGCAATATTTTTATTCCCAAGGCAAGAGCAAACTTATTCTTGACCTTAGGGGAAACGGCGGTGGTTATATGAATTGTTTGATAGACGTAGCGTCGTACTTTATAAATAACCACGGCAAAACTAAAAACTTAATAACTAGAGTTCAAGCAAAAGACGGCTACGAAGAATATAAAACCAAAGCCAATAACTTTGACGATAGGCTAAAAAACATAGTAGTATTAGCCGACGAAAATACGGCTTCTGCTTCCGAGTGTTTAATCGGTGCAATGCTCTACTATGGCGACGGTAATTTTTCTATGGATAACTTAGTAATAGAATATAACGAGCAAAGAGAGAATTATTCTACCTATGGAAAGGGAATAATGCAAACTACCTATCCGCTACTTTCTGGAGGGGCTATAAAATTGACGACGGCAAGATTATATCAACCAGACCTCGTCACTTGTATTCATAATAAAGGCATAACTCAAACTAACCCACTAAATCAAGCAAACGGCAATGCAATGAGTAGAGCGCTTGAAATTTTAGGCTAGTTAGAAAAATATTGATTTAATGAATTTACTATTTCTACGTCTGCAAAACTTGCGACGGGTAGAGTTTTATTTTCAAAATCCTCGCTAAAAACGGGTGCTGTTGAAGAATTATCTGCGCTTGATAAAAATTTGCTTATTAGAGGCGCAAAGTTTTCGGGCTTTGCGTTTTTTAGTGCCTTTACAATATCAAAGGAGTTTTCTTCTAGAAGTTCATAAAGGGGCTTAAATGCACCGTCGCCGTATTCAGTTAAAAAGTAGTTTAATAAAAATTGTAATATCATATTTGACCTTTCGATAATATACTATTTATAGAGTATGATTTTTTTATAAAAAAGGTGGTATATATGCAAGATTTTAACGATTTCGTTTCTAAAGATAACTCTTCTAAAAAGGAAAATAATAGTCAAGGAATAATGGATATGGTTAGCAAAATGGCAAGTCAGTTTGAGGGTAAAAGTCAAAGCGAACTAATTAAAGCCATATTTGACGAAGCCAAAAAAAGAAAGGCAAACGGCACTCTATCTAACGGGGAAATAGACGGCTTTTACAATATGTTATATCCTATGTTAGACGGGCAAAAACAAAGAATTTTATCCAAGATAATTGCCGACCTTAAGAAAATCTAACCACCGAAAAAACGCCCTTTTGCAATTTTCTTTACGGCACTCGTTAAGCAGGAAATTTCGCTAGAAGAGTTTTGTACGGCTAAACTTACCCTAACTACTCCCGTTTCTAAGGTGTTTAGATATTTATGTGTAAGTGGCGCGCACTGAAAACCACCTCTAACGGCGATATCAAATTCATTGCTTAAAACGTCGGCAACCTTGTTGCTCGATAGGTTTTTAAGATTAAACGCAATTATCCCCGCAGGATTGGGGCGAGAATACAATTTAATATTGTCAATAGAATAAAGATCACCGATAATTTTTTCGGTGGTCTTTTCTATTTGTTCGCTAAAATGGAAAAGATTATTTTTTATAAACTTTACACCTTCTTCTAATGAGGCTATGGCAGGGAGAGAAAGAGTTCCCGCCTCCAGCCTTTCAGGGTAATCTAAAGGCATATCGGGATTAAATGTTTCCGTTCCCGTTCCTCCCAATATCAAAGGTGAAATGTCTACTTGGTCGCTAAAAACTAGCGCTCCACTGCCCATAATTCCATATAGCCCTTTGTGTCCCGCCAAGGCTAGCATAGAAATATGGTCATCTTTTATAGAAAGGGGAATATGCCCTGCGCCTTGCGCTCCGTCTACTAGAAAGAGTAGATTGTTTTCTTTGCAAAGTTCACCGATTTTTCTAATGGGTAAAACCTTGCCCGTCACGTTGCTACACGAAGTACAAGCAATAAGGTATGTTTTAGGTGTAATTTTTTCTTTTATAACTTCTAAAATATCTTTTTCAATTGTTGGACATACTATATCTAACTCAATATATCCCTTTTTTGCAAGGTGGAAAAGTGGTCTTAGCACGGAATTGTGCTCAAAAGTGGTGGTTATAACGTGTCCGCCCCTTTTTAGAGTGCCAAAAATAGCAAGGTTTAACGCCTCGGTGCAATTTTTAGTAAAAACTACTCTATCAAAACTACAAGAAAAAAAGTCGGCGACTTTTTCTCTACATGATAATACTAGCCTTTCCGCAGTAAGAGAAAGGCTATGCCCGCTTCTACCAGGGTTTGCGCAAAGATATTTGGTGACGGTTTCAACTACTTCGGTGACGGCTCTGGGCTTAAATCCACCGGTTGCCGCATTGTCTAGATAAATCATACTTTTTCCCCGATTAACAAAAATTTATTTTAATTAGTATTATATTGTATAGAAAATATTTATTAATTATGCTAAGGAGAAAAGTTTATGGAATACGTAATCGTTGCCTTTAGATCTAGAAGCAACACGGTAAAATTTAATCAAATACTAAATAGAAACAATATTCCGTCCGAGATAATTAACACCCCTAAAGAAGTAGGAATTGGCTGTGGGCTTTCGGTAAAATTATCCCTAAATTATCTTGCAGTTGCAAAGAAAGCCGTGAAAATGGTAAAACTAAATTCTTTTGCAGGCGTTTTCTTAGTTAAAAGGGTAGGTGGGGGAGTCTTTATCAAAAGTATTTAATAAAAAATGCTTGTAATAAACTCTTTTTATGTGTTAAGATAAATATATGTTAAAATCAAAAGCCAAAATAATCGTTGAAAGGCTTTCAGGTAAGTTTTTAGATAAGCCCGCCCTTAATTTTTCTTCTAATTACGAACTTCTAGTTGCCGTTATTTTATCGGCGCAATGTACGGACGAGCGTGTTAATAAAATTACTAAGGTCTTATTTGAAAATTACAATTCTCCCGAAAAAATGGTGACGCTATCAAATGAGGAGTTAGAAAAATATATCTTTTCTTGCGGGCTTTATAAAAGCAAGGCAAAGCATATATTAGAGGCTTCACGAGATATTTTAGAAAAGTTTAACGGACAAGTTCCCGCAACGCTCGAAGAGTTAAGAACGCTTTCAGGGGTGGGGAGAAAGACGGCAAACGTCGTTTATAGCGTGGGCTTTAAGGGAGACGCTATTGCAGTTGACACCCACGTTTTTAGAGTTAGCAATAGAATAGGGTTAGTTTCGGCTAAAAACGTACTTAATGCGGAAAAGGGACTAATGAAAATTTTAGATAAAAAAGATTGGTCAAGGGCGCATCACTACCTTATTTATTTAGGTAGAAGTTATTGTAAGAGTGCTAAGCCGGACTGCGTTAATTGCCCAATAGCAGATTTGTGTGAAAAAAAGATAAAAAGGTGAAATATGTTTGTTGATAGAGCGATAATAACCATAAAAGCAGGTGACGGAGGAAGTGGAATAACTTCTTTTATTCACTATAAAGGTAAGGTTAGCGGTGGCCCCGACGGCGGTGACGGCGGAAAGGGGGGCGACGTAATTTTTGTTGCCGATAAACACTTAACTACTCTTGCCGACTACTATTATAAAACCAAATACGTTGCTGAAAACGGCACTCAAGGTGGTTCAAACAACTGCTTTGGCAAGGCGGGAAAAGATTTGGTGCTTAAAGTTCCACTAGGCACTATCATTAAGGATAGAAAAACGGGTGGCGTTATAGCCGACATGTTCGTTGAAGGTCAAAGCAAGGTGGTTTTAAAAGGTGGTGACGGCGGAAAGGGAAACGCAAAGTTTGCTAACGCTCGTAGGCACGCTCCACACTTCTCTCAAACGGGCGAAAAAACTGAAAGCACGCAAGTAGTTTTAGAACTTAAAACTATTGCTGACGTGGGGCTAATTGGCTTTCCAAACGTTGGAAAATCTACAATTTTAAGTAAAATCACTAAGGCAAGACCTAAAATTGCCAATTATCATTTTACGACTCTTTCGCCAAACTTAGGCGTTTGTGATTACTACGATAACAATTTTGTGGTGGCTGATATTCCAGGTCTTATAGAGGGTGCGAGCGACGGAGCAGGGCTTGGCATTGAGTTTCTAAGGCACATTGAAAGAACTAGAATGTTAGTGCACGTAGTGGATATTTCAGGACAGGAAGATAGAGACCCCGTAGAAGACTATAAAAAGATAAATCTTGAACTTAAAAACTATAGTAAAGAACTTGCAAAAGTTCCACAAATCATAGCGCTAAACAAGTGTGATTATTTTGGCGTTGAAAAGAAAATTAAAGAGTTTAAGAGCAAGGTTAAGGGCAAAAAAATAGTTTTAGTTTCGGCAATTACGGGTGAGGGGCTAGAAGACTTAAAGAAGGAAGTTTACGAGAAACTTTGCACTCTTCCACCACTCAAGCCGTTAGAATTTGAAGAGTTTAACTATGTTAAACCTGAAAGATTATCTTACGAGATATTTAAAGAAGGTGAAACGTTTGTTATTGAAGGTACGCTAGTAGAAGTTCTAAAGAGAAACGTAGTTATGGACGATATGAATTCGCTTGCATACTTACACAAAGTGCTAAAAGACCGTGGAATTTTAGCCGAACTTAGAAAAATGGGGGCAAACGAAAAATCTACCATCATAATTGGTGGCGAAGAATTTGAGTTTGTCGATTAAGGAGAAATTATGTTAACTTCAAAACAAAGAAGCACCCTAAGGGGCTTAGCGCAAAAAATCCAACCTATAACTCAGGTTGGAAAGGCGGGAATTACCGATAGTTTTATTGATAGCCTAGATAAAGCCATAGAAAAAAGAGAACTTATTAAAGTGACCGTTTTAGAAAATTCAGGTCTAGACGTTAAAGAAACGGGTGAACAAATCGCTTCGCTACTTTTTGCCGAGTTCGTTTGTGCTACGGGAAGAAAATTAGTATTCTATAGAAGAAGCGCACTCTCTAACGTAGAACATATTGAATTTTAAAAATTAGAATTTTCCACTTGTTTGCCAAAAAGGGCGCATAAAAGAGAGAAAATCAATAGAAGCGAGCCTAAAATTATATAGTATAACTTAATAGGAACGATAAAAGAATAGAGCAAAAAAAGTAGCCCAAAAATAAAGTAGTTTTTTGCTCTTTTTTTATGCAAAAGAAGTGAAAAGTCAAAAGTTTTTTTCTTTTCTACAAAAAATAAAATCTTATTTTCTGGAAAAACGTCTGCTTTTTTAAGTGTGAAAAAGGTCTTTTCTCCGTCAACTAAAATTATTTTATTCTCAAAATAACGGCAAAAGTCTTTAATCTCGCTAGAAAATTCTCTACCAAATATTACTGCCGTTTGATTTTTCTGTAATAGGTTATAATATTTTATAACTTGCGATTTTCTTATTCCGTCTAAAGAAAAGCAAAAAAATACTAAGCAATTTTTTTCGGGCAAAAATATTTTATTGCCACGTCTTTGTGGCTTTAAGTTAAGTTTACTAAACGCCGAATAAAAGAGAGAACAAAGTTCTAAATCACTCATAAACGCAAGTTGAGTTAAAGAGAGTCTTGCCTTTTTTTGCTCGGCTAAAGTTATTTTATTAAACGTGCGCTTTTTGTTAAACCACCTGAAAAATACTCCCCAACAGCAAACGGCTAGCATTATTGAAAAGCCGATTGATAGGTCGTTTCTAATAAGTAGTGAAAGTATAAATTTGCTCACGATAAACACGATAAAAGCGCAAAAAATCGAGTCGATGATAACCGAAAATAAATTCTTCATAGTGATAAAATTATTGACGGATAAAATTTTTTTATTCTTAATTTTGAAAAAAACAAAACCCTTGATTTATTCTAAAAAATATGCAATAATATAAGTATGAAAAGGATAGCAATTTTCGGTGGAACGTTTAACCCCGTGCACGTTGAACACGAAAAGATGGTTAATTTTATTGTAAAAGCATTAGATTTGGATAAAATTATAGTCGTTCCAACTAATATTCCACCGCATAAAAAAACTGAACTTGCTAAAAATGAAGATAGACTTTCTATGCTTAAACTCTGCTTTAAGGGTAATGAAAAGGTGGAAGTTAGCGATTTTGAGTTAACTAACGGCGGAACTAGTTATTCATATATAACGGTAGAGCATTTTGCAAGCGTTTATCAAGGGGACGAGTTGTTTTTCTTGGTCGGTGGGGATATGCTTAAAGATTTTAAGACGTGGAAAAATCCCGAACGCATTTTAAGTAGAGCCACTTTAGTTGCTATCGGCAGAGAAGATTACAAGGTAGACTTTAAAAAGGAAGAAGAGTATTTTAAAAAGACCTTTAACAAGAGTTTTATCCGTTTGACCTACGATGGAGAAGACGTTTCTTCTACTAGAATTAGAATTTATTTTGCGCTTGGGCTTGACGTAAGCAAAATGGTCAAAAAAGAAGTTGCAGATTATATAAAGGAAAACAAACTTTTTCAAGGCAAAAAAGAATTTGAGTTTATAAAGAAAACCCTTCCTGAAAAAAGGCTTATTCACACTGCTGAAGTGACGGTGACGGCGTTAAAAAAAGTTAGAGAACTAGGGCTAGATAAAGATAGGGTTATAACTAGTTGCATTTTACACGACTGCGCCAAGTATATAGACTACAAGTCGATTAAGGGTTTCAAGTTAGACGCTGATGTTCCAAAGCCCGTTATTCACTCTTTTTTAGGTGGATATATAGCAAAACATCACTTAAAAATTGAAGATGAAGAAGTGATAGACGCAATTACCTATCACACGTCAGGAAAGGCGAATATGACAACCTTAGGCAAATTATTATTTGTTGCCGATATGATTGAGCCGACTAGAGATTACGAAGGGGTAAAAACCCTTCGTGAGATTTACGAAGAGGACTTTGAAAGGTGTTTTTTGGAGTGCTTAAAGGAAGAAACTATACATTTAGTAAATAAAAAAGAGCCTATATTTATAGAGACTCTAAACGCTTACGATTATTATATAAATAAAAAGTAAAGGAGAAAATTATGGATTCAAGAGAATTTAGTAGTAAAATTTGTGAAATTTTAAGCGACAAAAAGGGCGAAGATATCGTTAGAATAGATATTAAAGATAAGTCTTCCGTGGCAGACTATTTTATAGTGGCAAGCGGAAGGTCTTCTACGCATACTCGCTCGCTTATCGAATACGTAGAGGAAGAAATAGATAAACTCGGCGTTGCTCCCGTTAGAAGAGAGGGCGTTAAGGAAGGCAGATGGGCAGTTTTAGATTACGGCGACGTAATCGTGCACGTTTTTAACGACGAAACTAGACTTTTTTATACCATAGAAAAACTTTGGGGCGACCAAGAAAACGTAGAAAAGTTCTAAGAAGACTTTCTAAAATATATTTTATCAACGTCTTGCGCGTTAATTTCTAAAGTTCTACTCTTTTTAGGTGCTGATTTTTCCTTTTTATCCATTTCTTTTTTGGGTGGTGAAAATTTTTCTTTTAGTTTTGATTTTATAAAGAAAATCACCGATTTTATTCCCACCACTACAACAAGACAAAAAAGGAAGCCAAGCGCCAAAAAAATTGGGCCGTAGATATAAGAAGATAATAGCATAATTCCCCCTAAACTTAAAAAAATGATATCATTAAAATTAGGGGTGTTAAATAACAAAATTTGATGAAAATAGAGAGTTTTTATCAAACTTAAATAATTCGCTTTACAAAAGGCGAAAAAAAGAATACAATAAAATCAATAAAATAATTCTTTGGGGCGAGGCGAAAATCCTCACCGGCAGTTAAAGTCTGCGAGCCAATAGGCTGATTGGGTGCAATTCCTAAACCGACGGTATAGTCCGGATGAGAAAAGAATTTAAAACTTTTGCATAATTATAGTGTTTTTAGTTTTTCACGCCCCTTTGAATAAAGGGGCGTTTTATTATGCAAGATAAACAAACTTCAACTACGAAAAAAATCGTCTTTACAGCGCTACTTTCGGCTATGGCGTATGGAGTTTCTTATTTAGAATTTCCTATTTTCATCGCTGCACCTTTTCTAAAACTAGATTTTTCAGCAGTGTTTATCCTGCTTCTAGGGTTTATGTTTGGTTGGGGATATGGAATCTCTGCTTGTGCCGTTAAGGAATTTATTTGTTTTATTACTAAATCTTCAACGGGTGGAGTGGGCGAGATTGCTAACTTTTTAGTTATCTCTTCTTTCATTTTGCTTCCTTGTTTAATGTATGAAAATCGAAAAGGTTTAGAAAACGTTGTAATCTCTTTAGTTTTTGCTTGTTTTATTCAAGTCGTCGCTTCGCTCATAGTGAATAGATTTATAAATTTCCCATTATATATGGGGGCAGGTGCAGGTGAGGCATTTAAGGAACTTTGGATATTCGTCGCACTATTTAACTTAATAAAATCGGTTGCTATTAGCCTAGTTACTATTTTATTATATAAGAGAGTTTCTTTTTTAATAAAGTCAATTTAATAGACATAATTAAAAAATAATATTATAATAATTATATGGAATTTATATCTACTAGCGAAGAGCAAACGAGAGAGTTTGCTAAAAAATACGCAAGCACCCTAGATAAAGGGGACGTTATTAGGCTTGACGGAGAACTTGGCGCTGGCAAAACGGCGTTTACTAAAGGACTTGCCGAGTTTTTTGGGCTTGACGGAGTAGTTAGCCCCACCTACGCATACTTAAACGTTTACGGCGATTTTATTTATCACTACGATTTTTATAGACTAGGTAGTGGTGAAGATGCCGAACTTTTAGGGCTCACGGACTACTTTAATAAAGATAATATTTGCGTTTTAGAGTGGGCGGAAAACATTAGTTCGGCTCTTCCAAAGAATATAAAAACCGTTAAAATAGAAAAAATTTCCCCTACGGAAAGAAGGATTATATATTGAATTATTTAGCAGTTGACACGAGTGGAAAGGCGCTTAACTTAATCGCTTGTAAAGATGATAAAATCTATTCATATAGCGATTTAGAGTGTGGGGTTAGACACTCGGAAAAAATTATGGTAGAGATAGAAAATCTACTAAATAAAGCCGATTTTGACCTAAAAAATGCTGATTTTATTGCTTGCGTAGTAGGAGCAGGCTCATTTACAGGTATTAGAATCGGCGTTGCTACGGTAAAGGCGCTATGCTTTTCTTTGGGGGTAAAGGCACTAAGCGTCACTTCTTTCGATACCTTGGCGTATAATAAAAAAGGTGAAAAGGTTTTAGCCGTAATCGACGCGGGGCATAACGGATTTTACGTTGCAGGATATTCTAACGAGAAGTTAATTTTAGCCCCAAAATATATTTTAAGAGAAGAACTAGTAGAACTTTCTAAAGAATATTTATTAGTTGCAGAAAATAAAATAGAGGGACTAGAAGTAGAAATAGTTAGCGCTAAAGAAGGGCTACCTATTGCCATAGAAAAACTAAAAGAAAACGCAACGAGTGATTTAGATAAATTAGAGCCTTTATACGTTAGAAAAAGTCAAGCAGAGGAAGGAAGATGACTTTTAGAAAAATAACGATAGAAGATATTCCTTTTTTAGAAGAGCCAAAGAAAAAAGATTTTCTAGATTGCTGGAATAGTGAACAATACTTATCTTCTTTTAATAGTGGAAGATTTTTCGGGCTAATAGCAGAAGAAGATGGCGTTAAACTTGGATTTATCACCATAACGCTCGGCGTAGAAGAAGCCGATATAGAAAGCGTTTACGTTATAAAAGAGTTTAGAAAACAAGGGGTTGCTAGAGAACTAGTAAAAAAGGCGATAGAGCAACTTGGCGATATAAAAAAGTTCTTTTTAGAAGTTAGAGAGAGTAATATTCCGGCAATAAGCCTATATACAAGTTTAGGTTTTAAGCAAATATCTATTAGAAAAAAATACTATTTCGACGGGGAAAACGCGTTAGTATTTATAAAGGAGTAATTATTTTTAAGGTAGAAGATTTTTCTACTAAAGATAACAAACAACTAGTTTTTTTGCACGGATATTTATCTTGCAAGGAAAGTTTTATAAAACAATTTAGATTCTTTGAGCGAGACTTTGAAGTTTTTGCTTTTGACTTTAAGGGCTTTGGCAACAATAAAGGTATGGAGCACCCCTATTCTTTAGATGATTACATATTAGAAACTAAAGAATATTTTTATAATAAGGGGCTAAAAAGTCCGTCGGTGGTGGCGCACTCTTTCGGCGGAAGAGTGGCGTTAAAGTCAGCCTACACGGATAAAAACTTTTTTTCTAAAATGGTTTTGACGGGCTCTGCAGGGCTTCAACCTAAAAAAACCTTAAAAAGAGAAATAAAAACTAAAACCTTTAAGTTGTTGAGTAAATTTATAAAAAAAGAAAGGCTTAAGAGTTTTTACTCAAAAGACTATTTATTGCTTGACGACGTAATGAAAGAAAGTTTTATTAAAATAGTCAACGAGCATTTGGATTACACGCTAAGTGGAATTTATAATCAAACGCTTATTGTAAACGGGGAAAAAGACCGAGAAACCCCTTTATATATGGCAAAACGGCTAAATTCAGGTATAAAAAATAGCAAACTCGTTATAATCGAAAAGGCAGGGCATTTTTCTTTTATTGATAATCCCGAAAGGTTTAATATGGAGGTTAGAGATTTTCTTCTCTCAAAGTAAAGATGGAGTTTTCTCAAATTCTAAGCAATCAAAACTTAATAATTTATTTAGTTATAAGCGCTATGAACGGACTCTTATTATATTTTTCGTCTTTTAAGTTTATGCTTGTTCTTCAACAAAGTGGATATAAGGGAAGAAGATATTTTAAGTGGGTTAAAGATAGCAAAAAAACGTACATGGCAAGGTTAATGCTTTTAGCATTTATGGGATTACTTTTCTTTTGCGTGCTAAATATTTGTTTTGCTTCTCTTTTGGGCACGGAAGCGTGTTCTTACGTTGGCTTTGCTTCATACGTTTTATTCGGCGTTTCTTATATAAAAACCGAGGGGGCGGTAAACGCTAAAGTTCCGTTAAAGAAAACTAAAAGGCTAGTTAGACTTTGCATAACCTACGCGCTAGTTTTATTCGCTTTTTCGTTTGGGCTGATTCTTTTAGTAAATTATCTAGCAAGGCTTTTAAATAGCGAAGCGATTTTCATTTTAAGGAACTCTATCATTTGTTTAACGCCGCTATTAACCCCCGTCTTACTTATCGTTGCATACGGCTTAAACGAGCCGATGGAAGAAATTATTAGGCGTAGATATTATGCTATCACAAAGAGAAAACTCGATAGGCAAAACGTTATTAAAATAGGAATAACGGGAAGTTATGGTAAGACGAGCGTCAAAGAGATTCTAAAGGGAATACTTTCGGTTAGATATAGAGTATTGGCAACGCCAGAATCATTTAATACCCCGCTTGGAATGAGTTGGGCAGTAAAAAATCTAGACAGCACTCACGACGTATTTATTGCCGAAATGGGCGCAAGAACAAAAGGGGATATTAAAGAACTCGTAAATATGGTAAAACCAAAATACGGAGTTTTAACGGGTATAAACAACCAACATTTAGAGACTTTTAAGGATATAGAAAACACCAAGAACACCAAGTTCGAGTTGTTTGAAGGTTTGCCTAGTGACGGAGTTGGGTTCTTCTCTTCGGAAAACGAAGGTGCGAGAGAACTCTTTGATAGATTTAACGGCAAAAAGGTGCTTGCAGGTGGAAACGGTGGGCAAAGTTTAGTTTATGCGGAAAACGTTAACGTGACGGCAAGGGGTACGTGGTTTAACCTAGTAATAAAAGGGGAAAAGCCGATTTCGTGTATGACCACACTACTAGGAAAGCATAGTATAGATAACATTTGCTTGGCGTCGTCAGTTGCCTACGAACTTGGTCTAACGCCAGAAGAAATATGTTTCGGTATTTGTAAACTTCAAAGCGTGGGGCATAGGCTTGAACTTATTCCAAACAACAAAAATATAGTTATAATAGACGATAGTTTTAACGCTAATGAAGACGGGGTTAAGGCGTCGATGGAAGTTTTGGATCATTTCTCGGGCAGAAAGATTGTGTTGACGCCGGGGCTCGTAGAATTAGGCAAGAGAGAAAATCAAGCCAACTACGAAATGGGTAAACTCTTAGCCTCTCACGCAGATATGGTTATCGTTATAGGAAAACATAACGCCGAAATGTTGGTTTCAGGGCTTTTAGACGGCGGTATGGATAGAAACAATATAACCTTTTATAAATCTCTTAACAAAGGCAACCAATATTTGAATACAATATTAAAGGAGGGCGACGTCGTTTTATTTGAGAACGACCTTCCCGACAATTACAGTTAAAAATAAAAAACACCAAAGCAAAAAATAAATGCGAGGTGTTTTTTTATATGAAAAATATTACAGTTTTCTTTGGTGGACGTTCAATTGAACACGAAATTTCTATAATTACGGGCCTTTTAACTACTAATAGTGTGGATAAAAAATACAACGTTCTTCCAATATTCGTAGATAAAAAGGGTGAGTTTTTTACGGGTGAAAGCCTAAAAAATCCCGATTTTTATAAAAATTTAGACTATAAAAAAATAAAAAAGGTCGCTTTAATTCCAGGTAGTAATTGTATTTATTACTTAAAAGGCAAAAAGATAAAAAAAGGAGAGCCTATCTCTTGTGCAATAAATTGTATGCACGGCGAAAGGGGAGAGGACGGAAGTTTATCTTCGCTTCTATCTCTTTGCGGTATTGCTTGCGCTTCCCCTGACGCTCTTTCCTCCTCGGCGTGTATGAGTAAAAGTTTTACTAAAATCGTACTAAAGGGATTGGGAGTGCCTTGTTTGCCATTTAGCGTTGCCGAGGACGTGGTTTCTTCGCTTTCAGCTGAAAAATTAAACTATCCACTGATAGTTAAGCCCAATACGGGTGGCTCAAGTATTGGAATTTCAAAGGTTAATAATAGACGTGAACTTGAAACTGCCGTTATAGACGCTCTTTCTTTTAGTAAAAAGGCTATAATCGAGCCGGCGTTAGAAAACTTTATAGAAATAAATTGCGCTAGTTTTAAGGATGGCGATGGCAATATTATCGTTTCCGAATGCGAAAGGCCGATAGGGAAAGAAGAAGTCTTATCTTTTAGCGATAAATACGAGTGTGGAAAGAGAGAATTTCCCGCAAAAATCGAAAAAGATTTAGAAGAAAGAATAAAAAAGACTACTTCGAGAATTTATAAAGAAATGAATTTTAAGGGAGTAATTAGAATAGACTTTTTTATACATAACGAAAAGATTTACGTTAACGAAATAAACACCGTGCCAGGCTCACTTGCCTATTATTTATTTTGCAAGAGTACGGATAAATTTAGAGAAATGCTAAACGAACTTATTGATTACGCTGAGAGTGTGTTTAACAAGGAAAGTCTACTTAAAACCACTTTTGATTCGGGAATTATTTCCAATCTCGTTTCAAAGGGAAGTAAAACCGTTAAATAGAATAAGCCCCGAGCAATTTGCTCGGGGCTTAGTATTTTACAATTAAAACAAATTTTTTACGGCTAGAAAAAGCATAATTATTATACTTACGTAGTTGGTGTATTTGCCTAAAATTGAGCCTAATTTTTTGCCGATAAGTAGTGCGATATAAACCAATATAAAGGTTATAGCCGAAATAATTAGTATTGCGATTAAAAAGTGCATGGTAGCGTTGTTTAACGTAAAGCCCACTATAAACGCGTCTATACTAGTGGCTAGCGCTTGAATTAATATTAAAACCAAACTAAACTTTGCAGTTTTTTCTTTTTCGGGGGCTTTGTTTAAGCGCTCTTTAATCGTGTCGTAAATAATTTTTATCGTTAAAATAAAAAAGATTGCGCTCGTAAAATATTTTGCGTAGGGTGCGACGTAGTTAAAAAATAACGAGCCTATAAAAAAACCAATAAGTGGCATGAGTCCCTGAAAAAGGGAAAAGGCCACAGGCATAGATAACTCTTGAAATTTATTAAGAGAACCCTTGAAGTTTATGCTGTTTGCAATAGTTATAGCAAATGCGTCCATTGAAAGACCTATTGCGATAATTACAATATCAAGATAATTCATAATTTCACCGAAAAATAGTATACGAAATTATATTGATTTTGTCAAAATAAAATGCTACAATATATAAAATGATTAAAATTTCTAACGAGTGGGATAAACTTTTAGAAGAAGAGTTTAGTTCCCCCACCTATCTAAAACTTAGAGAGTTTTTGAAAACTGAATATAGTAATCACACGATATATCCCGATATGAATAATATCTTTAACAGTATGAAATTAACTTCATTTGAAGATATTAAGGTGGTAATATTAGGTCAAGACCCCTATCACGAAGAAGGTCAAGCAATGGGGCTAGCCTTTTCCGTTCCTAAGGGCGAAAAAATTCCACCGTCACTTGTCAATATATATAAAGAAATAAGTGATGAATATGGCGTTCCACCAATAAATCACGGCGATTTAAGGGGGTGGGCAAAACAAGGGGTGCTTTTACTAAACACCGTTTTAACCGTTAGAGAGCATCACGCTAATTCTCATAAGGGAAAGGGTTGGGAAGAGTTTACCGACGGAATTATTAAAAAAATCTCAAGTAAAAAAGAGAGTGTGGCATTTTTGCTTTGGGGTGCTAATGCTAGAAGCAAAAAAGAGTTAATCGACCTAAATAAACATCTCGTTTTAGAAACCGTGCACCCAAGCCCACTTTCAGCGTATAACGGATTCTTTGGCTGTAATCATTTTAAAAAAGCAAACGACTACTTAATATCAAAGGGCAAAACGCCTATTGATTGGGAGAACATATGAAATATATAGTAATTTTAGGGGACGGTATGGCAGATTACTGCCAAAAGCGTCTTAACGATAAAACGCCGTTAGAAGTGGCGAATATTCCTATCGTCGATTATATGGCGAAAAACGGAGAAGTGGGTTTATGTAGGACTATTCCCGACGGCTTAAAGCCGGGCTCTGACGTTGCCAATCTTTCAGTTTTAGGGTACGACGTAAAGGCTTGCTACACGGGTAGGTCGCCACTAGAAGCCGCAAGTATTGGAATTAATATTCAAGATACTGACGTCACCTTAAGGGCAAATCTAGTCACCTTGTCAAATGAAGAAAACTACGTCGATAAAACCATGTTAGACTATTCGGCGGGTGAAATTTCTACCCAAGAGGCTAGAGAACTTATAGAATTTTTGGCGGAAAAACTCAATAGCGAAAAGGTTAAACTCTACGCAGGGATAAGTTATCGCCACTGCTTAGTGGTTGAAAACGGAAGTCTAGCAGGAGATTTTACACCACCGCACGATATTACTAATCAACCTATAAAAAATCATTTGCCAACGAGTAGCGTGGGCAAGGAATATCTTGAGTTGATGGTAAAATCTTACGACTTGCTTAAAGACCACCCCGTAAACAAAAAGAGAATAAGTTTAGGTAAACGCCCTGCAAATTCACTTTGGTTTTGGGGGGAAGGCACTAAGCCACGCTTAGAAAAGTTTAAGGATAGATACGGCTTAAAAGGCGCTATGATTTCTGCAGTAGACCTACTTAAAGGCATAGGTAAACTTGCCGATATGAAAGTAATCGAAGTAGAGGGAGCAACCGGCAATTACGATACTAACTTTTCTGGAAAGGCAAAAGCGTGTGTGGACGCACTAGCAAGCGGGATAGATTTTTGTTATATTCACATAGAAGCGCCCGACGAATGCGGTCATCACGGCGACGCTGATAATAAGATTTTTTCTATCGAGCAAATTGACCAAAAGGTTGTCAAATATATTAAAGAAGAGATGGAAAACAGGGGCGAAGAGTATTCAATGCTAATTTGTCCAGACCATCCAACTCCACTATGTAAAATGACGCACGTTAGCGATCCTATTCCTTTCATTATTTATAGAAGTAATGAGTTAAAAGGGAACGGAGCAAAGGCTTACACCGAGAAAGAGGCTTTGGGCACGGGCTTATATATAGAGAGTGGCGAGCAGTTAATGAAGAGATTTTTAGAAAAATAAAAAATTAAAAATTCGGTAAAAAACGACAGGAATTATTCTTGTCGTTTTTATTTTAAGGTAATATTAAAAATTTTTAATTAATATATTTTTTATAGAAAATCAAAAGGAGAAATAAAAAATGAACGAAAAATTACAATACGCATCAATGCTCGAGATGCCAAATAGTTCGTCGACTATAACCTATAAGCCCATAAAAAAGAAAAGAACTAAAAAAGTAAAAGTGGCAGAGCCAGACTCAGTTAAGCAAGAACTAGTAGACAAGGTTAACGCTCAAGTGGAAGAGCAAGCGTTAGAAGAAGGTCAAGGCGAAACATTACCTATTATTAGAGAGGAGAGTTCACTAGAGCAAACGCCTAGCGTTAGCATTAGAGAAAAAAAGAAGTTTAAATTTTCCTTAGTCACCCTTCAGTCGTTAATAATAGTTGCTCTTATCGCAGTTATAGCAGTCACCAACCTAGTTAACGAAAATAGTGGCATTAACGTTTTTGTGAGAGGACTTTTTCAAAGTGAAAAAGTCGTCGTTGACCAAAGGGAATTTAGTGAATTTTCTCCAGTGTTCAATTTAAATGGCACTGAATTCGTGGTAGAAGAGGGGGTTGCTAGCGTTTCTTACACGGGTAGCGTATACGCGCCTTGCGACGCAGTAGTAGAGAGTGTGACTCAAGACGAGAACGGGTTATATTCTATCGTTTTATCTCACAGTCAAAATTTTGCTTCTAAAATCGACGGGTTAAAGTTCGTTTACTCTAACGTCGGCGAACAAGTTTACAGCAATATCCCAGTAGGATATGCAGAAGTTGGCTTTTCCACTTGCTTCTTCGATTCTTCAAGGGCGCTTATTACGGGCTACGAAATTATAGATAACGCGGTGGTATGGGCAGTATAAGGATAAAAGTTCATCCGTTATTTATTCTCTTATTTCTTTATTCAGCATTTACTTCAAAAATATTAATTTTTCTAGTGTGTACGCTAACAGCCGTCGCACACGAATTGGGGCACTCCATAGTTGCCGAGATAAAAGGGTATAAGTTAAATAAAATTACGCTTATGCCCTTTGGGGCTATAGTGCAGGGGAATTTCGATAAGCCTTTTATTAAAGACGACGTTATAATTTCTCTAGCAGGGCCTTTAACCAATTTGCTTATAGCCGTATTGTTCGTGGCATCTTGGTGGGTGTATCCACTTTCTTATCCTTATACCGAGATTGCTATGCAAGCCAATCTAAGTATGGCGATAGTAAATCTTTTGCCTGCTCTTCCACTCGACGGTGGAAGAATTCTTTGCGCCCTTTTAAGCGTAAGGTTTGGCAAAAAAACGGCTAATATCGTCTGCAAGGTTTTAGGCGTTTTGTTATCCGTTTTGCTACTCGTACTCTTTACTATATCAATTTTTTCCACCTTAAATCTTTCGGTATTATTCTTCTCGCTATTTATTTTGTTCGGGGCGCTAAGCAAGGAAAAGGGAAATAATTACGTTAGGGCGTACGTAGGTGTTTCAAGAGAAAAACTATTAAAAGGCGTTAAGGTTTCTAGATTTGCTATTGATAAAGACGCGAGCGTAAAAAGGCTAGTAAATTTAATCGACGGCGACGCGCTTAACGAAGTGGTTATAGTAGACGGAAATGAAAAACTAACCACCTTTTCGGAAGAAAAGATAAGGAAGATAATTCTAACGGGAAAACTCAAGTCAAAACTAGATGAATTTATATAAAACGAGCAAATAGTGATGTGAACCCAAATGTTTAAGCAAACATTTGGGTTCACATCATTGTACGTTTTTACGTATTACTTTTTTTTGCTATTAATAAGTTTTAACAAATCCTCAATTTGTTTAAGCTCAAGAACGTCCATTTTGTCGAGCTCTTGTATGATTTTTTTGTATTCTACGGGGAATTTCATTGATTGTTCAAAAAATTCTCCTAAACTAATCTTAAAATAATCACAGAAATTGAATAATCCCTCTAATGATGGCATAGATTTTCCGGTTTCAATTTGATTAATATATTCACTGCTTTGTCCCAATTCAAAACTTAATTTTCTTGCTGAAATGTTGTGAGCAAGTCTAATTTTTGCATATCTCTCTTTAACGTAATTCTTATTCATATATGTATTTTATACTATGCACGATAAAAAAATACATATTTTCTATATTAAATGCTTGACATAAATATTATAAATATGTATAATTAGATTATCAATATCAAAGGAGGGTTTCAAAAAATGGAAACACAAATGAAGGAAAAGAAAAAATCACTTGATAGAAGTTCAGGAGGAAACGTACTAAAGGTTATAATGATTGTATTGTACGTAATCGTTGGAATTATTGGAGTGTTAGGTCTACTTGAAAGATTTGTAGATATAAGAATCTTAAGTCCCGTGTTAGCAGGTATAGCTTACAAAGGAAATATTTGGGCAGGTCAGGCGCTTGCAATAATGGTGGGATTGATGTTTATAAGTTATCTACCGACCGTATTGTATTTTGTATCTTTTAATTTTGAAAACAACTTGCAAAAAAAGGGGAGAATTCTATCTTTTGTTATTGGAGTAGTTTTAAGTGCTGCGTTTTGTGCGATAGCGCTATTACTTTACGATAGGTGGAACTTGAAATATACGATAAATACTGTTGATGGGAGCGCTGGGGAGCAAGTGTTAACAATAATCGTTTCTCACGTTGGGTTGTTGATAATGTACTTATTTAATTTTGTAAATCTTGATGCTGATGCAATTGAACAAAGGGCTAGCGAAAAGGAAAATAGGGCAAGTGGTATAATGGCAATATTCGTTGAGATTTTCAATTTTATTGGTAAGATTTGTGGAAAAATTTTAGCGTTTTTCATAAGATTAAGGAAAACGCCGATATTATATTACCCAATCATCACTATCTTATTTACTGTGCTATGTTTCTTCGTAGCCTTTATTGCTCTTGTATTAGTTGCAGTCTTGATTATTAATACTATATTGATGTACTTTACGGGAGTGATAAGATGGGCGTATCAACCAAGTCCACGTTATGTCTATAAAGTTAATGAAGGAGGATATGAAAGAACGTTGAAACCCGTTGATGGATATACTGATAGATACATAGACGACTTAGGAAGATATTGGAGAACAGATGATAGCGGAGAAACCTTTTATAGAGATTAAAAAGACGCGCCCGATTACAATATATTGTGTTCGGGTGCGTTGTCTTTTCAATATGTAGAAAGAGCGAAAAAATAAGGAAAAATTAAGGTAAAATATTTAAAAAAGGCCTAAAAAAACTTGACACAAAGAGCATTAAATAGTATAATACATTAGCATCTCGAATTCGGGGTGTTAATTTTTTCATGTTCGGAAGGTGCTAAAATGGCTGCGAAAGGCAACAGAAATAAGATTACTTTAACTTGCACAGAATGCAAACAAAGAAACTACGATACTTTCAAAAACAAGAAAAACGATACTGAAAGACTTGAAATGAAAAAGTATTGTAAATTTTGCAAAAAGCATACTACACATAAGGAAGCAAAATAATATATAATTGTTTCCTTATTTCCCATTGGGGAAAATTGAGAGGGCAAAGTTATGGCAAAAAAAGAAGGCGCTATGCTTGGTAAAATCGCTGATAACGGCGAAACTACCAAAGCGCAAGCAAACGTAAAAAAGAATAAAAAGAAAAACGGCAAGCCAGGCTTCTTTAAGAGAATGGGTGCTAAAATTAAAGACGTGTTCTCTGAACTTAAGAAAGTTAGTTGGCCGTCATTTGGCAAGGTCTTAAAACAAACGGGCGTTGTTATCGTTGTCGTTGTTCTTTTCTTGGTGGTTATCACTGCGTTCGATTCAGGCTTAACTGAACTTATGAGATTATTCATTAACGGATTTAGAGGTTAATAATGGCAGTAGAACAAGCAAGATGGTACGTTATCCACACCTATTCGGGATACGAAGCAATGGTTAAGGATAGCCTTGAAAAGTTGATAGAAAACAACAATTTGCAAGAAAATATTTTTGAAATACAAATTCCTACCGAAGAAACCTTAGAAGAAAAGGCAAACGGTAAGAAAAAGATTGTAGAGAGAAAGAAGTTTCCTTGCTACGTTTTTCTTAAGATGATATATTCAAACGATATCTGGTATCTCGTCACCAACACTCGTGGCGTGACAGGATTCGTTGGTCCACAAGGAAGACCGCTTCCTTTAACTCCGGAAGAAGTTGAAAGAAACGGACTTGAAACCTTCAAGGGCGAAGTAGACTTCGCAGTTGGCGACACCGTGACTATCTTAAACGGACCGCTAGAAGGATTTTCTGGAAAAGTGTTATCTATAAACGACTCTAGCAATAAGGCGAAAGTTAACGTAGAAATGTTCGGTAGAAGCACCGAAGTTGAAGTTGATTTCGTTCAAGTAAAAAAGATAATAGATAATACCGAAGAAAAAATAGACTAAACTACAATCGGCAAAAGCCGAAGGTATAAAAAGTGGGAGTTGCGTTAAATTTATTACACTGGCGCGACGGTAATACCACGAATGGAGGATTTAATTATGGCTAAGAAAGTCACAGCAATCGTAAAACTTCAATTGCCAGCAGGCAAGGCAACCCCAGGTCCACCTGTAGGTTCAACGTTAGGTCCACACGGAATCAATATTCCGGGCTTTACAAAGGAATTCAACGCAAAAACTCAAGACCAAGCAGGTCTTATTATTCCTGTTGTAATGACTATTTATCAAGACCGTTCTTTTACTTTTATTCTCAAAACTCCACCAGCACCTGTTCTAATCAAGAAGGCGTGTGGAATCGAGAGCGCAAGTGCAGCGCCTAACAAGACCAAAGTAGCAAAGATTACCAAGGCACAGGTAGAAGAAATTGCAAAGTTAAAGATGCCTGACCTTAATGCAAATACTTTAGAAAGTGCAATGAGCATGATTGCCGGCACTGCAAGAAGTATGGGTGTAGAAGTAATAGATTAGTATATAAGTGGGAGGGGTTTTCCCGCACGTACCACAGGAGGTAAATTATAATGAAACACGGAAAAAAGTATATAGATAGCGCAAAGGCTATTGAAAGAACTAAACTTTACGAAGTTGACGAAGCGGTTAGCGCCGTTTTAGAAACTGCTAAAGCAAAGTTTGACGAAACTATTGAACTTCACGTTCGTTTAGGCGTAGATCCAAAACAAGCAGACCAACAAGTTAGAGGCGTTTTGGTTCTTCCACACGGAACTGGTAAAAACGTAAGAGTATTAGTTTTAGCAAAAGGTGAAAAGGCAGACCAAGCGAAAGAAGCAGGCGCAGATTTCGTTGGTGCAGAAGAAATGATTCAAAAGATTCAAACTGAAAACTGGTTTGATTACGATGTAATTATTACCACCCCAGATATGATGGGCTTGGTTGGTCGTATCGGTAAGGTTTTAGGTCCTAAGGGCTTAATGCCAAACCCAAAATCAGGTACCGTGACTATGGACGTTGCTAAGGCAATTAAAGATACCAAAGCAGGTAAGGTTGAATATAGACTTGATAAAACTGCAATTATTCACTGCCCAATCGGTAAAAAGAGTTTCGGCGTTGAAAAGATTAAAGAAAACTATCAAGCGCTTATCGAAGCAATCATCAAGGCTAAACCAGCAGCAGCAAAGGGAACTTATATTAAGAGCGTTTCAATTGCAAGCACTATGGGCCCTGGCGTAAAAATTAACGTTAAAATTTAGTTGACATATATCCCTAAGGGTGATATAATCAAGTAGATAAAAATTTAATAGCCCAAGACAGTAGGTGTTAATTTATCTTATGATAAAACCAACCGAGGCGAAATTAAAAGGCTAATTCAGTTATGGTTATGCCCTTGTATTCCGTCTTGGTGTGCAAGGGCTTTCTTATTCTTAAAAGGAGGTAGTAAAATGTCAGCAAATCAAGAAGCAAAGAAAGTAGTTGTTGAGGAAATTAAACAAAAAATTCAAGATTCTAAGTCAGTAGTTTTGGTTAAATTCAGTGGCTTAACCGTTGCGGAAGATACCGAACTAAGAAGAGAATTTAGAAAAAACAACGTAGAATACAAAGTATTAAAGAACACTCTTATCAAAATCGCGTTCAACGATTTAGGAATTAAAGATTTTGACGATGATTTAAACGGCCCAACTTCAGTTGCTTTCGGTGCAGACGAAACGGGTGCATCAAAAGTTATTATCGAAGCGTGCAAAAAGTACGACAAGAAAGTTGAAGTTAAGAGTGCTTACGTAGACGGAGGCAAGGTAGATAAGGCAGGGGTTAAAGAACTTGCGTCAATGCCAAGCAAAGAAGAACTCGTTGCAAAAATGCTCGGTTCATTGCAAGCACCTATCGCAAACTTTGTCGGTGTACTATCGGCTATGCCAAGAAGTCTTGTTATTGCGCTTAACGCAGTTGCAGAAAAGAAAGCCTAGTTTGGCATAAAAAACTAAAACAATAAAAAAAATTATTAAATTAAAAAAAAGGAATTTTGGAGGATAGAAAAATGGCAGATATTCAAAAAATGATTGAAGAAGTTAAAGGTATGACGGTTTTAGAACTTAACGAATTAGTTAAGGCTTTAGAAGAAGAATTTGGTGTAAGCGCTGCTGCTCCTGTTGCAGTTGCTGCTGCTCCTGCAGCTGCTGCTGATGCGCCTGCTGCTGAAGAAAAGACCGAATTCAACGTAGTTCTTAAGGAAGTTGGCGCTAACAAGATTGGCGTTATCAAAGTTATTAAGGACGTGACCGGTTTAGGCTTAGTAGAATCTAAGGCTCTTGCTGAAAACGGCAAAACCATCAAAGAAAACGTTGCTAAAGAAGAAGCTGAAGCAATGGCTGCTAAACTTAAGGAAGCTGGCGCAACCGTTGAACTTGCTTAATTTTAGAAAATTAACGTTTAACTAAAATCAAAAAAGAAAAAAGATAACGATTATTCGTTATCTTTTTGTCTATAATCTTGTTTACAAGCAATTTATAGTGAGGAATTTATGGATACATTTTTTATAATGCTAAAAAACGTAATTATATTTGCACTTTTGGCTGTACCGGGCTACCTTTTAGTTAAAA
Source organism: Clostridia bacterium (assembly GCA_017456055.1). GTDB lineage: Bacteria > Bacillota > Clostridia > Christensenellales > Borkfalkiaceae > UBA1259. Next base: position 52,302 of record JAFTKC010000007.1, on the reverse strand, counting down.
CCAAAATGGTTAAACAAGAGCAATCGGGAATACTTTCTAAAATTCTTATGTACATAGGGTTGCCCTTTTTAATTTTGTCAGGGACGGTTGCTAACTTAGAAATTTCAAGGGGACTTTTGTGTTCTATCGTTGTAATAGCGATTATAGGCATAGGTTATACGTTAATAACTTTTTTTCTTTCTTTACCATTATCTTCTTTTGAAAAAGAAATAAAGAAAAAGGGAATGATACGCTTTTGCTCGGTTTTTTCTAACAATGGCTTTTTAGGAATTCCTTTAGCAATTGCCGTATTCGGTAAAGAAACGGAAGTTTTTCTGGTTCTTATAATAATAAACATTATAACCAATTTGATAATGTATACGATTGGTACCTATTTAATTTCTGGGGATAAAAAACAAATTAGCATAAAAAATGCGATTTTTAATCCCGTTTTAATAGCGTTTTTAGTTGGAATTATATTAAATTTACTCAAGATTGAAAAATATCTTACTGAGATTGAAACTTATTCTAATTATTTTAGTGGAATAGTCACGCCGATATCTATGACTATACTTGGAATGAAACTTGCTACCGTTAAGTTTTCTTCCATGTTTACTACGTGGAAGACTTACTACGTTAGTTTTATTAAATTAGTAGTTTTCCCAATGATAATTGTAGGAATATTATTTGTATTCAGGTCTTTTAAGATAGAGTTTATAACTATCGATTTAATTATAGGATTCTTTATTGCTTTTGCTATGCCAACGGCAGGGCTTTCAACAACGTTTGCAGATAATTATGGAGGCGACGTGGAAAATTCAGTTATATTTACGTTAGGTTCTACGTTGCTTTCAATAATTACTATTCCTTCTCTTTATCTACTTGTAAATTCTATGTTTTAAAAAACAAATTTACGATGCTTAAAAAAGGCTTATTTTATTAATGCTATATTATTTTTGTGTGTTTTAGATTAAACTTTAGAATAAAACAAAAAAAGAGTTGATTTTCTTATCAAATTATTGACAATACTTAAAATAATTAGTAAAATAAATAGGTAATAAAGAATTGGAGAAGTATATGAAAATCAAAAAAATTATTATCAATATAGTTGCAGTGGTAATGCTAGTAGTTAGTAGCCTTTGTTTTACCGCTTGCGAAGATATCGTTAAACTAGAAGTTAAGTTCGATATTTACTCATACGATACCGAAGCAATGTATTCGGCAGACGAATCAACTTTAACGGTTGAACTTTATCGTCACTTAGCGCCACAAACGGTTGACGCTATCAAGAAAAACGTAGAAAATAAAGATTACGACAATATGCTTGTTTACAAGTTTGCCGATACTAATAAAACCCAATATATGATGGGCGATTTAAGGTATGACGAAAACGGGAACATTGTAAAGGTTATATTGCCTGAAATTTACGGCGAATTTGAAAAGAACGGCGTAAGTGGTTCTAACCTTAAGGTTGAAAGAGGCTATATTGGAGTATGGCGTAGTTATTACGCTTGCGATAGTGGGCTAATCACTTCAAGCAACTCTAGAAACTCTAGTAGAGGAACTTGGTTTATGCCAACTTCTGCAAACAATTCTCTCGAAGGAAAGGTTTGTATTTTCGGTAAGGTAGACTTAAGCGACACCGTCGTTTCTAACATTTTCGACGCTATTGATGCAATTTTTGAAAGTGCAGACAATTACGTTAACTACGAAGTTTACTACACGGGTGAATACGACGAAACTAAACCTAATGAAGATTACGGCTTAAAGTTCAACTGCGTTTTAGAAGAAGACTTTAACGAAGACGAAATAAACAATCTTTTCGAGACTGAAGATGATAAGCAACAACTTAATTGGTATAATCACTACACCATTTCAGTTCCAGTAGTTATCGCAAACAATCAAACCTTAAAGGTTTCTTCAATTAGAGTAGTTAAATAGAAAATAGTAAAATTTAACTCCCCACTTTTATCTAAAGTGGGGAGTTTTTTTGCCCTTTAATTTATAAAATTAACTAAACTTTCTATTTTATTTAGGATAGTAAAAACATTTTGGTCGGAACACTCTATTTCGGCAGAGAAAATTCTACACGACTCTACTAGAGAAGAGAAGTCTTTATTCCCTAAATTGAAAATTTCCAAAATTATCTTAAAGGCTAAAACTATAAATGCAAGCCTAACCCTTAAATCTAAGCCGTCAATAGCCCTAGATAAATGTCTATAGGTTAGGTAGGCTAAAAGTTGTTCAAATTCTCTACTAAACTCGCTTGGAATAGGCGAGAAAAATTCTCTTTTTTTAAGTTTATCGAAAACTACGTCTACCTTTTTATCAAGACGTTCTAGTAAGTAAAAATCTTCTATCCAAGACTTATACGATTTTTTATCTAAATCAATTTTAGATAGAGCATTTAGTTTACTAAGTTTTTCTTCGGTGCTAACCTTTCTATCTTGAATAATTTTTAGCGCCTTGTTTCTAAATGAAAAAACCTTTTTTTCAAAAGGGGAAAGTGGTCTATCAGCGCCCTTATCACTAACGAGAATAGTTTTCATTTTTGGTTTAAGAGATAGAATAATTCTACTAGCCTCTTCGCAACATAATCCTAAGCCTGTTTCGGTAATTCCAGAAAAAAAGTTTTTAAATCTAGGGTGCGTTTTACAAGTCGTAGAAAGGTTTTTCTCGCCGTAGTTTTTTATAATATGGCAAAGATTATCCTCGTCTAAAAAAGGACAACGCAAAGAACAATCCATTAAGAAGCCTTTTTTAGAAAAAGTTTTATTTTCTACAAATCTATTGTCACTTTTAGCATATTCTAAATACCTTTTATACGTTTTATTATCTATTGAAATATCCCAATTTAAGCAACAGTTATGCTCGCAACGACTGGATATACACTTAAAATATTTAGAATAGTTAAACTCAAAATTTTTCATAAAAAAATTATATCATAAGAAAGGGCTAAACGCCATAGTATTTCTACATTTTTATTAAATTTAGGGTAAAATAAAAAAAGTATGGAAATTTTTCTAGTTAGGTGATATAATAAATAAAAGGGGGCAAGATTTATGAAGTTTGATAAGAATATCTATAGAGATAATTTAAGCGTGCAAAAGGTTATAATCGACACCGACCCAGGCGTTGACGACGAGGCGTGTCTTCTTTATGCTTTTTTTGAAGAAAATATTGATATTAAACTTTTAACTAGCGTAGTAGGAAACACTACGCTTGAAAAAACCACGAGAAATTTGCTTCATTTGATGGATATTTGTGGCATAGACGTTCCGGTTGCTAAGGGAAAGGAAAAAGCGATGGAAAGGGAGAGTATAAACGCCGAATTTATCCACCAAAAAGAAGGGCTTGGAGGATACGTGCCACCAAATGAGACCAAAGTAAAACTTTTAGAACTAGACGGCGTTGAGGCAATGAGAAAGGTTATAATGGAGGGCGACGGGGATATCGTGCCTATCATTTTAGGGCCTCAAACTAATATCGGGCACTTACTAAAAGAGCACCCGGAAGTTATTAAAAAAATTCCTAAAATCGTGTTTATGGGTGGCTCTCCTTTTGGTCACCCCAATTATCCAGACCATATTTCCTTTAACATTTCTTCAGATCCCGAAGCCTTTAAGATTGTTTTGGATAGTAAAATTCCACTTGTTATGATTCCGTCTGACGTGGGTAGAAGAAAAGCCCACCTTAACGAAGAATTCGTCAATGGGCTTGCAAAAATCAATAAAGCGGGCGAAATTTTAGCGCAAAGTTATTCTAAATATTGGGAACCAGGCTATCCCGATAAACGTGTTGCAACTAACGACACGCTAGCACTTTTTGCCTTGGTTTATCCAAAAATGTTCACTTTTGCTAGAGTTAGCGTGACCGTTGATCTAGTGGAAACTCCCGGCAAAACTTTGGTGGATTTCGACGGCGTAGGCAACGTTTTAATGGTGACCGACCTTGATAGAGAAGCGTTTTTACAACTTCTTCTAGAGGACATCAAAAACATTAAAGTTAAAGAAAATTAGTCGACTTTAGTTAGATTTGTTATTCTTCCGTCTTGCACGGTAAATGTAAAATAATTAACGTAATATAAATTTTCACTCTTTTTATAAATGAGTCCAACCTCGTTTGGCTCTCTAAAAAACGGAGGAGGCATAACGCCGATAAAACTATCGAAAAAACCAGATAGTTTGTCGGCGTTTTCTTTTATGTTTTCACCTAAATACTGAACGTAATCTCCCTTTACTAAAAACTCCTCTAAAAAAGCGTAAGGAATAAGTTCTTCACTTAGTCTTGTGGCAAAAAGATTTTTTCTTGAAGAAAGTTTTACGTCGCACTCGGTGATTTTATCGTTTTCTAACTTTAAAGACCTTGATAGCGAGTGCTTTGCCATATCTAAAAAGTTAGTCTTTAACGTTAGGGAATCTACTGTAAACTCGTCGCAAATAGCAGAGTAAACTTTAGTGATTTTATCGTCTATTTTATAGCCTAAAACAAGTGTTTTTTCGCCGAAAAAGACGGCAAGAACAAGGCTATTACTTAATTCTATAAACTCTACGCTAGAAAAATAAAAATCAATGTTTTCCACGTAAAAATCGCTTGCCGATTCAATGGATAGAAAGTTTTTTTCATTGCAAAAAGCAGTTAGTTGGGCACGAGAGAATTTAGATTGCTTGTAGGATAAAAACCTTTCTAAAGTGTAAGTTTTTAAGAACTTAAATAAATATCCGCCCTTAAGGTCAGTTATAGCAACTAGGGGATTATCTACGTTAAAATTATTGGAATCAAGAAGTAAATTCACGGATTTTTGGTTGGCGTCTAAAGAGCAAATCTCGATAAAATTTTGCTCGTTTTCAAGGTTAATAAACTTTACCGAATTAAAAATTTCGCCGAAATATACGCCGTTTATTTTTATAACGGCGGGAAAGAAGGAAGAAAAATAATAATACATTTACATAATATATACGTATAATTTTTTTCTATTATGTCAATAACTCAAAAAAGATAATCAAAAAGGAGATTGATATGGAAAAATTATACGGCTTTAAGGAAAGCGACGTTATAGGTTTAATTGAATACGTTAAAGAAAATAAAGGAAAAAAACTCACCGAGATTTTCTCGGGATACGCTAGCAAAACTAACAAGGCAAACGGCACTATTAGAAATCTTTATTACACCATAGCAAAGCGTTCTAACAGCGACGAGGAGTTTTCTAAAAAACTTTTATCGGGCGAAAAAATTCAAGTGGAGAAAAAGGTGGAATTTTCAGTAGAAGAAGAAAAAAGATTCGCTAGAGAAATTCTAATAAAAAAGGCTAAGGGGAAATCTATAAGAAGAGCCGTTTTAGAACTATCTTGCGGTGACCAAAAACTAGCCTTGCGCTATCAAAATAAATTTAGAAGTATGCTAAAAAACAAGCCGGAAACTTTGCAAGAAATCGCTATTCAAATTGAAAGAGATTTTCCGTCACTCAAGCCTAGAGTAAGGGGAAGAGAAGAGAGAAACGCTCTTCAAGTGGAGAGATTAAAGAGAGAAATAAATAGGCTATTTGAGAGAACTTTTATTGAACTAAAAAAGGAAAACGCTTTGCTTAAGAGCATGTTAAAAGAAAGTTCAGGCTTAGGCGAGCGCCAAGAGAAAAACGAGTCTAGTAAAAGAATAGAAGAATTTTTTAAGGCTAGAGAGGGTAAAAACTTTTTGTAGTAGAGATCAAAATAAAAAAAACCCCGAAAAAATATTTTCGGGGCATATTTGTTTTGACAAAATAAATTATAAGATATATAATTAAACAAGAATATTTACAAAGGGTAAACCTAGATAAAGGAATAAATAGATGGTAAAAACACCGATATATTTTGACCACGCGGCGACTACGCCTGTTTGCGAAGAGTCTGCAAAAGCAATGTTAAACTATTTGACGGGGACTTTTGGAAACCCAAATAGTCAACACGAATTTGGTAGACAAGCAATGAAAGCAGTTGACGAGGCGCGTGACGGAATAGCAAAAATTATAAATTGTAAACCGAGCGAATTATACTTCACTTCGGGTGGAACGGAAAGCGATAACTGGGCGCTTCGTGGAGTAGCGCACGCTTTTAAGAATAAGGGAAAACATATTATCATTAGCCCGATAGAACACGCGGCTATGCTAGCAACGGCAAAAGCGCTTGAAAAGGAAGGCTTTAAGGTTTCCTTTATGAAAGTTGACGGAGAGGGCTTCGTTGATTTAGAACACTTAAAGAGTATAGTGGACAAAGACACTATTTTCGTTGGCTGTATGCTTGCAAATAACGAAGTGGGTACTATCGAGCCTATAAAAGAAATTGCACAAATTGCTCATTCAGTAGGTGCAGTTTGCTTTACCGACGCTGTTCAAGCGGCAGGCGTTCTTAAAATTGACGTTAAGGATTTGGGCGTTGATTTGATGAGTATGAGTTCTCATAAAATTTACGGACCTAAGGGCGTTGGCGCGCTATATATTAGAAACGGACTTAGAATAGAAAGTATTATCACGGGTGGACATCAAGAGAGAACAAAGCGCGGTGGAACTACCAACGTTGCGGGAATCGTAGGCTTTTACGAAGCGTTTAGGATTGCAGACCGTGATTTAGAGAAAAACGCAATCTACGTTAGCGCTTTAAGAGATAGATTTATTGAAAGAGCGCTAAACGAAATTCCATATATCAAACTTAACGGGCCAAAAGACGGCAGTAAGAGATTGCCTGCAAACGCAGATTTTTCGTTTGATTATATTGAGGGCGAATCAATACTATTTAGCCTAGATTTAGCGGGAATTGCAGTATCTTCAGGCTCGGCTTGTTCATCTGGATCACTAGAGCCTTCGCACGTGCTACTATCTTTGGGCTTGCCTGAGGCTTTAGCGCACGGCTCTATTAGATTTTCATTTGGAAAGCATAACACTTTAGAAGAAATTGACTACGCAGTAGACGAGTTGAAATCGGCGGTTAGTAGACTTAGAGAAATGTCTCCGCTATTTAAACTTGAAGAAGGAGAAATAAAAAATGTATAACGACAAGGTAATGGAAACGTTTAGAAATCCTAAAAACGTTGGAGAAATAGAAAACGCAGACGGAGTGGGAACGGTTGGAAACGCATCTTGTGGCGATATAATGCAAATTTCATTAAAAATTGAAAACGACGTTATAGTAGACGCAAAGTTTAAGACTTTTGGTTGTGCAGCGGCAATCGCAACTAGTTCAACGGCTACCGAAATGATAAAGGGTATGACGGTGGAAGAGGCGCTTAAAGTGACCAACAAACAAGTAATAGAAACGCTTGGAGGACTTCCATCACAAAAGATTCACTGCTCGGTATTAGCAGAAGAAGCAATCAAAAAGGCTATTGAAGATTATCACGCAAAAAAGAACGCTTAACTTGCATAAACCGACAAAAATCGACCATACTACCTTATAAAAGGGGGAAATATTATGTTCGATAAGTTTATGTGGGGCGTAGTTTTAGGAATGCTTGGCGGGGCAGTAATTGCATCTAACTCAGTTAAGGCAAGACAAGCCATAAAAGAAGGCCAAGAACAAGTAATGCAAAAAGCCCAAGAACTAACCAAGAGTTCTAAGCAAAAATCAAGCAAATAAAAATTAAGAGCAAGGGAAATTCTCTTGCTCTTTTTTTGTTTATAAAACATATAATAAATATAAATCGGCATTGACAAACTAAAAAATCTTTGCTACAATTAAGGTGCGAAATTCGTTAAGTTTTGTAAAATAAAGGAGAAAGTTAAAAATGTTTTGTAAAAAGTGTGGAACGGAACTTCCAGAAGAAAACGGCGTTTGCCCAAATTGTGGCTATACTGAAGAAGTGAAAACCGAGCCCACCCCTAACGCAAACAGAGAGCCAAGACATAATATTGGCGAAAGTAAAGACGTTATCGGTATAATACTCGGCTTTTTCGTGGGATTAATCGGTTTAATTATAGGTATATGCCTATACACTAAACCTTTTGAGAAAGACACCTTTGTTAAAGGCTGGGTGAAAGGCTTTATCGCTTCAATAATTTTAGGCGTAGTAGTTGGCGTAATTGTTGGGCTATTGCCAAGTTGCTTAATGCTACTATATGGCGCATATTAGAAAAAAAGAGCAAGAAAATCTTGCTCTTTTTTAATTTTAAGATAAAAGTCCGTTATAATCTTCGTCAAAAATCTCGCATAGTTTTTTTAGCGTGTTAAAGTCAGGCTCGCAAATTTTCTTTTCCCAAGCACTCACGGTGCGTTGGTCAACGTCTAATAGTTTTGCAAGTTGATTTTGAGTTAGTTTTGAGGCTACTCTCAACGCCTTTAGGTTTTTTGCAAAATTCATTTCTTTCATAATATTAGTTTACCAATATTTTTGGTTAAATAATTGACTTACCAAAAAATTTGGTATATAATATTAAAAAACTAAGGAAAAGGAGAAAGTTATGTATTGCAAGAGTTGTGGTAAATATAACCCAGACGGCAAGGAAAGATGCGTTTATTGTGGTGGAGAATTAAGTAAATATCCTGTCAAAAATCCCGTTAAAGAAGTTTACGAAGATAAAGGAAGCGTAGGCTATTGGTTGGGGCTTTTATTAGGATTGTTAGGTTTGTTAATAGGTATATGTATGTACGTAGGTAAAGAAAGCGCAATAAAAACCTTTTTAATAGGTTGGGTAAAGGGATATGTGATATCAATTGTTCTTGCTATAGTTTTAGTAGCATTGGGATACGGCTGTTTGACTGCGTTAGGGTATGCATATCTTATTTAATCAAAATATTTAAGAGCGAGAAAAACTCGCTCTTTTTTATTGTAAAAAGTTAAAAAGAGTGATATAATAAAATTGTGGAAAGATATTTGTGCTTAGATATAGGCGATAAAAGGATAGGAATTGCCGTTTCAGACCCGTTTAATTCTTATTCTCTGCCCGTAGAAACCTATCATAGAAAAAATCTTAAAACCGATTTAGCCAAGATGGAGAGCGTGGTTAAGGAAAAGGGCATAACCAAAATGGTGTGTGGTTTGCCCGTTAACTTTGACGGAAGCGATTCAATTCAAACGGGAAAGGCAAGATTTTTTATTGATAAACTTAGAGAACTTTTAGGGATAGAAATTATCTCGGTGGACGAGCGTTGTTCCACTTGCGAAGCAGAAGAAGTTTTAATAAGTCAAGGCAAGAGTAGAGAAGAGAGAAAGAGCGTGGTGGATAGTTTAGCGGCAGCCACCATTTTACAAGGATATCTTAACCAAATAAATAAAGGTAAAAAATAAAGGAGATATAAAAATGAAAGAAGATAAAAAGTGCACTTGTGGATGCGAAGAAGAAAAGGAATGTACTTGCACTCACGAACACGACCACGATTGTGACTGTGATTGTGACTGCGATTGCGAGCGCGAAGATGAAATCGTAGAAATTTCTACCGACGACGGAAGAAAATTAAAATTCTTCTTAGTAGGAACTATCGAATATAAGGGCAAATGGTATTCTGCTTTCGAGCCTGCTGAAGAAATCGAGGGAATGAGCGAAGAAGACTTAATCATCTTTGAAGTTAGTGGAGATGACGAAGATAACGCAGAACTACTTCCTATCGAAGACAACGCTCTTTTAGAAGAAGTTTTTGAAGAATTTTGTAGAGCGCTCGACGAAGAAGAAATGGCAGAAGAAGCAATGAGCCTAGAGCCAACCGACGAAAACTAGTCTACTAAAGAAAAGTTAATAATTTACAAAAGAAACACAAAAGAAAACGCCACGACCAATCGGTCGTGGCGTTGCCTATTTACTCGTGTATTTTATTCTTAAATTTCTTGCATAACGGCGGAAGCGTTTACGCAAATTCCTTCTTCTCTGCCCACAAAACCCAAGCCTTCTAGGGTGGTTGCAGTTAGCCCGATACAATCAGGGGAGATAGATAAAATTTTTGCTAGGTTATTAGTTATTTCGGGAATACGTTTTAATAGTTTAGGCTTTTCTGCCATAATAACGGCTGAAAGGCTTTTTATTTTATATCCTTTATTTTTGCAAATTTCGATAACCTTTTTAAGTAGTTCTACACTATTTGCGCCCCTGTACTTCTCGTCGGTGTCGGGGAAGTGGTAGCCAATATCTCTTTCGGCAACTGAAGATAACATTGCGTCCATAATAGCGTGTGTTAAAACGTCTGCATCCGAATGTCCTAAAAGCCCCTTGTCGTGTGGAATTTCAATTCCACCTAAAATAAGTTTTCTATTTTCCACTAATTTATGGCAATCAAAACCAACGCCCACTCTAACCATATCACTACTATTTAACTTATCAAAGTCTTCTTTGTAGGTGAGTTTAATATTTTTAGCGTCCCCTTGGTACGAGTGAACTTGTCCTATATAATTTTTATAAACTTCTCCGTCGTCGTTAAAAACTTTATTGTCGCTAAGTGAATATGCCTTAATTAAATCTTTTGTTATAAAGCCTTGTGGCGTTTGAATTTGATAGATTTCGTCCTTTCCTAAATAATTTTCGATTATCTCGCCACTTTTAACGCAAAGTGTGTTAGGCGAGGGAATAAGGGGAATAGCGCTGCCGAATTTACTTGCAGTATCAATGCAGTCCTTTATCATTTTACTGCTAATAAAAGGTCTAGCCCCGTCGTGCACTAAAACTATATCTCCACTAACAACGCTAAGTCCGTTTTTAACCGATTGAGTTCTCGAATTGCCCCCCACAACTAAGATTACTTCTTCAGGAAGAAGTTTTTTAAGCAAAGGAAAATCTTCTTTTGAAACGACTACTACGTACTCGTCTACTAGCCCCGAAGAATAAAAGGCAGATAGAGTTTTTTCTAGTATGGTAGCCCCGTCCACTTTATATAATAGTTTGTTTTGTGATTGCCCTGCGCGAACGCCTTTGCCCCCACAGGCAAGTAAAAGAGAAACCTTCATTTTTATTCCCCTAAAATCTCGTAGAGAGATTCTGCTTGTTCTTTTTTTACCGTTTGCTTTATATCTAGAATTTTAAATTTAAGCGTGCCACTATTAAAATGCACTTCCACCACGTCGCCAATCTTAACTTGATAAGAAGGTTTAACTTGTCTGCCGTTAACGGCGATTCGCCCAGAACTAGCCGCTTGGTTTGCTAGGGTGCGTCTTTTTAGTATTCTAGAAACGTTTAAGTATTTATCAATTCTCATAAAAAATCTTCCCTAAATATTTTAACAATTTATACGCTAAAAAGCAACTAAAAAAAATAATTTTAAAATTTTTAATAAATCGCTTGACAATCTTGACAAATGAGCGTAATATAATAAAATGCATTATGATAGGTTAATATCGATTTTTATCGCCTTTTTTAGAAAAATGCCCCAAAAAAATGGGCAAAAATAGCAAAAAAAAGGTCAAAAAACGTCGAAATTTTATCATGATTTTTGCTCGGCACAAAATTTGTATAAATTATATAATAATTTTACATGCAAAATTTACGCCTCAGCAACCCAAAACTTAGAAAAAATAATTTAAGGAGTGTGTTTTAATGACGCGAGTATTATCCGAAATTGAATGTGGCAAGGTTAAAAGAAAAACGTTTAGCAAAATTAAAGAAGCAATCGATATTCCATACCTTGTCAAGATACAAAAGGACTCCTACGATGCCTTCATCCGTGAAGGGATTGGCGAAGTTTTAGAAGACTTCTCTCCAATCACCGACTATTCAGACCGTTTTGAATTGTACTTTTTAGATTACACCTTAACGGGTACTCCAAAGTACGACGAAAAGGAATGTAGGGAAAGAGACGTGACCTACGCTCTACCACTCAAGGTAAAAGTTAGGTTGGTTAACAAGATTACCGACGAAGTAGTTGAATCGGAAGTTTTCATGGGCGACTTCCCACTTATGACCGAGAACGGCGCTTTCATCATTAACGGTGCAGAGCGTGTTATCGTTTCGCAATTAGTTAGATCGCCTGGCGTTTACAATGCAGACCAAGTAGATAAATCTGGTAAAAAGATTTTCGCTACTACCGTTATTCCATCAAGAGGCGCGTGGTTAGAGTTTGAACAAGATTCTCAAGGTTTACTTTGGGTACACGTTGACCGTACGAGAAAACTTACTGCAACCGTTCTTTTAAGAGCGTTAGGCTTTGGTAGTGACCAAGCGTTAGCAGAACTTTTCGACGGCAATCAAATGATAGTTGATACCGCTGCTAAAGACACTTCTAAATCGGAAAGCGAAGGTTTAATTGAATTATACCGTCGTTTACGTCCGGGTGAAATTCCAACCGAAGAGGCTGTTAAGCAAAGTCTTAAAAACCTTTTCTTCGAACCAAGAAGATACGACTTGGCTAGAGTTGGTAGATATAAATACAACAAGCGTTTACGTTTAGGTGAAAGAATCGTTGGCTTAAAGGCTTATGAAGACGTTATTTCTCCAGACGGCGAAGTTTTGGCTACCGCAGGTCAAATTATCACTAGAGGACAAGCAGAAGATATTCAAAACGCAGGCGTTAATATATTCTATGCAGACATCAACGGCAAAAAGCACAAGATGATTGCAAACAACGTAGTAGGCTTTAAGGCTGTCACCGGTATTGAACCAAAGTTCTTCGGTTTACTCGACTACGTTTATTCGCCAATTTTAGATTTCTCTAAGAAAGTTAACGAACTTGCTAAAGGAAAAGGCATTGAAGAAACTGCTGAAATCTTAAAGAAAGAAATTAACGAATTCTTCTATATTGAAGACAAAGTTATTCCAGAAGGCGAAGAAAAGCCCGAAGATAGAAAAAATCAAGAAAAGGCAAGAGAAACGAGAAATAAATTCGTTCGTGCTTGCGTTAAGTTCTACGAAATTACCGAAAGGGGAACGGAGACTCCTGTTTCTGCTGAAGAAAGAAAGGAAATCCGTCCACTTCTCGATAAGTTAAACCACAAACACGTGACCGTTGACGATATCGTAGCATCAATCTCAGTTAACTTAGATTTAGTTGAAGGCTTAAATTCAGTTGACAATATCGACCACTTGGGAAATCGTCGTGTTCGTTCGGTTGGTGAACTTTTACAAAACCAATTCCGTATTGGTATCACTAGACTTGAAAGAGTTGTTAAAGAAAGAATGGCTACTCAAGACCAAAAGGACGTTTCGCCACAAAACCTAATTAACGTTCGTCCTGAAAGTTCTGCTATTAAAGAATTCTTCGGCTCTTCTCAACTTTCACAATTTATGGATCAAACTAACCCTATTGCAGAGTTAACTCACAAGAGAAAACTTTCTGCTTTAGGTCCTGGTGGTTTAAATAGAAACAGAGCAACCTTTGAAGTGCGTGACGTTCACCACTCTCACTACGGAAGAATTTGTCCTATCGAAACGCCTGAAGGTCAAAACATCGGTCTTATCTCTTCACTAGCAACCTACGCGCAAGTAAACGAGTTCGGCTTTATCGAATCTCCATATAGAAAGATTATTCACACGGTAGGGGAAGACGGAAAAATTATTACCGAAGTGACCGAACAAGTTGATTACTTAACCGCTGACGAAGAAGATAAGTACATCGTTGCGCAAGCAAACGAACCACTTATCGATAATAAATACTTCGTTAACGAGCGTGTTTCTTGCCGTTATAAAGACGAAATTACCGAAGACGTTCAAGAAAAAATGGACTATATGGACGTTTCGCCAAAGCAACTTATCTCAGTTGCAGCAGCACTTATCCCGTTCTTAGAGAACGACGATACCAACCGTGCGCTCATGGGCTCGAACATGCAAAGACAAGCCGTTCCACTACTTTATCCTGAAAACGCTATCGTTGCAACCGGTATTGAAAGACGTATTGCTTACGACTCGGGCGTTATGGTTAACGCAACCGGCGCAGGCGTTGTTAAGAGTGTTTCAAGCGATAAGATTATCGTGACCGAAGAAGACGGAACTGATAAAGAATACAAACTTAAGAAATTTGAACGTAGCAACCAAGGTACTTGCTTAAATCAAAGACCTATCGTTGACAAGGGCGAAAAGATTGAAATGGGACAAACCATTGCAGACGGTCCATCAACTAGAAACGGCGAATTGGCGTTAGGTCGCAACATTTTAGTTGGATTTATGAGTTGGGAAGGCTACAACTACGAGGACGCTATACTTATTTCGGAAAAACTCGTTCGTGAAGATATGTTCACCACTATCCATATCGAGGAGCACGAAATCGAGGCTAGAGATACTCGTCTTGGCGAAGAAGAAATCACTAGAGATATTCCAAACGTTGGCGAAGACGCTCTAAAGGACTTAGACGAAGACGGTATTATTAGAGTCGGTGCTGAAGTTAACAGCGGTGATATTCTCGTTGGTAAAGTGACGCCTAAGGGCGAAACCGAATTAACTCCAGAAGAAAGACTTTTGAGAGCAATATTCGGTGAAAAAGCAAGAGAAGTTAGAGATACTTCTCTAAAAGTGCCACACGGAGAAGGTGGTATAGTAGTTGACGTTAAGGTATTCACTAGAGCAAATAAAGATGAATTAGCGCCTGGCGTTAACAAACAAGTTAGAGTATATATCGCACAAAAGCGTAAGATTTCTATCGGCGATAAGATGGCAGGTCGTCACGGAAACAAGGGCGTTATCTCAAGAGTAATGCCAGAGTCTGATATGCCGTTTATGGCTGATGGTACTCCACTTCAAATCGTGTTGAACCCACTAGGCGTTCCTTCACGTATGAACATTGGACAAGTACTAGAAGTGCACTTAGGTTTAGTTTGTAAACAACTCGGCTGGAAGATTGCTACGCCTGTATTTGACGGCGCTTCTGAAAGCGATATCAAGCAATTATTGAAAGAAAACAACATAGTAAATCCTGACGGGGAAGTTGACGGAAAGATCCAACTTTACGACGGAAGAACGGGCGAACCTTTTGAAAACAGAGTGACCGTTGGTCAAATGTATATGATCAAACTTCACCACTTAGTTGACGATAAGATTCACGCAAGATCAACCGGTCCATATAGTTTAGTCACCCAACAACCTTTAGGTGGTAAAGCGCAATTCGGTGGACAAAGATTCGGTGAAATGGAAATTTGGGCACTCGAGGCGTATGGTGCTGCTCATATTCTTCAGGAAATACTTACCGTTAAATCAGACGATATCGTAGGACGTGTAAAGACTTACGAATCAATCGTTAAGGGAACTAATATCTCTGAACCTGGTATTCCAGAAGCGTTCAAAGTATTACTAAAAGAACTTCAATCTCTTGCGTTGGACGTAAAAGTTCTAACCGAAAGCAAAGAAGAACTTGCTATTAAAGACCTTATCGAAAGCGATATCGACGATATTCCTATGTTTAGAGAAAGGGATACTAAAGAGGAAATTTCACTCGACGAAATTTCAGCAGAAGACGTTGGCGAAACCGTATTTGAAGATACCGAAACGGTTGATCTCGACGAAGACTTTGGTTTCAGTGCTAAAGATATGTTTGAAGATGAAGACGATGAAATTGATACTACTATTCCTGACGACGACATGTTCGAAGACGATATGTTTGACGACGATCAAATAGAAGACTAAGGGGGAAATAGAATGTTTGAACTTAACAATTTTGATTCTATACAAATAGGAGTTGCATCTCCCGAAAAAATAAGAGAATGGTCTTACGGCGAAGTGACCAAGCCCGAAACCATCAACTACAGAACTCAAAAACCCGAAATGGGCGGTCTTTTCTGCGAAAGAATTTTTGGACCTACTAAGGACTGGGAATGTCATTGCGGAAAGTATAAGCGTATTCGTTATAAGGGCGTAATTTGCGACAAGTGTGGCGTTGAAGTCACCAAGTCAAAAGTTCGTCGTGACCGTATGGGACACATTGAACTCGCTGCTCCCGTTTCGCACATTTGGTATTTTAAGGGCGTTCCATCAAGAATTGGCTTGATGTTAGATATTAGTCCTAAGGCTTTGGAACAAGTTTTATATTTTGCTAGCCATATCGTATTAGATCCAGGTGAAACCGACCTTGAATATAAGCAAGTTATCACCGATAGAGAAAAGATGGAATACGAAGATAAGTACGGCTACGGCTCGTTTAAGACGGGTATGGGCGCAGAGGCTATTAAAGAACTTTTAATGGCTATCGACATTGAAAAAGAAAGCGCAGAAACCAAGGCTATCATTGATGGAAACACCACTGGACAAAAGAGAATTCGTGCGGTTAAGAGATTAGAGATTATCGAGTCTTTTAGAAAGAGCGGAAACCGTCCTGAATGGATGATTTTAGACGTTCTTCCCGTAATTCCACCTGAAATTCGTCCAATGGTACAATTAGACGGCGGTAGATTTGCTACTTCCGACTTAAACGACTTATATAGACGCGTAATCAATAGAAATAACAGACTTAAAAAACTTATGGAATTGGGCGCGCCTGAAATCATTATAAGAAACGAAAAGAGAATGCTTCAAGAAGCCGTTGACGCTTTAATTGACAACGGCAGACGTGGCAAGGCAATCGTTGGCGCAGGCAACCGTGAACTTAAATCACTTTCTGGTATGCTTCGTGGTAAGCAAGGTAGATTCCGTCAAAACCTTCTCGGTAAACGTGTTGACTACTCAGGTCGTTCGGTTATCGTAGTTGGTCCGGAACTCAAACTTTATCAATGTGGTCTTCCAAAAGAAATGGCAATCGAACTCTTCAAGCCTTTCGTAATGAAAAAACTTGTTGAAAATAACATTTGCCATAACATTAAGAACGCAAAGAGAACGGTAGAAAAGGCTAAGACGGTAGTTTGGGACGTTTTAGAAGACGTAATCAAAGACCACCCTGTTCTACTCAACCGTGCTCCTACTCTTCACAGACTTTCAATTCAAGCGTTCGAGCCTGTATTGATTGAAGGTAGAGCAATTAAACTCCATCCGTTAGTATGTGGCGCGTTCAACGCCGACTTCGACGGTGACCAAATGGCAGTTCACGTTCCACTTTCGGTTGAAGCGCAAGCAGAAGCAAGATTCTTGATGCTCGCATCAAACAATATCTTAAAACTTTCAGACGGTAAGCCTGTTATGAGTCCTACTCAAGATATGGTTATGGGCTCTTACTACTTGACATTACTTCGTCATAAGATAGGCGAGAAATACGACGAAAAGGGTAGACCTAGTGAAAACGGCGCTTTATACGGCGTTCCAGAGTACACCGTTTCGTATTCTTCACCTGAAGAAGCAATTATGGCTTATCAAACGGGTAAAATCGGCTTACAAGACGAAATTATCGTTCGTAGAGCAGTAGAAGTTGAGGGTGAAAAGGTCGTTGGTAGAGTTAAGACTTCAGTTGGTAAGATTATCTTCAACGGCGCTATTCCACAAGACTTGGGCTTCGTAGAAAGAAAAGAAAAAGAAGACTTTATTAAATATGAAATCGACGAATTAGTAGGTAAGAAATTACTTCAAAAAATCGTTGGCGCTTGCTTTAAGCGTCACGGCGCAAGTTGTGCTGCCGAAGTGCTTGACGACGTTAAGGCTTTAGGCTTTAAGTATTCAACCGTTGGCGCAATCACTACGTCGGTATTCGATATGCACATGCCTAAGGGCAAACCTCAAATTATTAGAGAAGCAGAACAACACGTTCTCAAGGTTGAAAACCTTTATAAAAAAGGTTTCATAACTGACGACGAAAGATACAAAAAGGTAGTATCTATCTGGAAAAACGCAACCGATACCGTCACCGAAAAACTTATGGAAACGCTCGACGAGTTTAACCCAATTCTAATGATGGCAAACTCTGGTGCGCGTGGTAGTAAGGACCAAATTAAACAATTAGCAGGTATGCGTGGTCTTATGACCGATCCTAATGGTAAAACCATTGAAGTTCCTGTTAAATCTTGTTTCCGTGAAGGACTTTCAGTTCTTGAATACTTTATTTCATCACACGGTGGACGTAAAGGTTTAGCCGATACGGCGTTAAAGACGGCAGACTCAGGATACTTAACTCGTCGTTTAGTAGACGTTTCGCAAGAAGTTATCGTTAAAGAAGACGATTGCTTTGCTGAACTCGGCGAAAAGCCTAAGGGAATCGTTGTCACTGCAATCAAGGGTAGCAAAGGTGAAATTATCGAAGGCTTGAGAGATAGAATTGCAGGTAGATTCACCGTTAACGACATAATCAACCCAGTAACGGGCGAAGTTATGGTTAAGGCTAACCAAATGATTAGCGAGGATATGGCTGACGCAATCTGCAAGGCAGGCATTGAAGCAGTTGAAATTAGAAGCGTATTCACTTGTAAGTCTAAGACGGGTGTTTGTGCTAAGTGCTACGGAAAGAATATGAGTAATAACAACCCTGTTCAAGTGGGTGAAGCAGTTGGTATTATCGCCGCACAATCAATCGGTGAACCTGGTACGCAACTTACCATGAGAACCTTCCACACCGGTGGTATAGCAAGTACGGGCGATATTACGCAAGGTCTTCCTAGAGTTGAAGAACTTTTCGAAGCAAGAAAGCCAAAGCACGCTGCAATCGTATGTATGGAAAGTGGTGTTGCTTCTATTGAAGAAAAAGACAAGATTATTCACGTAGTAATCAAGACTGACGAAGGCGATACTAAGGACTACGTAATTCCATTTGGAACGGGTGTAATCGTAAAGGACGGCGAAAGAGTAGAGCCAGGTACGATTTTAACTAACGGTTCAGTATATCCACAAGATATTCTCAAGACCAAAGGTATTAAGGGCGTACAAGACTATATTCTTCGTGAAATTCAAAGCGTTTACCGTTCACAAGGCGTTGACATCAACGATAAGCACGTAGAAATTATCGTTAGACAAATGATGAAGAAAGTTCAAGTAGAAAACCCTGGAGATACGGATATTCTACCTGGTGAAAAACTTGACCTTTACAGATTCGAAGAAGAAACGTTAAAAGCGTTAGAAAACGGCAATCGTCCACCAGTTGGTAAGAGAATTTTACTCGGTATTACCAAAGCCGCGCTCGCAAAAGAGAGTTTCTTGTCGGCAGCGTCATTCCAAGAAACCGCAAGAGTTCTCACCGAGGCTGCAATCAAGAATAAGATTGACCCACTTATCGGCTTAAAAGAAAACGTAATTATCGGTAAACTTATCCCTGCAGGAACAGGAATGAAGGACTATAAAAACGTTTCACCTCAAACTATCGTACAAAGAAGTGCGGAAGTAGAAGAATAATCATAAAAAAAGGGCGCAAATACCAAATAGGCAGTATTTTATTTGACTATTTGCGCCAAAAATGATAAAATAATAATTCGTTGGGAATAAAATTCTCAATACAAAAAAAGTCAAAAAAACGGTTCCGAATCCGTTTTTCGAATAACCGAAAAAATAAAAGGAGGAGTACTATGCCAACAATTCAACAGTTAATTAGACAAGGTAGAAAGAAGATTACTTATAAGAGTAAATCACCAATTCTAGAAGAATGTCCACAAAGACGTGGTGTTTGCCTTTCAGTGACCACTACTACCCCTAAAAAACCTAACTCAGCACTTCGTAAGATTGCCAGAGTAAGATTGACTAATAAGTCAGAAGGTATCGTTTATATTCCTGGTGAAGGACACAATCTTCAAGAACACAGTTCAGTATTGATCCGTGGCGGAAGAGTAAAAGACTTACCTGGTGTAAGATACCACATCATTCGTGGCGCTCTTGATACTGCAGGCGTTGCAAAACGTAGACAAGCAAGATCAAGATACGGCGCAAAGAGACCTAAATAACTCTAAATAACAAAAGTTATTTAACGGTACACCTACCAAAAATCGGAAATTCGGAAAACTAGCCCGATTCGGTAGGCAGTATGCCAAACGGCAGAAGATTCGCTACCCTAAAAATAGGGCAAGTGATAGCTGTACTGATAAGGGTTATCCCTTATAGCGTTTTAGCAAAACGCAACAAAATTATAAAGGAGGATTTAATTATGCCAAGAAGAGGTAATCTCGCTAAGAGAGACGTTTTACCAGATCCAGTGTATAGTAGTAAGGTTGTGACAAAACTTATCAACCAAGTTATGTTGGATGGTAAAAAGGGTATAGCACAATCAATCGTGTACGAAGCCTTCACACAGGCTGCGGAGAAGGTTGGTCAAGAACCAATGGAAATGTTCAATCAAGCATTAAACAACATTATGCCTATGGTTGAAGTAAAAGCAAGAAGAGTCGGAGGTGCGAACTATCAAGTTCCTATCGAAATCCGTGCAGAACGTAGACAAACACTTGCTATTCGTTGGTTAGTAATCGCTGCAAGAAAGAGAGGCGAAAGAGAAATGAACGCTAGACTTGCAGGTGAATTAGTTGACGCTTTCAATAACACGGGTAGTGCAGTTAAGAAGAAAGAAGATACACATAGAATGGCTGAAGCAAACAAGGCTTTCGCACATTATAGATTTTAATTTGGAGAGAGTTTATGCCTAAAATTAATGATTTAACATCAACCAGAAACATAGGTATTATGGCTCACATTGACGCTGGTAAAACTACCACGACCGAAAGAATTCTTTTCTATACCGGTAAGGTTCATAAAATGGGCGAAACCCACGACGGTGGCGCTACTATGGACTGGATGGCTCAAGAACAAGAACGTGGTATTACCATCACCAGTGCGGCTACTACCTGTTATTGGAAAGACCATCGTATAAATATTATCGATACGCCGGGACACGTTGACTTCACCGTAGAAGTAGAAAGATCGCTCCGCGTACTAGACGGTGCTGTTGCAACCTTCTGTGCTAAGGGTGGTGTTGAACCTCAAAGTGAAACCGTATGGCGTCAAGCAGATAAGTATAAAGTTCCACGTATTGCATACGTAAACAAAATGGATATCAACGGCGCTGATTTCTTTAATGCAATTGAGATGATGCACGAAAGACTTCACACCAACGCAGTTCCAATCACTCTTCCTATCGGAAAAGAAGATACTTTCAAGGGCGTAGTTGATATTATCACTAGAAAAGCAGATATTTATCTAGACGACTTAGGTAAAGAAATCGAAGTGACCGACGTTCCAGACGATATGAAGGATCTCGTAGAAGAATACAGAGCGCAAATCGTTGAAATCGCTGCTGAAACGGACGACGCTTTGATGGAAAAATTCTTCGAAGAGGGCGACCTTTCTATAGAAGAAATTAAAAAGGGCTTAAGAAGAGCAACTCTTGATATGAAGGTGACCCCTGTACTTTGTGGTTCTTCATATAGAAACAAGGGTGTTCAAAACGTTCTCGACGCTATCGTTGATTACTTACCAAGCCCAATTGACGTAGGAACTACTATCGGTTCTAATCCAGATACCGATGCTGAAGAAAAGAGAGAACCAGACGTTAACGAACCGTTCTGTGGTCTTGCATTCAAGATTATGACCGACCCGTTCGTTGGTAAACTAGCATTCTTCCGTGCGTACTCTGGTACGTTAAAAACCGGCTCTTATATTTACAATAGTATTAAGGGTAGAAAGGAAAGAATCGCGCGTATACTTCGTATGCACGCAAACCATAGAGAAGAAGTAGAAGAAGTTCAAGCAGGTGAAATCTGTGCAATCGTAGGTCTAAAAGACACTACTACCGGTGACACCCTTTGCGACGAAGCGCATCCTATTATTCTTGAAAAAATGGAATTCCCAGACCCAGTTATTCAAGTTGCAATCGAGCCTAAGACCAAACAAGGTCAAGAAAAAATGGGCTTTGCTCTTGCAAAACTTGCTGAAGAAGACCCATCGTTTAAGACTTATACCGATCCAGATACTGCACAAACCATTATCGCAGGTATGGGCGAACTTCACCTAGAAATTATCGTAGATAGATTACTCCGTGAATTTAGAGTAGAAGCAAACGTTGGTAATCCACAAGTTTCTTACAAGGAAACTATCCGTCAAGCAGTTGAGGCTGAAGGTTTATTCAAGCGTCAAACTGGTGGTCACGGACAATACGGACATTGTAAGATTCGCTTAGAGCCACAAGAACCTGGTAAGGGATACGAATTCGTTGACGAAACTGTTGGCGGTTCAATTCCAAAAGAATTTATTCAACCGGTTAACAAAGGTATTATGGAAGCCGCAAGAAACGGTATTCTAGCAGGATACGAAGTAGTTGACTTCAAAGTCACCGTTTACGACGGAAGTTATCACGACGTTGACTCTTCGGAAATGGCGTTTAAGATTGCAGGCTCAATGGCTCTTAAAGACGGTTTACAAAAGGCTAAGAGCGTACTTCTAGAACCTATCATGAAGGTAGAAATCGTCACCCCAGACGCATACTTTGGTGACTTAATGGGCAACGTGACCGCTCGTCGTGGTATTATTCAAGGAACTGAAGATAGAAACGGCGTAAAAGTTATCGACGCGCATATTCCACTTTCAGAAATGTTCGGCTATGCAACTGATTTAAGAAGTAGAACTCAAGGTAGAGGAAACTACACAATGCAGTTCAGTCACTATGCTGAAGTGCCAAAATCAGTAGCAGAAAAGATAATCGGTAAAAAAGCATAAATTTATTCTTGACAATTATACTTTTTTATTGTAAAATAAACTTAATATTTAATAAAAAATAAAAAAATTATATCAATTTGAATTTTTTGGAGGAAACAAAATGGCAAAGGCTAAATTTGACAGAAGCAAACCACACATTAACATTGGTACTATCGGTCACGTTGACCATGGTAAAACCACTCTTACCGCAGCTATTACGATGACTTTATCTTCAGTTGGTAATGCTCAAAAAATGAGATACGACGAAATCGATAAAGCGCCAGAAGAAAAGGCTCGTGGTATAACGATTAACACTTCACACGTTGAATATCAAACTGAAGCACGTCACTACGCACACGTTGACTGCCCAGGACACGCAGACTACGTAAAGAACATGATTACCGGTGCTGCACAAATGGACGGCGCAATCTTAGTTGTTGCTGCAACTGACGGCCCAATGCCACAAACTAGAGAACACATCCTTCTTGCTCGTCAAGTAGGCGTTCCTTACATTGTAGTATTCATGAACAAGTGTGACCAATTAGACGACCCAGAATTATTGGAATTAGTTGAAATGGAAATCAGAGAATTACTTTCTGAATATGGTTTCCCTGGCGACGATACCCCAATCATCAAGGGTTCAGCATTAAAGGCATTAGAATTCGCACAAGCTGATCACAGCGCAGACGAAATTAAGGCTGCTCCAGAATGCGCACCTATTTTCGAACTTATGGATGCTGTTGACTCTTATATTCCAAGCCCAGAAAGAGATTCAGACAAACCTTTCTTACTTCCTGTAGAAGACGTATTCACCATCAGTGGTCGTGGTACTGTTGCTACTGGTAGAGTAGAAAGAGGTGTTGCACACGTAAACGATCCTGCTGAAATCGTAGGTTTAACTGACGAATCAAAGAACACCGTTATTACCGGTATCGAAATGTTCAGAAAACTTCTTGACGAAGCACAAGCAGGTGACAACGTTGGTGCTCTTCTCCGTGGTATTGACAGAAAAGACATCGAACGTGGACAAGTTATTGCTAAACCGGGTTCAGTAAAACCACACACCAAATTCAAAGGCCAAGTTTATATCTTGACTAAAGAAGAAGGTGGTCGTCATACTCCGTTCTTCAACAACTATCGTCCTCAATTCTATTTCAGAACTACCGACGTTACTGGTTCAATCAAACTTCCAGAAGGCGTAGAAATGGTTATGCCTGGTGACAACATCGAAATGGACGTTGAATTAATCACTCCAATCGCTATGGAAGAAGGTCTCCGTTTCGCTATCCGTGAAGGTGGCAGAACCGTTGGTTCAGGTGTAGTTGCTAAAATTGTTGAATAATTAACAAATGCCTAAATAAAAAGCACGAATTAATTTCGTGCTTTTTTTAGTTCTAAAATCAAAAAAGATAGAAAAAAAGCCTTGCCGATTGGCAAGGCTTTTAACCTTTTAATTAGAACAAATCTTTATATGCTTTACCAAATTTGAAAGCAGGTGCTTTAGAAGCAGCGATTTTAATCTTTTCGCCAGTCTTAGGGTTGATACCCTCTCTAGCTGGTTTAGATTTAACTTCAAAAGTACCAAAGCCTGAAATTTGAACTGCTTCACCAGCTTTTAGGCTATCGGTGATAGCGCCGATAAATCCGTCTACAGCACAACTAGCGTCTTTCAACGTAAGTCCGCACTTATTTGCAATTGCTCTTACTAAATCTTTCTTATTCATTTTCCTCAAAACCTCCATAGTTTTATACTCTTATTATAACATAATAAAAAAATTTTTCAATACCTTTTTAAAAATTTTTGTCAAAAAAAGGCATAAAAAGGCTAAAAAATGCCTAAAAAACGCTAAAAAAGTTCAATAAGTTGACTTTTTTTAAATTTTGATTTACTATTTATATAGAATATGGATAACGTTAATAATTTTACTCATAAATTGAATACTATATCTGCCAAGAATTTTTCCTCAATAGGTAATATTAACTTTTATGTTGGAAATTATTCAGCAAAGGTTAAAGAGGTGTTAACAAGGCTTATTCCGTTTGGGAAAGCCGTGCTTTTCTGCACTCAAAATAAGTTTGTTAATTTGGGCGCAATTTTAATTGAAAACCTAAAAAATGAAAACATTAAAATAATTCCTTTTATAGAAGATTCTGCGCCTGAATATAATAAATTTGTTTCTTCTCTTCCCGAAGACGCTAGGGCGATAATCACTATTGGCAAAGACTACTCTAATTTGGCAAATAAAATTGCCACCGAAAAAAATCTCTTTTCGGTAAGTATCGTAGATAGTTTTGATTATTCTTCTATATTAGATTATAGTGTGGTAGAAGAAGTAAACGGCAAGAGAGAGAATTTTATATTCGACGCAGATAGACACGTTATTTTCGACCTGGAAAAAATCTTTTTAGATCAAGACAACCTTTCTATTGAATACGCGTTTATTATGAGTAAACTCATTGCTCTAATTGATTATAGAATTTACGGGCTTATAGTTAATCTCCCCACAAATAAAAGCGCTTATGAACTTGTTAAAAACGCCGTAGAAGAAACATATTCGATTTTTTCGCATACGAGAGAAGAATATCTTGAAATAATACTTAAAAACGGCGTGCTAATTCGCCTTGCCAATATAATTTCAAAAGGCAAACTCTTATCAAATTCTTCTGTAGATAGAGTGGTTAGTATAGTTGGCGACGATAGCATTGCCATTTCTACAGCACAGAGAATTATTCAACTTTATACTCTATGCTTTTCTTCTAAGTTTGACGGAGTGGATATTCCAGACTACCTAGAAAGAGTGGATAGAGTTTTAGAATACGAGTGTGCAAAAGAGTGGCAAATAAGTGGTTGGATTATAGAGCAAAGTAGACTTTTTGAAAAGAGAAAAGAAGTTATACGCATTATTAAAGATAGTCTAAAAAGAGAGATTTTCGGCTATAACAAAGTATTTAGCAAGGTTGAAAAAACCTATATTGCGCTTGGTGGAAAACTTAAAGAATACAACGACAAGGTAATTAAGATGAGTGGAGATTTCTTTGAAACCTTTAACGGAATAACTTTATCTAGAGAGTGTGGAATTACTGAAATTCTATAAAAACTGAATAAACTAAGTAAAAACGGTCAATACTT
The DNA here is from genome assembly GCA_017456055.1 of Clostridia bacterium. Taxonomy (GTDB): domain Bacteria; phylum Bacillota; class Clostridia; order Christensenellales; family Borkfalkiaceae; genus UBA1259. The sequence continues at coordinate 26,803 of JAFTKC010000007.1, read as the reverse complement.
CCCTTGAAAAACAAGGGGAGTATTTTTTTTGAAAAAATTAGCAGTAAAAATTATTTCACTCACGCTATTAATTAATTTAATTTTTATGCTTTACTTATCGAGCGCAAGTTTTTGTTTAAAAAAACTAGACGGAAAATTTGAAGCGTATAAAAACTCTAGTTCTTCTCAAGCGGAAATCGTATTTTTAAGTAAAAAACAAATGTATTTTACGGTGGGAAAAACGGGAGAAAGTGTGGAACTAGAAAAGACTACGGATATAGAGAAGTTGCTTATTGATTTTAGTGCTAAATTAGTTATGGTGGAAGAAATAGATTGTGGAGTTAGTTATTACGCTTACTCAAGTAAAATCCCGTACTTAACTAAATTAAAAGGGCAAAAGGTAAACTTGCACGTGTTCGTAGGCGAAGAGAAAATCAAGGTGGGTGCTCCACTAATTTACGGAAGTTTTTAAAAACATGAATAAATAAATTTTTTCGGGCAATAATCAAAGAGAAATTTGGAGGTAAAAAATTATGAGAAATTCAAACGGAAAAGTAATTACATTTTTAAGAAGAAACGCAGTATATATCGTTTTAGCGTTTTGTATTCTAGCAATAGGCTTGTCAACCACCTTGCTTATATTAAACGGTGACGACAACACTCTTTCTAACGACCAAACGATAGATAACGTTAAGCCGGACGATACCACTAACCCAGGTGGAGACACCGACGTAGAACTCCCAGGTGAAACGCCAGACGTTCCCGTAGTGACGGTAATCGAATTTATTATGCCGGTAAACACAACCGAGTATAGTGAATTTAGCGATACTATGGTGTTTAACTCAACCTTAAATAGATTTTCAAGTCATAAGGCGATGGATTTTTATGCTGAGGAAGGAAGTTCTGTATACGCTGTGTACGACGGCACTATCGAGAGTGTGGAAAACGGCTTGTTAACGGGTGTGACCGTCGTTATAAATCACGGCAACGGACTTAAAACTATCTATAATTCTCTAGCCGACGGCGACGATTTAGTAGTAGGTCAAAAAGTTAGTAAAGGACAAGTGATTGGCGCAGTTTCTATAACCAATAGACAAGAGTATAAAGAGGGCGCGCACCTTCACTTTGAAGTGGAAGAAAACGGCGTATTGATTAACCCTACAAAATATTTAACCTTAGAAGAAAAGTAAGTAATAAAAAAATTAAACCTTGAATAAAATATCTTAAAAAAAGTATTTTGTTCGAGGTTTTTTATGAAAAAAATTTTAGCCTTAAGCCTTACCTTTTTACTAGCAATTTGCTCGATAACCTTTATCTCTTGTGGGCAAAAAACGGCGAGAAGTAGTTATGAAATAGAGTGTAAACTAGTAGACAACCTTATAGAAGGAAAGGAAAAAGTCACCTTTTATAATAACACGGAAAATTCGTTTACAAGTTTAAAATTCAATCTTTTTGCAAACGCGTTTAGAGAAGAAGCAAAATATAAGCCAATCGCCGATCAGTATTATAATAGAGCGTATTATTCGGGCGAGAGTTATGGGGATATGCAAATCTTAAAAGCATACGATCAGAAGGAAGAGTTAGAGTTTAACGTCGTGGGAGAAGACCAAAACGTATTAGAAGTTAATTTAAATAAAGAGATATTTCCAGAAGAGAGCGTGACCATTTTTATAGAGTACACTATAACCCTAGCAAACGTTATTGCAAGAACGGGAATAGGCGAAAATACCATAAATTTAGCAAATTTTTATCCTATTTTATGTGGAATAAATGACGGCGCTTTTTACGAGTGTGTTTATTACGCGAGCGGCGACCCATATTTTAGCGATTGTGCCGACTATTTAGTCACCCTTTCTTGTAGTGAAGAATATATAGTTGCAAGTAGTGGAGAAATCAAGTCGAGCAAGGTGGAAGATTCTATTCAAGTTAGTACTTATAAAATAGATAACGCAAGGTCATTTTGTATGGTATTGTCTAAAGATTTTGAGATTTTATCGGATAAGGTCGGCGACGTGGAAATAAACTATTATTTCTATAACGATTCGCTAGCCACTCGCTCCTTGCAAACGGCTAAAAAGAGCATGGAATATTTTCAAAACACCTTTGGCGAATATCCTTATAAAAAGTATTCTGTGGTGCAAACTGATTTTATTCAAGGAGGTATGGAATTTCCCGCGCTCGTTATGATAAGCGACGATTTAGAAGAGAGTGCTTATAATGAAGTAATCGTGCACGAAACGGCGCATCAGTGGTGGCAAACGGCAGTGGGAAACAACGAGATTGAATACGGCTTTTTAGACGAGGGATTAACCGAATATTCGGTGATATTATTCTATGAAAATCACCCTGAATATTCATTATCTAGAGAAATGCTAATAAACCAAAGTGAAAAAACGTATAAACTTTTTTGTTCGGTGTACGATAAATTATTCTTGAAGGTGGATACTTCAATGTTAAGGAGTCTAAAAGATTTTACTAGCGAATACGAATACGTAAACGTGGCATACATAAAACCTTGTATAATGTTTGACAACTTGAGAATAACGATTGGTGAAGAAAAGTTTTTCGCTTCGCTAAAAGATTATTACGAAGAGTATAAATTCAAAAACGCCACGCCAGACGACCTAGTGAGTAGATTTGAAAATAGAGTAGGGGAAGTTCACAAATATTTTAACAGTTTCTTTGAGGGCAAGGAAGTTATCTAGAAAGGTAAAATCAATAGAAAATAAAAGCGGAATAGCAGTTTTTTAGTGCTATTCCGCTTAAATTTTAAAAAAAGTAAGCGAAACTTTCGGCTAATAAAAATTATTAATTGACAAAAGGGAATATTAATGTTAAACTAAATAAGTATAATAATACACGAGGGTATGTATGAAGAAAATTATAAAGGTATTAATAGCAATGATGCTTGCTCTAACCGTTGCATTTTCACTAGTTGCTTGTGGTGACGAAGGTGGAGAAGCAGGGGACAAGGGCTTGCTACTAAAAAAATATGCAGGCGAAGATTTTTACACCGTTTACGGATACGTGGACGAAGGCTTAGGCAAAACCACTCTTGATATCGGCGCAGTAGCAGGTGAAAAGGAAGTTGGTAGAATTGCGCTAAACGCATTTGACGGAAACGATACTTTAGTAGAAATCGTAGTTCCAGACACGGTGACTGAAATTCAAGCAGGCGCATTTGCAAAAATGAAGAAACTCAAGAAAATCACTCTTCCTTTCGTTGGTATGACTGCAGTTGCAGACTCTTATCAAAACCAAAAGGACGAGGCTGAAGATAAGTCTATAGACGCTAAGAGAAATTTTGCTTATATCTTCGGTACGGAAGAATATTCTTACGGCGAACAAATCACCGCAGGCTACGGCTCAGGCACGGCAACTTACTATATCCCATCTAATTTAGAGGAAGTAGTTATCGCACCTAAGGGCGAATACAATATTCCAATGTACGCTTTCTCAGGAGTAGGCTTGGTGGAAAAAATCACTCTATCTGGAAACATCACCGAAATTGGCGAATACGCTTTCCAAAATTGTAGAGATTTAGTTAGTGTAAACGTTCCTGCAACTGTTAAAACAATTTATAAGGGTGCGTTCGTTGGTTGCGAAATGTTAGACGACGGCTTTAAGTTCGACGCTAACTCAACCTTAGTTGAAATCAAAGAAAACGCATTTGACGGAAGTAAAATTGCTGAAATGGTTATTCCTGCAAGCGTAAAGAAAATTGGAAATTACTGCTTTGCAAATTCTGTTCTAAATAAAATCACTTTGGCAGGCGCTCTTGAAAGCGTGGGAGCATACGCATTTTATAATTGTGCTAACCTTTCAGTTGTAGACGTTAGCCAAGTGACCGGCACTCCAGCCTTAGGAGTTTGGGCGTTTAGAGATTGCGATAAACTAGATTGGTCACAAGATTTAGTAAATCTTTGGGGCGCAAAAGCGTAAGATAAATAAAAAAATAAATCCTTGACGAGTTGTCAAGGATTTTTTATTTTCAAATTTTTTATTCGGTGAAGTTTGCTTCAACTAGAGTATAAATCAATTTTCCTAGTGGAACGTATGCTCCGTATGCTACAAGTGGCTCTTCATATCTAATCATAAGCGATTTATACGGCATGGTGGAATTTTCCACTTTGTTTTGAATAAATACTTTTTGAGTAGTACCGGATGTACTTTGATCGTTTAGGGCAAATCTAATTTCATTAACTGCCATCTTGCCGACTATATCGCCGAGGTTGGAATTTATATTTACTTCAAACTCTTGGGTATTTGCATTTCCTACTGCAAGAAGTTCGTCCTTTTGATAGTTTGCGCTAACCGTTGGAATACCGATAGTGTTATCCTTTTCAATAACCGAGTTCCTTATCATAAAGAATAGCATTGCGTTGTCGGTTATAGTCTTAAAGGTGTATTTATTAGTAGTTTTGTTATTAACTGCGTAGCCTTCTTTGCCTTCTTCTTTTCCGTAAGAGTAGTTAACCGTGTAGTTAGATTTATTATAAGAAACTTCGCTTAAGGTTTGATATACTCTTGGAAGTTTAATGTTCGTGCCGTAGTTTAGCACGGTGTAGTTTGCCTTTTGATAAGAATAAACGGGTGCGTAGGAAAGTTGTCTATTGCAAAAATAAATTTCACTCTCTATAACGTCAACTTGTTCAAACTCCTTAGTTATTTCTTTATTTTCTTCATCTAACCAAGGGTAAGAATATTTAACGGGGATAGTAAGGGTTGTGGTTAGGTGATATGCTTGCTTCTCGTTTGCGTTTAGCCCGTCGATAATATCGCTCTTAATTTCATTTCCACTAATTGATGCCGTGCTTGGAAAACCACTTAGCACTTCCAAGGTAGAAACGTAAGTTCCCGTGCCTATCTCTACGCTAACGTCAGGGTCGTTTTTAATTCCCTCGTCCATAAGCGAATTGTCGAAGTCTACCGAGTAGGTTAGTTCTTCAACATAGCCTGTAGTGGGGTCTTTTTCTCCACACCAAGCGTTGTTTACCGAGAGTTCAAGGTACATATTACAACCTGATAGTGAAAACGCCGCCGAAAGCACTAAAGAAAGTAATGTAAAAAATTTCTTTTTCATTTTTTAGCGTCCTTTATTGTCTATTGTATTAAATATATTACCATAAAATAAAACTTTTGTAAAATTATAAATAAAGTTTTTTTAAAATAGCCTATAAATCGCCTTATAAATATGTTATAATGAGAGCATGGTAAAAATAATTTTAACAAATTCCTACTATAATATCTTTAATATTCTAATAGAGGAACTCAAAAAAGAGCAAGATTTTATAAAAGAGAACTTGGTTTTTTGTGAAGACAAGGCATCTTTAATGATTGAAGGTATGATTGCCGACTCTATGGGTGGAAGTTTTAACACCAAAGTATATTCGTTTGGCAACTATACGCGCGCCTATTCTAAGCAAAGCAATCTCTTATCTAAAGAAGGCTCTACAATGGTGGTTAAAAAGGTCATTAAGGGGCTTCCACTATGTGTTCTAAATCGTGGCAAGGAAATTGCGCCTGCCGTATACGAGCAAATCTCTGCACTAAAGAGCGCTGGTATAACCGTTTACGACTTAGAATATGCAGCCACTCAAACAAAGGGAATATTAAAGGATAAACTTTTAGATTTAGCGAAAATATTTAGCGCATACGACGAATACTTAAAAACTAACTGCTTAGAAGACCAAAGTACTACCCTTTCTATTTTTCCAAAAATTATTGAATCAAATGAGCAAATTAAAAAGACCAACGTGTTTGTTGCGGGCTTTTCGCGTTTAACTTGTCAAAATCTTGACGGAATAGAAAAACTCATAGAAAAGGGCAAAAATTTCACGGCAATTTTGCCGTATGGAAAAAACAAGTTTGCTTTTGTCAACGAAACGGCGACCAAACTTCGTGACCTCGCAAATAGGCTAAACGTTGAAGTTAGTGAAGAGTATATAGAGTCCCCCGACAATCTAGAAGGGCAATTTATAATAGAAAACCTTTTCTGTCCACAAAAAGAAAGTGATGATAAAATTAAAACGGAAAAAATTCACCTATATCAAGCAAAGGACGAGTTGGACGAGTGCGAAAAGATTGCAAGTATAATTGCGACTGAAGTTAGGCGTGGCAAGAGATTTAGAGATTTTACCGTTGTTATGCCCGAAAACTATGATAAGGTGACTTTAAGAAAGGCTTTTTCACTCTTTGATTTACCCGTATATATCGACACCGATTATAAGGTGGAAAATCACCCGCTAATAAAGTTTATTCAATCCTATTTAGAGGTTTTTGTTAAAAATTTCCAAAGGGAAGCAGTATTTTCCTTTGTTAAAAATCCCTTGTTTTGTGAAGATAAGGGCTTAGTTGACCAGTTTATAAATTACGCCTATAAATATAACTTAAACTATTCTCAGTTTAAGCGTCCTTTTACGTTGTCGGCAAGTTTAGGTTCTAACCTAGAAAAAATCGAAGATTTAAGGCAAAAGTTAGAGTCTTGCTTTTCTAGTTTTGACGTAGAGAATTTACTCTTAACGGAAGATGTAGAAAATAAACTTATCGCTCTTTCAAAGAAGTTAAACGAATATTCGTTTAGAGAGCAAGGCGCAGTCACCGAGCAAATTTATCGTAAAACTATCGAGATTATTCGTGAAATTAAGTTAGTTTTAAGCGGGCAAGTGACTTATAGAGAATATAAAAATCTCTTCCAAAGTGGAGTTTCGGCAATGAAACTATCCATAATTCCACAGTATAGCGACGCAGTTTTTGTGGGCGACTTTAAACAATGCGCATATAAAAAAGCCAAAAATCTATTCGTTTTAGGGCTAAACTCTTCTGTACCAAAAATTAAAGAAGACGTGACGCTACTTTCGGATAACGAAATAGATAGGCTCTACACCTTAAAGGTGTTTATAGAGCCGAAAATTAAGATTGTAAACCATCGCTCTAGAGAAGAAGTTGCATTGGGGGTAAGTGCGTTTACCGATAAATTATATCTATCTTATCCCGTTAACTCAACTAGTGGTGAGAGAAAGGAAAAAAGCCAAGTAGTTAGTTTTTTTGAGAAAAATTTTACTTTGCTTGAGTTTGAAAAGACTTCTAACTACGTGACGAAAAAACAAGGTGTAAAGAGTTTCTCTCTTTCAATTTCTAAATTCGTCGAGTGGAAAAACGGCGATTTGGAAGAGGCGACTTCCTTTTATCAAGTTGCAGATAAAGAAAAACTCGATAAGATTATAGATAGCGCTAATAGTGAATTTAAGGTGCTCCTTGATAATAGAAGCGTACTGCACGATAACTTCGTCTCGCCAACCACCCTAGAACAATATTATGCTTGCCCTTATAAAGCCTTCGTTAGCCACGCGCTCGGCGTAAAGGATAGAGAAGAGGGCAAAGTAGGTGGCTTAGAGATTGGCAATATTATGCACGATATTTTCTATTTATACCTTAAATCTTTAGGTAAAATTACCGATGAAAATGCTTCGCGTCAAGTATTTTTAGAGTGCGCCGAGCAAGTATTGTGCAAGGAAACTTATAGTAGATATCTTAATGACGCGCAAACCAAAACGCAGGTAAATTTTGCCCTAAAAGAGTGCGAAAAACATTGCTTAAACACTTTTAAGTTTGTCAGTCGCTCAACCCTTAAACCTACCGAAAACGGTTTAGAAAAGGGTTTTTCCGTGCTTTTGGGAGATGGAAAAACCACTCTTTACGGCAAGGTGGATAGAATAGACGAAAACGAAGAGGCTTATAGAATTATCGACTATAAGACGGGCAAGGTAGACGAGAGTGACGAGGCGCTTTACTACGGCACTAAACTTCAATTATACTTGTATTCACTAGCCGTTGAAAATAAGATTTTAGCGGGCGTTTATTATTTTGACGTGCAAGACGAATTTATAGGAAAGGACAAAAAGAGAGAGCCCTACCTAAAGGGAAAAACGCTACTAGATGATAAGATTATTTGCTCTCAAGACGGCGATTTTTATAAAACGGGCGAGTCGAATTTCTTGCCTATCAAAATAGAAAAGGAAAAACTTGTTGGGGCGAGCACGTCTCAAACGCTTTCGGCGTGCGTAAAATACGCAAAGCAAATGTGTGAAAACGCTTTCTCGCAAATGAAAGAGGGCGTAATCGTAGCTTCGCCAATGGACGGCGCTTGCAAGTATTGTAAGTATAAGAGCATGTGTTTAACCGACCAAAGTTTAGTTAGAGAGAAAAAAGAAGTGGACGATTCGGTTATAACTTTAGCGATTTTTGGGGAGGACCAAAATGCCTAGTTTAACAAAAGAACAACAAATGGTAATAGAGCACGAAAAAGGCAATATTTTGGTATCTGCTTCTGCTGGAAGTGGAAAGACTTTCGTTATGATTGAAAGGCTAATTAGGCTTATTATAGAGAAAAAGACGAGCGTTAAAAACATATTGTGTGTGACCTTTACCGAATCTGCCGCGGCAGAAATGAAAGAAAAACTCAAAAAGGCCATAGTTAAAAAAATCAACGAGGGTGAAGATTTAACCGACGAACTTTTAGACGTGGAAACGGCAGACGTTTGCACCATAGACTCCTTTTGTGCAAGGCTAGTTAGAAAATACTTCTTTGAAGCGGGAGTTTCGCCCGACTTTAAGATTTGTGACGAAAAACAAGCAGTAATATTAATGAGCGAGAGCATTGATAAGACGTTTAGAGAGTTTTACGAGAGTGGGGACAAAGACTTTTTAATGCTACTAACTAGGCACGGAAAATACAGGTCGGATAGAGATCTTAAGGCGTTAGTTTTAAAAATTTACGAGTTTTTACAAAACTCTGCAGAGCCTGAAGAGTTTATAAAAGAGTGCATCGGCTTTTATCAAAGGGATTTTAGCGCGATTAAAGAGAGTTATAAACAGGCGATAGTAAAGAGAATATCACCCCTACACGAACACGCTGAAGAGTTATACGAAGCGTCTAAGCGATTAGAATTTGATTCAGCGATAGTTATTCTAGACCAAGTTTTAGAAGTGTTTAGCGACGTAGTAAATAAGGATATTTACGCTATAAAAGAGCACGCAGACCTTAAAATTTCTCTTTCTTTCGGCAGGAATTTATCTCAAGAGCAAAAGGAAGTTAGAGAAGAGATAAAGGGGCTTTGTGCAAAAATTTCGCCCATAATACAAGACGTAATAAAACACTTAACCACCCCAACTGAAGATGAAAGGAAAGCAAAGGATATTATATATCACCTAGAGTGCATATTTAAGGTGGTTAGAGAGTTTACAAAAAATTATAGTGAAGAAAAACTAGAAGAAAACCTACTAGATTTTTCCGACTTAGAACATTACGCGTTAAAAATTTTATCTAATCCCCAAACTAAAGAGATAATAAGCGAAAACTACGACTACATTTTTGCCGACGAATATCAAGACGTAAACGGCGTTCAAGAAGAGTTGTTTAGTAGACTTTCAAGGGATAATTTGTTCGTAGTTGGAGACGTTAAGCAAAGCATATACGGCTTTAGGGGCTCTATGCCTGAAATCTTTTTAGAAAAGGAAAAGCACTATAAAGCGACCAATCAAGCGACGGTTAGATTAAACCACAATTTCCGTTCGTCAAAAGCCGTTTTAGATATGGTAAACGAGATTTTTTCTTTTTCCATGACCGAAAGCATTTACGGAACGGACTATCTATCAACTGCCATGCTAGTTCCTGGTGGAGTATACGTAGAAGAAGCGCCGGGTAGAGTGCAACTTCACCTTTTAGAAAAAGAGGGAAGAAAGAAAAAAGAAAAGCCTAACAGCAAAGTGTATAATCTTTTAGACGACCTATCGGGGCTTGCCGATAAGAGCGTAGGAAATATTGCTCTTTTGATAGATAAAATCGTTAGGGAAGAACTAGGAAAAACCTATTACGACGCAAAGGAAAAAACGTTTAGAAAAATTTCCTATTCGGATCTAGTAATTCTAAACAAAAATAGCGATAACGAATACGTGTATACGCTAGTTAAAGACCTATTAAAATTAGGCGTGCCGATAGCATCGAAAGTTTCGGAAAATATTTGCGAATATCCCGAAATAGAAATTTTAATAAACCTACTTAGACTTATCGACTGCAAAGACCAAGATTTTCCGTTAGTTTCGGTTATGAAGAGCCCTATAGGTAATTTTAGCGAAGAAGAACTAATGGATATAGCCCTATTATATAGACAGGCGGAAAACTTTGATAGAAAGCAATCGAGATTTTTCCTTGCCTACCTTTACGCTTTAGAGAAAGCGCCATCACCCTTAAAAGAAAAACTAGTTGAGTTTGACAAATATATTGAAGATTTAAGATTTTTAGCCGACTTCACGGGGGCAAGTGGAATTTTAGAAAAGGCGATAGACGATTGCAATTTTGAAAGTTATATAATCTTAAAGGGAAAGGTAGAAGAAAAACTTGCTAGACTAAACTTATTTTTAAGTATAGGAGCAAAGGACAGACTTTACACGGTAAGTGAATTTTTAGAACTTATTCAAAATTCACCCGACACTTTCACGATGACTCCACCTGCAAACGAAGATAGTATTCGCTTAATGACGATACACGCGTCAAAAGGGCTAGAATTTCCGGTAGTTATCGTGTGTGGGTTAGAAAAGGCTAGCAACAAGATTAGTCAATACGAAGAGGTGCTAAAAGATTTACAATTAGGTCTTGCTCCAAAAACCTACAACGACCAAGATAAAGAAGTGGAAGAAAATATTTATAGGGGCGTTTTCAAGGAAAAACTTAGAGTCGAGCGAATAAAAGAAGACTTAAGGCTATTATACGTAGCGTTAACGAGGGCGTCGTATTCAATGCACGTCACCTTAGAAGCAAAGGGCGACGTTAGAAAGGACGTGTTTAGGGGGGCTTATAAGTTTAGCGACTATATTCCAAAGAGTTTAGACGCCGTGGAAGTAGAGAGAGAAGAACTAGATAGGCAAGTGGATTTAAGAGAGCCTAGAAAGGTTTTAATTTCTAAAGCCGACCAAGAAACGACCAGCGAAATAAGAGAAAGCATCGAGTTTACCTATCCGTTTGAAGCAAGCACCGTTCTTCCAATAAAGTGCTCGGTGACCGGCGCGCTTGACGAGAGCGAAAAGGTTTATGAATACAACGTAGAATTTTTAGGACAATCTAGCGCAGAATTAGGCACTTCCGCCCATAAAATACTAGAAAACCTTAATTTTGATAGTGTTTTAGAGGGAAACTTCACTTCTCAGGTGGAAGATATGATTGAAAACAAAATTCTCTCTAGAGAAGAAGTAAATATGCTAGATTTGCTAAGGCTAGAGAACGCAGTTATGGGCTTTGCGCCCTATCTAAAAGGAAAAACTCTTTATAGAGAGCAACCTTTTATTGCCAAGGTTGACGCTAGTAAAATTTACAAAAATCAAGATGAACAAGTGTTAGTTCAAGGGGTAATCGACCTTTTGGCAGTAGAGCAAGATTGCGCTAGCATTATCGACTATAAATATTCAACTATGACTAGCAGTTCTCTTAAAGAAAAATATTCGCTTCAACTAGAACTCTACGCTTTGGCCGTAGAAAAGGTGCTTAAACTAAAGGTAAAAAAGAAAATTTTAGTTAATATTTTAACGGGTGAGTGCGTAGAACTGTAGTCAACAATTTAAGACAAAATAATTTATCCTTTTGCTAATTTTTTAGAGTTTACTTTGATAAAATAGGCAAGAGGATTTTTTATGAATAAAAATATTTATGGGTTTATACTTTCATTTTTAGAGAAAATTGATTTAGGAATTGTATTTTTAGTAGTTTTATTATTTATACTTATCGGCTCAATTTTAAACTATATATTAAGGTCTAAAGTGGGCTTAAAAAAAGGGCAAATGCTTGCTCACTTTATTTTTTTAATAAGTTTAATCGGGCTAGAGTCAGCGTTATGCGATGTAGGGGAATTGGGATTGTCGCTTCCACTAATAAATCTATCTCTTTTAGGCTTTCTATCAATTCCCTTTGCGTTAGAGAAAAGAAGTAAAAAGGTAGTGGCAACTAGCGAGCAAAAAGAGATAATAAAAAAAGCCGAAGAGCAGATTATTTTAGAAAAACATGAATCGCCTTTAGAAAAGTTAATAGAAGAGCCGAAAAAAAGCGTGCTATTCGACTTTAAGAAACTTCTTAATGAAAAAGAAGAGAGAATAGTCCCTAAGAAAGAGCAAGTAAAAGAGGAAGAACTCAGTTTTTCGGGGGTGAAAAAAGCCATAGAAAAAACCCTTTCAAAAGGGCTAAACGAAAAGGAAAAAAACCAAGTTTTAGCCCTAGAGTTCGCAATTATTCAAAAGGAAAGGGGAGAAGACAACCTTTTAATAAAAGAACAACTAAACGACGGATTATCGGCGCTAATTAAAATTATGGCAAAATATTCCGCGTAAAATAAAAGAGATTAGATGTTGACAAAATAAAGTTAGTGGTATATAATAATAAATGGAGTAATAGAAAATATGAAAAAACTTAAATTATCTTTATTTTTATCATTAATTTTATTCGTTTTAGCGATATTTTCGGCTACGGGTTGTGGGGGAAATGCTTTTACCGTTAAGTTTGACGGCAATGGTGGAGAACTCGTTTCTGGTAGCGAAGTGCAAATCGTAGATAACGTTAAAGAAATAAGCACCCCCGTATATAAGAGAGAGGGTTATAATTTTATCGGTTGGGATATCGACTTATCTACCATAAATTCAGACACGGTAGTTAAGGCTCAATGGCGCTCAAAAGAAGATAGCGTCGTATATAACGTTAGATTCTCTCTTGAAACTGAGTTTGAGGGTAAAAGTATTCACGTGGATATAGACGTTGACACGGTGGTAGAAGTGCCTGCAAATCAAACGCTAGGCTCTAAAATTCCAACTGCTGAAAACGTTTTGGTTGAGAGCCAATATAGAGACGAATATATCTTCTATTTCTGGTACGTTTTAGACGGCGAGAATAATAAAGTGCCAATTGACTCCACAATGACTTTCGATATGAAGGTTTTTGGAGATGAAAGTAGAGAAATTATGGCGTATCTCCAAGTTGGTCCAAAGTGGAGTAATAGGCGTTAACTTTTTGGAAAAAAAGAAAAACCACTAGTAATTAAAGGTGGTTTTTTGTTCAGTATAAAGAAGAGCATAGGTAATTAAAGGAGCAAAAATGGGTATTTTTAAGAAAAAAAAGCGCAATACCTTTCAAAGTAGTATTATTATAGACGAAAATTCTGCGTCTGCAACGACCACTGGCTACACGAGATTAAAAGATAGTATTTTATCAATGAACGCCGATGGGAAGTGTCAAGTTATTCAAATAGAGTCTTCACTTTCTCACGAAGCAAAAACTACGATTATATCTAATCTTGCCGTAAGTTTGGGCTTAACTGAAAGAAAGGTAGTAGTAGTTGATTTAGATTTCCGTCGTTGTAGACTTCATAGAATGTTCAAGATGGAAAAGGAAATCGGCATAAAAGAATATATGCAAGGTCAAAAGACTCTTGACGAAATTATTAAAAAGAGCAATTACAAAAACGTTGACGTAATTACTCGTGGAGATGAGATTTATAATCCGTCGGTAATATTCTTATCGGAAAAGTTTGCCGACTTTATCAACGCTCTTAAGGAAAGATACGACTACGTGCTACTTGATTGCGCACCGATTTTGCAAGTTTCGGATTACATGCATATTTCAAAGATTTCGGACGGCGTGTTGTTCGTAGTTGCATACGCAAGAACTACTAAGGGACAAGTAATCGAAGCGACTAACCTACTAAAGAAAAACAATATCAAGATTTTAGGTATGGTATTTTCTATGTACGATAGCAAGCAAGATAAAGAATATAGTCCGTACTATAAATACTATACTCGCGCCTATGGTGAAGAGGAAGACTAGGATTTTATAATGATAGATATACACTCTCACGTTCTTCCTTTTATAGATGATGGAAGCGCTTCAAAAGAAATTTCTCTAAAGATGCTAGAAGATTTAGTGAAATCAGGCGTCACCGACGTTATTTTGACGCCCCATCACAATAAAAGGTTTGCTAAGGAAAAGGCGCAAATTCTTAAAGAGTTTGAAGAATTTAAAAAAAGCGCTAAAAATATTCCCATAAACCTATATTTAGGTCAAGAAATCGAAGCGACAAAAGAAACCTTTTCTCTTTTAGAAAAGGGGGAACTAATAACGCTAAATAATTCTAAATATATACTTTTAGAGTTTGACTACTTTAACTATCAAGATATCGTAGAGTACGTATATAGAGCAGTGGTTAGGGGATATATTCCAATAGTTGCGCACGTAGAGAGATACGAGTATTTTACTTTAGAAGACGCTATTGAAGTGAAAAAAGAGGGGGGACTAATACAAGTTAACGCCTCCTCACTAGCAATAAGACAAGAAAAGCATTTTGGAAAAAAAGTAAAAGCCCTTATGAAAAAAGGCTTAGTTGACTTTGTTGCAAGCGATTATCACGATTTTAGGCAGTTATGCATTTTAGACGCTAAAAAAGTGGTAGAAAAAAAATTCGGCAAAGAAACTGCTCAAGATTTATTTATAAATAACGCGAAAAAAATTATTGAAGGTTAGACCTTAGTCTAACCTTTTAACTTAAATTTTTATGAATAATATAAACTATAATAAGCAAATGCACAACTTAATAGAATCATTAGGCGAAAGAAAAAAACTTTTATTACATAGTTGTTGTGCGCCTTGTTCGTCGGCTTGTCTAGAGAAATTAAAGGAAAAAATGGACATAACCGTTTTCTTTTATAATCCTAATATGGATAGCCAAATGGAGTACGAAAAAAGAGCAAGCGAGCAAAAAAGATTATGCATCGAGTTTAGTATTCCTTGCAAGGTCACGCCATTTGATAAAAATGATTTTTTAGAAGTAATAAGTGGCTTAGAGAGTGAAAGGGAAGGTGGGAAAAGGTGTTTTTCTTGCTACGAGTTAAGGCTTAGAAAAACAGCCGAATACGCAAAACTAAACGGCTACGATTATTTTGCAACTACTCTAACTTTATCTCCCTTAAAAAATGCCCAAAAACTCAACGAGATAGGGTTTAAGTTGGAAAGTGAATTGGGGGTAAAATACTTGCCGTCCGACTTTAAGAAAGAGGGTGGGTATCTTCGCTCAATCGAACTATCCAAAGAAAACGGATTATATAGGCAATCTTATTGTGGTTGTGAGTTTTCAAAGATAAAATAAACAAAAAAGTCTACCGAAAGGTAGACTTTTAAATTTGTTTATGGGGTGACTCTATTGATATCACGTGGGAACATAGTTGCTTCTCTAACGTTCTTAAAGCCAAGTAGATGCATGGTAAGTCTTTCTAAGCCAAGACCTAAACCGCCGTGAGGAGGTGCGCCGTATTTGTGGAGCATTAGGTAGGTTTCAAATTGTTCTGGGTCCATACCACATTTAATCATCTTGTCAACTTGCGCCTTATAGTCGTGAACTCTTTGTCCACCCGAGGTGATTTCTAAGCCCCTAAACAATAGGTCGAAAGACAAGGTGTATTCAGGATCTTCAGGGTCGTCCATAGTGTAGAAAGGACGCTTTTTAGATGGATAGTGAGTTATAAAGATAAAGTCACTATTAAATTCTTTTTTAGCGTATTTACCGAGCATTTCTTCTTCTTGTGGGTCGAAGTCCTTCATATCGGTTGGGTTATACTTAAACTTTTTCATTAAAAGTTCTTTTGCATCCATAAACTTCATGCAAGGAATAGTGTCGATTTCAGGAACTACTGCGTGCAAGAGTTCAAGTTCTGCAGAATATTCTTTCTTTAAGAGATTGAAAATGTATTTAAGTAAGCCGGTTTCCATATTCATAATATCTCTAAAGTCGTTAATGAACCCCATTTCAAAGTCCATAGAGATATATTCGTTAAGGTGGCGAGAAGTGTCGTGATGTTCGGCTCTAAAAACGGGCGCGATTTCAAAAACTCTTTCGTAAACGCCAACTAATGCTTGCTTATATAATTGTGGACTTTGCGCTAAGTATACTTGTTTTCCAAAGTAGTCTAACTTAAACACGTTAGTTCCACCTTCAGCGCCTGCAAAGTTAATTTTAGGTGAGCGAATTTCGGTGAAATCTTGAGAAAGTAAAAACTCTCTAAAGCCTCTAGCAATACCTTCTTGAATCTTAAATATTGCCCTTTCTTTTGGATTTCTTAAAGCGATAGGGCGAAGGTCTAAGATAGTGCTTAATTGAATATTATCAAGTTGTTTTTTATTTATAACGATTGGCAAATCTTCTGCAGGAAGAGAAAGAATAGTGACGTCGTGTATTTGAAGTTCAAATCTTTGGTTTCCCTTAGCGTCTAAACTTGAAACCACTTTGCCTAAAACCTTAACGCAAGCTTCTTCTCTTAATCTATCGTCCCAACGATAAGAAGAGAATTCAGGTGCGTAAACGCATTGAATAAGGTCTCTTTTAGTTCTAATAATAACGAAAGCAAAGCCCGTCATCTCACGAATACGGTGAACGTAGCCTGAAATGGTGACTTCTTGTCCGTCGTAGTTTTTAAAATCCTCAAAAGCCACGTTTTCGTTAATCAATTTGCCGTTAATTTGTTCCATAATAACTCCTAATATTATACTTATATATATAATAAACTATTGAAAAAAATTAAGCAAGTATTTAGCCCAAATTTTATAAAAAATAACCTCATAAACGGAAAAAGTAATAAAAATATTTGCAAGTAATAGTGCTTTTATGGTAGAATAAAAAGGAACTAATTTAATAAAAGGGTGGGCGTTAAAATGAAAATTGCAATTTCCGTAGAATCAACTAACGATTTAACAACGAAAATGCTCGTTGACAACGACATTAAAGTAATTGCGTATAATATCGTTTTAGGTGATAGAGAATTTAAGGACGGTGAAGTAAGCACCGAAGATATGTTTAAGTACGTAGATGAAAACGGCGTTCTTCCAAAAACCAATGCAATCAACGAATATACTTATACTGAATATTTTGAAGAATTAAAAAAGAATTACGACGCAGTTGTTCATATTTGTTTATCTAGTGGAATTACTTCGTCTTGTGGAAACGCATTTAAGGCAGCGGAGAATTTAGAAAACGTTTACGCCGTTGATAGTATGAGCTTGTCAACGGGAATAGGGCTTTTAGCATTGTATGCAAGAGAACTTGCAAACGCTGGTGAAGATGCAGAGAGTATTGCTAAAAAAGTGCAAGAGAGAGCGTATAAACTTCAAGTTAGTTTCGTTGTTGAAAGACTTGATTATTTACATAAAGGCGGAAGATGTTCTTCAGTTGCTCTTCTCGGTGCAAATCTATTAAAGATAAGACCTAGAATTATAGTTAAAGAAGGAAAGATGATCTCAGACAAAAAATATCGTGGGCACATGGGCAGTGTAATAGCAAAGTATTGTGCAGAAACGCTTGCTGAATTTAACACTCCTGATTTAGATAAAGTGTTTATAACCTACACTACTGCAACGCCGGAGATGTTAGAGGCTGCAAGAAAAGCAGTGACGGAGGCTGGATTTAAGAATATTTACGAAACTAAAGCAGGTGGAACGATTGCTAGCCACTGCGGCGCAAATACGATGGGAATCTTGTATTTTAACGACGGCAATAAATAATTAAAACAAAAAGAAAAATGCTTTCAAGTTTGAAAGCATTTTTTATTTTAACTTTTCTTTTTCTTCTTTTTCTCTAAGATTTTTCTTATATAATTCTTCAGTAGCAAAGTGAATTTTCGTCACGTGGTTATACAAATAAGGGAACAAGAAGAAAGTTTGGTGAGAATCGGATAAATCTATTGCATCGCCCTTTTTATGGAAGTTAAATTCTATATGACAACCCGTCATTGATTCTACCGTGCGATTAAAATAGAAGTCTTTTCCGTTATCGAGAGTTCCTTTTACTGTAAAGCCGTTCTGGTCGTGAACAAGATTGACTTTACCAAGAACTTTTAATCCTTTAGCCGAACTGTCGATTTTTTCTAGTCTCGCCTTAGTTTCTATACGATATTCACCCGATTCTACTTGTTTTTTTACGTTTTCTCTTTCCCATTTATACCAATCGGGAACGTGAGAGAAGTAAACTTCGCCCTCTTTTGCTTGTAAATAGCCGTATTCGTTGAGCGTCCACTCTTTTCCGCAAGCCCCGCAATATAGGGTGTTGCCCTTAGAATTCATAGCGAATTCCTTTTTGCAGTGTGGACATTGATATAAAATCTTGTGTAAATTTTTGGCTCTATGTTTTGATTTTATTCTCACGCCCGAATCTTGCCAATATTTATAATCGTCGTGATGGAAGTTTTCTCTTAATCTCTTTTCAATTTCTTCTAAGGGAAGGTACATAGTTTCTTCCTTAGTGAAGAGCAACTTGAAAGTTGCGGAAATTGGAAGTTTTCTATAAGGGTGCTTAGCAAATTGAGGACTCATTATATAATTTCCCTTGCTTATTCCCAAGACAACGGGAATTTTACAAAGTTTAATAAGCCTTGCGTAAGTTCCTAAATCGGCTTCCTCGGTTATTCCCGCTAGGGAAAATCTCGCCTCAGGATAAATGGTCACCGATTTCTTCTTTTTTCTTATAACGTAGAGAATATGCTTTAGCACGGTTAAGTCTGAAGTGAATCTTCTCTTATAAATACAGCCCGCCGAACGCAATAGCCATTCCCTATGAATAAATTGCTCGATAGAGCAAACGAAAGCGCAAGTTCTAGGCAATAAAAACTCGCCGACCTGCACGAAGTCCATAAACGACGCGTGATTTTGCAGTATAAGATAAGGGGGCTTAGTCCCCTTAACTCCAACTTTATTTATTTTAAATCGCGTTATAGCTTTATAGTAGACTAAAATTGAAAGTTCGATAATTCTTATATACCAAGGAGTTCTCCAAGGCTTTTCGTTAGTATCGAACGAGCGTCTACCAATACGCATTTTAAAAATATTCATAGCACTCCTATAAAACTTACCTTTTTGATTATAACACAAAATATATATTTTGTATACGGAAAACGACAAAATTATTTAAAAAACAAGAGTAAAAAATATAAGTAAAAACAGTTGACAAAAGGTTGTCAAAGTAATATAATAGTTTTGCTTGAAGAAGAAGAGAACCTTCTCGCCGACGGAAAAGTTCGTTCGGCTCAATATCAACTAAAGGCTAAATAGCCGTATTTTTGATAGGATTATCGGGTTCTTTTTTGCAAAAGCAACCCGATTTTTTATTTGCATTTCATTTTTAATATAAATGGAAAATTTTATTGAGAGGTACAAAACCATTAAAAAGGAACATCAAATCAACGAAGAAATTCGTGACAGAGAAGTGCGTCTAATTGGGGACGACGGGGCTCAACTTGGCATCGTATCTAGCGCAGAGGCGCAAAGGATAGCCGATGAAAAAGGGTTAGATTTAGTTAAGATTTCACCAAACGCAAATCCACCCGTTTGCAAGATTATGAACTACGGAAAGTTTATGTTCGAGCAAGTAAAGAGAGCAAAAGAAGCAAAGAAAAATCAAAAGGTCGTAGAAATAAAAGAAGTTTGGCTATCAATGACCATCGACGTTGGCGACCTTAACGTGAAAGCAAAGCAAAGTTTAAAATTCTTAACGGCAGGCAACAAAGTAAAGGTTTCGATAAGAATGAGGGGCAGACAAATGGCGCACTCGGAACTTGGGCTTGACGTTATGAATAGATTTTTCGAACTAGTAAAAGAACAAGGTGTAATGGAAAAGAAACCGCAAACTGAAGGCAGAAACATTTGGATGATGTTAGCGCCTTTAAAAGCGTAAATAAAAATAACTAACGGAGGGTAAAACTATGCCTAAAATGAAAACTAAAAGCGCGGCAAAGAAGAGATTCAAAGTGACCGCAAACGGCAAGATTAAAAGAGCTTGCTCTGGAAAGAACCACATTCTAACCAAAAAAGACAGAAAGAGAAAGAACAATTTGTGTGACGGTGCTTACGTTGACGCAACTCAAGCAAAGACCGTAAAAACGCTTATTTACAATAAATAGTCAAGGAGAAAAAGATTATGCGTATTAAAAGAGGAGTTAACGCTGTAAAAAAGCGTAGAAAGATTTTAAAATTAGCAAAAGGATATTGGGGCGGAAGAAGTAAGAGATATAGAGTGGCAAGAGAAGCCGTAATGAAGGCTCAACTTTACGCTTACTTTGGAAGAAAACGCAAGAAACGTGACTTTAGAGCATTGTGGATTGCAAGAATTAACGCTGCATGCCGTATGAACGGACTTTCATACAGCAAATTTATGTTCGGCTTAAAGAAAGCAGGCATTGAACTAAACCGTAAGGTATTAGCAGAAATCGCCGTTTCTGACGCTAACGCATTTGCTACCCTTTGCGAAAAGGCAAAAGCAAACATCTAACAAAACGATAAGCCTACCTTATAATAAGATAGGCTTTATTTAGATTAAATGATTTTATCAAGACAAAATTCACTAATAAAACTCATAAAATCTCTATCCGACAAGAAAAATCGAGACAGGGAGAATCTTTACGTCGTAGACGGAATTAAAATGGTAAACGAAGCAGTTTTAAATGGCTGTGAATTTTATCGCGTCATAGCGACGGCAGATTGCCTAGATAAGATTTCTAACGGAATAGGCGTTGAAGTGGAAGAAGTTTCTAAGGAAATTATGGAATACGCGTCGAACGACGTTTCGCCACAAGGGGTTATCGCCGTGTGCGTAAAGCCCAAAAACGAGATAATTTCTCCTAAAGGCAAATGCCTATTTTTAGACGGGGTTTCCGACCCCGCTAACGTGGGCGCTATTATAAGAACGGCTGCTGCCGCTGGGTATAACGACGTTTATTTAAGCGATTCTGCCGATTGTTATTCACCAAAGTCGGTTAGAGCGAGTATGAGTGGAATTTTTAAGGTAAGAACTCATCAGGGCGCGAAAGACGTGCTTTTAGAGAAGATAAATCTTCCGTTTATAATTGCCGATATGGACGGAGTTGACGTTTTTAAAGGCGAATTTCCCAAGGATTTTTGCCTAGTTATAGGTAACGAAGCAAGGGGAGTTAGTGAAGATTTAATCAAGAAAGCCGAGTACGTAGTAAAAATTCCTATGCAAAACGATATGGAGAGCCTAAACGCATCGGTATCGGCGGGAATTTTAATGTACGCGCTAACAAAACAATAGTTAAGGAGAAAAATATGTCAGGACATAGCCACGCAGCCAATATTGCCGCAAAAAAGGCAAAGACGGATGCAGTTAAAGGAAAAATATTTACAAAAGTGGGTAGGGAAATTGCCGTTGCAGCAAAATCTAACCCAGATCCCGAAACCAATAGTAAGTTGGCAGATGCTATTGCAAAAGCAAAAGCAGTAAATATGCCTAACGAAAACATCAAGAGATGTATTGCTAAGGCAGCGGGAGAACTTTCAGGTGACAACTACGAAGAATTGACCTACGAAGGATACGGACCTGCAGGAAGTGCCGTAATTATTAAGACGTTGACGGACAATAAAAACCGTACGGTTGACTACGTTAGAACTACTATGAGAAAGCACGGAGGCTCACTAGGTAATGCAGGATGCGTTTCGTTTACTTTCAACACTCTAGGTGTAATCGTGGTTGAAAGAACGCCCGATTTAACTGAAGACGGCGTTATGGAAATGGCTTTAGACGCTGGGGCAGACGATTTTATCGTGGAAGACGACGCTTTTGTTATCTACACTTCAGTTGCAGATTTCTCTGCAGTTAGAAAGGAACTTGAAGGCAAGGGCTTAAACTTCTTTGAAGCGCAAATTCAAATGCTTCCGCAAAGCAAAATCACTCTAGAGGGTGACGAACTTGCTAAGTTTAATAGACTTATTGATGCCTTAGAAGATTTAGACGACGTTCAAAACGTATATCACAACGTAGATCTTCCCGAAGAAGAGGAAGAATAACGAATAAAAAAATAAATATCGCCTATACTTAACGTATCGGCGGTAGATATTTTAGTTAAGTATAAAATATATAAAAATACTGCCGTTAATATAAATCACTTGATAAACGGCAGTATTGGTTTATTAGGTGAAAAAAAGGGCGACTTTAATTTCGCCCTTTTAAAAATTTGAGAATTTTTCAATTTCAATGTATTTTCAATAATTTTTGTGATAGAATATAATTAGTAAGTAGTAGGAGAGTATTTATGAGAAAGATTGCTAAACTCTTAATCCTAGCCGTTATGACCGTAATGGTTAGCCTTTCCGCAGTTGGTTGTCAATTCGTAGACTTTAATTCTAGCCATGGCGGAAACGATCTTATAAATTCAATAGTAGCAAGCAGTCAAGTGGAATTTAACACCATTGAAGAGACTGAAAGACAAAAATATTCCTTGCCTGAAGCAGTTGAAAAGGTAGAGAGAACTTCGGTTGCTATCGAAGTGACTTCGTCTGCAGGTTCAGGGGCAGGTAGTGGCGTTATTATAGACGTTGTAAATAGCAACAACTACGTGTTTATTTTAACCTGCCATCACGTTATATCCACGGGTGGTGAAATAGTTGTTAGAATACCAGACCAGGACTGCAATTATGAAAATGACGACTACGTATTCTCTGGGGTTATAGGGAATCAAATTTATAAAGACCAAGCAGTCACTTTAGTTGGTGGTGATAGAGTTTCGGATATAGCGGTAATAAAAATCAATCTAGATTTACCTGCAACGTCTGGTGAAAAACTTTCTATGGATAAAATTCAAAAGGCAAAAATGCCATCGGCAGAGTACGAGATTAAAAAGGGCGAGTCAATATTTGCAATTGGAAACCCAGGTGGAACACTTCCAGGTAGCGTGGCAGACGGCGTAGTTAGTTATCCAGAGAGAGAAGTAATAGTCGGCGACGTTGGATATATGGATTTAATGCAAATTTCAGTCACCACGAATCCTGGAAACTCGGGTGGTGGACTATACAACCTTTACGGCGAACTAATTGGTATAACTAATGCAGGAAACACCAATTATAGTGCGATAAATTGGGCAATTCCAATCGAATTAGAGAGTGGAAACGGCTTTTTGAACGTTGCGTCTCAACTAATAGCGACTGCAAACCTTAACCCAAACAACTACGGCTACGTTAGTGATAGATGGGAAATGGGTTTTACGGTGGAAACTAAAACTTCAGGCGTAAAAGCCTACATTTTAGTAAAGTCAGTAGTAGCAGATAGCAACGCAGATAAGGCGGGCTTAAAAGAGGGCGATATTTTAGAATCTATTAGTTTTGAAGGCAAGAATTACACCTTAACTATGGATAAAATCGGCACTTATGTTGGAATGGCTAGAACCAAACTTAAAAAGGGCGACACGTTGTCGTTATTTATAGTTCGTTCGGATTATTTTAATTCCGTTTCAAAGGAATTAAAAATGGTAATTTCAGTTGCAGATTATATTTTCTGCGACACGGGCAAATAAATAGAGGAAAATAAAAAAGGCGAGATTTAATCTCGCCTTTTTAGTTAAAATTTTTTTGGTGGCTACTCTTCAAAATCATTAAAGTAGTCTTTACTAAAAAACTCCGATAACGTTATTCCTGCACCTTGACAAAACGATTTAATAGTTGAAACCTTAGAGCATTTTGTTCTACCCTTAATTAAATCGTATATAGCAGAGGGGGATTTCCCTCCATTTAACGTTGCTTCACATACGTTAATATTTTTCTCTTTGCAAATTTCTTCAATCCTTTTAACGATTGCATCATTTATATTCATATAGTCACCTTCGTGGAATTTCTTATCGTTATTCCACGAAAACATTATATGAATTATTAAAAAATTTATCTCGTGGAGTTCCACGATATTGACTTAAGCCCCGTATTTTAGTATAATTTTTACGGAAATCCACGAAAAATAAGGGGCTAAAATATGCAAGTATGTTTTATAGGGCATAGAACAATACAAAAAAACGAAGAATTAATATCTTCGTTAAAGCAAACTATTATAGAACTTATAAATAAGGGAGCAACGACGTTTCTTTTTGGTAGCAAGAGTGAGTTTGACGACTTATCGTGGGAACTTGTCACGGAGTTAAAAGAAACTTTTCCTTTTATTAAAGAGTGTACGTTAGGTCTTCTTTTCAGCATATAGATGAGTCATATGAAAAGTATTTGCTTAAATTTTACGAAGAAACGTATTTTCCGCCTAAATTAGAAAAAGCAGGCAGATTTTCCTACGTGGAGCGAAATTATGAAATGATTGAGAAGTCTACCTATTGTGTTTTTTATTGTAATGATAAATATGTTATCTCTACAAGAAATAGTGGAACAAAAATTGCTTATAATTATGCTGTAAAAAAGAAAAAGATAATTATTAACGTGTATAAGTAATATTTGTACTTTTTATTGTTCGGCAAAAATATCACTAAAAAAGAGCGTTGTTTTTTCAACGCTCTTTTTTTATTTTATAATCTTATTTGCATTCGTCTGCTTTGCCAGCGCAACCTAACACGTTAATTAGTTTGTGTTTAACGATTTCTTTAATGTTTGCCCTAGCAGGTTTTAAGTATTCTCTAGGGTCAAACTTAGAAGGTTGGTCGTTAAAGAATTGTCTAATAGTACCGGTCATAGCGAGTCTTAAGTCAGAGTCAATATTGATTTTGCAAACTGAAAGGGTTGCAGCTTCTCTAAGTTGTTCTTCAGGAACGCCGATAGCGTCAGGCATTTTACCGCCGTTATCGTTAACCATCTTAACGTAGTCTTGTGGAACTGAAGAAGAGCCGTGTAAAACGATTGGGAAACCAGGAAGTTTTTCACTAACAGCCTTTAAGATATCAAATCTAAGAGCAGGCGGAACTAAAATTCCCTTTTCGTTTCTGGTGCATTGTTCTGGCTTAAATTTGTAAGCGCCGTGAGAAGTACCGATAGCGATTGCTAAAGAGTCAACGCCCGTTCTTTCAACGAATTCGATAACTTCTTCTGGTCTAGTATAACTTTCTGCGCCGTGTTCAACCTTAACGTCGTCTTCAATACCTGCTAAAGTACCGAGTTCGCCTTCAACGGTGATGTATCTGCCTCTAGCAGCAACGTCGTGAGCGTAATCACAAACTTTTTTGGTTAAAGCAACGTTTTCTTCAAAAGGAAGGTGGCTTCCGTCAATCATAACAGAGGTGAAACCGCCGTCGATAACTGCTTTACAAGTTTCAAAGTCAGGACCGTGGTCTAAGTGCAAAACGATTGGAATATCTGGGCACTCAATAACCGCAGCCTCTACTAACTTAACTAGGTAGGTGTGGTTAGCGTATGCTCTTGCGCCCTTACTTACTTGTAGAATAACAGGAGCGTTTACTTCTTTACATGCTTCGGTAATACCTTGAACGATTTCCATGTTGTTTACGTTGAAAGCGCCGATAGCATAGCCGTTTTTGTAGGCTTGTTCAAACATTTTCTTTGAGTTAACTAATGCCATTTTCGTATCTCCAAAATATAAATTTTTTTTGTTTTTCTCTTTTAACCTCTAATATTATATATCTTTTTTAAACAAATATCAAATAATTTTCTCCAGATTTTGTTAAATTGCTTTATAAAATTTGCGATTAGGTGTATAATAGCCCTAACGACAATAATTAAAGGGGAATTTTATGCAAGATCCTAGAATAAATCAACTTGCCGAAAATCTTATAAAATATTCTTGTTCGCTTAAAAAGGGCGAAAAGATTTTAATTGAAGCAAAAGGAATAGACTACATGCTAGTAAACGCATTAATAAAGGAAGTTTATAAAGTGGGTGGTATACCTTTTGTAGAAATTTACGATAATAGAGTTAGTAGAGAACTTCTTTTAGGGGTGACTGAAGAGCAAGCCAAACTAAAGGCAAAATACCAAGCGCTTAGAATGAGCGAGATGGATGCGTATATAGGGATAAGGGGCGGAGAAAACTGCAACGAAAACGCCGACGTTCCCGATAGAAATTTGCAAATAGAGAGTCAATTTTACT
The DNA here is from genome assembly GCA_017456055.1 of Clostridia bacterium. GTDB lineage: Bacteria > Bacillota > Clostridia > Christensenellales > Borkfalkiaceae > UBA1259. The sequence goes on along the minus strand of JAFTKC010000007.1, from coordinate 936 downwards.
CACTTCCCGTGCACCACGAAATAAGGGTAAAAAAGACCAAGTGGGTAGTTATGCGTTATCCAAACGAGGGTATGGCAAGTAGCGCAGGAATGAGTAGCGACGCTTTTGAAGACTTCTATTTTAAGGTTTGCAATTTAGATTATTCTAAGATGGATAGGGCGATGGATAGCCTTAAAAAGCGTCTTGATAATGCCGACAAGGTTAGAATCGTTGCAAAAGATACCGACCTAAGTTTTTCGATAAAGGGAATTGGTAGCGTAAAATGTTCCGGGCATTGTAATATTCCAGATGGCGAAATATATACTGCGCCAGTTAAAGATAGCGTAAACGGAGTAATAACTTATAACACTCCGTCGATAGAGAACGGCTTTAAGTTTGAAAACGTTTCTTTAACCTTTAAGGACGGAAAGATAATAAAGGCCACGGCAAATGATAACGAAAAGGTAAACGCCATATTCGATACGGACGAGGGGGCTAGATACGTTGGAGAATTTGCGTTCGGCGTAAACCCATATATAAATAAGCCTATGGGCGATATTTTATTCGACGAAAAGATAAGTGGGTCAATTCACTTTACTCCAGGCGCTTGCTACGACGACGCGTTTAACGGAAATCAAAGTAGCGTGCATTGGGACTTAGTTCAAATTCACACCAAGGAATATGGTGGTGGAGAAATTTATCTCGACGGCGAACTTATTAGAAAGGACGGAAAATTCGTCGTAGAAGATTTATTATGCCTAAACCCAGAAAACTTAATTTAATAAAAGGGTAAAGGAGCTTAAAGAGTATAAAATTTGTAAATGTCAAGAAATAATTACACATTTATAAAAAAATTTTTAAGAAATTGCACTTAAACACGAATTAAAGACATTTTCGGGCGTATCATAACCCAAAATGCCACGTGGGTAAGCATTTAACCACCGTTCGACTTCGGCG
>JAFTKC010000006.1 GCA_017456055.1 Clostridia bacterium | reverse complement strand
TTGAGCTTAGCCCATAATGCATTTTACTAGTCAAATGCGATGCTCGCACTTATTTGGATTTTCAAATTCTACGTTAAGGACATCACCCTTTTTCTCACCTTTTCTTTTTTTATAAAGTTTTTCTTTCTACGAACGCTCTGGCTAAACTAACTTCGTCGGCATACTCTAATTCCGTGCCGATTGGAATTCCGTGAGCAAGCCTTGTCACTTTAATACCGAGTGGTTTTATTAGGTTAGTTATATACATTGCAGTTGCCTCTCCCTCAACGTCCGGATTGGTTGCCATTATAACTTCCTTTACCCCACCCTTTGCTATTCTTGACAAAAGTTCTTTTATGTTTATATCGTTAGGACCTACTCCGTAAAGTGGTGAAATCGTTCCGTGCAATACGTGATAAACGCCGTTAAACTCGTTGAGTTTCTCTATTGCTATAACGTCCTTTGGCTCTTTTACTACGCATATACTCTCCGTGGAACGATTTTTACAAATATCGCAAATATCGTCTTCCGAGAAGTTTCCACACACGCTACAATATTTTACCTTGCTTTTCGCGTTAATTATTGCGTTTGCAAATGCTTCAGCCTCTTCAGGCTTCATATTTATTATTTTGTAGGCAAATCTTTGCGCCGTTTTCGCACCAACGCCTGGCAATTTAGAAAACTCGTTTATTAGTCTCCCTATAGGCTCAATATACACCTTCATACTAAATTCCTAATCCACCAAAAGCGCCCATTTTGTCGTTATACGCTTTTTCTGCCTTAGCATACGCGTCGTTAAGCGCGGCTAAAATTAAATCTTCTAGCATTTCCATATCGTCTATATCCACTGCATCAGGCGAAATATTGATTGAAGATACCACTTTCTTACCATTGACGATAACCTTTACAAGTCCACCACCGGCACTTCCTTCAATTTCCATTTCTTCTAATTCTTCTTGTGCCTTTTGCATTTCTTGTTGCATCTTTTGCGCTTGTTTTACTAAGTTTTGCATTTGACTGCCACCGCCGAATCCTCCGCCGTAGCCACCAAATCCTCCGCCATATCTTGCCATTTTTATTTCTCCTTTACTTTTTTATTATAACGATATCTTCGCCGAATATCTTCTTTATTCGCTCGGTCGCATCGTCTACTTCACTTAATAATTTTTCTTTTTTATACTCTTCGACTTCTATCTCAAAATCTAAAACGTCACCTAAAGCGTTTTTTATTTTTTCTTGATTTCCAATCTTTATTAAAAGTTCTCCGTCCGTACTACTCGTTGGCGTTAACACTAAAGTATTGTTTTTTATGGAAACAATTACCGTTTGCATTATATTCCACAATAGTTCGCTTCCGCTTTTTCTAAGGAAAGATAATATTCTCGCCTTTACCATCTCTCCGTCAAGTGATGATAGAGCAATTTTTTCCACCTTTTTTTCTTCATCTTTAGGAACGGTTGGAATTTTTATTTCTTCCTTAGTCTCGGTAAATTTTTGAATTTTTTCTTCTTTTACGGTAAATTCGCCCTTTTCTATCTTTTCTTCCAGCGTTTTAATCCTAGATAAAAGCGCGTCTATACTATAATCAGTTTCGGGGCGAGTTGCCTTTACCGAAGCCCACTCGAATACTACTCTTGGATGATTAGAATATTTTAGAGAACTCTCTGCCTCCGAAAATATTTCCATAGTTCTTAATATCTTTTCTTCCACAGCCAAATCGCTGATCGTTTTTAACGCGTTAAATTTATCTTCGGGAATACTTAAAATTTCCCTTGCGTTATTGCAAGTTTTAATTATAAGCAAGTCTCTTAATAGCGACACTACGTCTTTAATAAGCACGCCTACACTTCTGCCAAGAGAACAAAGTTTATCGATTATCTCTAAAACTCCACCAACTTTTCCCAAGAAAATAGTTTGGATAAATTCGTACAAAACTTCGGTATTAAAAGCACCCAAAATAGTCATCACGTCTTGATAGGTGAGTTTTTCATTACTATATGAAAGGGCTATATCTGCTATTGAAAGCGCGTCACGAATACTGCCTTCCCCAGCCTTTGCTATTGCCGTTATCGCTTCTTTTTCGTAGGATTTTCCTTGCTCGTCGTAGATACTAGCGATAAGCGAAGTTATTTCGTTAACAGGAATTAACCTAAAGTCAAATCTCATACATCTAGATAGTATAGTTGCAGGGATTTTATGAACTTCTGTCGTTGCCAAAATAAACACCGCGTGTTTAGGTGGCTCTTCTAACGTCTTTAGTAGCGCGTTAAACGCTTGTCCCGTTAGCATATGAACTTCGTCGATTATATATACTTTATACTTGCAAGATACTGGTGGATACTGTACGTTTTCTTTTAATTCTCTTATCTCGTTTACGCCGTTGTTTGAAGCCGCGTCAATTTCTATTACGTCCATATTAGACGCTTGACTTAAACTTCTACAAGTCGCACACTTTTCACAAGGCGAGCCGTTTACTGGATTTTCGCAGTTTATTGCTTTTGCAAATATCTTTGCGCACGAAGTCTTACCCGTACCTCTCGTCCCCGTGAATAGATACGCGTGTCCTAATCTTTGATTCTCTATTTGGTTTACTAACGTAGAAACGATATGTTCCTGCCCAATAAGTTTATCAAAAGTATTCGGTCTATATCTTCTATATAGCGCAAGATATTCCATTTTATCTCCTTACTTTAACGCGCCTTTAAGTTTTTTCGTTATCCTTTGCAACGCGTTATCTATTGCTTTTTTGTTCTTTCCCGTTTTATTTGCTATATCTTCATACGAAAAACCTTGAAGATATAATGCTAAAATTTCATTTTCTAATTTACTTAGCGTTTGATTTATTAGTTTTTGCCTTTCTATGCTTTCTTCTTTTTCTATATAACTTTTTTCAGGCTCAAAGTTAACGTCGCTAATTAAGAGAGTTTTATCCTGATCGTCTTCTTCTCTTCCCGATAAAGAAACGTAGTCTATCATAGGCTTATTTTTATCGGTATTAGATTTTTTTACCGCCGTCAAAATATTGTTTTTTATACACGCAAAGGCGTAGTTTCTAAAACTAGATTGACCGTTAAATGACGTGACTGCCTTAAATAAGCCTATCATCGCTTCTTGCGTGATATCTTCAATATCTCCGTCTCTTAAAAAATATTTTCTTGCTTGTGAATTTATTAGCGTTTTGTACCTGTTTAATAGTTCTTCTATTGCCAAAGCGTCGCTCTTAGCAAGTACCGCTAATTCTTCGTCTGAAATTTTAGTTAAATCCATTTTCTATTTTCTTCTTTGTCTAACCGCTTCGTATACGGCAACACCACATGCCACCGATGCGTTTAGCGAATTTACCTTTCCGTACATTGGAATTGAAATAATTCCATCGCACTTTTCTTTAGTGAGTCTTTTTACCCCACTATCTTCGCCACCGATTACTAAGCAAAGTTTTCCCGTTAGGTTGGCTTTATATATCTCTTGTCCACCTACTTCTGCTCCGTATACCCAGTAGCCGTTATCTTTCAACTTGTCGATTGCGTGGTTAATATTTACCACTCTCGCAACTTTTACGTGGTTTAGTGCGCCCGCCGATATTCTCATTACCGTGTCGTTTACAGATGCGCTTCTGTCTTTGCCGATAACTATTCCGTCTACCCCCGCACACTCGCAAACTCTTATTATACTACCTAAATTATGTGGGTCTAATATCTCGTTTAACACTACCACAAAGCCGTCTTTGTCTTGGGCATCTACGATTATATCCTCAACGTCAAAATATTTATAGTCCGAAGTGTACGCTATAAATCCTTGACTTCTTTTGCTTTCGCTTTCCTTTTCAATAACGTACTTATCTACTAATTGCACCTTGATTTTATGAGAACGAATTACGTTAATTAATCTTTTACTAGCGTCGTCCTTTAAATCTTTTTGAACTAGTATTTTATCTATTTCTTTGTCCGTTTTTAATAGTTCGTATACTGAATTTCTTCCTTCAACTTTCATTATTTTATTCCTTTATTTAATAAGTAATTAAGTCTTTCTTTATTTCCCGTTAGGTATAGGTAGCCAAGTAGCGCTTCAAATCCCGTTGAAACGTTATATTCTGCAATCGACGCGCTTTTAGACCTAGTCGTCTTTTTTGCGTTTCTACCCCTTTTATATATGGAGAGTTCTTCTTCCGTTAAAAGTTCTTCTATTTCTTTAAAAAATTGGGCTTGTGCCGTCGCTTTTACTTCTTTTACTGCAAGTTTATTAAGTTCCCCCGTCTTGCAATCACTATAAAAAGTAAGCCTTTCCCTAACGAATAACGAATAAACCGCATCCCCCACGAACGCAAGTACTACAGGGCTTAAATTAACGGCTTTTTCCTTGCTCATCACTTCGTCTATATGAAACACGCCTTACTCCCCCATTTTTTATACGTTTATTATACATTATTTTTTATTAAATTTCAATATCTTTTAACCACTTTTGCAAGAAAAAAACCCGAATTTTGTTCGGGCTCTTATTTTTTATTCAGTTATGGTAGTTTGGGCTACGTATCCCACTATTCCCTTAAAGATGCAATACGCTATCTTTCCTTGATATTCTTCGGTTAAAAGTAGTTTCTCTTCTTCGGGATTGGATAAATATCCACACTCTGCTATTATGGACGGATATTTTGTGCATTTAAGCATATAATAATCGCCACTTAGCGCGCTAAAACTCCTTGTTGATTCTTCTAACCCATTAAACGCTTGTTGAACGTGCTCGGCTAAAATCTTACCGTTTTCACTTTCCCCATTATAAAATACTTGCGCGCCCCTTCTAGTAGATAGAGAATACCTATTTAAATGCACACTAACTACTAAATTAGGCTTAAATTTTTCTATAATTTGACGACGCTTTTCCATATCCTTTTTCTTTCTATTACTCGTCGCTAACCCATACAAGCCTGCATCCGTACTTCTAGTTAGCCTAACTTCAAAACCTGCGTCAACTAGATATCTCTCTAATTTTTTAACTATCATTAAATTGAGTTCGCTCTCTTTTACTCCCGTATTTACTCCCGAAACTCCTCCGTCGATTCCACCATGCCCCGCATCTAATATAACCTTAGTTTTTGGAAACTCGCTACTTAGCGCCGTTCCGTTTTTTATCGAGCCAAAACAAAGCATAAACGTTAATGCCGTTATTATTAAAACGGAAATTATTATAAAACTCTTTTTTTTGTTCAAACCTGCCCCCTTTGTTGATAACTACCTCAAAAAAGCCTAAGTTATCAACACTTTGACCTTTTTCCACATTTTTCGTGTGGATAACTTTTTATATATATCTACTAACATTTTTCTGTTTTTATTCACTTTATCAACAATTTAACAAGTATGTTTTTGAGTCTAAAAATAAAATTTCGAGCGTAAAATTCGCTCGAAATTTTTATTTGTTTTTATTTAATATGACCAACGTCTCGACGTGTTTGGTTTGGGCAAACATATCGAAAGGTTTTATTAGTTCTATATTATACCTTAAGGTTGGGTTTTCTACTCTTTTAATCTCGCCGTCCTTTTCTTCTAGCGTGCCAACTAATAGCCCTATATCTCTCGCTAGGCTTGACGGCAAGCATGACACGTACGCAATTCTATCTATGTCGCTTTCAAGTATTGCCTTAATTACCTTTATATCTACGCCCTTTCTTGGTGGATCTAAAACTACTGCGACGTCGTTATTTTCTTGCTTTTCTCGTTTAATTATCTTTGGCAATAATTCTTCGCATTTTCCACAATAGTTGATTATTTTATCTTTTAATCCGTTATCGGTTGCAAGTTTATTCGCTATATCTACAGCCTCTTTTATTATCTCTACCCCGATTGCCTTTTTGGCTCTTTGGGCGAGTAGCGCCGTCATAAGTCCTGCCCCGCTATATGCGTCTATAACTATGGTTTTTTCATTTAAGTTTAGTCCTTCTCTTACGGCAGAATATAGTTTATGACAAACGGAAGTGTTTACTTGCATAAAACTTTGAACGCCAATTTTATACTTAACGGAAAACATTTCGGCTTGATATTCGCCTTTTCCGTAATGCAATATAAATTCCTTTCCATATATAACGTTGGTGACTGCCGAATTTACGTTTTGATAGAGAGAAAAGTCTTGCTTGATTTCTTCTCTTAGAATTTTAAGTAATTCTTCTTTATGGGGCAAAATTCGGCTTAAAGTGACTACCGTGATTATGAGTTTATCACCAACTTCCTTTACCGTAATCTCTCTTACGTCGCCAGAGTGCGTTTGCTCTTCATATCCCTTAACGTTATACTCGGTAAAGTATCTCTTAAACGCTTTTATTATCGATTGAACGTAGTAGCCGTTTATTTCACAATCTTCTATTTCAATTACTCTATGTGAATTTTCGGCGTAAAAACCTAATATTGCGCCATTTTCCGTTTGCCTTACTGGTAGTTGAAGTTTATTTCTATAACGATATTCACACTCACCCTTTACCGCAGGCATCACTTCTACTTTAAGGTTTGCAATCTTAGAAAAGCAAGTTTTTATATTATTTTCTTTTGCTGAGAGTTGCGCTGAATATCTTAAGTGTTGAAGTTGACAACCACCACATTTTGTAAACACCTTGCACTTTGTTCTAACTCTCTCTTCCGCAGGTGTTAACACTTCTAAAAGTTTTCCGTAAACGCAATTTTTACTCACTTTTAGCACTTTATATTTTATCTTTTCGGTCGGCAAAGCAAAAGGGACAAAGATTGTATAATCTTCGTCCTTTAAAATTCCCTCCCCGTTCATTCCAAGCGCTATTACTACGCCTATTTTCTCTTGGTTTTTTACCATATTCTTTCCTAAATTACTTAATAATTTTCGCTACGGTTATATCGATAAAACGCTTAGAAACCGTAATAAATCTTTCGTATACCACGAAAAACAATCCACCTATTGCACCCACTAAATACAATATATTCTCGTGCACGAATAGTGGCAAATCGCTAAAGGTTATACCCATGAAGTTTACGTAGTAAAAATACATTCCGTAGGCGCACGCAATTCCCCATATAAGTCCTATTATATAACTTATAATTTTATTAACTTGCTTTTGCCTAAGTAGTTGCTTTATTATTGGATAAATTCCAAAAAAAACAAAGTATGCAGGCACGGTGGCTATAAATATATTAAAACCTGTAAATAAAAAGGCTAATACTCCACCTACGAGATAACTTAAAATACTTCCTAAATAGGATTTATAACTTAGTGGCAACGTGACAAAGCAAGACGCTAGTGCTAAGCAGAATATATCCGCCACGTTAAAATAAGTACCTATCGTTAATACTAACGCAACTAAACCTGCGCTTATTGCCGATAACGCTAATATTTTACTTTTCATTTTTTAGCATTGACAACACATATTTAAGCACATATTCATACAACACATTGTTGCACACCAAGAACAGCACCCGTCCATTGCCGTACCACCCATTTGTTGTTGTGGCTCTGCCTCTTGTCTAGGTGGAGTTGCACTTCCCGAATTAAATTGCGTTTGATTGTACGCTATCTTTTCGTTGAGTTTAGTGTATGCGTCCGAAAACTTTTTGTTTTTGGGCTCTTTACTCATTGCAATTTCAAGTTGTTTTTTACTCTCGTTTATCCAATTCTTTTTATAAAAAACTACCGATTGTAAGTAGTGCCAATTTCCATCACGAGTAGTCACGTCGTCCAACTTTGCTTGCGCGCCCGCTAAATCTCCGTTTCTTATAAGTTTTTCTATCTCTTTATAATCTTTATCTTCATCTGCTCTTTTTAATGCTATTATCTCTTGGTAAGCGTTTTCTAATAGAGTGAGATTTTTTGCCGCTTGATTACCCTTTTCTCCCTCTAAGAATCTTTCCTTTGAATATTTTTCTTTAAGCGTTTTATAACTTAATTCTATTTCTTCTAGGCTCGCTTCTTCACTCACACCTAGGATTTTGTATAATTCTTGCATTTTTTGTTCTCCAAAACTCTTTTCGTTTCTAAAATTAATCCTCTATTTAACACGTTGTCGCATAAATCGTGATTAAACTTGTATTTTAACTCTCTCGCTTTTTCGCCTATACTCATTAAAGAAGGGCTTATTGCATTTATTAGTTCTTGTCCTTTTTCTTTTAGCAATTTTTCCTTTGATTCTAGTTTATAGGCGTTTACGAACACGTTAAAACTCTTCTTTTTAAGGTCTTTATCATAATCGTCGATCGCGTCGATTAAATATATCCACTTTCCTAGATTATAGGCTATATCGCCCAATTCTTCGGTGTAAAAATCCCCTGCCAAGTGACAAATTAAATCTTTCATCATATTGCCAAATGGGTCTGCCGAAATATCTATGCTATCGATATTTTTTATTTCGTATTCTCTAAGTTCAGCGTATCTTTTTTTGATTATTTCATCCATTTTCGGCTCTTCTTTTTTAGCCTTTTTATACGCTCTCTTAAAAAAACTTCTCTTTAATCTCCCACCCTCTTTATCTGTGACTGCATCTTCTAATTTATAATAGGCGAGCAAAACGTTTAATCTTGCAATTCTTTTAGTTAGTTCGTCTACATTAGCGATTGATCTTTTAACTATTGGATGAATTACGCAATGCTTTTTTTCTACGCTGACGTCTACACCCATAACGTTGTGCAAAAGCGCCGACAAAAATGCTAAATCGTAATTTAATACAAATCTCGCTTTTTGCCCACAGGTCGCCCCAATACCCTTACATAAGCCACAATACATTGCCTTATATAACACGGTATCTTTTACGTACATATTTGGTGTATCCGTTTTAACGTAGCCAAACATTTATTTTATCCCCTTTTTCTAGGAACTAATCCCACTTTTCTATATACCTTTGAAAGCGTTTTATACGCTATTCTTTCGGCTCTTTCAGCGCCGTTTTTCAAAACGTCGTCAAGATAATCTTTGTTTAATAAAAGTCTATTCTTTTCTTGTCTTATTGGCTCTATGGCTTCTATAACCGATTCTGCAACGGCAGTCTTGAAGTCGCCGTAGCCCTTGCCGTCAAATTCCTTTTCCGCTTCTTCAATAGTCTTGCCCGTGAAAGCCGTGTAAATGGTGAGTAAATTACTTATTCCCTTTTTCTCTTCGCTAAATACTACTCTATTGTCACTATCGGTCACTGCTCTTTTAAATTTCTTTAAGATAATTTCAGGCGTGTCGTCCATAGATATAAAGGCGTTTTCATTAGCGTCTGACTTGCTCATCTTTCTTTCGGGATCGGCTAAACTCATTACCCTTGCAGCCGTCTTACTGATATAAGGGTCTGGAACTTTGAAAGTTTCAGAATATCTATTGTTAAATCTTATTGCCAAATCTCTTGCAAGTTCTAAGTGTTGTTTTGGTCTGCCCCAACGGGAACTAATTCCGTTTGATAAAGCAAAATGTCGGCACTCATTAGTACGGGATAGTCCATTAGCCCCATATTTATATTATCTTCGTGTTTTTTGCTTTTATCCTTAAACTGAGTCATTCTAGATAGTTCGCCCGGATAGCACATTGTGTTTAATATCCACGCAAGTTCGGCGTGCGCCGATACGTGAGATTGCGCAAATAATATGCTCTCTTCGGGATTAATTCCACAAGCGAGATATAGCGCCGTTAATTCGTAAATATTCTTTCTTAACACTGCAGGCTCTTGCTTTACGGTTAAAGTATGCAAGTCTGCAAGCGAGAAGATGCTCAAATAATCGCTTTGTAATTTTTTAAAGTTTTTTAACGCTCCTAAATAGTTTCCTATCGTTAAAATTCCACTCGGTTGTATTGCCGAAAATAATACTTTCTTTTCTTCCATTATACTTCACCTTTATTGAATAAATATTGAATAGGATTCTATCCTATAAATTCATCAACTGCCTCTTTGGTTTTGTTTCTATCAATTTCCTTATCGAATCTTCTTTTCTTATTTTGCAAAGTCTTAAGACCTTCCGGCATTGGCATACCCGTTAAGTTTTCTAATTTTTTACTTGCTTCAAACGCGTCTCCAACCCCTTTTCCAGTCAACGCCTTTAGTACGCTTTGTGGGAATTTATACGGGCTTGCAGTTGACAAAACGATGGTTTTGCCTGCATCTTCATAGAAGCCTTTAAACTTTTCTTCCACGTTAATTCCAACTGCCGTGTGAGTATCTAAAACGTAGCCGTACTCTTCAAAGAAATCTGCTATCGTTTGCATAACTTCTTCTTCGTCGGCAAAATCGGCGAAAAACTCTCTATCTAGAACTTCTAGTTGCTCTTCTTTTATTTGATATACGCCCTTTTCTTTTAGTTCTTGCATTTGTTTTGCCGTGATTAAAGCGTCTCTTCCGTTTAGTTCAAAAATTAAACGCTCTAAATTGCTTGAAACTAAAATATCCATTGATGGAGAAGTGGTTTTATAAAACTCTCTTTTCGCGTCGTACGTTCCGTTTGCAAAAAATTCGGTTAATACGTTGTTTGAGTTAGAAGCGCATACTAGTTTATTGATTGGTAGCCCCATTTGCTTTGCGTAGTAGCCCGCCAATATATTTCCAAAATTGCCAGTAGGAACGGCAAAGTTTATTTTATCGCCAAGTTCTATTTCCCCTGCGTTAACCATATCGCAATATGCCGAGAAATAGTATGTTATTTGTGGAACTAATCTACCAAAGTTAATTGAGTTTGCACTGGAAAATACTATATTTTTATCCTTCAATATTTTTTCGTATTCTTTATCCGAGAAAATCTTTTTAACTGCCGTTTGGCAATCGTCGAAATTACCTTTCACTGCAACTACGTTTACGTTTTCTCCTTCTTGCGTGCACATTTGGAGTTTTTGCATATCGCTAACTCCTTCGCTTGGGAAGAAAACCATTATTTTTATTCCCTCAGCGTCTTGAAAACCTGAAAGTGCCGCCTTGCCCGTATCTCCACTAGTTGCAACTAATATTAAAATTTGTTCTTCTATTCCACAAATGCTTGCGCCCTCTCTAAGTAAAAATGGAAGTAGCGTTAACGCAACGTCCTTAAACGCTAGCGTTGGGCCGTGGAATAATTCTAGAACGTATAAATCTTCGTCTATTCTAACTACGGGAGCAGGATCGTTTTCTTCAAAACGAGAATACGCCTTTTGACAAGCAGATAACAATCTCTCGCTATCGTACTCTTCTAAAAAACTGCCGATAACTACGCTTGCTCTCTCAGCGTAGTCCATATCTAAAAGTTTTTCTATTTTGTCGTAAACGCAAGGAAAAGTTTCGGGAACGAACAACCCACCGTCACTCGCCAAGCCTTTGGTTATCGCCTCTGCCGAATTTTTAGCGATATCTTTTCCTCTCGTACTTATGAACTTCATATTTATCTCCAAAAAATAAAATATTCGGAAATTACTTTCCGAATATTATTTTACACCATTTTACGTATAAAAATCAATTATTTTACGTGCTTAACTACAAAGTCTGGTAAATCTTCTTTGCTTGCCGAACAAGTGACAACGAATTTTACTCCGTAATCTGCTTCTAAATTTTCCATAGCGCCGAAAATACTATTTAATTCGCTAAGTGGTTTGCCGGTGATTCTTGCGATTCCGTCTACGTATATGTATTCGTTATCTCCGTTTGCCGCTACTATTCCTTTAAGGAAGCCTCTAAATCCGTCTTCCCCTTGAATTTCAAAACCGGATACGTCTAAAAATCTAATTTGAATCTTTATATCAGGCGAATATCTCTTTGTATCCGTGATAAAAATTACGTGGCCTTTTGCCTCTTCTACCACTGCGTTTGCACTGTCGATTATTGCCTTTGTTTTACCTGTTCCTTTTGGTCCGTATATGATTTTCATTTATTTTCCTCCTCGGAATTCTCTCCGTACCTATATTGTATAACAATTTTTAAAAAATTACAATAGGGTTTTTAAAATTTCCTTTAGGTTTTATTATATTTTTTTATTTTAGTTCGCTTACAAACTCGCTTAATCTCTTTAATCCTTCCTTTATATCGTCCATCGATACCGTGTAAGATAATCTTATCGAATTATCGTCGCCAAAGGCAACGCCTGGAATAAGCGCTACGCCCTTTCTTAACGCTAGGTCGGCAAACTTAAGAGAACCCGTGATTACTTCGCCTTCAAAACTCTTTCCAAAGTGAGCGGAAACGTCTACGAAAAGATAGAACGCGCCTTTTGGTTCTGCACATTTAAATCCTGCAATCTTGCTTGCGTTTTCATAAAGGTATTTTCTTCTCTCGTCTAGGGCTTTTAGCATACTAGCAATAAACTCTTCGCCCTTTTTAGAGTTAAGAGCCTCAACAGACGCATACTGAGCAATCGAACAAGCATTGCTCGTCGTATGGCTTTGCATTGAACTAACTGCTTTTGCAATTTCAGTAGGCGCTGCTATATAGCCAATACGCCAGCCGGTCATTGAATAAGCCTTACTTAATCCGTTAACTACTATAGTATGCTCTTTTGCATATTCGCTCAAAGACGCTATCGAAACAAATTCCTCGCCGTCGTATACGAGTTTTTCGTAAATTTCATCCGAAATTACCCAGATATTTTTGCTCTCGATAACTTTTAATAATGCAACTAGTTCTTCTCTAGAATAAACTGCGCCAGTTGGGTTGTTTGGTGAGTTTAATATAATACATTTAGTTTTATCGGTGATGGCTTTTTCTAGTTGTTCGGGGGTAATTTTATAGCCCGTTTTATCGTCCGTTTGAACGTATACGCAAATTCCACCTGCTAGTTTAACAAGTTCTGGATAAGTGAGCCAATATGGTGACGGAATTACAACTTCTTCACCTTCTTCTACGATTGATGCAATCGAGTGAAATAGTGAACTCTTTGCTCCAGAAGATATTACTATTTGATTGGGCGCGTAATCTAAGCCGTTTTCTCTTTTTAATTTATTTGCAATCGCTTCTTTTAACTCTTGCATACCTGATGCAGGCGTATATTTTGTAAAGCCGATATCTAAGGCTTTTTTTGCCGATTCTATAATATAATCGGGCGTGTTAAAATCAGGCTCTCCAGCAGTAAAGCCTACTACCGATATGCCCTCTGCTTTCATCTTTTTTGCTTTTGCTGAAATTTCTAAAGTCAACGACGGTGAAATTTCACTAACTCTTTTTGACAAGTTCATAATCGTCTCCAAATTCTATCTATTCTTCATCAAATCCCGCTGAGAGTTTTGCCTCTCTATCCGCTATCTTAAGCGCCTCTACCATCTCTTCGATATCACCCATTAAGAAGGTGTCTATTGAGTGTAGAGTTAATCCTATTCTATGGTCGGTCACTCTTCCTTGTGGGAAGTTGTACGTTCTAATTCTTTCAGACCTATCGCCCGTTCCTACTTGGCTACGGCGATTTTCCGAATATTCTTTATCTGCTTGCGATTGGTAAAAGTCGTAAAGTCTACTCTTTAATACTTTCATCGCTTTTTCTCTGTTTTTAGTTTGTGAACGCTCGTCTTGGCACAAAACTACTATTCCCGTTGGAATATGCGTTAATCTTATACAAGATTCCGTTTTATTTACGTGTTGTCCACCTGCTCCACTACTTCTCAGCGTGTCTACCCTTAGGTCTTTTTCCTCAATTTTAATTTCTACGTCGGTGGCTTCTGGCAATACCGCTACCGTTGCAGTTGAAGTGTGAACTCTTCCTTGTGATTCAGTTTCAGGTACTCTTTGTACTCTATGAACGCCACTTTCAAACTTGAGTTTACCAAAGCAAGATTTTCCCGAAATCGAAAATACTACTTCTTTTACTCCTCCAAGTTCAGTAGAGTTGTTTTCAATTTCTTCAGTCTTCCAACGATTTTTCTCGGCGTATTTTACGTACATTCTATAAAGTTCGTACGCAAATAGACTCGCTTCCTCTCCACCTGCGCCCGCTCTAATTTCCATTATAACGTTCTTGTCGTCGTCGGGGTCTTTAGGTAAAAGCAATATGCGAAGTTCACCTGAAATCTCTTCTAACTTTTGCTTGCACTCTTGAAGTTCGTTTTCCATAAACGATTTCATTTCCGCATCTTTTTCAAGCGATATTGAAGTTTCTAAATCTTCTATCTCTTTCTTGGTCTTTTTATACTCGGTATATTTCTCTACCGTTTCGGTTATGTCCGAAAGTTCTTTTGAATACGCCGTCCACTCGTCCATTTTTGCGATTACGTTTGGATCTGAAACCATTTCGTTAAGTTTTTCAAATCTATCTAGCATTTTATCGAGTTTCTTAAACATTAAAATACCACCTTGATTATTCTATCCTTATTTTCTAGGTCTTTTATCGCAGATATCTCTTTATATCCACTAAATAAACCCATTACTTCTTCACTTTGATTATAGCCTATTTCCATTAGTAATACACCATTTTCGTTTAAGTGCTTTTCTACTTTTTCGGCTATTATTTTATAAAACGTTAAACCGTCTTCTCCGCCGTCAAGCGCAAGCATTGGTTCAAATTCTTTTACTTCCTTTTGTAGCCCCGATAAGTCTTTAGTTTTTATATAAGGCGGATTAGAAATTATTACGTCGAATTTTCTACCCTCTAAACTAGTAAACATATCGCTTTCTATAAATTCTATATCTGCGCCGTTTAATTTTGCGTTTTCTTTGGCTAATTCTAAAGCGCCACTACTGATGTCTACTGCAGTGACCATTGCGTTAGTTTCTTTCTTTATTGCAATGGCTATCGCTCCACTACCAGTACACATGTCTAATACTTGGCTTTTATCGGTTATATACTCTTTTGCTCTTAAAACTAATTCTTCTGTTTCAGGACGTGGAATTAGAACTCTATTATCCACTTTTATTTTATATCCGTAAAAGTCCGTGTCGCCTATACAATACCATAGTGGTTTGCCAGTGATTCTCTCTTCCACCACGGCGTTTACCTTTTCTACGTATTTTGGAGTGACGAGATTAGTTAAGTAAACTTCATCTCTCTTTACGCCTAAGGTTATTGATACTATCCACTCGGCTTCTGCCCTTTCTTCTATTCCGTTTTCCTTTAATTTTTCGATAACGTTTTTAGTTAATTCTTCTCTCTTTAATGGAAGCACGAAAGTTTGCTCTTTTATACTTTGGTCGCTATCCATTTCTAAAACTTTACTAAAAGCGGTTATCGCAACTTCTAACATATCGTCGCTTGGCTCACGCGTTGTTATCCTTTGTAAAAGTAGCCCTGGAACTTTTAAGGGGAAAAATATAAAGCAATCGGTTTTTGATAACCCTTTAAGAAGTTCGTATGAAAGCCCTGCAACTATCGGCAAAAATCCAATTTTGCATAATATCCTTATGCCTTTACTGAGTTCTATTTGATATTGATACAATAGACTTTCAAAAAGAGCGAATAATATTATACTAACGAGCATTACGAACACCAAAAAAGTCGTTCCACACCTATCGTGAACTCGTTTACATTTTCTAGCGTTTTCCACCGTTAATTCTAAGCCCTTTTCATAGCAAGTGATGGTTTTATGCTCTGCTCCATGGTACATAAACGTTCTTTTTATATCCTTTAATAACGAAACTAAAAGGATATAACTGACAAATATTATTAGTTTTACTCCACCTTCAATAAAATTGGTTGCCCAAACGTTAAACTCTAATCCGTTATTAAAAAGTTTTTGCAAGCCCACTCTTATTAACTGTGGCAAAAAGATAAACAAGCCTATAGCAAGCGCTAAACCTAAAACTAAGGAAAATATACTCACCACGCTCATTACGTTAACTTTTAATTTTTCCGCAAACCACTTTTCTAATTTACTTGGCTCACCTTCTCCAAAAACATCCGCCGAGCGCATTAATACTGCCGTTCCACCGAACATTGATGACAAAAAGTTAACTACTCCACGAATTATAGGCAAGCGAAAAAAAAGATTATTGCTTCCTAAAGGTTTTATCCTTTTAGTTTCTAATCTTATTATCCCGTCGCTATCTCTAACGGCAGTTGCCATTGCGGTTTTTCCACGCATCATTACGCCCTCTAATACCGCTTGACCACCTATTGAAACTTTGCACGTTTTTTCTTTCTTACCCATCAATTTTTCTCGCTTTTTTATGAGTACTTTTTAAAAAAATGGCTTTAAGTGTAAAATTACCCTTAAAGCCTTTTAATACAGAAAAACTATTTTGCCTTGCCGTATCTCTTGTTGAACTTATCAACTCGGCCACCAGTGTCTACAAGTTTTTGCTTACCAGTAAAGAAGGGATGACATTTACTGCAAATATCAACCTTTATAGTATCGCCTTTTTTAGTAGAACCGGTTTTGAAAGTTTCGCCACAAGCGCAAACAACAGTCACCTCGTGATAATCTGGATGAATACTTTCTTTCATATAAACACCTCTTTCTCTTATTTACCTGCATATTATATTAAATTTTTTGAATTTAGTCAACTATTATCAAGCCGTTTTTTTGCTTTTTTATTTTTTTCTTGATTTTTTAATTTTTATCCCCCCTTGTTTTTTGCTTGCCTTTTTCTTTTTTTTGTAGTACAATTACCTTAAATTCGATTTCGAGGATTTTATGAAGGGTTATAAGATTACTAAACCATTTACTTTAAATGAAGTTGAAATTAATGAAGAAATTCCTTCTTCGGCTCAAGCAAAGGTTAAAGTTAGCAAGGCTTTAATCACTCTTTCCGACGTTTTGAGATTTAGAGGTGAACTTGAGTGCGATGAAATAGTTTTAGGTTCTTCGGGTATTGGCTTGGTCAGCGAGGCTGAAACCAATCTTTTCGGCTTGGAAAAAGGTAAACGTGTTTATATCGACCCTACCAAAACTTGCGAAGAGTGCTACAACTGCAAAAAGGGCAATTATAATAAATGTTCTAACCCACTCTCTGCAGGCGAAGATTACGACGGATTTATTAGAGATTTCGTTGCCACTGCACCAGACAAATTGTTTACCCTACCTAATAGCGTTTCGGATATCGATTCTCTCTATATCGATTATATCTCTAGGGGTATTGCTATTTTCGATAAGATGAATATTCAAAAGGGCGATTACGTTGCCGTTTTAGGCGCTAATAACTTTGGCAATATCTTCTCACAACTTTTAATCTACTACCAAGCCGTTCCTATCATTATGACGCTTGACGAAGAGAACTTACAAATTGCAAAAGATAGTGGTATTTACTACGCTCTCGGCCCTAACGACAACTGGCAAAAAGAAGTTTTGGCTATCACCAGTGGTAGACTACCCGATAAAGTCGTTTTCATTTCCGACTCAAACATCTCGCCAAGTAAGGCTTTTGCCTTAGCGGGACAAAGTACTCAAGTTGCGTTTACTGGACTTTTCCATAAGAGCGCTAACATCTCTTTCCTACCGGCAGTTAAAAAACAACTAGATATTCTCTGCATTAACTCAGGTTTTGGAAACACGGCTACAAGCATTAACTTAATTGCAAATAAAGCCATAGATTTTTCTCACTTAAAACTAGGCGGAACTAAATATACAAACGTTCTAGACGCTTTTAATACGCTTAGTGAACAATACGAAAAAGAAGGAAAAATTTACGAAACTATCGTTGAAATGATTTAATTGCATTTAAAAATTTTTAAGCCCGAATAATTCGGGCTTATTTTTTTATCTCTCTTCTCTCAAAAAGAATAATTTGAGAATTTTTCTTATTATCGTTGGTGGCTTAAAACAATATATTTTCATTTTACACCTCTATACAATATATGATATGTATTTAGGTGCTAAAATTTTTACTCGTTTCTTAATTTTTCAATTATTGCCTTTCTATCTTTTTCGTTAAACACCGTGCTTCCCGCAACTAATACGTTTGCACCTGCCCTTTTGACAAGCGGTGCGTTTTCTAAATTTATTCCACCGTCGATTTCTAGGTCTATATCTTTACCAGTCGCGTTTATCATATTTCTAACTTCTTCTACCTTAGGCAAAACGTCTGCGATAAACTTTTGCCCACCAAATCCTGGAAAAACACTCATTAGTAGTATCATATCACACTCTTCTACTGCATCTTTGATAGCAGATGCAGGCGTATCTGGGTTAATAACTGCGCCACACTTTTTGCCGAGTGATTTGATTGCTTTTAAGGTATCCACTAGCCTTTCTTTACACGCTTCGTAGTGAACGGTTATAATATCCGAACCTGCGTCGGCAAACCTTTCGATATACTTCCAAGGCTCTACTATCATTAGGTGAGTATCGAATATTGCCGTTGAATAAGGTCTTGCTTCCTTTATAAATTTTGGGCCGAAAGAGATGTTTTTTACAAATACTCCGTCCATTACGTCTAAATGCAAAAAGTCCGCTCCGTTTTCGGTGATAAGTTTTACTTCTTCACCGAATTTTGAAAAGTCTGCCGACAACATTGACGGCGCAATCTTAATCTTATTCATAATCTTTTCTCCTACATTTTATTTGGTTATATATTTCTACGTATCGCACGTATCTCTCTTTTGAAAGTTTGCCCTCTTCTACTGCTTTTTTCACTTGACAATCGGGCTCGTCCGTATGAGTGCAACCTCTAAACCTACACTCACTTGCGTACTCTAGGTATTCTTGATATAAATTTGGAAGTTCCTCTAAGTCCACAAACGCTTCAATCTGCGCAAACCCCGGCGAATCTATTACGCTTACGTTGTCCTTAATAAATATTTGCGAATAAGTGGTGGTATGCTTGCCCCTTTGAATCTTTTCACTAAGTTCGCCTACCCTTAAATCTAAAGAAAATATTGCGTTAACTAAGGTAGTTTTCCCAACGGCGCTTTGCCCTGCTAAAACTACCGTTTTATTTTGCAAAAATTCCTTTACTTGCTCTATTCCAACTTTATCTTTTGCGCTTACGCTATAAACTTTTGCAACTCCGTCGTATTGACTCTTTACGCTTTCAAAAAGATTTTTATCCTTATCCGATTTGTTAACTAATATAACGGTTTCTATATCGTTTTTTATGCCCGATAAAACTACTTTATCCACTAAATAATAGTCGGGTTTTGGCTCTACTGCTACTACTACCACTATTGCGTCGATATTAGAAACTCTTGGGCGAATAAGTTTATTTTTTCTCGGCAAGACTTTAGCGATTACGCCGTTTTCAATTTCCACGTAATCCCCAACGTAAAGCCCATCGCCACTTATCTTTAATTTTCCTTTTGCCTTGCACGGATAATCTTTTTCTTCGCATCTAACGGTATATCCGTTTGAACAAACCTTAATTAGTCTTCCTATCAAAAACTATTCTTCCTTTTGCTTTTTATTTTTGGCTATATTTTTTCTACTCATAATAGTATAGTAGGTTATTATTGAAACTATATTTGCAATTAGTTCTATCGTATATGAAAGTGCGTTAAATATTGGCGCGCTCGATAGCAAGTTATATAAAATTGATAACACCGTCGGCACTAGCATAGTAAATTTTACCACTCTTATATCCCTTATTCTAAATATGAACGCATACATACAAAGGGCTATAATATTCATTACGTCGTAAGGGGTTGCTGTATCTTTTATGGCTTGCGCTATAAAATATCCACCTATCGTTAATGCTGAAAATACAAACGACCAAATAAGCGGTGCTTTCTTGCCCTTTTTTTCATAGATGAAGAAAGTTATCGTTCTTAATAAACCGATTGAAAGTCCTATCATCGCGACGAACATTACCGAAAAGAAGAACGAAAGTATTAAAAATACTATTCCTACAAGTTGAAAAAATAAGTAATTCCTTTTGTTCTTTACAAAATAACTAGTAGCAATTAATACCATTGCAATAAAACTTGCAATATCCGCGACTATTTTTATATCCATATTTTCTAGTCTTCCTTAGTTTGTTCGATATATTTTTGCCTTAATTGTCCACAAGCCCCTTCTATGTCTTCGCCCATTTTACGCCTAACGGTAGCAGATAGTCCACCACGTTCTAGTAGTCCTAAAAACTGGTAGGCTTCCTTTTCCGTTCCACCTTTTAAATCGTTTTCCTTTACTTCGTTTAGTCTTATAAGATTTACGTGGCAAGGTCTACCTTTTAGAAGTTTTATAAGTTCTTCTGCGTGCTCTCTTCTATCATTTTCGCCCTTTATTAAAACGTATTCAAAGATGTATCTTCTTCCCGTTCTATCAAAGTAATGTTTGCACGCTTCTAATATCTCTTTTATTGAATATTTTTTTGCAACAGGCATTATCTTTTTTCGCTCTTCATCAAAGGGAGAGTGAAGTGAAACGGTTAAGTTTACGCTTAGGTTTTCTTCTGCCAATCTCTTCATTTTAGGAACTAAGCCAGAAGTAGATAAACTTATATTTCTTGGGCTTATATTTATACCGTCCTTAAATGAAACTAGCCTTAAAAACTCCACAACGTTATCGTAGTTATCGAGTGGCTCGCCACTCCCCATAAGCACTAGGTTTATAACCTTTCTCTTTTCGCCCAATCCTCCACCGAGATATTTGTTTACGCAAATTACTTCACCTAGTATTTCGCCTGCCGAAAGATTCCTAACTAAGCCGTTTAGCCCCGATGCACAAAAGGCGCAACCCATTCTGCACCCTACTTGAGTGGATATACATAGTGAAGAGCCGTGCTTATAGCGCATTAACACGCCTTCAACAACGTTGCCGTCTTCAAGTAAAAACAAAAACTTTTCCGTGCCGTCAGTAGACTTTAGAGTCTTTATTATCTTTACGGGTAATGCCGAATATTTTTCGGTTAATTTTTCTCTTAAATCATTAGAAAGAGCAGTCATCTCAAAAAATTCTTCGCCTAAATGAAGACGTGAAAAGATTTGCCCTGCTCTAAAGGGCTTTTCGCCAAATTCTTCTACTATTAAGTTTTTTATCTTTTCTAAACTAAAAGACAATAAACTCTCTTTCATTTTTTCCTTTACGATATTCTTTTTAATTTTGCAAAGTAAAACCCTAAACCTTTAGAAATATCGGGCAAATACTGAATTCCTATCTTCTTAACTTCGCCCTCTAGTTTACTCTCTATCTCACAAGGCGAAAATTCGGGATTTTCTTTAACGAATTTTTCCATTTGAAGATAATTTTCTTCATCTAGCACCGAGCAAGTGGAGTAGTATAAATATCCACCTTTTTTTACGTAATTTTTTACCGTGTTTAAGATTTTTTCTTGTTCCAAAATTAACTCTTTTATAGAGTTTTCTTCTCTATTTAACTTTATATCTGGATTATCGTTAACAACTCCAAGCCCAGAGCACGGCGCATCTACTAAAACTGCGTCGAATTGAGAAACTAATTCTTTATCAAAAATCTTAGCGTCTTTTTGCTCTTCACTTATATTTTTTACGCCCATACGCTCTTTGTAAGCCGTAATAAGTGCTACTCTATGCTCGTGAACGTCCCACGAAATTACGCTATCGAATTTACTAGATAATCTAACGCTTTTTCCACCAGGGGCTGAGCAACAATCTAATAACTTATTCCCTTTTTCCACTCCGTCGCATATAGCCACCGAGCCTAGCGCTTGATACGTGTATACTCCCTTATCAAAGTCTATATTTCTAGTAAAATTTTCTACGCTAAAAACATTTTCATAAGGAGTTTTTTGATGTTTTACGCCTAGATTAGTTAAGTATTCTTCTCCGTCCACTCCATAAAAAACGAGCGTTTGGTAAGGGTTTGTTGCCGATATTATACTCTCCGTTCTCCCTTCGCCGTACGTTTTTATAAGTTTTTTTACGGCAAACTCAGGGTAGGAATATTTTATAGATAAATTTTCTTCTTT
The DNA here is from genome assembly GCA_017456055.1 of Clostridia bacterium. Taxonomy (GTDB): domain Bacteria; phylum Bacillota; class Clostridia; order Christensenellales; family Borkfalkiaceae; genus UBA1259. The sequence continues at coordinate 217,965 of JAFTKC010000006.1, read as the reverse complement.
CTTTTCTGGAAAGTCAATTTTTTCCTTTATAAATCTTCTTAAAAATGCGTTTACAAAGCCACTCGCTCCCGTCTTGCCCAACTTTTTAGTTAAGGCTACTGCGTTTTCCGTGACGGCGTATTCCTTTTTATTAAGGTATTTTATTGCGTACATTGAGATTTTTAGTATAGTTCTTATTACGAGTTTTGGGCTTTTATCCGTCAACTTTTTTATATAATAACTAAGTTCTATATCTCTATCTAAAACTCCGTAGCAAGTTTTTATGGTTAACGCGCGATTTTTTTCTTCAATTATCGTGCCGTTTATCGCTTGCTTAAGATAAGTTTTATCGCTATATACCTTGTTTAGAATATTGTAGCAATCGTAAATGTAATTTATCATTTAAATTCCTTTCCTAATTCTAATCGGTTGCCCCTTAAAAAATCTACAGCGTTCATTGGCTTTCCACCACATTTTTGAACTACTAAAAATTCTACGCTTTTATCCTTGCAACCTATAATAAGCTTTTTTTCGTTTTCTAAAACCTTGCCAACGTCACCCGTCTTGTCACTAACTTTTGCTTTATAAATCTTAAACGGCTCTCCGTTTAAGGTGGCATAAGCCACGGGGGCTGGATTATACGCTCTAACTTTATTTGCTACGTCTTCGGCTTTTTCGTTAAAGTCGATTTTGGCGTCTTCTTTTTTTATTATTCTAGTATACGGAAAGTCGTTCTCGGGTTGTTTAACGTATTCTACCTTTCCGTCTAGTAAGTCTAAAACCACTTTTTCTATTGCATTTGCTCCAATTACAGATAATCTCTCACTTAACTCTCCAGCCGTTTCTTGTTCTTTAATTTCAGTTGACGTTTTATAAATAATATCGCCTGTATCAATGCCGATATCCGTTCTCATAATAGTCACGCCCGTCTCTTTTTCACCACGTAAAATCGCCTCGTTTATAGGTGAAGCGCCCCTATATTTTGGGAGTAGCGACGCGTGTATATTAAATACGCCAATCTTTGCTATATCAATTATCTCTTGGCTTAAAATTTGACCAAATGCGCACGTAATCATTAGGTCGGGTTTTAACGCTTTTAAATCTTCCACCCCTTCCACTCTAATTTTATCATATTGAAGTACGTGAAGCCCTTTCTCCATTGCCAATTGTTTTACTGGGGGCGAGGTTAAAATTTATTTTCTTCCAACCTTTTTATCCTTGTTTGTCACAACTCCAACTATTTCTATTTTATCTATCTCTAGAAGTTTTTTTAAGGGGGCTACCGCAAACTCAGGCGTTCCTAAATACACTACTCTCATCTCTTTTAAGCCCTACCTACGTTCTTTGCTTTGTCTATATATAAAATTCCGTCTAAATGGTCGTTTTCATGGCAGAATATTCTCGCTAAAAATCCACTTACTTTTAGTTTATTATATTTTCCGTTTCTATCGTAAAACTCTACGGTGATTTTTGTTGGTCTTTCTACTTCGCCGTACATTCCCCTTACAGATAAACACCCCTCTTGCTCTACGCATTTTCCTTTCATTTCGGTAATTTTTGGGTTTATGCACTCAAAATAAAAATCTTCGTACTTAACTAGAAAAATTCTTCTTAAAACTCCAATTTGTGGCGCTGCTAAGCCTACGCCCTCCGATTTTATAAGGGTGTCTTTCATATCGTCTAGTAAAATATTTAATTTTTCGTCAAAATTTTCGACTTCAAAACACTTTTTTCTCAAAACGGGATCGCCGTTTTGAACTATATTGCGTATTGCCATTTTTGCTCCTTATTTTCTAACTTAAATTGTTTGGATTTTTCTCCACGAACACGGGTAAATTCCTACTATTATACTTTTCTGCTTCTAGATAAATTTTATCAATTAGGTGGTTATTTCCCGTTTCCACTCTCATTAAAATTTGATAGCGGTATTTTCCTTGAAGTTTTTTTATCGGCGCTTTCATACACCCGAAAAAGAAAAACTTATCTCTATTTTCTTCGTATACTTCCTTTAAGTCCTGATAAACTTTTTTAGTTCCATCTACTACCGTTTGTTCTTCGCTTGCCGATATTAAAACTCTTAAAATGTTGGAAAAAGGCGGGAAAGCAGTTGCTTTTCTAATGGAAATTTCGTGCTCGAAAAACCCTTCGTAATCGTAGTTTATCGCTCTAAGTAAAATGGGATTATCGGGCGAATAGGTTTGAAGTATTACTTTGCCCGCTTGCTCGTCTCTCCCACTTCTTCCCGCAACCTGCGTTAGTAGTTGGAAAGTTCGCTCTCCACTTCTATAGTCGGAAAAATGCAAACTCATATCGGCATCTAAAATACCAACTACCGTGACTGACGGAAAATCGTGACCTTTTGCCACCATTTGCGTACCGACCAAAATATCGGCTTTCTTTTCGCTAAATTCGTTTAGTATCTTAAAATGCCCTTCTTTTGTTTGAGTGGTATCCCTATCCATTCTCAAAATTCTTGCATTTGGGAATAATTGACTGAGTTCGCTAACCACTCTCTCCGTGCCCGTTCCACCATATCTTAGCCTTGTGCTTCCACACTCGGTACAAGCCTCTATCATCTTGTATTTCGCCCCACAATAGTGGCACAAAAGTGAATTATCTTCTTTATGATAAGTGAGAGATACGTCGCAGGAAGAACATTTTTGCACGTGTCCACACTCAGTACATATCACCGACCTAGAATATCCCCTTTGGTTTAGAAAGATTATGGCTTGATTGCCTTTTTTTAGGCACTCTGTTAATTCGTACTTTAACGACCTTGAAAAAGGTGAAACGTTGCCCGCTCTAACTTCCTTTCTCATATCTACCGTCTCAACGTCGGGTAGGGGCTTTTTGTTTATTCTCTCCTTTAACGTGACTAAATTATATTCGCCGTTTTTTGCCTTTAGATAACTATCTACACCAGGCGTTGCGCTTCCCAATACTAATTTAGCGCCGTTTTTCTTGGCTCTAAAGGTGGCTACTTCTATGGTTGAATATCTTGGCGACGATTCACTTTGATAACTTCCGTCGTGCTCTTCGTCGATAACGATTAACCCTAAATTCTCTACGGGCGCAAATATCGCACTCCTAGCGCCTATTACGATTTTTGCTTCGCCACTACGAATTCTCCACCACTCGTCAAACCTTTCGCCCGCAGAAAGACCACTATGAAGTATTGCCGCCGTCTCTCCAAATCTTTTTCTTAGTTGCGAAAGCATTTGCGGGGTGAGTGAAATTTCCGGCACGAGCATTATTGCAGTTTTGCCCTGCTTTATTGTTTTATCTATTAAATCAAGGTAAATCTCCGTCTTTCCAGACCCCGTCACGCCGAATATAAGCGTTGCTATTTTGTCCGTTTGTATCACGCTTTCTATTGCGTTTTTTTGACTTTCGGTTAAATTTATTACCTTGTCTTTTCTCTTTAGTTCTTGATACGGCGCTCTAAGTTTTTTTACCTTTTCTACTTGCAAAAGTCCTTTCTTGAGCGCGCCGTTTACTGCGCTGTTTCCAAATTCTTCGTTTAAAATTACGCTCGTTTGTCTCTCGTTTTTTGCCAAATATACTATTAACTCTTTTTGCTTTACTGCGTTTTTATTTAGGCTCTCTAACGTTTTTTCTACGTCTAATCCGTCAACTAACTTGTAGTAAATGGTAAATTGTTCTTTTACTTTGCCTTTTCTCATTTCGCTCGGCAAAAACAGCCTTAAAGCGAGCGCTTTGGTGACAAAACAAGTTTTGCAAATAAAGTCTGCTAACTCTAACGTCTCTTCAGTTAAAACGGGAGTGTCTTCTAAAACCTTTGCTATTTCTTTAATTTTTTCTTCACTATATTCGCAAGTATTAGTGATTTTAGTAATAATTCCCTCTATTAGTTTTTTGCCAAAAGGCACTAAAACACGACTCCCAAGCCTTGCTTGAAAGTCTACTGGAATTCTATATTCAAACACCTTGTCTACTTCGGTGTGAGATATGTCTACTATTACTTGAGCGAACATAATTTTCTTAAATAAAAATGCGTTTAAGCACGAGCCCAACGCATCTTTTTACTAGTCGTTCGTGGCAATAAGTTTGCCCCCGTAAATCTCTTGCGCTGCAGTTGACAACGGCTTTTCGTTGTTTGGAAGAGTGGTTAAACCTTGGTTTGCCGCCTGTTCCATTAACTGTCTTGCACGCTTACTGGTCACTACGCACAAAGCGTACTTTGAACCAACTTTTTCTGCCAATTCGTCAATAGGTGGTTTATGTATCATATCTATTCTCCTTTTTTTGCTATCTATTTTTTTCTTTTTTTATGATTTCTATAATTTTATCGACCGTCTTATTTAAGTCGTCGTTTACTACCGTATAATCGTATTCGCTTTGCTTTTCTAATTCAAAGTCCATTCTCTTTAGCCTTAATTCAATCTTCTCTAGGCTTTCGGTGTTTCTCTTAATTAGTCTTCTCTTTACTTCTTCTCTAGATGGGGGCGCTATCATTATTAGCACGGCTTCGGGAAAGTTCTTTTTAACGTTCAATCCACCGTTTACGTCAATCTCTAAAATTACGTCTTTTTCCCCAAGTTTTTGCATTACGAAATCTTTTGGCGTTCCGTAATAGTTTTCAAAATGCTCGGAATACTCTAAAAATCCGTTATTTTCCTTTTTCTCTAAAAAACTTTCTTTACTTAAGAAAAAGTATTCTCTTCCGTCTACTTCGCCACGTCTTGCCTTTCTCGTCGTACAAGAAATACTGAGCGCAAAGTCACTTTCTTTTTCCACTAGTTTTTTTGCTATAGTGCCCTTGCCTACTCCCGACGGGCCTGATAATACTACAAGTAAATTTCTCATACTACTCCAAATTTTGAACTTGTTCTCTCACTTTCTCTATCTCGTTTTTTAGAGATAGCGCGTAATTGGTCACTTCTATATCGTTAGATTTTGAACAAATGGTATTTGCTTCGCGATTAAATTCTTGCATCAAAAAATCTAGTTTCTTGCCTACTCCCGCAGTCTTTATTATCGACCTAAATTGAGATATATGCGAGCCGAGTCTAGTTAACTCTTCGTCAATATTAACTTTATCCGTGTAGAAGGCTATCTCGTTTAATAATCTCACTTCGTCCATCTTTACGTCGCCAAGCGCTTCCTCAATACGCTCTTTTAGTTTCTTTTTATGCTCCATAGCAACTAACGGCGCACGCTCTTTAATCTTTTCTCTTAGTGACTCTATGGTATCCATGCGAGAAAGCATATCTTCTATGAGTTTTTTGCCTTCTATCTCACGCATTGCGTTAAGATTTTCGCAAGCCTTTTTCACCGTTTCTATAACGGCGTCTTTTACGTCTTCAATATCTGTGCCGATATCTTCTACTAAAACGTCTGGCGATTTAAGAATAAAACTTGCGCTCGCATCAAACGGCAAATTAAATTCGCTTGATATGGTCTTTAACGCTTCGTAATATTCTCTCGCTTTGTTAAGGTCAACTTGTACGGGATTTTTACTCTCTCTTCTATCCGAAAAGTTTATAAATAAATCTACTCTGCCACGCAACACGTATTCGGCCACCGTCTTTCTAAGTTGGTCTTCTAGACAAATAAACGCTCTCGGCATCTTTGCGTTGAAATCTAAGTTTCTATTATTTACCGTTTTTATTTCTACGCTTAAGGCTATTCCCTCTTTTGCGTATTCGGCTTTGCCGTACCCCGTCATACTCTTCATAATCAAAATTTTGCCTTATAATATTCTTATTTTATTTATTTTATCATAATCTTTCTTTTTTATCAAGTTTTTATTAAAGATTTAAAGGTTTGTTCGTCGATTATTTTTATTCCTAATTTTATTGCCTTATCAAGTTTACTTCCCGCCTTTTCGCCTGCCAATACTAAAGTAGTGTTCTTCGATACGCTAGAAACTATTTCTCCGCCTAAATCTTCTATAATCTTTCCCGCTTGATCTCTAGTAAAACTCTCTAGTGAGCCTGTTAAAACTACCCTTTCCCCACTAAACACGCCTTGAGTAGAAGTATTTTTTTTCTCTTCTATTTCCACGCCCAACTCTTTTAATTTTTCTATTTCTAAAAGATTTTGCGAATTGGTAAAATACTCTACTATGCTCTTTGCTACTACTTCTCCAACGTCGTCTACTTCTAAAAGCGAATCTTTGCTTGCAAGCATAAGGCTATCTAACGAAGTGAATTTTTTTGCTAAATCTTTTGCAGTTTTCTTGCCTACGTTTTCTATTCCCAAAGCATAAATAAAACTTGCCAAATCTACCTTTTTAGACTTTTCTATCGCCGTGAATAAATTATCCGTCTTGGCTTTCTTAAAGCCGTCTAACTTAAGCACTTCTTTTTTGTCTAGATTATATAAATCGCTAAAATTCTTTACACCGAACTTTTCTAAAAGTAGGCTCGCCGTCATTTCCGAAAAGCCTTCTATATTCATTCCGTTTTTACTTGCAAAGTTGGTGATTTTCGCTATTATTCTAGGCTCGCAAAGTTGGTTTGGACAAAATAGGTTTGCGCCGACTTCCACTAGCGCCGTTTTGCAGTACGGACACTCTATTGGCTTTTCTATATCTTGGCTATCCTCGTAATACTCAGTTGCGCCTAGTATCTCGGGAATTACTTCGTTGCTCCTTCTAATTAGTACCCTTGAGTTTTTCTTTACGCCTTTTCTAATTAGATCGCCATAGTTATTTAGGGTGGCTTTTTTTACCGTTGCACCTGCTAACTCCACGCTCTCAACGAGTCCTAATGGGGTTAGTTTGCCCGTTCTTCCCACCTGCCAAATTACTTCTTTTAAGATAGTGGTCACTTCTTCTGCTTCAAACTTAAATGCAATTGCCCACCTTGGAAATTTATCCGTTTCGCCAAGTTCTTCTCTCAAAGAAAAATCGTTGATTTTTACTACTGCTCCGTCAGTCAAAACGTCTAGCGTTTTCCTAGTGTTATCAACTTCTTTTATAGCAGAGATTACCTCTTCTATTCCCTTGCATTTTTTAAGGAAAGGATGAACCTTAAAGCCGTTATTTCTCAAAAATTCCACGCACTCGGTTTGGCTATTTAGTTTACCTTCAGACATATAGTTTACGTTGTAAAAATATATCTCGACCTTTCTTTTTTCCGTCACTTTTGGATCAAGGTTTCGTATTGCTCCTGCAACTGCGTTTCTTGGATTTTTAAGCGGTTCTTCGGCGTTTTTATTGTACTCTTCAAACACCGATAGTCTAATTATCGCCTCTCCTTGAACTTCAATCGTTCCTTTATAATCAATGGTTAATGGAAAACTTTTTACGGTTAAAATTTGCGCCGTCACATCTTCCCCAACCGTTCCGTTGCCCCTAGTGGTTGCCCTTGTAAACTTTCCGTTTTCGTAGGTAATACAAATAGTGAGTCCGTCGAACTTGTATTCTACGGTGTATTCTAATTCTTTTTCACTTTTGTTTATCCTTTTATCAAAGGCTTTTAGTTCTTCTATTTCAGTCGCTTTATCTAGACTATATAATCTCTTTAGGTGGTTGCGCTTTCTAAAAGCGTCGATAGGCTCGCCACCTACTCTTTTGGTGGGAGAATCAAAAAGCACTACCCCCGTTTCTTTTTCTAGTTTTACTAATCTATCGTATAAAGCGTCGTACTCTTTATCCGAAACGGTGGGGTTATCTAAAACGTAGTACTCGTAGGCGTACTTATTGAGAATTTTTACTAATTTTTGCATTTCTTCCATAAGTTTCCCCTCCTAGATAATTTCCATAGGCGCGTACGCTACGGATAAAGATTTTATTCCTATCCCCTTAAACGCCACGTCAACTATAAGATTATTGCCTTCACCCTTAACCATTATAACCGTGCCTTCGCCAAATTTAGCGTGCTTAACCTTAACGCCCGTTTTATAACCTTTTGAATTATTACTTGCGTTTGCTTTAGGCTTGGTTTGAGATAAAAAGGTCTTTGCGTAATTAGAAGAATACCCTGTCCTAGAAGTGAAGGTATCTTCGTCTTTATCATAATCCGTTTTATAATAATTAGGCGTTTGACTAAATTTTGGAGTTTCTTCTACCCTTTCAGGATACAAAACTTCCTTGGCTTCTTTTAAAAATCTCGACTGAGTCATAAACTCACGTCTGCCGTACATATATCTACTAGTTGCCCTAGTCAAGTGAAGTCTTTCTCTTGCTCTTGTCACGGCAACGTACATAAGTCTACGCTCTTCTTCTAGTTCGTCATCGTCACCCATGCTTCTCGCTATTGGAAGCACCTTTTCGTCAAGCCCCGCAACGAACACGCACTTATACTCTAGCCCTTTTGCCGAGTGAATAGTTGCAACCGTCACTGCGTCGTCGGTTTTAATATCGTCGGTATCCGAACTTAAAGTGACCGAACTTAAGTAATCTGCAAGGGTTGAGCCAAAATTTGTTCTTTCAAACTCTTCGGCTGAGTTTTTAAGTTCACTAATATTGTAGAGTTTTGAGTTGTTTTCGTCGTTCTTCTCAGCAGTAAATTGTTCTAAAAAACTAGTTGTTTCTAGAATATACTCCATCGTCTTACTAGTTGGATTTTTTAGAGAATACTCTCTAAAACTCTCAAGTAAAAGTTTGTAGTTAACAAGTTTTGTTTTCGTTGCGCCCGTTATTCCCGATAGTTCTAGATAGTCAATCGCATCGTACATAGATAACCCTCTACCTACGGCAAACTCTCTCAAATCAGACAAACTCTTGTCGCCTATTCCACGCTTTGGAACTCCGGCAGAACGAATAAACGACTCGTCGTCAAACTTGTTGTTTATTACCTTTAAGTAGGCTAAAACGTCTTTTATTTCCTTTCTTTCAAAGAACCTAAATCCTCCGAAAACTTTATAAGGTATTCCGTATTTTGTAAACTCTTGCTCGTACGCTCTAGATAGCGCGTTTAGGCGCATAAATACTGCAAAATCTTTATACTTAAGGTCAGTTCTTTCCATAAGTTTTTTAATTTGCAATACGGTATACGAAGCCTCTTCGTTTTCGTCTTGTCCAACGAAAAGGTCAACTTTTACTCCGTCTGCATTGTCGGTGAAAAGTTCCTTTTTTCTTCTTTGGCGATTGTTTTTTATAATACAATTGGCAAGTTCTAGAATTTTTTTAGTGGAACGATAATTTCTTTGTAGTTTATATACTTTTGCCCCACGATAAACGTCGTCAAAAGTTAAAATGTTTTCAATCTTTGCTCCACGCCAACCGTAAATACTTTGGTCGTCGTCACCAACGACGAAAATATTTCCGTGCTTAATTGATAGCCTTTGCGCAATGGCAAACTGCACTCTATTGGTATCTTGAAATTCGTCGATGTGAATATACTTAAATTTATTTGAATAATAGTCTGCAACTTCGGGATAATCTCTAAATAAAATATAAGTCTTAAACAAAAGATCGTCAAAATCAAGTGAGTTTGAACGATTTAAGGTGTTTTCGTACTCGCTATAAATTTTGGCTAGTTCTTCCACATTAACTAAATCGGCGTAAACGTTTTCAAAGTCTTCCACCCCTACGCACTCGTTTTTAGCCATTGAAATTTGACCTTTTGCAAGTTTGAAAAATTTATCGTACTCTAAGTTAAGGTCTTCTAAAATACGCTTTATGGTTTTATCTCTATCCGTCTCGTCGTATATGGTGAAGTTTTTATCGTAGCCTAGTCTATCTATAAAACTACGCAAAATCTTTACGCACATACTGTGAATAGTGCATACCCAAAGTTCACCCACTTCACCTAAAATTTTACCTAACCTTTCCTTCATTTCGTTTGCGGCTTTGTTGGTAAAAGTGATTGCTAAAATATTTGAAGTAGATACCTTTTTCTCTTGCACTAAATAGGAAATTCTAGTGGTCAATACTCTCGTTTTGCCACTTCCTGCCCCTGCAATTACTAAAACTGCACCCTCGGTATCTAACACCGGTTTTATTTGCTCTTCGTTAAGAGTTTTTATTAGTTCTTTTACGTCTATCATATTTATATATTTTAGCATATTTTAAATACTATTTCAAGGGTATGGAATTAAAATATTTATAAGCCTTAATTTTTCTTTTTAATTTTATTGATTTTTAATTTCTAGTGTGCTACAATTTTCTTATGAAAAGTTGGCTAAAAAATAAAACTATTGTTATTAGTGGCGCTAGTGGTGGACTTGGTTTTTCCATCGCTAAAAAACTTATCTTAGACTTCGATTGCAAGGTCATAGGTATTGGAAGAAATAAGGAAAAATTTGAGAAAAATATTCTCACTCTAAGGAATAAAAAAGATAATTTTTCTTATTTTCTATTTGACGTTGGCAAGTTAGATGAGTGGCAAAAGTTCGCTAATCAATTAAGCGAGCAAAATATCGGCGTTGACGTTTTGATAAATAACGCTGGATTTATGTTGCCTTTCGATAAGTTTTCCAACTATTCAATAGAGGAAATTAACGAGATTGTCAACACCAATTTTTTAAGTTATATCTATGCGACGAAAACGCTTTTCCCTATGCTTGAAAAGTCGCCCTCGCCTGCAGTTATAAACGTTAGTAGTTCGGCTGGGCTTTCTGCCGTAATAGGACAAAGTATGTATTCGGCAACTAAGTTTGCCGTTCGTGGATTTACCGATACTTTAAGAGTGGAAAATAAAAATTTCTACGTTGCGGGAATTTATCCTGGTTTTATTAAAACGGATATTTTAAATAGACAAACTATTGATAAAAAAGACGGAAAATTGGTAGACCGTTTTATGATGCCACTTTCTAAGGCGACTAACAAAATCGTTAGAAGAATAAAGAGAAAAAGAAAACACATAGTTTTGGGAATAGACGGCAGATATCTTTCTTTTACCGGTAGACATTGCCCTATTACTTCGCATAAACTTACCGCTAAGGTTTTAAAGGCTTTTAAGATTGACATGTTCAAAAAAATATAATTAAAGGAGAATAATATGAAAAGAGTTTTAACAGTCCAAGATATTTCTTGCGTAGGAAAATGCTCGCTTACCGTTGCACTACCTATCATCTCGGCTTTCTCTATTGAAACTGCCGTTTTACCTACAGCCGTCCTATCTAACCACACGGCGTTTAAAGAGTTTACTTTCCACGATTTAACTCCTGAAATCGAGCCAATTTATAAGGCTTGGAAAAAGGAAAATATCACCTTTGATTGCATTTACACGGGCTATTTAGGCTCTAAAGAACAAATAAATCTCGTAGGCGATATCTTTGATGCTTTTAAGTCAAGTTCTAACTTTACGCTTGTTGACCCTGCTATGGCTGACCACGGAAAACTCTATAAAGGATTTGACCTTGATTTTGCTAAGTCTATGGCTACCCTTTCTGGAAAGGCTGACGTGACCGTGCCAAACTTGACCGAAGCGTCGTTCATGTTAGGAATTCCCTACGTTGAAAAAGGATATAACGAAGATTATATAAAAGACGTTTTAGGTAAACTTTGTGATTTAGGCTCTAATTTAGCCGTTTTAACCGGCGTTTCGTTTGATGATAAACTACTTGGCGTTTACGCTTATAATAAAAAAGAAAACAAATATTATCAATATTATAGAGAAAAATTACCCGCTATGTTTCACGGCACGGGCGACGTGTTCGCTTCTTCTTTAACGGGTGCGCTCGCTTTGGGTAAAGACGTTCAATCGGCTCTAGAAATCGCTGTTGATTTCACTTGGGAAAGCATTGATTTTACCATTAAAAATCCAGACCATAACTGGTACGGAGTGGAGTTTGAAAATGCATTTCCTAATCTCATTAAAAGATTGGAAAAATAATTTTTTTGGTATTAAAAAACCCTTTGATTTTCAAAGGGTTTTTTGTTTTTTTATTTAGTTATCGTCACTTTGCTAAGCGCCCTCGGTGCATCTGGATTATTGCCTATTGCGCAAGAAAGTTTACAAGCAAACATTTGAGCAAATAAAGCAAAGATAAACATTGTAAACTCTTCTGCCCCACTAAAGTTAATCAAGGCGTCGTTGCACTTTCTAAACTTGCCCGTTAGCAAGCAATCGTTGGTCACCAAAAGTACGGGTGCACCTAAAGATAACATCTTCTCAACCACTTTAATTTGGTCGGCTCTAACGGTTGACTGCATATCGTGTTCACCCATATTTTGAGCACAATATATTATTACGGGCGTTTCTTCGTTTACCATTGCCATCGGTCCGTGATAAAATTCACTTCCCGCATAGCCTTTCATTTGTATATAGCAAGTTTCTTGTAGTTTTAACGTTGCCTCTAGTGCTATCGAATAAGTTATACCACGAGAAAGCACGAAACCCTCTTTCATATCCTTGAATTTTTCGGCGTATTTACTAGTCAACTCGTCAATTTGAGGAATAACGTTTGCAACTTCTTTATCTAATATTCTTAAGTGGCTTAGATTATCTTTCATGTTTGCAAGTTCGCTTGCAAGCCATAAAAGTAAATACAATTCAGCACTAAACGTTTTGGTTGCAGCAACGCTCTTTTCTTCATCCGCGCCACAATACAAGTGGTATTTTGCCGATTTTGCTATAGGACTATTTTGATCGTTAGTTATCGCTACGGTAATTGCACCTTGCTCGTTGCCAAGTTTTATTACTTCCAAAACGTCCTCTGCCTTTCCACTTTGCGAACATCCTATTATAATGCTATTCCTATAGTTTACTTTACCTTTATATAACGTTAATACTGATGGTGCGGAAAGTGAAAGCGTATAATTTGAGTTTATTTCAAGCAAATACTTAAAATATACTAACGCGTGATTTGAAGTTCCTCTAGCCGCCGCAACAACGTTGGTTGCTTTGCTATCTTTTATAGCCTTTACTAGCGAACTCATAACCTCTTTATTTAGCCCTTGTATTTCGCTAAATATCCTAGGTGTTTCGTTAATTTCCTTCCACATTAGCGTTGATTTGTAGTCCATAATTTTCCCCTTTCTATTATAAAATATATCCCTTAATTTGATTTTACCACCGATTATGCCTTTTGTCAATCGTGAATTTTTTTATTTATCAATTTTGCCTTTCACCCATTGACTTTTTTTACACTTATGTTATAATTATCTAAATCTATTTCTCAGGAGGTTATATGGATAATAATACTAAAAATAAATTCTCACTCAATAATTCTGCTAGAATAGTGGGCGCTATATTGCTATTTTTAGGTATTTTATTTTTGTGTTCCAATCTTGGCGCTTTCGCCATCTTCTTTTCCCTTCTTTCTATCGCTTTCGTAGTGGTTGGGATTTACTACTTTGTAGATTCAATTAAAAGACGCGCTAGTAAACTTACCGTTAGAATTATTTGTTCAATTTTCGCTATAGCATTAGGGTTTTTTATGTATTTTTACAGCGCTACGCTACAAAATATTTTCTTTATAACGTTTGCCTTGGTTTTAGCATTTTACGGAATTTTCGCACTCTTTGAGTTTATTAAAAAACGCAAGAGTAAAAAAGGCTTTGCTTTTTATATTATCGTTGCTATTTTTATTATTCTATCTGGCGTTGGCTTTTACCTTTTAACCGTACCATCCATTGCCCTTGAACCATCTTTTATCTATATTTTCGGCGGAGTTGTCACGGCAACTGGACTATTTCAAATTATTTTAATTTAACTTTAACCTAAATTCTTTAGCACCAAACCTTTTTGGGTTTGGTGCTTTTTACTTATTTTGATAAACTATAGGTATTTTTGTTGACTTATCAACAAATTTATATTATAATTATTAAAAATGTTGATTTATCAACAATTATAAGTTTGGAGGAGATTTTATGGACGGCAGATTTGAGTCCTTTACTGGACTTATAAATAAGATTGCAAAGAGTATTCGCAAAATTAAAACTGAAGAAATGAGCGATTTTGGAATTAAAAGTTCTCACGTTTCCTGCGTTTACTATCTCTATAAGCAAGGAGATCTTACCGCAGGCGAACTTTGTTCTTTTTGTGACGAAGACAAGGCTTCCATTTCACGTTCAGTTGATTTTTTGCAAACTAACGGATACTTAGAGCACGAAAACAACGGCAAAAAAACTTACAATAAAAAGTTAATTCTAACTGAAAAAGGAAAGCAATTGGGAGAAGTTATTTCCAAGAAAATTGATGTGGTTTTATCTGAAGTCGGCTCTTTTATGTCTAGTGAAGAAAGGATAGTCTTTTACAAAACCCTTTCTAAAATTTCTTTTGAACTTGAAAATATAACTAAAAATTATGGAGATAAATAAAATGGCAGTTAAAATTTTAATCGATTCAGCATCTGATATCAACAAAGAACAGGCCAAAGAGATGGGTGTTGAACTCATTTCAATGACCATTAATTTCGGCGAGGAAGAGTTTTACGACGGCGTTGACCTCTACCCTGAAGATTTTTATAAAAAATTAGTAAATTCAAAGGATTTCCCACGAACCAGTCAAATAAATCCTTTTAGATGGGAGGAAAAATTTAAGGAGTTAACCGAAAACGGCGACCAAGTTGTTGCTATCGTAATGTCATCTAAACTTTCGGGAACTTATCAATCGGCAGTTCTCGCTTCGGAAAAATTTAACGGAGTTTACGTTATCGATAGTTATACCGTTGCAGTTGGTGAAAGAATCTTATTAGAATATGCGATTTCTCTTAAAAATAAGGGCTTATCGGGTAAAGAAATTGCCGACAAACTTGAGGAAAACAAAAATAGAGTTAGACTCTACGCCATAGTTAACACTTTAGAATATCTAAAAAAGGGTGGTAGAATTTCCGCAACCGTCGCTTTTGCAGGCGAACTTTTATCCATTAAACCAGTGCTTGGCGTTTGTGACGGAGAAGCCAAAATTTTAGGCAAGGCTATGGGCACTAAGAGAGGAAACCATTCGTTAAACGCCCTAGTTAATCAAGCCAAGGTCGATAAAGATATGCCTTTTGGGGCGCTATGGTCGGGAACGGATAGTTCTTTACTTGATAAATTTTTAGCAGATAGTTCTACGACTTGGAAAGAGGACTTGGGAGAAATTCCTAGACATATTATTGGGTGCACGATAGGTACACACGCCGGCCCTGGCGCATTCGGCTTTGCTTTTTTTGCAAAAGATTAATTTAAAATTATTGCCCCACCAACAAGTTAGTTGGTGGGGCTTATTTTATTTTTTCTCTAAAGACCTTTTATAGTAAAACAAATATTGCTGATAGTATCCTGAATTTTCCTTAAATAGTTCTAAGAAAAACTTTGTTATTTTATTTATATCTTTTTCTTTTCCAAAAAAGTTTTCTCTATACACTTTTTCTATCCAAGTATCAACGGGAAAACTATCTATTCTATTATAACCAAAAAGCAATATGCAGTTTGCAACCTTTTCACCTATTCCCCTTATTTTTAGTAATTCCTTTTTAAGTGAACAAGTATCGAGAGTTTTTAATTTTTCTAAATTAAATCCATCTCTTATTAAAATTGCAACGTCTTTTACGTATTCGGCTCTATAGCCTAAACCTACTTCTCTATAAAATTCTAAAGGCGCACTCGCTAACTTTTCCACGCTTGGAAATGCGTAATACTCCCCTAAAAAACTCCTTTTCTCGCCTAGCGATTTGCACAACTTCTCTATGGTCGATTTTATCCTTGGAATATTGTTGTTTTGAGAAATCATAAACGAAATTAACGTTTCAAATTCCTTTTGAATTAGTATCCTAATACCCTTTCCTAACTCTGCACTCGTCCTTAAAATTTCGTAGCCTGAGTTAACCGCACCTTCGTAAATTTTAGAGTAGTCTTTATCTAAGTCAAAAAATTTTATAAAATACTCTCTATCTTCTTTTTTGCACTCTATAACGGCAAAATCGCCCTCTTCATAGGCGTAGGCACACTTATCTAAAGAATATACTTTATAACCTTTTTCATACTCTAAAAATCTAAAAATTTGACCACATTCAAGAGTGTCTTTTATAGAGAAAAAGTTTTTACTCGTCGTTATCTTTTCCATACCTTTTTGATAAAAAAATCGGGCTGATTTTCAGCCCGAAATTTCTTTTAATTATTTTGCGTAAACGCTAACTTTCTTATCCTTTCTGCCAACTCTTTCAAACGCAACTACACCGTCGATAAGTGCGTATAAGGTATCGTCACTGCCGATTCCTACGTTATTACCTGGGTGAATTTTCGTTCCACGTTGACGAACGATAATGCTACCTGCTAATACTTCTTGTCCTGCAGAGGCTTTGATTCCAAGTCTTTTTGCGTTGCTGTCTCTTCCGTTTTTCGTGCTACCGCCACCTTTGTGGTGAGCAAATAATCTAAACAATATCATACCTAACCCTCCCTCTCTTATTTAGTGGTGATTTCTAAAATCTTTACTGACGTGAAAGGTTGTCTATGACCTTGTTTTTTCCTTTCATTCTTCTTTGCTTTGTACTTATAAACGACAATTTTCTTGTCCTTGCCTTGTTCGGTCACTTCACCTACTGCTTTATAAGCCTTTGCTTCTTCTGCAACTTTGATTCCGTTTTCGTCTGCAACTAATAATACGTTTAGTTCTACTTTGTCGCCTACGTTTGCATCGAGTTTTTCAAACTTGATTACTGAACCAACTTCTGCTTTGTACTGCTTATTACCGTTTTCTACGATTGCGTACATCTAGTACCTCCATGTATCTCGCCGAGTTTTGAATTTGAGGTGGCTTTCGCTCTTATACCTCTCCCGAGCGGTTCGCATAATATTTTAGTATATTTATCCCTTTTTGTCAAACGATTTTATACCTATTGGCGAATTTTTTTAGCCTTTTTATATTTTTAGTTCTATAAAGCCGCCTTTCTTCATATTAACGATTAAAATTCCGTCTACTATTTGGTATTTTGCCGACTTATCACTGCAAATTATGCTTGGATTTTCCATTGGAAGAGCAATTCTTAGTTCTCTATTTCCCGTCGCTTTTACTTTTACGTATTGGGTTTTTCTCTCTTTTATCTTGGCTGATACTAGGAATCCACCCTTTGCTCTAAGCGTAGTAAACTCAACTCCGTATTTAGCCCATTTGTCTGGAATTGCAGGGAAAATTTCTATCATTTCCTTATGCGATTGCATTAACATATCTTGAATTGCGTCCGCCGCAGCCAAGTTTGCTTCTAGCGTAAACGGACGATATTGCATAAAAGACGCGCCCGTGTGCCTAAAGTCGCCGTTTAAGTTAAAGCCGTTTTTAGCACAATAACACTCGTCAAATAGCATTAGTTGATGTCTTGCAGCCTCTCCACGATTAAGTCTAGTGTAGATACTTGCCATCCAAGGATATGAATATCCTACCCATTTACCCGTTCCTAATACTTCTAGCCTCGTCACCGTCTTTTGCATGGTTTTTAGGTCTTTTTCATTTCTACTATCCAACTCGTTAAATGGGAATATCGCCATTGCGTGTCCGTGGTGAAGATAAGTTTCCACCATAGGCTCGCCTTTTGCTAGGGTGAGTTCGCCGTTTTCTAGCATATCGTAATATGGTAGTTTATTAAATATTTTTTCCCACTTTTCTTGCTCTTGTTTATACCCTAGAGTTTTAGCCATATCTCTTAGCGCACCGAAGAAATATCTTAAGCAAGACAAATCGTAATTTGAGTTTGGTTTTAGCCACGATTTTGGAGTGGTTTCATAGTGCTCTGGAGAAGTGGAAACGGGCAAATACAAATACCCTTCTTCATCTTCACGAAGTAGTGCCAATATACACACCGAAGTTTCTTTAAAATAAGGATATGCAACCTTTTCTAAAAATCTATCGTCACCCAAATATCTTCCGTGTCTTTCTAAAATTTTACATAGCCACAAATGGTTGGTTGGAATTCCGTTAACTTGTGGCCAACCGGTGATAACTTCGCCGTCTAACGTCATTGTTGGTGGCAAAGATAAGCCCTTTGTTTTATAGAAACGACGAGCGTGCTTTCTGCCTGCCTTTTTAGTTCTTACCATCAAGTTGACCATAGCCATACCTGCGTCCATATGGTTGCCCGCTACATAACTATTATACGTCTGTTGAACGTTTTGGTTGTTGTGATAATCACCTCTCCAAGGCGGTATTGCGTGAACGTCCGCCGTCCAAACGCCCTGCAACGCCATTGGCAAGAACTCCTTTCTTGAGCCTGCGCCTAGGAAATAGTTATTTATATACCAAAGTTTTTCAATTCTTCTATCACAATCTATGGTTATACTACTTTCCTTCCAGAATTTTTTCCACCAACTAAGGTGAGTTGTAAGCAATTTATCGTAGCCTTTATCAAGCACTTTTTTAAGACCGTCTACGCAGTTTTCTAAGTAATTTTCGCCCTCTTTATCAGTGACCGTCGTATACGTTCCCTCAAGGCCGTCGCCCGTGATTTTAGCCACTAAAACTATAGCGAAAGTATAATCGTTAGCAGTCGGCTGAACGCCCGTGTAAACGGTATATTCCCCTTGCTTTTCAACCTTTACACTTCCCTCGCCGTAGCCCAATCTTTTTAACGATTTAAACACCGTGAAATCCATATTCGTTTCGTCTGGATTGTAATCGGCAAGTTGTATTTCAAGTTCTGGAAGCCTACCCGTCATCTTGAAAATTCCACATAGTTCTCTAGCGTGCTCTATTGCCTTTACTATGGTCTTTTCCCCATTAGAAAAGGTAAGTTCAGCCGTCGCCTCTGCCCTTTGCAAACTTAAGTGCATACTCATCTTTTCTGCTTTTTCATTAAAGTTTGCCTTAATTCTATTTGGGGGCAACTTGGTTGGAAACGTTGCTATAGTAGAAAAGTCTTCTTCTATCTTATCGAACTGCTTACTCTCCACTAGTTTTACTAGGTTTGGAAAACTATATTTTGGACTCTTTGCCAAGTCCGTTTGTCTAGTATCCCATAAATTTCCTTTATCTACACTGAAAATTAAAGGATTTCCGTCGCCGTATAAAAGCGTGCCTTGTTTTCCACAGCCTAGTGGAATTGCTTCGTCCCATAATAGAGTCGGTTCATCATAGTATAAGTCGCAATATTTTCTAACCATTTTTATCTCCTTATTTGCTTTCTACGTACGAATACGAATCTCCGCATTCAATATATTCTATCTTTATTTCTGGGAATTTTTCTATTAAACTTTCGGCAACTAATTTTACTCCCAATACTTCCGTTCCATAATGCCCTAGTATTAATAGGCATTTGTTATGCCCTTGCTCTGCGTATTCGTGGGTGAGTTCCGCCTCGAAAAACTCAGTAAGTTCTCCCGTTATTACGCAATCGTTATTTTCAATTTCTTCGCCTAACTTTCTACCTATTCCGTTGCAAAATGCAAACGTTTTTACTTTGGCGTTTGCACTTCCCGAAATCTTTACGTGGGCAAGGGGCGTTTTTTCTTCTATAACTTTAGCAAATTCTTTTGCCGTGATTTCACTATCAAAAATAAAATGGTCGTTTGTAAAGTTTTCTAAGTCGTGATTGCCGTAAAACTCTTTGCCCTTTAGTCCCAAATACTTTATAAAGCCCTCGAAAGTAGGATTTTTTTCTAAAACATCTAAAGTATCGTGAAGCCTAAACAAAGTAATCTTGGCATCTTCTAGCATTTTGATTTTATTTTTACTTATTTGATGAAACTCGCCCTCGTCGGTTTTAGAATACGAGCCGTTATCTAGACTATACGTTAACGGTTCTCTTGCAATAAGTAAATTTATGCCCTTTTCTACGCATTTTTTTATAACCGACGTGGTTGGAAACATCGTTATTCCCACGCCTTTTAATTCTGCACTTGCATCGCCGACTTTTATTCCGTCAACTTGAGAAACGTTTTTGGAGCAAACTAAGATTTTATCTAAAAATTCTTTTATTTTCATATCCGTTTACTCCTTTACTCTAGGTCCTGAAATGCAGTTGCTATCACTAGGTAGGTCGCTAAAAGTATAACTATCGCCACATTCAATATAGTGAATAGGAAATTCAGTATATTTTGCCTTTAGTTTTTCTTCTAAAAGTTTCATCCCCGCATACTCAGAGCCTGCGTGCCCTATAACGATTATAGCCTTATTATAACCTTGCTCGGCGTAATCTCTTGCAAGTTCTGCATCTCTAAATTCACAAAGTTCACCCGTCAACACAAAGTCAACTTTTTCTAGTTCTTTCATAACGAAGCCACCCGAACCGAAAAAGCATGCGATTTTACTGCCTTTTTTATCTAGTTCCCCCGCAATACGAACGTGTGGAACGTTATAGTTTTTCTCTATAATTTTTGCTAGTTCCCTTGCAGTTATAGGCTCGTCTAATATAAACCGATTGGTTGGAAACACCCCGCCGTGAGTAAAATCACAATCTATCTCACCTTTTAGCCCTAGCATTCTAACTCCACCCTCAAAAATAAGGTCTGGAATCATCGTGTGCGCTAAATCGTGAAATCTAAATACCGTGATATCGCCCTTATCAAGCAAGGAAAGTTTTTCTTTTCCCGTATGATGTGGCTCGTCTCCCACCTTAGTATAAATCAAGCCTTCGTGAGCAATTAAAAAGTTTACACCAAGTTCTATTGCTTTTTTTATAACGTCGGTCGTAGGAAACATACATACGCCAACTTTCTTTATTTCGTTTTCAACGTTTCCACCAATTACTATATCGCAAGTTCTTTCCCTAGTCCAATAGGATAGACTCTTAAGTTCTGCAATTAGTTCTTTTATTTTCATTTTAACTATTCCTTTCTATAAACTCTATCACGCTTAGCATAGTTGCCTCGCTTGTAGGTCCGTGTGGATGGTGAGCATTTTGTGATTTTTGAATCACTTTAATCTTGCCGTTATTCTTTTTATAATAATCTTCTAAAACCTTTCCGTTTTCAGTATATATTACCGTTGTATCTGCATCTCCGTACACTAATACTACGGGTATATCGTTTT
Source organism: Clostridia bacterium (assembly GCA_017456055.1). Lineage (GTDB taxonomy): Bacteria > Bacillota > Clostridia > Christensenellales > Borkfalkiaceae > UBA1259. The sequence continues at coordinate 197,182 of JAFTKC010000006.1, read as the reverse complement.
CTATTAAAACGTTAAGGTAGTCGATAGGGCTTTCTCTAAAGTTTATTATCGTAGACCTACTAAAGCCATAAGCAGAAACGAGTTCTTGCCAAAAACCAGGTCTAAATTCACCATCGCCATACCCTGCTATACTTAAAATATTAAGCACGGGTGCGTCCAAATAAAGAAGTGACACGAGTTTTGGATATCTTGCGGCAAGCATAGCCCCCGTCAAGCCCCCGCAACTCATTCCAATTGGAATACACTTTTTTTCAAACCCTAGTTTTTCACATACGGCTACAACGAATTTTGCAACCACGTCAATCTCTTCTTTGGTTGCCCATCTTGTAAAATGGTCAACCCAACAAAGAGTGTAGCCCCTATTTAAGAGTTCTATTTCGAGTTCCGGAAAAGCGTTATAGTACTCGGTTTTAATTAAAAGTTTGCCGTTATTTCCCACGTTTGGATAAACGATTTTAGCGTTGCGTTCTTCAAAACTAAAACTATCTATTTTATAATCTTTTTCAATTATCTCAGCCATTATTCTCACACAATTTTCCATTTTAATTTTACTTAGATTTATTATAATGTTTATTCTATTCAAAGTCAATACCTTTTCTTGAAAAATCTGTCTCAAAATTTGATATTTTCGCATAATATTTTTTTACTTTCACACCCTATTTTTTATGGGGGTTATTATGAATAATTTTGAATACAATCAAAAAGCCATTAACGACGTTTATAAAAATGCGCATATCGCGCTCCAAAGCATTTCCGATTTGCTTCCCGAAGTGGAAGACAAGGAATTTAAAAATGAACTTCAATATGAGTACGACGGCTATGAAAAGATTATCGGCGAAATTTCTCAATATATGAGTGAGAAAAATATTGAGCCCAAGGATATTTCCATTTTCAAAAAGGCAATGCTTTCTGGCAGTATTAAAATGAAAACTTTAGTCAACAGCAGTAGAAATCAAGTTGCAGAAATGATGATTAAAGGTACGGTAATGGGCATCACAGAACTCACGGCTATGAAAAACGAAGGCGAAAATTTAGATGAAGACGTTCTCTCTCTTTTAGAAAAGTTGTTATCTTTAGAAGAAGAGTATCAAGAACGACTAAAGAAATTCCTTTAATTTTATATTTTCAAGCACGTAAACTCTAATTATTAGTAAATATTTTATTTTTCTCTTGTTTTTAATTTTTTTTCGTGATATAATTATAAAAGATTATTTTCTAGGAGAAGAAAGATGTCTATTCAAGAAATTTGTTCACTTTTCGTTGAGGAAAAAGATTTTATTTCTCAAGAAGAAATTACCGTTGGCAATATTAACAGAACGTATAAACTTACCTATCAAGGAAAGGATAGATTATACGAATACGTTATTCAAAGGATAAACAAGTCAATATTTACTAATCCTGAAAAACTTATGGACAATATAGTTAGGGTTTCTGCTTTTCTTTGCAAAAACGTTGAAAAGGAAGGTTTAGATACCGACAAACACGTTCTTAAGCCACTTCTTTCGATTAAAGACGGCTTGCCTTTCGTTATAGACGAAGATGGCGAGTACTGGCGTTGCTACGTGTTCGTTCCAAACTCTATTACCTATAACGCTACCACAGACCTTTCTATTATTGAAAAAGCAGGCTCTGCTTTCGGTAAATTCCAAAACGATTTAGACGGGTTTGACGCTAGCACTCTTTTTGAAACTATAGTTAATTTCCATAACACTATTTCCCGTTATGAAAATTTCCACAAAGCAATAAAAGATGACGTTGCCGGCAGAGTAAAAGAAGTTGAAAAAGAAATAGAAGCATACAAAGGTTTTGAAGAAAAGGCTTGCTTAATTACAAAGTATTTACAAGAAGGTAAACTTCCACTTCGCGTGACTCATAACGACACTAAGGCAAACAACGTTTGCTTTGACAAAGATACAGGCGAAGTTTTAGCAGTTCTCGATTTAGATACCGTTATGCCCGGCGCTATTGCTTTCGACTATGGCGACGCTATTAGGTTTATTGCAAACACTCTTATTGAAGATGACCCTAATTACGACGCAGTTGACGTTGACCTTGCTAAATATGAAGCGTTTACCAAGGGTTTTGTTTCAGCAGTTAAGAATAGTTTAACCAACTTTGAAAAGGCTACGTTAAATCTCGGCGCGTTCACGATGACTGCGGAGTGTGGCGTTAGATTTTTAACCGACTACCTATCTGGCGATACTTACTTTAAGATTAAATATCCTGAGCACAATATCGTTAGAGCAAGAAACCAAATTGCTTACGCTAACGCTATCTTAAAAAGATTTGAGCAAATGGAAGAAATTTTGAAAAAATATCTTTAATTTTTAGTTTTTAGGAAAACAAAAAAATGCGAATTCAGTTTTGAATTCGCATTTTCTTTTTTTATCGATATTATCTTTGTTGTTGTAAAGTGAAGTGAACGTCTTCTGCTTTCTCATCAGCAGTATACTTTCTACCGGTATCAATAACCTTTCCGCCATTATATTTTCTGTCGTTGATATCTTCTGCAGTTCCCATAACGGTAATGTTTAATTGACGTCTTCTTGCTCTAACTTGATCCCAGTCAACGAAATATACGTGAGCAAATTCACCGCCGTCTAAAACGCCGTCTTTAATGGTCATAACTTCGCTTCTGCCAAAGAATACTGATCTTAAGTGTCCGTCGGTGTTTAATGAAGTGTAGTCGCCTGGTTCGTTAACGAATCTACCAAATTGGGTGTGAATTGGACCTGGATGCATATATTCGTTGGTCTCTGAAAAATCAGGAACGAGTTTTTGCATAATCTTTAAAATATCGTGTTGTAGATATTCTAAATCGTATTTGTCTAGGTCGTGTGAACATTCTTGTACCATTACCGAACAAGTAGTGTGGTGTGATGCGATGGTCACAGTTCCGTTTTTAATACCACTTTCTTTAACGATTTCGATTACTTCTTTTGAAACGTCGTGAAAAGTTGGTCTCCAACCCTTTGATTGTAGTTCGAGTTCTTTTTGATAAACCTTGAATTCCATATTTTTTCTCCTTAAAAAAATTATTTTCTTAGTACTTTATTTCTACGCCGTTATCTATTATTTTTACGGCGTCAATTACTCTGTTTACGCTTTCTTTAGTTTGGATATACTCTTTTATAGTTGGATATACGGGTTTGAATTCTTTTATAATCTTTCTTGCTCTCTCTGCCCCGTTCCCTAGTAAATCAAAGGTTAAAACTAGTTGACAAAGCGCTGAATCTAAACAACTATTTAGTGGCTTTTCTACCACGTAATCTTTGCCGTGAAGTTTTCCTTTCAATCCACCTACGTAGCCGTGTACGGAAGGAATTATCGTACTTACGTCCCCCATATCCGTACAAGAACCTTTCCAAACGTTATCTCTTCTATAGCCCTTTTCACCTGCAACTACCTTAAACGCATCTTCTAGGGCATCTACTAAATTCTTATCGTTATGAAGTGGTTCTGAACCTGGTAAATCGGTTATTTCAACGGTTGCCCCCAAGGATGCAACTGCACAAATTATCGCCCTATTTATTCTCTCGTTAGCCTCTAAAAGCGCCTTTGAGTTTTCCGCTCTAACATAACTTTCTATAACTATTTTATCCGGGACTACGTTAACCGAACTTCCACCACTTGTAATTATAGAGTGGAATCTAACGACGTCATTTTCTCTAAAGGTTTCCCTTAAATAGTTAGTTGCGCTGATTGCAAGTGACGCTGCGTTTAACGCGTTAACCCCGTCTTGCGGTGCTTCGCCTGCGTGTGACGCTTTGCCCGTTATAACAATTTTCTTTCTTATATTTCCGTTGCTACCACCGTCGATATAAAATCTTACATCTTCTCCTAAATTCATTAGGTGCATCATTACGGCAATATCCACCCCGTCAAAAAAACCACGTTTTATCATTTCGGGTTTACCCGAAGTAAAACTAATTACCCCTTTTTTGATGAGTTCGTTTCTAAAACTTATCTCCACGCCCTCTTCGGCTGGAACTACTATAAATCTAATTTTACCTGATAATTTATCCAAAGCATCTTTTTCGCTTAATACACAAGCAACGCTAAGCAAAGAAGCGCATTGAATATTATGCCCACACGCGTGAACTGCACCCGTTTCCTTGTTTGTTTCGGGGTGAGAATCACAATAAAGCGCATCGAGTTCGGCAAGAAGGGCAAGAGTTGGACCTTCTTTCCCCGTATCTAGTTCTGCTGAAAATCCGGTTATATCTTGGTTTTCACGCAAGGTATAGCCTAAAGATATAAATTCCTTTTTCATAAAATCGTTGGATTTTATCTCTTTATAGCCTACTTCTGCGTTTTTCCAAAGATACCTTTCGGCTTTTTCTATTACACTACTATATTTAAGAAGTTTATCTAACAACTCTTTCATTTTATTTTCCTATTTTTTATTCAATCTTTCGCCTACTGCTCCACCTGGGTGAATTAAAGCAAATTGCTCGTTCTTAAAACCCGTTTCTTCAATAAGTGCCGTTTGAAGCGCGTGGAATATCATACATAACGCCGTCGTTGACGTTGTTCCTTGAGAGTTATATTTATCAGTTTCTCTATTTACGTATTGCTTAATAACTACGTCTGCCCCTAATGCTAAAGGTGATTCTAGGTTTTCGGTGACTGAAATTACCTTTACTTTTTTAGCCTTACAAATATCTAAAATCGGCAACAATTCCTTAGTCTTTCCACCACGAGATGCAAAAATCATTACGTCACCTTCTTGCAAAAAGCCCGTTGCACCGTGAACGGCTTCTGCTGGTGAAATAAATCTTGCAGGACGTTCTATACAGCACATAAGGTGAGCCATATGTTGACAAATTATGCCCGAATGCCCACATCCACAAGTACCGATTCTCGTTGCATTTTTTAATAATTCTACTGCTTTAGAGAATTTTTCTTCATCTAGATAGTCTAGCATTTTCTCAATGCATTCAGCCTCGATTTTATAAGCCTCTTTTACCGCTTGTAAAGTTTTTTCTTCCACGATAATTTCCATCCCTTTTTTACTTTACTTTCTATGAAAGTATACCACCTTTCCCCTTAACTTGTCAATGTATTTTACATTTTAATAAGGCATTTACAAAACATTTATCTAAAGTTTATAAATTTTTCTACTTTTGTTCTAATTTCTTGTTGGTTTTTTTAAATTATTGTGTTATAATGGTAAAAATATTTTTTTGAGGTGCATAATGGCTCATTACGAAAATACTCCGTCAAGAACTTTTAGCGAATACCTTTTAGTTCCAGGTTATACCGACGAAAATTGTATTCCAGATAACGTTTCTCTAAAAACCCCTTTGGTTAAATTTAAAAAGGGCGAAAAACCTGCAATTTCTCTTAATATTCCTATGGTTTCGGCTATAATGCAATCGGTTTCTAACGACACTATGGCTATCGCTCTTGCTAAAGAAGGTGGCGTTTCTTTCATTTACGCATCTCAACCAATTGAAAAGCAAGCCGAGATGATTAGAAAGGTTAAAAAATATAAATCTGGCTTTGTTGTTTCCGATTCTAACCTTAAGCCAGACAACACCTTAAGAGACGTTTTAGAATTAAAGGAAATTAACGGACACTCTACTTTCGCTGTCACCGACGACGGCTCGGCTAACGGCAAACTCTTAGGTATTGTCACCGGTAGAGATTATAGAGTTTCTAGAATGACGGGCGACGAACTCGTTTCTTCCTTTATGACTCCTTTAGATAAACTTATCGTCGCTAAGGAAGGCATTACCCTTTCCGAAGCAAACGATATTATTTGGGACCACAAATTAAACTCACTACCTATCGTTGACAAGGACGGAAGACTAGTTTCTTTCGTGTTTAGAAAAGACTATGATTCTCACAAGAAAAACGCTAACGAATTGCTAGATAAAAACAAGAGATATATCGTTGGCGCAGGTATCAACTCTAGAGACTACAAAGAAAGAGTTCCCGCTCTTATCGAGGCTGGGGCTGACGTGCTTTGCATAGACTCTTCAGAGGGCTTTACCATTTGGCAAAAGAAAACTATCGAGTGGATTAGAGAAACCTACGGAGATTCAGTTAAGGTAGGCGCAGGAAACGTTGTTGATAAAGAAGGTTTTAGATTCTTAGCAGACGCAGGCGCTGACTTTATTAAGATCGGTATCGGTGGCGGTTCAATATGTATAACTAGAGAAACTAAGGGTATCGGTAAAGGTCAAGCAACGGCAGTTATCGAAGTTGCCGAAGCAAGAGACGAATATTTCAAAGAAACGGGCGTTTATATTCCCCTTTGCTCTGACGGTGGCATCGTTCATGATTACCATATCACCCTTGCTCTCGCTATGGGTTGCGATTTCTGTATGCTTGGTAGATATTTCTCTCGTTTTGACGAAAGCCCAACAAACAAGGTTTTAATCAACGGCAGTTATATGAAAGAATATTGGGGCGAAGGCAGTGCTAGGGCTAGAAACTGGCAAAGATACGACCTTGGTGGCTCTAAAACCAAACTTTCTTTCGTTGAAGGCGTTGACAGCTACGTTCCTTACGCAGGTAGTTTACACGACAACTTGGAAACTACCCTTGCTAAAGTTAAATCTACTATGTGCAACTGCGGTGTTATCACTATTCCCGATTTGCAAAGAGATGCTAAGTTAACCTTAGTTAGTAGCGTTTCTATCGTGGAGGGCGGTGCACACGACGTTATGGTTAAAGATAAACAATAATTAGATTTTATCTAACAAAAAACTCCAATCAATTTGATTGGAGTTTTTTTATTTTCTTCTTATACGTAAATAAATTTTAGAACTAACGATAGCACTATCGGTACGGTTATTATCGCTAATATATAAGATACAAAGCAAGGCTTTGCTCCTGCTGAACTATCTAGTCCAACTGATTCTGGATAAACTACGACGTTCATTCCCGCAGGGAAACACGATAGACACATTGCTAGTAGCAACACTATCTTAGGCACGCCTACTAGTTTTAACAAAATACATATTACACCGGCAACTATCGGTATTCCCACTAACCTTACTAAACTTATTAGGTACGCCCTTACCGAAGAGAATAAGTCCTTTAACGGAGATTTTGCTAGCACAATACCCGTCAATATCATTGCACATGGGCTCATACAATTTCCCGCCGGCGCTATTATCTTTACTATATCGGTAAACGCTTGTGAACTCTTGTTTATTGGAAGCAATCCTAAAGTTATACCTATTAGCGTACCTATTAAAGGCGGTGAAATTATACGCTTTACCAAACCTTTTCTCTTTTCTTTTTTACTTGCATTTTCTACGTTTATCGTCGACGCTGACTTTGTTAATATGTAGTAGCCGTATACGGATAAAATTACCGAAGACGACAAGCCGAATAACATATATTCTACTAGCATTTGTTCCCCAAACACCGCTTGTATGAACGGATAGCCAAAGTACCCTAGATTGCAAAATGCAAACATATAGGTAAACATACCCTTTTCGTTTGAGTCTTTAGCAAATATTTTGGCTAGCAAGTTTGCCATAACGATAAATATAATCGTAAACAATAAACCCCAACCAATATTGGTTATATACCCTACTACCCTATCGATAGAAACGTTTTTAGATAAGTTAACTACCGAATACAAAGGAGCAAACACGTAGGTTAAGAGTTTTGCTAGCGTTTGGGCTGCTCCTTCTCCCACTATATTTTTTCTTCTAACAACGTATCCAATGAAAATCAATACTAAAAAATTGAACACTTGCTTAAATATTAGTAATATCGTTTCGAAATCCATCTAATTGACCTCTTTTTACCTTAGTTCAATTCTACTCTCATAATTGAAGATTGTCAATTATTTTCTAGCAAAAAAAGTTTTTTTAATTTCGCCTTTATTTGTCTTGACTTTGACTTTGTTATATTATAGAATATAAGTATAAAATATTAAAATGTTTAGGTTTTAAGTTTTCTAGGGAGGAAAAGTTTTGAAGGCAATTATTAACGCTACAATCGTTATGAAAGATTATCTTATCCCCGACGGGACAATTTTAATCGACAATGCAAATATTAAGAAATTTGGCAAATCTAAAGACGTTTGTATACCACAAGGCGCTGATATTATAGACGCCGAAGGGCTTTACGTTGGACCTGGACTAATTGATATTCACACCCACGCTCAAGATAACGAGTGGATTTTTGAAAATCCTAAACACACCTCTTCTCATATGTTCTTGCACGGTGTGACGGGTGTTTTACCCGCACTATACAACAACCTAAATAAAGACGCTTACATTAATGCCGTTGACAATATTCTTTCTGCTTGTGACGAAGGTTGCTTTGATAACTTTTTAGGCTTTTATATGGAAGGACCATACCTTTCCCCTAACTTCGGTTGTGAAAGAGATAAAAACGTTTGGAAAGACGCTATCAAAAGAGAAGAATACATTGAAATCGTAGAAAAAGTTAAAGACACTGCTAAGGTTTGGTGTATCGCTCCCGAAAGAGAGGGAATCGAAGAGTTCGTTAGAGACGTTAAAGAAAAAATTCCAAATATCGTTTTTGCAGTTGCTCACAGTGAAGCGACTCCTCAGCAGGTGGAAAAATATATTCCTTGGGGGCTAAAAATTGCTACCCACCACACAAACGCTACTGGAACAATTGAACACTACTCGGAGTGTAGAGGGGTTTGCGTGGATGAAGCGGTTAATTATAATAAAGAAATTTACGCTGAAATTATTTCGGATAGGATGGGTATTCACGTAGTTCCTTATATGCAAAGATTGGTTAGAAAAATTAAAGGTGACGATAGAGTTATACTCATCTCCGACCAATTCGTATGCGACGGCCCTATTCCCCTTGGCTTTGAAGAGGCAACCGATATTCACTTTGACAATTCGGGCGAAATTGCAGGCTCTGGTCTTACGCTTGACGTTGCTTGCTACAATTTTATGATTCATACGGGTTGTTCGATTGTCGACGCTTTTAGATTTGGCTCACTTAACCCTGCAAGAGTTCTAAATCTTGCCGGACTTGGTTATATTGATGAAGGAAACACCGCCAACTTAATTATAGTTGACGATAAATTTAACGTTAAAAAAACAATATTTAAAGGAGAAGTAAAATGAGTAAAATTTTTGAACCTGCTACGACTTTTAATTTTAAGCCTGCAGACTACGTTCCTTTTAAGGACAGAGAACTTTGCGAAAAGTTAAGAAAAATTAGTGGTAAAGATTTAGAAAAACACCCTAACCCTGATTTCAATATTAAGGTTATGATGAATCCCCACCCTGTTTTAATCGCTACACTTTTTGCAAGAATTAAAGAGGCAAGTGAAAAAGGAAAGAAGATTACCTTAATTTTAGGAAACCCAGAACCAGACACCTATATTCCTCTTGCTCAACTCATCAATTATTTTAAGGTTGATTGTAAAAACGTTCATCTTTTCGCTATGGACGAATGGGCTGATCAAGACGGCAATATTGCACCTGAAACTTATCAAGCAGGTTTTGCTCATTCAATGCTAAAGTATCTGGTTTACCAAATCGACGAAAGGTTAAGAATGCCTATGGAAAACGTTCACTACCCAACCAACAAAAACATTTCAGTTTACTCTGATATGATTACCGATTGTGGCGAAGGTGGCGCTGATATTTGCTCTTCTTCTCCTGGTTGGACGGGACATATGGCGTTTATCGACCCTGTTCCTGATTTCTTCCCTAAGGGATTCGATCCAAATAAAGAACCTACTAAAGAGCAAATCGACGAGTGGCTAAACATGAAGGCTCGTATCGTGGAACTTCACCCACTAACAGTTGCTCAAAATTCGCTTCACGGCGTTTTCGGTCAATCTGGTTATATGGCAGACGTTCCACCTAAAGCCGCTACTATCGGCCCTGTTGACGTTAAAAATGCTAGAGAAAGAATTGAAGTTCACGCACTCTTAACTAACGGAACTTTCTCTTCTTGGCAAAGAATGACTTCAAGACTCGTTCTTCACGGACCTGTCACCCCTCTTATCCCATCTTCAATGCTTCAAACTATGAAAACTCAAGTTTTAGTTAGCGACGAACTCGCTGCTCCATTTGAATGTTGGGAAAAGGTTGGCTACTAATATTGAATTTTTTAAATCCTTGGTGGGAATCCTGCTAAAGATTTAATTTTAGAGGTTTAATTATGAATTACGATATTAAAGTTGGTTTTTCAAGAGTAAATATTACCCCCCCTTTAGGCATTAGAATCTCAGGATATTACGTTGAACGTATTGCCGACGGAGTTTTAGACGAACTTTATGCTAATGCTCTCGCCATTTCAAAAAACGATAAAGTATTTATCATGATTTCGGTAGACATGCTTGGTCTTAGAGATAACGTTCTCAATAAAATTAGAGAATTAGTTGCTAAAAATTTGCAAATTTGTGAAGACTCTCTATTTATACACTCAACGCACACTCACCAAGGCCCTGTTCTTGCAGTAGACGATACGGCAACGGAAATTGAAAAAATCTACACCGAATTTTTATGCTTAAAAATTGCAGGCGCTTGCAAATTGGCTATCGACGACCTTTGCCCTGCTAAAGCAGGATACGCTATTAGTAAAGCAGAAAGAGTTGCTTTTAATCGCCGTTATTTAATGAAAGACGGCTCTACAAAAACTAACCCTGGTGTTAATAACCCAGATATAGTTAAATCTATAGGTCTTCTAGATGAAAGCGTAAACATAGTTAGATTTGCTCGTGAAAATAAAAAGGACGTTGTTTTAATCAATTTTGCCGACCACCCAGATACTATAGGTGGAAACAAAATTAGTGGTGACTGGCCGGCTTTAACGAGAAAAGTTTTTGAAAACGCTATCGAAAACACCCTTTGTATCACTTTTAACGGAACTCAAGGTGATATAAACCACGTTAACGTCTTCCCCAAAGACGGAGATTTGAACGGCATGTTCAACGATTTCGACGACGTGACCAGGGGCTACGCACACGCGAAACACGTTGCTAACGTAGTTGCTGCATCTGCTATGTGCGTTTACGAAAAAGTTAAGTTCGTTGACGTTGAGGATATCGGCTCTAAAATTACTATTATCGACGTTCCAACTAATAAAGCAAAGCCTGAAGAAATGGAAGAGGCATATTATATAGACAAAATGCACCGTGAAGGCAAAGATGCTGAACTTCCTTATAAGGGAATGATGCTCACTACTATGGTTGCAGGCGCTCAAAGAAAAATTAGACTTCTTTCTTGGCCCGAATCATTGCCGTTGAAATTCTCAACTGCTTATATTGGTCCTATCGTATTTGCAGGTATTCCAGGCGAGCCTTTCGCAGGCATTGGAATTGAACTTAAAAAGTCAAAGGGTTGGGAAATGATTTGTCCTTGCTGTATCACTAACGGATATATGGGCTACTTCCCACTTAAAGATTCTTATGAAGAAGGTGGCTACGAGGCAAACACATCTCAATTTAAGGCTGGAACTGCCGAAATCATCATTGAAGAAGGCAAAAAGATTTTAGAAAACCTTAAATAAATTATTTATTTAAAGTAAAAAATCCTACGAAATTTCGTAGGATTTTTTTGTTTTATTCTTTTATATTTTTTCTTTGTTTCTTGAAAGTAATAGTCTATCTAGCTCTAAGTATCTTTGATATAACTTGTCTGCCGTTTGCCTTTCTACTTTTGGCAAAATTGTTTTGTCGATTGCAATTATTCCGTTCATAGCGCTATCTCGATCTTTATATACGCCGTGCCCAATACCAGCGTAGATTGCAGTTCCTAGACACCCCGTTTCTTTATTTGTTAAGGTGCAAACTTTTTTGCCCGTTATATCTGCCTTTATTTGTAGCCACAACGGACTCTTTGCCCCTCCACCTATAGAGATGATTTCTTCTACGGGAATATTTAGATATTCTAAATATTGTCTTAGAAGATAGGCAACCGATTCCATAATTGCTCTCGCTATATGACCTTTTCCGTGCTTTAATTCTAAGCCGTAAATTCCACCCTTTATTAAAGCGTCGTTTTCAGGCATAACTTGTCCACACATATTTGGATAAAAGGTTAATCCCTCAGAGCCGAGTTCTACGCTCTTTGCATCTTCATCAATTAACTTGTAATCGGCATTATCGTAAAAGGTCTTTCTAAACCATTCCATTACCATGCCTGCAGTAGATGCAAACATCAATAGACAATACTTGCCCTTTTCCACGTAATAGGCAGGCACTTTTATCCCATCAAAATACGGCGGAATACTATTTGACAAAGCACAAACTGCTAGGCAAGTTCCCGTCATTTCAGAAATCATACCTTCCTTATTTATTCCAGAACCCGTAAATCCTGCAATTTGATCTAGTGCACCCATCGAAACGGATACGCCTTGATATTCACCAACCCTTTCTCCACTCTCTTTTAATATTGGAAGTTGATTTTCGGTTATTCCAATAAAATCAAGCATTTCCTTAAAATATTCGCCCGTTCTAATATCTAAATAAAGTGTAGATGAGTAAAGTGAACGTTCTGCGTAAAATTTACCTGTTAGACGATATATAAGATAATCTTCTAAAAGCACAATTTTGTCGATTTTATCAAAAATATCCTTTCTATTTTTTCTTAGCCACGCTATTTTCGGTGCGGGATAACCTGCGGGAACTTCCGTTTGCCCCGTAGTTTCGTAAATAGTTTTTAAGCCGAACTTTTTCTCTATTTCCCTTGCTTCCTTTTCGGCACGATTATCTAGCCAAACGATTGCGTTCATTAAAGGCTCACCATTTTTATCTAAAAAGATAATAGTTTCGCCTTGCGTGTCTATTGCTAAAGCGTCTATTTGAGTTTTTGCTTTTAGTTCGTTATACGCTTCTAAAAACAATTCAAAATATTTTTCGGCGGGAAATTCTACGTACTCACCCTCAGTTATAAGTTTATATGCTTTAGTTGTAGATGCAATTTCTTTCCCTTTTTCATCAAACAAACAGGCTTTAAGCGAAGTAGTGCCTATATCTACGCCAAGTAAACCTTTCATTTTTACTCCTATTTTCCTACTCTTTCGTCGTAGGCTTTTCTAACTGCCGCTATCATTTCTTCTGCTAGCGCTAGTGGATTTTCTGCCTTTGCGATTGCCGATGAACAACCAGACGCAGATGCGCCTGCTTTTATAATATTATAGCAATCTTCTCCCTTGGTAATTCCTGCCGATGGGAAAGGCTTAATTTCTGGGTTAATTTCTCTAATTACCTTAATTACCTCGTCAACGTATTCTTTATCTGCAGGTTTGCCCGTACCGATAAGCTCAGTTGGCTCGGCTACTAAAATATTTGGACCTAGTTTTGCAATTTGCTTTACTTCTTCTACTGAATCGGCGCAAACCATAGTTGCTAAACCTAGTTCGTCGGCACGCTTGATTGCCTTTTCTATTTCTTCAATAGTAAGTTTGTGTTCGGCATGGTTGAGCATTACTCCAACTGCACCGGCAGCCTTTACTGCTTCGGGAAGAGTTTTTCCCATACCCTTTCCAACAGGTATACTATCCATGTGTTGCGAGTATACGTGAATTCTCTTAGTATGCTTTGCAATATTGTATATCTCCGTATCGGGAACGTCTAAAATAACGTCTACCTTGTATTTTTTAGAAAGCTTATCTAATCCCTTAGCAATCTTTAGCAAGGTGTCGCCGTACATATAACATTTTGGTCCGTATTCAAAAAATGGTTCGCTTATTTTATAATCTTTTTTCATAGTCTTTCCTTTTATTCGTAAAAAACGCGAAGCCATTTAGACTTCGCGTTTAGTATAACTACTTAATGGCTTCAAGTTTGGTATTCTAATGATTTTACTTGTTTTTAATTAAAATGCCATAGTGGTGTAGTATGCTAGGTTTACTTGACGATTGTCAAGTCTGCCGTATTGAACTACGATTTTTTGACTGCTTGATAACTTCATTGCGTATTGAGTTTCTAGTGGAACTACGTATCCGCACATGTGCTCTACGTTGTTCATTCTAAAGCATTTAACCGTTTGTGGCTCTACTTCCCACTTAATGTTGGTGTATGGAGCGCCTTCGGTAAAGAAAATCTTTACGTCGATTACTGCTTTTTTATTGCTATCGTTTACGATAACTACGCTTTCGTGTCCTTTTAATTCGCCTTCACCTTCTGGTGGAAGTTCGCAGTCTGGAATTATCCAATATTTCTTTCCTACAACTTTCATCTTCTTGCTCCTTTTAATTAAAAGCCAAGTTCGATTAAGCCGTGCTTTTCAAGATAATCGGTGTATGATTCTACGCCGTTTTCCTTAATAGCAATACCCTTTTCCCAACGGCAACCAAAGGTTGAGCCTGAAATAAAGGTATCTACTTGGAAAGTCATATTCTTTTGTAGTACGTAGTTTGAAGAAGTTTCCATCCATGGTGCTTCTACTTCGATCATACCCGTACCGTGACATGGTCCGTATACGTAGTTCTTTTCGTAGCCTGCGTCTTTGAACATTTGTAAGAACTTCTTAGGAACAACGTCTGCAGGAATACCTGCTTTTAAGTTTTCAGTGGTCCAATTGTGCATCTTTAAGCAGAAGTCAACAAGTTCTTTCTTTTCGCCTTCCGCTTTGCCCATAAATACAGGTAAGCCGATTGCTGGTGAATATCCGTCGATTTTAGCAGAAAGGTTTAATTGAACGATATCGTCTTTGCCAATTACCTTATAGGTTGAACGGCTGATTGCGTGACGAGTTGAAGATTCGCTAAATACGTACATTGGAAGTCCTTCGTATTCTGCGCCGTTTTCGTAAATAACTCTTTGTGCAATACCTACCATTTGAAGTTCGGTCACACCAGGTTTTAATGCTTTAACAACTTCGTCGGTAGCGAGTTCTACGATTCTAAAGCCTTCTCTAATACAAGCAAGTTCGTTTTCACTCTTGATTGAACGAAGAGCAATCATAATATCGCTACAGATAGAAATTTCTGCTTTTGGGAAAGTATCTTTTAAACCTTCCATAATAGGAAGAGTACATTCAACGTAAGAACCTAAACCGATTTTAATATTTTCACCGGTCACGCCTACGTAATTAAATGCGTCCTTAAAAGTATCAGGTACTAATTCTGGATATGCAGGGTCTGCTGATTCACGGAATTCTTTTAATACCATAACCTTGTCGATTTTACCAAAGTCCTTTGCGAAGATTGCTGATTCTGGACCTACTAATAATACTGCCTTGCCGGTTGCTGAAATTAGCACGCCTGCTCTTTCAAACAATGGCCAGAAGCCCGAAAAATATCTTGCGTTTGCATAGTCGCTTTCGGTTGATACTACTAGCATTGCGTCTAATCCTTTTTCTGCTACTAATTTTGCAGCCTTTTGGATTCTCTCTTGATATTCATAATCTGGAATACATATTCTTTGCATAAAAATTTCTCCCTTTTTTATAAATTTTTTTCTTTATTATATTACTATATAATAAAATTGTCTTTATCTAATCGTCAATTATTTTTGCACAATCGTAAATTATTTTATTGACAATAGACTTCTTTTAGTGTAAAATTTAAATATGAATTTTGCAGTTAAAGAATTAAAAAATAGCCTGTCCGTGACCGGCGTTGTAAATCTTCACTTTTTTGAGTTCCCATCTGACTTTTATACTAAGAGCGACTCGCACCCTTTTTACGAACTCGTATATCTTTCGGGGGGAAGTTTAACCATTAAATCGGACGGATTTAACGGCGAACTAACCAAGGGCAAAATGGTTATACATAAA
Source organism: Clostridia bacterium (assembly GCA_017456055.1). GTDB lineage: Bacteria > Bacillota > Clostridia > Christensenellales > Borkfalkiaceae > UBA1259. Next base: position 181,490 of record JAFTKC010000006.1, on the reverse strand, counting down.
CCAAACGAAATGCACTCTCTTTCTTGCGAAAGTGAAAGCGCGCCCACCGTTATTATCATAGGTTTTACTTGCAAGGAAAACTCTCTAGAACAAATTTGCGATTTGCCTTTAACCCTTTCCCCTGACGACGTTAAGAAACTCGCCGAAATTATAAAAGAAGGGCGAAACGTTTTTGCTCCACCCTACAATATTCCCGTATACAATATGAAGAAAAAAAAGAAAATTACTTTCGGCGCAGAACAAATGCTTAAAAATCTACTAGAGTATTTTTTGATTGGCATTTTAAGGGATTTTTCAGGGGCTAAAAGCGAAGAAATCGAAACGCCCGACAAACTCTCGGTAAACCAAATTATTTCTTATTTGAGCGATAATTTTATCGAGAAAATTACTCTCGACGAACTTGCTTTTATTTTCAAAACCAATCGCTCCACCCTTTGTAGTGAATTTAAAAATTTTACCGGAAAAACGATAAACGAGTTTTTAAATCTTAAAAAGTTAGAGATTGCAAAGCACAAGATTTTATCAACCGATAAAACCTTTACGGAAATTGCCGAAGAACTCAACTTTGATTCTATACATTACTTTACAAGATTTTTCAAAAAACACACGGGACTTTCACCTAAAGAATTTAGAAAAATAGAAAAATAAAATCTTTTTGAGTTAAGGGGAAGTTGAATCATAAAATTTATACCTTTGAAAGAGCGTTTAGGGGTTAAAGGAGGAATCGCAACCCCCTTTGCCTTTTTGTTTCTTTTTTAGCCTTGAAAAAAAATACTAATTTTATTCCACAAAAAAAGCGAGATTAAATCTCGCTTTTCTTGATTTTGTTGAAATTTACTTAAAGCATTCTTCAACTGCTACTGCAACTGCTACGGTAGCGCCTACCATTGGGTTATTACCCATACCGATAAGTCCCATCATTTCTACGTGCGCTGGAACTGAAGAAGAGCCTGCAAATTGCGCGTCTCCGTGCATTCTACCCATAGTATCGGTCATGCCGTAAGATGCAGGACCTGCAGCCATGTTATCTGGGTGCAAGGTTCTACCCGTACCACCACCAGATGCTACTGAGAAATAACTCTTACCATTTTCGATTGCCCACTTCTTATAAGTGCCTGCAACAGGGTGTTGGAATCTAGTTGGGTTGGTTGAGTTTCCGGTGATTGAAACGCCAACGTTTTCTAATCTCATGATTGCAACGCCTTCTGGAACGCTATCTGCGCCGTAGCATTTAACCTTTGCCCTTGCTCCATTACTGAAAGGCTTTTCTTCTAAAACCTTAACTTCTTCAGTATATGGGTCAAATTGGGTTTCTACGTAGGTAAAGCCGTTGATTCTTGAAATGATGAATGCTGCGTCTTTGCCAAGACCGTTAAGAATAACTCTTAATGGTTTTACTCTAACTTTGTTTGCGTTAAGCGCAATTTTGATTGCGCCTTCTGCTGCTGCAAAAGATTCGTGACCTGCTAAGAAACAGAAACATTCGGTTTCTTCAGACAACAACATTTTTCCTAAATTGCCGTGTCCTAAGCCTACCTTTCTGTTTTCTGCAACTGAGCCTGGAATACAAAATGCTTGCAAGCCGATACCGATATTAGCAGCCGCTGCAGCAGCGCTCTTATTACCAGTTCTTTCTGCTTCCTTAATTGCGATTGCAGCGCCTACGGTGTAAGCCCACTTAGCGTTTTCAAAGCAAATTGGTTGGGTTTCTTGAGTGATAACGTATGGAGAAATTCCCTTTGCTTCGCATATATCTTTACATTCGTCTATTGAATTAATACCATATTCCTTAAGAGTTGCAAGGATTTTGGCTTCTCTTCTTTCATAACCTTCAAATTGTGCCATTTTTATCTCCTCCTTACTCTTTTCTTGGGTCAATATATTTTACTGCCCCGTCTTCTTCCTTAAAGCGTCCGTAAGTGCCTTTTGCCTTTTCGTATGCTTCGTTTGGCTCAATGCCTTTCTTAATCATATCGGTCATTTTGCCGAGTGATACGAATTCGTAGCCGATAACTTGGTCGTTTTCGTCTAACGCCATTCTAGTGCAGTAGCCTTCAGTCATTTCTAAATATCTAACGCCCTTTGCTTTGGTGCCGTACATAGTACCTACCATTGAACGCTCGCCCTTACCTAAGTCTTCCATACCTGCGCCGATTACCAAGCCGTCGTCAGAGAAAGCAGATTGGCTACGTCCGTACACGATTTGCAAGAATAGTTCGCGCATTGCGGTATTGATTGCGTCACAAACAAGGTCGGTATTTAACGCTTCTAAAAGGGTTTTTCCAGGAAGAATTTCAGCCGCCATTGCAGCAGAGTGAGTCATACCAGAACAACCGATAGTTTCTACAAGCGCTTCTTCGATAATGCCGTTTTTAACGTTTAACGAAAGTTTACAAGCGCCTTGTTGTGGAGCACACCAGCCTACACCGTGAGTGTACGCAGAAATGTCGCTAATTTGCTTTGCTTGCACCCATTTTCCCTCTTCAGGAATTGGAGCAGGTCCGTGTTTTGGACCTTTGCAAACGCAATACATTTTATTTACTTCTGTTGAATATTGCATATATGTTATGCCCTCCATATTTATTTGTTAATTCAGTTCTACCTAAGTATACCACATCATTGGTTTTTTAGGCAATCTTTTTTTATTATTCTTTTTTCTTTTTGCCCTTTTTTATTTAAAAGTTGGCTTATTTACAAAACAATTCGGTGGATAAATATTTGTCCCCTGAGTCAGGAAAGATTACAACTACGTTTTTATCTTTGTTTTCTTCTCTTTTTGCTATCTCTACTGCTACGCTTAAACTTGCGCCCGAAGATATTCCAACTAAAACACCCTCAACTTTAGCAACTTCTCTAGCAAATTCAAAAGCCGATTGGTCGCTTGCAGTCATAACTTGGTCTACGCAACTACTATCGTAGTTTTTAGGGATAAAATTCGCGCCTATGCCTTGAATTTTATGCGCCCCACTAACTCCCTTAGTTATTACGGGCGAACTCTCAGGCTCTACACCAATAATCTTTACGTTAGGCAATTTTTCCTTTAGGTATTTTGCCGAGCCGCAAAGCGTTCCACCAGTGCCTATTCCCGCAACGAAGAAATCAACTTCACCATCAAGCGCTTCTTCTATTTCCCTACCAGTAGTTTCATAGTGGGCTAGTGGGTTTGCCTTGTTTTCAAACTGCAAGGGCACAAAAGCGTCTTTTGTTGACGAAAGGATTTCTTTTGCTTTCTCTATTGCCCCGTTCATGCCGAGTTTTCCGTCGGTTAATATAACCTTTGCTCCGTACGCTTCAATCATTTTTATTCTTTCAATACTCATAGTGTCGGGCATAACTATAACGCACTTATACCCCATTACGCTACATAGCATTGCTAAGCCTATACCCGTATTGCCACTAGTCGGCTCTACTATAGTGGAATTTTCATTGATTAAACCTTGTTCTTTTGCTTTTTTAAGCATTGACAAAGCCACCCTATCTTTAACGCTTCCAGCAGGGTTAAAACCCTCTAATTTTGCGTAAATATTGGCTTTTAAGCCGTAGGCTTTTTTTAGTTTTTTTAGTTCTAATAAAGGGGTATTCCCTATTAGTTCAATTACGTCGCTATATACTTTTTTCATAATTCTATTTAATAAATTTTACTATCTCTTTTAAGGCTCTACTTCTATGCGAAATGCTATTTTTTTCCTCGTCCGTAGCGACACCTAAACTCTTATTTAAATCATAACTATAAAAGATTGGGTCGTAGCCAAAGCCGCTTTTTCCCTCTCTTTTATATAAAATTTCCCCACTAGTTTCACCAGTCACCGAATAGTTTTCTTCTTCACTAACGTAGTAAACCATACAGCAAATAAACTTTGCTTTTCTATCGGTTATTCCCTCTAGATTTTTTAATAGTTTATCATTGTTATGCTCGTCGTCCCCGTCGCCTGCGTATCTTGCGCTATACACGCCCGGCTCGCCGTTAAGGTAATCTACCGATAGTCCACTATCGTCTGCCAACACGGGAAGATTTAATATTTTAGACACGGTTTTTGCCTTTATAAATGCGTTCTCATAGTAGGTAGCGCCGTTTTCTTCTATCTCAAAATCAAGACCAAATTCTTTATAGCCCTTTACGATAAAATTTGGTAGCATATTAGAAATCTCTCTAATTTTACCCTTATTCCCACTTGCTAGCACCAATATTTTCTTATCCATTTTTAACTCTCCTTAAGTTTGTTAGAAAGTTTGATATATTCTAAATAATCTAAAGTTTCGCCCCTTGCAGTTAGACTAATATCGCACTCAATTAGAACTTTTTCGGCTTGCGCTCTACTAATTTTATAAGTGTTCATTAGGTTGTTCACTAGCATTTTTCTTCTATTTGAAAATCCACATCTAACGGCGTTTCTAACGGCTAATAAGTCAATGCCGTCCGTCTTGCCTTCTTCAATATCTATCTTAACTACGGCAGAATCGACGTTTGGCATTGGAGTAAACTTTTCTCTACCCACCATTTTTATAATACTTGCGCTTCCCCTTAGGTTAATTGCCACCGTGATCGCTCCGTAATCTGCCGTGCCTTTAACAGCCGAAAATCTATTAGCAACTTCTTCTTGCACCATTATTACCATGGCTTTTATGTTTTTGGCTTTCTCTAAAAACTCCATTACGATAGGCGTTGTTATATAATAAGGAAGATTTGCAACCATAACGTACTTTTCGCCGAGTTTCTTCTCTACTAATTCTAAGTTTTGCTTTAGTATGTCACCAAACACTATTTCCACGTTATTAAATTCGCCTAAAGTTTCTTCTAAAACGGGCTTTAACTTTTGGTCAATCTCGTAGCCCACTACTTTTTTTACTTTTTTTGCAAGCGCTCTAGTTAACGCCCCTGCTCCACAGCCGATTTCTAAAACTACGTCGTCACTATTTACCATTGACTTTTCAACTATATCGTCTAAAAGCGCTGTATCAGTTAAAAAGTTTTGTCCGTAGGCTTTCTTAAAATAAAAGCCGTGTTTTTGTAAAACTTTATTTAAATTTTCCATTTATTTTTCCTTTTACGGATAGTTTTTTTAATTCTACTTATACTAATATCAGTAAGATGAACTCTTACTTTTCTTTTACCAAAGAGAAATTATAAAGCGAAACAAAGCCAGGGGTATCTTGGCTTTGTTTTGTTATACGAGTTTTTTAAATACCTCGCAAGAATTTTTATAGATTAGTTTCGCAACTTCTATTTCATCCGTATTTTTTTGACTTGCAATAAATCTAACGATTATAGGAATATTTTTAGGCTCGTTTACACTTCCCCTAAACGGCTCTGGCGCAAGATAAGGGCAATCGGTTTCTACCACGATGCTATCCAACGGAGCATAATCTAAAACTTCTTTTATATACTTGGCATTTTTGAAGGTAGCAGTTCCTCCTAAGCCTAGTTTTAAGCCTAGATTAAGAACTTCTCTCGCCGTGTCTTTACTACCCGAAAAACAATGCAATACCCCGCCAAACTCTATCTTTTCTCTATTATCTTTAAGCAAGGTCAAGGTGTCTAACGTCGCTTCTCTACTGTGAAAGGAAAAGGGAAGTTTAAGTGCTTTTGCAATCTCTAGTTCCTTTATAAGTTTTTCCTTTTGAATCTCTTTATAACTTTTATCCCAATAGTAGTCTAGCCCTATTTCACCTATACACACGCATTTTTCGTGAGTGGCAATCTTGGCGATTTCTTCCAAGTCTTTATCGGTGACGTCTTTTATATCTTGTGGGTGTATTCCCGAACCGAAATATACGCTCTCGTATTTTTCAGCCATTTTTACGCACTCTCTTGCCGTTTCAAGACAGCACGCCATATTGATTACCTTTTCTACTCCTACCGAGAGATAATTTCCTATAACTTCTTCTATTTTTGGAAGTTTTTTATCTAATAAGTGCGCGTGAGTGTCGATATACATTAAAATACTTCGCTTCCGTCGTCAATATCTTGTTCAGGCGAAAGGAAAGCAATTTTGCCGTTTTCGTCCTCTGCGCAGATTATCATACCTTGACTTTCAATTCCACAAAGTTTTGCAGGCTTTAGATTGGTTATCATAGTTAGTTTTTTGCCGATTAAATATTCTGGAGAATATGCACCTGCAATACCACTTACTACAGTTCTTTCTTCGTCGCCTAGTTTTACGGTGAGTTTAAGAAGTTTTTTGCTCTTTTCTACCTTTTCACAAGCGATTACTTTTGCTATCTTTAATTCTATTTTTTCAAAATCCGTAATATCTATCAAGGGTTTTCCCTCCTTTTTGGGCTTTTCTTCTTTTTGGGCTTGAGTCTTTCTCTCTTCTATCATAGCGTTGATTTTAGGCATAACTAGGTTTGCATCTATTCTATCGAATAATTTTTCGGGTGCGTCTGTCACCGAGTATTCTTCAACTAATGCAAACTCTCTTAATTTGTCAAACGCTCTAATTTCTTGATTAAAGAGTTTTACCGTTTTATTAGCAGTATCTGGAATAAATGCAGAGAGTAAACTTGCCGAAATCACGATAACTTCCGAAAGATTGTATAAAACGGTTGATAATCTTTCTTTTTTATCTTCTTCCTTTGCTAAAACCCAAGGAGCAGTTTCATCGATATACTTATTTGCCCTTCTAAGTAGGGTAAAGATATCTCCAATAGCGTCTGCAATACGGAAAGAATCCATCTTTTCTCTCACCTTGTCCGGCGTCAAAGTTGCTAGGTCTATTAGTTCCACGTCAACTCCCTCAGGCTCGCCGAAAGACTTAACTTTTCCACCAAAATATTTATTTATCATAGCAACCGTTCTATTTACTAGGTTGCCGTAAACGTTAACTAATTCGTTATTTATGGTGTCGATTACCATTTGCCAAGAAATAAGTCCGTCGTTGTCTTGTGGCATTGCAGTTAACACGTAATATCTAACGGCGTCTTTTCCAAAATAAGAAACCAAGTCGTCCGCATAAATTACGTTTCCTTTACTCTTACTCATCTTGTCGCCGTCTTGAAGTAGCCAGCCGTGTCCGTAAACTTGTTTTGGCAACGGAATTCCTAAAGCCATTAAGAAGATTGGCCAATAGATAGTGTGGAATCTCACGATATCTTTTCCTATTACGTGAACGCCACAAGGCCAATAATCGTTATACTTTTGGTCGTGATTTCCCTCTGTGTCGTAGCCTAACCCCGTGATATAGTTAGTTAGTGCGTCAAGCCAAACGTAAACTACGTGCTTATCGTCGAAATCCACAGGGATTCCCCACTTAAACGTGCTTCTTGAAACGCATAAATCTTGAAGCCCTGGTTTTAAGAAATTGTTTACCATTTCGTTCTTTCTCGATACGGGAACGATAAAATCGGGGTGTTCTTCGTAGTATTTTAATAGTCTATTAGCGTATTTGTTCATCTTGAAAAAGTACGCTTCTTCCTTTGCTTTGGTGACAGGTCTTCCACAGTCTGGGCACTTGCCGTCTTTAAGTTGACTTTCCGTCCAGAAAGATTCACAAGGGGTGCAATACCAACCCTCGTATGCGCCTTTATAGATGTCGCCTTGCTCATAGAGTTTTTTGAAGATTTTTTGCACCTCTTTTTCGTGATATTCGTCAGTCGTTCTTATAAACTTATCGTATGAAACGCCAACTAAATCCCAAATACCTTTAATTTCGTTTGCCACGCCGTCAACAAACTCCTTAGGAGTTTTGCCACTTTTAATAGCCTTTTCTTCTATTTTTTGTCCATGCTCGTCCGTACCCGTTTGAAATAGCACTTCGTAGCCTTGATATCTTTTAAATCTTGCTATACTATCGGTTAAAATCGCCTCGTAGGTGTTGCCAATATGAGGCTTGCTCGAAGTATACGCAATGGCGGTGGTTATATAATATTTTTCTTTCACTTTTATTCACCTCTTTTTGATGAGTTCACCTAGTATTTTACCACATTTTTTCTTCATATTCAAGAAGTTTTTAGCATAAAGTTATTTTATGAATATAATTTTCGCCATAACTACCACCTTTTCTATAATAGCGCTGATTTTTATCAACCCCGACGCAGTTTTATCCTCTATGCTTGAAGGTGGAGAAAAGGCTCTTGAACTAACCATAAAACTCACCGCCGTCTACGCCGTTTGGCTTGGGGTTTTTAAGATTATGGAAAATTGCAAACTTGATAGAAAATTCGCTAAATTACTAAAGCCTGTAAACAAATATCTATTCGGCGAATTACCCGAAAAAGCGAACGATTATATATCTCTCAATCTTTCGGCAAATATTCTAGGCATGAGTGGAGCGACTACTCCTTTTGGAATAAAGGCTATCGCTGAACTTGACAAGCATAAAAACACCGACTACGCCGTTGCAATGTTTTTCGTTATTAACGCAACTAGCGTACAAGTTATTCCCTCTTCCGTTTTGGCACTTCGCTCAAGCCTAAATTCTTCTTCCCCCGCAGACATAATTTTGCCAACCATCTTAGCCACTCTTTTATCGACCGTTATCGGCATCGTTTTAGTTAAAGTTTTTATAAAAAAAGATTAGTATGCAATACGTTATTCCTATATTATTCGCTTTTATTTTTATTTTCGCTATAATTAAAAAAATTCCCCTATACGACTCGTTCGTAGAGGGGGCGAAAGGAGCTATCCCCTTTGCTTTAGGAATTTTTCCATACCTTGCTTGTATTTTTATTTTAAACTACCTTTTTGAAGAAAGTGGAATATCTGCTTTTTTAGTTAAACTTCTATCACCCGTTTTTTCCTTTTTGCAAATTCCAAAAGAACTCTGTTCCTTAGTTTTAATTAAGCCCTTTTCCGGAAGTGGCGCTTTAGGAACGCTAAGCGAAATCTATACGACCTACGGCGTAGACTCTTATTTATCTCGTTGCGCCTCGGTTATTTACGGCTCTTCGGAAACAGTTTTTTACATATCTAGCGTTTACTTTGTAAATGCAAAAAAGAGAAATTTAACTAAACCCATTATAATTTCTCTTTTCGCTTCTTTTTGTTCTTGTTGTTTTGCTTGTTTAATTTGTAAAATTATGTAAAAATCCACCAGTTAATCTGGTGGATTTTTTATTTTTAGGCTTTTTTAGATTTGTCTTCTTCAATAAGTTTTTCTAAAATTTCTTCTAGTTTCATAACGCCTAAATCCCCTTCCTTTCTAGAACGAACGGATACTGCGTTTTCTTCCTTTTCCTTATCTCCTACTATAAACATATAAGGAATCTTTTCTAGTTGCGCCTCTCTTATCTTATAACCTAATTTTTCGTTCCTAATATCTGCCTCTGCTCTCAAACCTGCGTACTTTAGTTTTTCTACTATTTCTTTAGCGTAGTCTGCCGTTCTTTCGGTTAGACTTAACACCTTAACTTGCACTGGTGAAATCCAGAACGGGAACGCACCTGCGTATTTTTCAATGAGCATTGCGAGAGTTCTTTCATAACAACCGATTGAACTTCTATGAATTACGAAAGGATATTGCTTGTCGCCGTTTTCGTCAATATAGGTCATATCGAAAGAGTGGGCTGCAGCAAAGTCGATTTGAATAGTAATAATAGTGTCTTCTTTTCCGTATACGTTTCTAGATTGAACGTCAAGTTTAGGTCCGTAGAAAGCCGCTTCGTCGTCCGCTTCAACGTAGTCAAGACCAATATTGTCTAGAATCTTTTTCATAAGTGCTTCGGTTTCGTCCCAAGCCTTGTCGTTATCTATATATTTTTCCTTGTTAGATTTTCCACGCTTAGAGAATCTAAACGAAACGTCTTCCCTCATACCTAGACAGTCTAAGAAATAGTACGATAGGTCTAGTGAGCGCTTAAATTCTTCTTCAATTTGATCTGGAGTACAAACGATATGCCCGTCTGAAAGAGTGAATTGACGAACACGAATTAGTCCGTGCATTTCGCCACTTGCTTCCTTTCTATATAGACTTGCAGTTTCACTATACCTACAAGGTAAATCCCTATAACTCTTTAAGCCGTTTTTATAAATTTGATATTGGAAAGGACAAGTCATTGGGCGAAGCGCCATTGCTTCTGGAGAATTTTCATCTCCAATTATAAACATTTTATCCCTATAGTGATCCCAGTGTCCTGAAATACGATAAAGGTCGTTCTTTGCCATATTTGCAGTTCTAGTTATCATAAAGCCACGTCTTTCTTCTTCGTCTTCAACAAAACGAGTGAGAATTTGCATAATCTTTGCGCCCTTAGGCATAAGTAGTGGCAAGCCTTGTCCAACCACTTCTTCAGTCATAAATATTCCAAGTTCTCTACCAAGTTTATTGTGGTCGCGTTTTTTTGCTTCTTCTAGCGCAGTTAAATACTCTTCCAATTCGCTCTTTTTAGCAAAAGCAGTGCCGTAAATTCTAGTGAGCATCTTATTCTTTTCGTTTCCACGCCAATATGCGCCCGTTATTGAAGTTAACTTAAACGCCTTAATTTTACCCGTTGACGGAAGGTGTGGACCACGGCATAAATCCATAAAGTCCCCTTGCTTATAAAATGAAATGGTTTGACCTGCAGGCAAGTCGTGAACTAATTCCACCTTATATGGCTCTGAAAAATCTTTGAATATTTTAAGTGCTTCTCTCTTAGAATAGGTCAATCTCTCTATAGGTAAATCGCTCTTAATTATGCTTTGCATTTCCTTTTCGATTTTAACCAAATCGTCCTGAGAAATAGGCGTTTTAAATTCTATATCGTAGTAAAATCCATTTTCAACCGTAGGACCGATTGCCAACTTACTAGTTGGGAAAATATTCTTTACTGCTTGCGCCAAAACGTGCGAAGTAGTATGGCGATATACCGCTAAACCCTCTTTATCTTTTAGCGTTATAATTTGAAGTTCGCAATCTTTTTCAATAGTAAAAGATAGGTCAACGAGTTCTCCGTCAACTTTACCACATACGGCGTTTCTAAGTAATCCTTCCGAAATTGCCCCTGCAACTTCTGCAACCGTCACTTTAGATTCAAATTCTAAACTGCTACCGTCTTTTAAAGTAATTTTCATAATCTTCTCCTTTATAAAAAAATCCTTATGCTCTATTAGAACATAAGGACGAATAAATTCCGCGTTTCCACCTTATTTGCTACTTTTTTATTAGTAGCCACTCTTTTCCCTTTATGGCAGGGAATCCTTGCCTAAACTGATGGTTTTGCATTTTCTTTTTCTAGGCGGGGCTCTCACCTACCCCCACTCTCTTTATTACCAAAAAAGACGCTACTTGTTCAATTTTTATCGGCAATTCGTTTATTTGTACGTTAATTTTAACCTATATTGTCTTTTTTGTCAACTCATTTTAAAGAGAATACCCGTTAGAAAAAAATATTTTATCTCCGTAGTACTCTCTTATATACTTTTCGTCTAGACTAGGAAGTTCTCCAGTTATCTCTATTTCCCCACAATTAGAAAGCAATACTTCCCTTGTTATTTTTAGTTCGTCCCCTTCTAGTAAACTCGCTCTCTTAAGTCTTCTAAAGTGGCAATCGTAAACCTTTCCACAATCGATATATACTCTTTTTTTCTTATTTTCAAGCAGAAAACTTATAAAATCTTTAAGTTGATTGCTTATAAAACACCCTGGCATATAACTTACAACGTCCTCCCATTTTCTCTTTAATGGGGATAATCTAAAATTATATACTCCATCTACGGCAATTTCTTCCATAGACTTTAATCTTTCTACCGAATACCTTTTATCGTCCTCAAAATCGGCGGCTATTAAACTAGTTATCAAAAGTTCTTTTTCATTAGAGTTAAGACCGCCGATTGAAAGAGTTTTTTTGAAAAAATCATATTTATATTTGATTACTATTATCTCGGCTATTTTATCTATGATTTCCGCCCTAATTATATCTGCGTAATGCTCTGGGCATTCAATTCTAAGCACGCTACGTTTTCCTAAAGATATTTCCTTTACGCTACACTTCGCATTAGTTAAAAGTTCGGATATAATGGACTGAATATAGTATAAATTACCTTGGTTTTCTTTACTTTCAGTTATATTTACTTGAGTCATATCCTTAGTTTACGCTCTCCTTGAATTTTTATTTATAAGCCTTGCTTTTTTTAGTCCTTTACTTCTAAAAGTTAAGAATCCGTCAAACTTTTCTCTTAAAAAATTGTAAACTACTTTTCCAAGTTCAGACAAAACCACTATTGAACTTGATGTTAAAATCATTTTTACCCACAACAAAAATCTCATCTTTTCTCCACCGAAAACAAACGGGAAGCATTGAGACATTACCACTTGCACTAAAAAGACTAAAATAAACGAAAATAGCATAACTTTATTCTTGCCTATGCTCTTTAATATGCTTTTTCCACCAAGTTCCTTTGCGTTAAAGGCGTTAAACAACTGAAAGAGTACGAATAAAGTAAATATAACGTTCCTTTTTTCGCCTATGGTTGCGCCTAAAAAATTCGTTAACTCTTGCGCTATCATAACTCCGCCAATAAATAGCGCGTTAAAAATTATTCTAAATAGCATAGTTTTATTAACTATACTATCCGTTCTTCTTACGGGTTTACTCTTCATTAGGCTTTTATCTACGCTCTCCATACCTAAAGTTAGTGCGGGCGGTCCGTCCATTATAACGTTTATCCATAAGAGTTGAAAGGTGTTAAACGGAGATTCTCTCCCCATTAAAACGCTTATCGTTATAAAAAGCAATGATGATAAATTCACCGATAGTTGAAAGAGTATAAATCTTTGCAAGTTTTTATAAACGTTTCTTCCAAACGCTATCGCTTTTACTACGGTAGAAAAACTATCGTCTAATAAAACTATATCCGACGCTTCTTTGGTTATTTCGCTTCCGTTTTTACCCATTGCTATTCCCACGTCGGCGTGGCGAATTGCAGGCGCGTCGTTTATTCCATCTCCCGTGACGGCGACTACTTCACCCATTTCCTTTAGCATCTTGACTATTCTCAATTTTAAAGACGGCGTACTTCTTGCTATAACCGTTATTCTTTGAAGGGCTTTTTTAAGGGCTAAATCGTCTAATCTTTCTAAATCTACTGCCGACACAACTTGACTTTCATCTTGGGCTATATCCAACTCTTTTGCAACGGCGTACGCTGTTAACATATTGTCGCCCGTTAGCATTTTCACCTTAATTTTTGCACTTTTACACTCTTCAATAGCCTTTTTTACTTCCTTTCTCACAGGATCTACTATTGAAGCGTATCCGTCGAAAACACAATCTTCTTTTCCGTCTATATCAACGTGTGCAAAAGCGATAATTCTTCTCGCCCTTTTTTGCTCTTTTTCTATTTCTAAATTTATTTCCTTTAGCCTATCCGCAGGAAGTGAACAAAGTGGTAAAATCTTCTCTGGCGCGCCCTTATATAATTTTCTCTTTTTGCCATTTACTTCTATAACCGTGCTCATATATTTATTTTTGCTCGAAAACGGCTCTCTTTCTAACGGTTTATATAACTTTTTATAACTTTGGCAAGTCTCACCCTTTTTTATAGAATATAGACACTCTAGTAGGGCGCACTCCGTTCCGTTTCCGTAATACTTTCGCTTGCCCTTTTCTTCCATAACTTTCGCCGTGGAATTACAAATGATATTTTCTAAAATATACTCGCTTAAATTCTCGTTTAGCGCGTAGCAAAACCTCCCCGTGCATATACTTTCTACCTTCATTTTGTTTTGCGTTAGCGTTCCCGTTTTATCCGAACAAATCACGCTTACCGCTCCTGCCGTTTCACTTGCCACCATCTTTCTAATAAGGGCGTTTTCTTTAGCGAGTTTTATCATATTAAGCGCTAGAGATACGGCAACTATAGTAGGTAGACCCTCGGGGACTGCCGCCACTATTAAAATAACGCTTTCAATAAATAAACTCTGCACGCTTGAAAAATTTAACCCACCTGAAATAGCAAGTCTAACTATTGATACTACAAAAACGACGAGTGCAACTAAAAAACCTATTGCCGTTATGCGTTTTCCCAATTTAGAAAGTTTTTGGTCTAACGGCGAAGGTATGCTCTTTTTTTCTTTTATATCTTTTGCAATTTTACCCATTTCGGTTAAATCGCCTATCGCCGTCACCACCATTTTTCCGTTTCCAGACGTGACGAAAGTGCCTGAATATAAAAAGTTTTCTCGCTCGGCTAACGGAGTGCCGTCTTTAAGCACCGAATCGGCGCGTTTTTCTATAGGATTGCTCTCGCCGGTCAACGAAGATTCGTTTATATATAACTGATTTGATTCTAAAAGTCTGCCGTCCGCAACTATTTTATCCCCACTCTCTATTAGCACTATATCCCCAACCGTGAGAAGCGCCCTAGAAATAAACACTACTTGCCCCTCGCGTATTACCTTTACCGAAGTGTTATCGTAAATTTTATTTAATGCGGAAAAAGCCTTTTCAGAACTTCCCTCCATAATTAACGTTATAAATACGGATAGAAGTATTGCGCCAAGTATTCCTAAACTTTCGGAAAAATCGGCTTGCCCGCTCTTTATAAATTGACCTATGCTAGAGCCTAGCGCCACAATCAAGGAAAAACATAATATAAGCATCATAGGTTCTAAAAGGGCCGAAAAAAATCTACTAAAAAAACCTTTCTTTTTCTTCTTAGAAAGAGTGTTTTCTCCATATTCGTTTTGATTTTTTATTATTTGCTCTCTCTTTAAGCCGTTTACGGCGTCACTTTTTAAGGTTTTTATAACTTGTTCGGGTGTTAAGGCGTAAAAATTCATAGTCTCTCCTTTTTATCTAATAAAAAATATGCTTGTGGGGATAAATATATGATTTTACTTATGGACAAACTTTTTTATTTGTGGTAATATATGTAGGTAAATATACTATAAAGAAGGTATTATTATGAACGAAGTTTTTAAGCTTGATATCGTTGGCTTTAACGCCGAACTCCCTATTCTCACTTTGCCATCAGGCATCAAGATTGCTTTTTTTAATCTTCACGGCGCTCAAGAAATGACCGAACATTGCGGAAAAGCGCTAGCAAAACTTTGCACTGCCGACGTTATTATTACCGCTGAGTCTAAAGGCTTACAATTAGCACACGTCGTTGCAAGAGAATTAAATATGCCTTTCTACGCAGTTGCTAGAAAATCTAAGAAACTCTACATGCAAGATGGAATTAACGTTAGTTATGGTTCTTCAATTACTACGGGAAAAGCACAAGAATTATTCTTATCTAAGCACGATATCGATATAATTAAGGGCAAAAAAGTGGCAATAGTAGACGACGTTATTTCTACAGGCGAAAGTCTAAAGGGCTTAGAAGCGCTCGTTGAAAAAGCAGGAGGAATTGTTTACGAAAAACTATTCGTTCTAGCAGAGGGCGATTCAAAAGATAGAGACGACGTTAAGTATCTAGCAACTATTCCTTTACTATAATAAAAAAAGCCACTTACGTTTTTTAAGTGGCTTAATTTTTTATAAAAAAGGAGAAGCACCGACAAAGTCAGTGCTTAACCTAAGGAAAAAGTTTATTGAGAGTGTGAGCAATTTTTATGGTAGAAAACCTTTTTACTGCTTTCTACACCTATATACTAACAAAAATTCCTTGAAAAAATCTTGAAAAAAATTAAATAATAAAATTTTTTAAGCAAAATTCAATAAATATAAGTTATAATTAAATTATGAATATTTTAATCGTTGACGATGAGAAACAGTTGGTTTCAGCCGTTTCCACCATATTAAAAAGAAACAACTATTCGGTAGACGGGGCTTACGACGGCGAAGAGGGGCTCGATTTTGCCCTAACGGGTATTTACGACCTTATTATCTTAGACGTTATGATGCCCAAAATGGACGGGCTTACTCTTCTTAAAATTTTAAGAAGTAAAAAAATAGACACGCCTATTCTTTTACTTACTGCAAAAAGTGAGGTTGCCGATAAAATCGTAGGGCTAAATTTAGGGGCGGACGATTATTTAACTAAGCCTTTTGATACCGACGAACTTTTGGCAAGGATTAAAGCGCTTCTTCGCAGAAAGGACAACTTTAACGGAAGCGAACTTAAATTCTTTGATATAACGCTAGATAGAGACACGTTTACCCTATCTTGTAAATCCGAAATAGCGCTTGGCAAAAAAGAATTTCAAATTTTAGAAATGCTAATGCTCGCAAACGGAAAAACTATCGAAAAAGAACGCCTTATCGAGAAAATTTGGGGGTTCGATTCCGAAGCCGAGTATAATACGGTGGAAGTTTACGTTTCTTTCTTGAGAAGAAAACTTTCGGCAATCGGCTCTAAAACGGAAATTCGCTCTATTCGTGGAATAGGCTACACTTTGGGTAAAAAAGATGATTAGAAAAGCGCAACTCAAATACGTTCTCTTTTCGATATTGGTCGTGCTTCTTTTCTTCTCAGTCGTCTTTGGTATATTTACGTCAATTATAAATAACGGCACTCACCACGAGATAATAAACAAGTTAAACGAAATAGAGTTTTCATATCAACAGGAAAATATTTCTTACCCGCACGACCATTTCGTAGCGCTAATTTTAGATTACGAAAATCAGGAAGACTATTCCTTAGCACCTAAAAAAAGTATGGGCTTTAACGATGAACAAATTAAATCCCTTACTAAAACGGCGCTAGATAAAGGTATTCCTTTCGGCTCGGTGGATAACGTGTACTATAAATTAGTGCTTGCAGGCTCTACCCCACAAATGATTATCGCGACTGACGCTACCCATATTCTAGAAGTTCACGACCAAAACGTTTCAAAAACTTTTTGGGGGTTATTAGTTATTTTATCACTAATTTCCTTATTTAGTTCGCTTTTTTCCTTTTGGGTTTTTAAACCATTACAACAAAACCTATATAAACAACGTCAATTTTTATCAGACGTTAGCCACGAATTAAAAACTCCCGTCGCTATAATTTCAGCAAATGCAGACGTTTTAAGTAATAACGTAGATAGCGAATATCTAAAAAACATTAAATCTCAATCTGAAAGAATAGGCGTTTTGGTAAACGACCTTTTGACACTCAGCAGTTTAGACGAAAAGGTTGTAAACCAAAAAAAGCAACATTTCCTTGCAAACGAAGCAGTACTTCAAACCTTGCTACCTTTTGATGCAGTGGCTTTTGAAAATAAAAAGTTTATTAAATTCGACGTGGAAGAAAATCTTTCAGTTTTGGGCTATAGAGAAGACTTAGTTAAAATTTGTGGAATACTACTTGATAACGCCGTTAAATACGCAACCCCAGATACCGAAATAACGGTCAGTCTTAAAAAAGTTGGCAAAAAAACCGTTCTTAGCGTTTTCAACTATGGTTGTGAAGTCGAAAATCATCACACCGAACGCATCTTTGAAAGATTCTATAGAGCCGACGTTTCTAGGTCTAGAAACCTTGGTGGCAGTGGATTAGGGCTTTCAATCGCCAAGAGTTTAGCCAAGAGAAACCGCTGGAAAATCGAGGCTAAACCAAAGTATAACGACTCTATGGAAATGATCGTTATTATGTAATTAAACTAAAATATAAATCAAAAAAACACTCTTAATTTAAGAGTGTTTTTTTATCTTTTTAACTCGTCGATAAATTCGGCGATTTTACTAGTTGCTTCAATAAGCGTTTTCATTGAATATGCGTAAGAACATCTAACGTAATATTTTCCAAATTCCCCAAAAGCATCTCCAGGAACTACGGCAACCTTTTTCTCATCTAAAAGCCTTGTCGCAAATTCTTCACCCGTCATACCCGTACTCTTTACACAAGGAAATACGTAAAAAGAACCTTGTGGCTCGTGAAGAGAAAGCCCCATTTCCAAAAAGGTTTTATACATAAACCTTCTTCTCTTGTCGTACTCAGTTGCCATATCTTTTATCATTTTATAGCCGTCTCTTCTGCATTGCTTCAGCCCTGCTAAAGCGCCGTATTGTGAAAATATTGGTGCGCAAATTATAGAATATTGATGTATTTTTAACATAGTATCTAAAATCATCTTTGGAGCGCATGCAAAACCTATTCTCCACCCAGTCATAGCAAAAGCCTTGCTAAAACCACTAACGTAAATTACTCTATCTTTTAGTTGTTCAAACTTTGCAATTGAACAATGCCCTTCTTTTACGTAGGTTAATTCTGCGTAAATTTCGTCTGCAATAACCAAAAGGTCATTTTTAGCGATTACGTCTAGTATTTCTCTTTGGTCACTTTCAGTCATTATAGCGCCCGTAGGATTGTTTGGATATGAATATATTAAAACCTTGCTTCTATCTGTGATTTTTTCTTCTAAAAGATTCTTTTTTAATTTAAAATCTTCTCCACAAGGCACGGGGACGGGAACTCCACCCAAAAGTTCTACTATAGGCTTATACGAAACATAACTTGGGTCTGGAATTAAAACTTCATCACCTGGGTTAATTACGGCACGAAGAGAAAGGTCTATTGCTTCGCTTGCTCCCACCGTTATCATAATATTTTCGGGGTTAAATTCAACCGAAAAATTATCCAAAAGATAGTTTGAGATTTCTTGGCGCAACAAAGGCAAACCCTTGTTTGAAGTGTACTGAGTGTATCCACTCTTAAGGGTCTTTATTGCCTCGTCTCTTATTTCCCACGGAGTAATAAAATCTGGTTCTCCCACTCCTAGAGAAATAACGTCTTTGCGATTAGAAACTATATCAAAAAACTTTCTTATCCCCGACGGTTGTATATTTTTAGCCCTTTCACTTAGAAAATCTCTCATGCTTGAATTACTTGTCTTTCTCCATTGCCGTTAGGCTTGGTCGTTTGCCCCTCTATTTTAAATCTCTTTAGAATAAATTGCGTTTGAACGCTTTCTATTCCATCTATTACGCTTAACTTTTCCGAAATAAATTTCGCTATATCGGTTATGGATTTACCTTCAACGAATACTGCTAAATCAAAACCACCACTCATTAGATATAACCCTGTCACTTCCTTAAACGCGCAAATTTCTTCGGCGTATTTATCGAAAACGTTCCTTTGCAAAGCAACTTTTACTTCTACTAATGCTTGAACTTTTTCCTCGTTTAACGCTTCTGCGTTTACTACTGCCGAATATTTTACGATAACGCCGTCACTTTCAAGTTCTTTTACGGCTTTTTCTACCACTTCTTCTCTTTCTCCCAACATCTTTGCCATTTGAGAATAGGTGTATCTCGCGTCTTCAGTTAATAGTTTTATAAGTTGTTTTTTTATGTTTTCCATATTTTTCTCCCTATTTGTTTCTATTGAATTTTGCGTTTTGAGATAGTAGTAAATTTACTTCCTTTTCGCCGAAATCGTTTTCCTTAAATCTTATCGCCCAGTTTTGCTCTTTCACTACTCCCGGCTCGTTTATTCTATAATCTCCACCTTTTAAGAGTAAATCTTGCATTGGAAGTATAAATAGTTTGGCTTTTGAAGAAGCCCCTAACGCTATTACGCTTCTAGCAAGCGAATAATCGCCGTCCACTTCTCCGTAAATGTTTTGCTCCATTAAACTATTCTTTACGCCCCAATATAAGTTGTTTCTCTCCCACTCGTTTTGGTTTTGAATTAAAGATAACAAGGTGTCGTTATCGTGCGTACCTGTAAAACACACCGAATTTTCTTCTATATTTTTGGGCAAATAGGGGTTATTCCACTCTCCGTTAAAGGCAAAAGATAGTATCTTCATACCTGGATATCCAGCGTGATTTAATAGTTTTCTCACTCCGTCGTCGATGATGCCTAAATCTTCGGCAATAATTCTATCCTTATCCACCTTTTCGTGAATAGCCTTTAGCAGTGCTTTAGACGGCACTTTTACCCACTCGCCCTCCATGGCGTTTTCCTTGCCAAAATCTACTTGATAGAATCTATCAAGACCTCTAAAGTGGTCCACTCTTATTAAATCAAAATTGTTTAAACTAGTTTTAATTCTATTCGTCCACCACTTAAAGTTATCTTTTTTATGCTCTCTATAATCGTACACGGGATTGCCCCAAAGTTGACCTTCACTACAAAAATAATCAGGGGGAACTCCCGCAACTTTTTTAGGAGTTAGTTTTCTATTTAACTTAAATAGTTTTGGATTGCACCAAACGTCTACGCTATCTAGCGCGACGTACAAGGGCAAATCTCCAAATATCTTTATTTTATTTTTATTGGCGTATTTTTTTACGCTTTGCCATTGAGTTTTTGCCTTAAATTGAACGAATTGCCAAAACAAAATCTCTTCTTTATTTTCTTTTTCAAACTCAAGTAGCGCCTTTTTATCGCGATATTTATATTTATCTTTCCACTCGTAAAAATGTTTATCGTTAAACTTGCCTTTTAACGCCATAAATAGAGCGTAATCTAAATAAGTTTTTCCTTTAACGAATCCATTAAACTCTTTATTTTCTCTATCAAATCTAGAAAAGGCTTTTCTAAGTAGTGAAAATCTAACCGAAAACAAAAAGCCGTAATCTACGTACTTTTCTTCATTTATAGAAGTTTCTAATTCTTCCTTAGTTAAAAGCCCTTCTTCCATAAGAATTTCTGGGCTAATAAAGTAGGGACTAAACGAAGTAGACGCAATAGAAGAGTATGGCGAATTGCCGTAGCCCGTTTGGACTAGCGGTAAAATTTGCCAAACCCTTTGGTTTGCGCTTCTTAAAAAATCTATAAACTTATAACTTGATTTGCCAAAGTCCCCTATTCCGTATTTATTAGGAAGAGAAAAAATCGGCATTAAAATTCCACTTTCTCTTTGCATTATAAAATAAACCCGCCGTCGATAACTATTGATTGTCCCGTAATAAAGTTTGATTTTTCACTCGACAAAAACAAGGCTAATTCACCTACGTCACTTGGGCTTCCAATTTTTCCCAACGGCGTTCTGTCGATTAAATCTTGAATTTCTTCTTCAGTATACCCGTCGTTCATAGGCGATTTGATAACGCCGGGACATATACAGTTTACGTTGATATTTGAAGGCCCTAACTCCTTTGCTAAAGCTTTTGAATAAGCAATAAGAGAAGATTTGCTTGCCGAATATAAACTCTCATAACTTCCCCCGTTTACGCCCCATATCGAAGAAATAAAGATAATTTTTCCACTCTTTCTCTCCACCATATTTTTAGCGCATAGTGAAGTTAAAAGCATAGGGGCTTTCACGTTTATATCGAAAACTCTTTGGTAGTCGCACTCTTTTAAATCTTGAACTTGCGCGTAAAAATCTACCCCCGCGTTATTTATTAAAACGTCAACGTGAGAGTAGGTTTTTATATGTTCAAAATATAAATTTTCAATCGATTGGCTTACCGAAAAGTCGGCTTTTACGGGCATAATTTGATTTTCAATATTCTCTTTTTTTAGTTCTTCTATAAGATTAAAAAGGTTTTCGCCCTTTTTATTATATTGAGCAGTGATAAAATATCCGTTTCTTGCAAATATTTTAACCATTTCGAGTCCTATAGCACCCGACGCACCCGTTATCAACGCTGTTTTCATACTTTTTTCCTTATCTTTTTAATTAAATACCCACAAGACGACTTGTGGGTATCTTTTTTTTAGGTTAAATTTTAGCCTTTAACTCTTTCCATGTATTCACCAGTTCTAGTGTCTACTCTAATTTTTTCGCCCTCTTCAACGAACATAGGAACGTCGATAGTAATACCCGTTTCTAAGGTTGCTTTCTTAGTGGTGTTGGTTGCAGTGTTGCCCTTAACCGCTGGGTCTGCCTTGGTCACTTCTAGAATAACGAAGTTGTCACACTCAACTGAGAAAGGTACGTCCTTAAAGAATTTAACGATAACGTGGTCGCCTTCCTTAATGTATTTAAGCGCGTCTTCACATTGATCGTAAGATAGTTCGATTTGTTCAAAAGTATCGTCTTCCATAAAGATATAGAATTGGTCGCCGTCATAGTATGAATAACTCATATTCTTGGTGACGATTGTTGCTTCTTGAATCTTTTCGGTTGGGTTCCAAGTTTTTTCCAAAACTGCGCCGGTCATAACGTTTTTCATCTTGGTTCTAACGAACGCTGCGCCCTTACCCGGTTTAACGTGTTGGAAGTCTACGATAGTGTATACTGAATTTTCATATTCAAAAGTCACACCCTTTCTAAAATCGCCTGCTGATATCATAATAATTTCTCCTTAATTTGTTTTTATAATTAATAATTTTTTATCGTCTGTAAATAATCTTTTTACCTTGCCATTTTTGATACAAACGGTATCTTCAATTCTAATGCCTAACTTGTTTTCAAAATATACGCCCGGCTCTATGGTAAACACTGCGTTTTCCCTTAGTTTTTCTTCGCTCCTTGGGGACAAAACCACGTTTTCGTGAATTTCTAGCCCTACGCCGTGCCCAAGTGAGTGAGTAAAATACTTATCTAGATTATGCTCTTTTAAGTAATTTCTTGCAACTGCATCTGCCTCACAACAAGTAAATCCATCTTCGATTTCTTCTTCTGCAAGTAAATTTGCCCTTAGAACTTTATCGTAGGCAAAAATAAATTCCTTACTTGGTTTTCCAAAAAAAGCCGTTCTCGTTATATCGGATAGATAGCCTTTATAGGTTGCGCCCATATCTACCAAAATTACTTGGTTTTTCTTTAGTTTAGTTTTGCCCGTTTCGTGATGTGGAACGGCAGACCCTTTCCCGAACGCAACTATTATATCAAAAGCGCTAGTTGAGTTTTGTTTTTTTAGATTTTCTTCGATTATCTCTTTAAGTTCAATTTCGCTCATACCTTCTTTAACTTTTTTTATAGCGTTATAGTAGGCCTTTTGAGCGATTTTACACGCTTTTTCTATATACTCTATCTCTTTTTCGCTTTTAGTCGTTCTTAGAGAATTTATTATTTCCCTTCCGTCTAAAATTTCAATTCCCCAATTTTTATAGGCATTGTAATCTTCTACGGTTTCTTTAGAAAAGTTAATATAAATTCTTTTTATTCCCTTTTCTTTTATAAACTTCTCAACGTCTTGAAGCCCCGAAAACAACTCCGCCTTTATGGGACTATTCGACAATCTCCTTTTTAAATCTAGATAATATCTATTGTCCGAAAAATAAGCGCTCTCACTTGAATAAATTAAATATCCCTCGGCAATATCTATCCCTGAAAAATATCTTCTATCTATTCTATCTTTAAGCAATAAAGCCGAATCTTTTTCTATATTGAATTCAAGCATAAAATATTTTTCCCTTTTATTCTACCAAAATTTAATAGATTAGTCAATTTCTTTTTATAATTAAATACCTTTTAGCCCAATTTATTAAAATAAATTTCTTTCATCTTCAAAGCGTCAACGTCTTGAGTGCCTGCTGATTCGCAAATTATATAAGGCTCTAACTTTAACTCGATAAGCGCGTCTGCAAGTGGTGAAAATTCAGGTCCGTATTTTTGGTCTTCAAAAGTTAAGTGTTTTACTTCCCCTTTAGCAGAGTATTCTATCTTAGAAAAATGCACGTGAAAATTTTTCATTTTCTCAACGCCCAACTTTTCTATCATATAGTTTAGTCTAATTAAGTAGTCTTCTTTGGTTTTTAAACTTCCTAATTCCCTTGCGTTAACGTGCCCAAAATCTATTGCCGGAGTAAAAACTTTATCCGTTTGGCAAAAATACGCAATCTCTTCTATAGTGCCTATTTGCCCTTGCTTACCCATCGTTTCGGGACAAAAAATTAAATCTTCAAGCCCCTCTTCGTAGATTAATTCACAAAGTCTTTCAATTCGTTTTTTGGTTAGATTTACGGCTTCTTCCCTTTTAAGTCGCCCTTGACTCGCAGGGTGAAAAACTACTCTTTTTCCACCTAGTAGTTTAACCTTTTTCGCCGAGTCTAAAACGTATCTATAAGATTTTTCAGCCATCTCGTCGTCTACGTTGGCAAAATTTACATAATACGGCGCGTGAACGGAAATCTCCACTCCGTTTTCGGCAAAAATCTCACCTAGAGAAAGCGCCTTTTCGTCGCTTAAATTCACGCCCCTACCGAACGAATACTCAAAGCAGTCAAGTCCCATTTCCTTAACCCATACGGCTGATTGCTCGCTTTTGCTTTTCCCCGCGTCAAAAAATGCAGTTGAATTTCCACTCGGTCCAAATTTTATCATCTAGTTTACCTTTTCTTTGTCCTTTTCTATTTGTTCTTTTAGTTTTTCGGGTTTATCAAATTTAACCAACTCTCTTATAAACTTATCAAATTCTACGATTAAAGTTTTTCCGTATAAATCTCCGTCGAAATCTATTAAATGCGCCTCGATTAGTCTTTCTTCAAGATTAAAAGTAGGTCTTCCCCCCACGTTAATTAGCGCCTTGTATATTTTGCCGTCAAATTTAACTTTGCCCGCATATACGCCACTTTTTATCATCTGCTTTTGAGGGCTAATTTTAATATTTACGGTTGGAAAACCAAGTTCGCTTCCAATCCCTCTATCCTTAAAAACTTCACCCAAGATAAAAAAGTTTTTACCTAAAAGCACGTTTACCTTTTCAATTTCGCCTTGAGAAATCAATTTTTTAATTATGGAAGTAGAAACTTTCTCGTTATCGAAATTAACGAAATCTACAATTTCTAATTCTTGACCTTTAGAGTTAGCGTATCTTTCTAAGTCGATTGCGCTTCCTTTTGCAAATCTACCGAATTTATAATCTCTTCCACAAACGTAGCCGGATATATTATAAAGTCTATTGAGTTTATTTAAAAAAGCGAGTTTTCCAAGTGACAAAAAATCAAGGTCGGTAGGTGCAAAATAAATCTCGCTAACGCCTAATTCCTTGAGCAAAATTTCACGCTCTTTAGAAGAATAAATACACCTTTCTTCTTCCCCGTTTAGCACGGCTTTTAAATTTCCCGAAAAGGTGAAAACCACTAGTCTACTATTAAGTTTTTCTGCAAGAGTTTTTGCCCTTTTTATCACTTCTCTATGCCCTACGTGAACACTGTCGAAGTAGCCTAGTGCAATTACTACTTTATCTAACGTACGCGTCAATTTTAAGCACTCCTTTTTTGCTCGAACCCACGCCCCAAAACTCGTTTTCGTTATATACTCTATATAGTCCGTCTTGCAGTTCGTATTTATCAAATAAGCCGTTTAGTATTCTCGTCGCTTGATTATTTGTCAAAACTACTTTTGGAAAATCTACGGCTAAATCGGGCGAAATTAGGTATTTTTCAGGATTAGAACTAGCCTTAAATTCTTCTACTGAAACGCCGTTTTCTAAGGTAAATATCCCCGAAACACTCGTAGTTAGTTTACTCATTACTGCCATTGAGCCAACTGCTTCGCCGATATCTCTTGCAAGCGACCTTATATACGTACCGCCCCTACATTCTATTTGAAATGAATATGAATTTTCTCCCGTTTGCTCTAAAAGTTTTACATCTAAAATACTAACTTTTTTTGCTTCTAAGGTAAAATCTATACCCTTTCTTGCTAGTTCGTAGCCACGTTTTCCCGCAATGCATTTTGCCGAATATTTTGGTGGAATTTGGTCGATTTCCCCAATGAAGGTTGGGAGCACCTTTTTGATATCGCTTACGCTTGGCACTACGCTCGTTTTATCTTCTATTTTGCCCGTTATATCTAACGTATCGGTAGAATACCCGAAAGTAAACTCTGCTATATACGTTTTTTTCTTATCTAGTAAATAATTAAATAGCCTTGAAGTTTTATGTACGCCTACGGGCAACACTCCGTCTGCCATAGGGTCTAACGTGCCCATATGTCCACACGGCAAATTAAACTTTTTCTTTACCGCCCCAACTGCGTACGCCGAACTCATATCCTTTGGCTTAATTAAGTTTATAAAACCTTTCATTTTTAATCTCTTATATTAACCTTAACGGCGTAGCAAATTTTATCTATTACTTCTTCGTATTCGCCGTAAATTTGGCAACCACTCGCCAAAACGTGTCCGCCACCACCAAAGGCTTGCGCAACGGCGTTAACGTCCGTCTCTTTTCCTCTAAAACTGATTTTATATTTATTTTCTTCCATTTGCATAACGCTTGCGCCGACTTCCACACCATCGATTCCCATTATAAAATCAATAAAGCCCTCGGTTTCATCCGGCGTAGCGCCCGTTTCTTGCAAATCCTTTTTAAATATTGAAATTACTACAAACCTTTGGTCTAAAAAATACCTTATTTTGCTCATCGTCAAAGCAAAAAGTTTGGCTCTTTGTTTAGTTTGTTTAGTAAAGCAATTGTAGTAAATCAAGGTGTTGTCAGCACCGTATTTAATTAGTTCACTTGCCGTTTTTAAGGTTTCTTCCGTCACGTTTTTGTGCTTAAATCCACCCGTGTCCGTCATAACCCCCATAAGTAATAGATTTGCTATTTCTTTGGTTATATTAACTTTTAACTCTTTTAATAGCGCAAATACGTTTTCTGCGTTGCTTGCTAAATCTAAAACGAAATTATACTTAGCGTAGCGATTGTTTGAAACGTGATGGTCAAGGTTAAAAGTGTTTTTGTGTCTATCGAAAGTACCCGCAAAATCGCCCACTCTCGTTATGTCGGCAGAGTCCACCGAAATAATAGCCGAAAATTCGCCCTTAAACTCTCTCTTAATATCGCCTACGCTTTCTAAAAAGTTAAACTTTTGTGGAATATTGTCGTCACAAAACACTTCTGCTTTTATATTTATGCTATTTAAACCGAGATAAAGCGCAACGGCGCTACCTATCGCATCCCCATCGGGACGGATATGGCAAATAACCGCAACGCTTTTTTCTTTTCTTAAAATATTCGCAAAGTCTTTAATAAGAGTAAAATTCATTAATTATCTTCACCCTTTTTGATTTCTTTAAATAGTTTATTCATCTTATCGCTGTAGTCCATCGAATCGTCGAGAATAAAATTAAGTTCGGGAACGGTTCTAACCGTCATACTTTTAGAGAGTTCGTACCTAATTTTTTTTGCGTCTTCTTTTATAGCCTTAAAAGTAGCGCTCTTTTTTTCTTCGTTCTTTGAATAAACGCTAATGTACACTTTTGCGTACGAAAGGTCTTTAGCACAATCCACCTTTAATACCGAAAACATTTCGGTAATTAAAGGGTTTTTGAGCCTTCTAGATATAATTTCATATATCTCTTTTTGAAGTTCAGCGTTTATTCTATCCGAACGATTTACGTTAGATCTTCTTCTTTGCATTAATCTTTTCTCTCTTCTACTTGATAACTTTCGATAAAGTCGCCAACCTTAATGTCGTTAAATCTCTCGATAGAAATACCACACTCAAAGCCTTGAGCAACTTCCTTAACGTCGTCCTTAAATCTCTTTAATTGCAATACGTTTCCTTCGCAAATCATAACGTCATCGCGATAAATACGAAGTTTACTATTTCTTAAAATCTTACCCTCTACTACGTAGCAACCTGCAACTTGACCAACGCCTGAAATCTTAAACACTTCTCTAACTTCGGCTTTACCAAGGTAAATTTCGCTAAACTTAGGAGCAAGCATACCTTTAAGCGCTTTTTCAACGTCTTCGATTGCTTCGTAGATAACTCTATAAAGTTTAATATCTACGCCACTCTTTTCTGCAATTTGTTTTGCGTTTGAATCAGGACGTACGTTAAAGCCAATAATGATTGCGTTTGAAGATTCTGCAAGCATAATATCCGACTCTTTGATTGCGCCTGCTGCAGCGTGGATAACGTTAACTCTAACTTCTTCGTTAGAGAGTTTTTCCATTGATTGTTTAACTGCTTCAACCGAGCCTTGAACGTCTGCCTTAACGATCATATTAAGCACTTTCATTTCGCCTTCGGCAATCTTACTAAATACTTCGTCAAGTGAAACTTTAGAAGACGCTCTAATCATGCTTTCTCTCTCTTTATTTCTACGCTCTTCGACTACCATCTTAATAAGTTTTTCCTCTTCGCCTGCGAACAATACGTCGCCTGCTTCAGGCACTTCACTAAGTCCCATAATAGATACTGGAGTTGATGGACCTGCGTGGGTGATTTTTCTACCCTTATCGTCGGTCATAGCACGAATTTTACCAGTGACCGTTCCAACAATTACGTTGTCTGAAACGTTGAGCGTTCCGTTTTGAACTAATACGGTTGCAATAGGACCTTTGCTTTGGTCTAGTTTAGCCTCTATAACTACGCCCTTTGCCTTTCTATTAGGGTTAGCCTTTAAGTCCTTAATTTCGGCAACTACGTTTACGCTACTTAATAAGTCGTCGAACCCTGCGCCCGTTTTTGCAGATACCGGACAAACGATAGTATCTCCACCCCACTCTTCAGGGAGAAGTCCGTTTTCAGTCAAGCCCGTTTTAACTCTTTCGATATTTGCTTCGGGCTTGTCCATTTTATTAACGGCAACGATAATTGGAACGTCTGCCGCTTTAGCGTGGCTTATTGCTTCAACGGTTTGTGGCATAATTCCGTCGTCTGCAGCGACTACTAGAATTGCTATATCGGTGACTTCAGCACCCCTTGCTCTCATAGCCGTGAACGCAGCGTGTCCCGGTGTATCTAAGAAAGTTATTGGTTGACCGTCAACCGAAACTTGATATGCGCCGATATGTTGTGTAATACCACCAGCCTCTCCTGCCGTCACGTTAGACTTTCTAATTCTATCTAGAATTGAAGTTTTGCCGTGGTCAACGTGTCCCATAACGGTGACAACCGGTGGACGACGAACTAAACTTGCCTCGTCGTCAACTTCCGTGCCGAACTCTTCGCTTAAAACGTCTTCCGCCGTCTTGCCGAGTTTAAGTTCTAATTGCACGCCTATTTCGTCTGCAATAAATGCGGCGGTATCAAAATCAATAGAGTCGTTTATGGTTTTCATAATGCCTTCCTTAAACAATCTCTTAGTGATTTCCGCTGCCGTAATACCGATTTTTTCACTCAATATCTTAAGTGGAATCATCTCGGTAGTGATTACTGCTTTTTCAATCTTAATTACGTTAGTTTCTACTTGTTCTTTATTCTTTTTTGCAGGACGAACTTTTCTATAGCCCGTCTTATTCTCGTCGAAATCGTCGATATCAACGCTCCTAATTAAAGAACGCTTACTAACTGCCTTTTTATCTTCAAATTGTCTATCTACGTTTTGCTTTTTCTTGTTTGAATTTCTCTTGTTGTTTTCGTTAATTACTATAGGAGCGGCAACGTAGGTGCTTTGAGTAGGCTTTTTAAAGCCTTGTGGCCTATCCGTTCTACCTTCGGGTTTCGCGCCCTTATTAAAGCCGTTGTTAAAGCTGGTTGCACCACGATTTTTAGAGAAATTACCACCCTCTCTTCTATCAGGTCTATCCGTTCTCGGTGGATTTTCTCTCTTTGGCTTTTCAGGAGTAAACTCCGCTCTTCTAACGATAAACGATGGACGTGGTTTTTCAGCGGGAGTTGGCTCTACGGGTTTAGGCTCTTCCTTTAGTGGCTCTTCAACCTTTTCTTCTTTGATTTCTTCTTCAACTTCAACTTTCTTTTCTTCTTTTACTTCGGCAACTTCTACTGGAGTTTCAACTACTTTTTTAGTTTCCTCTACCTTTTCCGCTTGTTCTTTTTGAAGTTTTATATTATTTAATTTTTCCTCAACCGACTTTTTGAATTCTTTAGTCTTTAATTCGTCTTCGCTAAAAGCATTCAAAACGTCTTTGATAGTGCCCTTTGATAAAATTTCGCTGATTTTTTTAATATTTTCGATACGCATTTTTGTTTGTTCTGCCATTTTTACTCTCCTAAATCAACCTCAATAAACTCTTCTTTCCCGTTTTCAATAATTGCGTTTGCAAGCGCGATATCCGTTATAGCCATAAGTTTAGCGTTTTCCCTATACGTCACTTCTTTTAGTGGACGTATAATCTTAAGAAGTCTACAATTAAATCTCCTCGCAAGTTTTATCGCTTGTCTATTGGTATCAGCCCCCGCCGTCGAGCACACTATTAGTAGCGACGCTCTCCTTAGGGTGTAAATTGCGTTTACGCCTATCTTAAAACTGCCTTTTCTCATTGCAAAACCGATAAAGGTTTGCGCCTTCGTTTTATTCTCCAATTAGTGCCTCCAAAAGTTTATCGTAAACTTCTTCTTTTACTTCCATAGAAAACGCCTTATTTAGCATCTTTCCTTTCTTGAGTTTCTTAAAGCACTCTTGATCAGAGCAAACGTAAGCCCCTCTGCCGTTGGCTTTGCCCGTTTTATCGAGAAAAATTTCTTCACCACTTTTTACTATGCGATAAAGTTCTTTTTTAGGTAGCGATTTTCTGCATACTATACAGGTTCGCATTGGAATTTTTTTATTCATTAAGCCCCCGATTTACTCTTCTTCGGTAATATCTTGTGGAATATCTGCAACTACGTCTTCGCCAAGTTCAGCAAGCGCTTTACTTTGACTCTTAACGTCAATTTTCCAATTGGTTAATCTAACTGCAAGTCTTGCGTTTTGACCACTTCTGCCGATTGCAAGTGACAACTTATCGTCTGGAACGATTGCTACTGCACTATCTTCACCAGTTTGTATTACCTTTAATACTCTTGCAGGTGACAACGCTCTTGAAATATATTCAAGTGGGTTTTCACTCCAAGGAATAATGTCTATTTTTTCTCCACCGAGTTCGCTAACGATAGCGTTAACTCTAGTTCCCTTATTACCAACGCAAGCGCCGATAGCGTCTACCATTGGATCGTCGCTATAGATAGCAATCTTAGTTCTTTGACCTGCTTCTCTCGCTATGCTCTTAATAACTACTACGCCTTGCTTGATTTCTGGAACTTCGTTTTCAAATAAACGCTTAACTAAGCCGGTTGACGTACGAGAAACAACGATTTGCGCGTTTCTACCCGTGTTTTTAATTCTCTTAACGAAAACGTTAAGTCTTTGATTAAGTTCGTATTTTTCACCAGGAACTTGGTCACGAGCAACCATAACGCCCTCAATTTGACTACCGCCGATTTCCACGTAAACGTTGCCGTTTTCAATTCTTCTAACCGTGCAAACCATAAGTTCGCCTTCTTTATCTTCAAACTCGCTAACGGTGTTTTCTCTTTCAATTTCACGAAGTTTTTGAGTTAAAACTTGCTTAGCCGTTTGCGCTGCGATTCTGCCGAAATCTTTAGATTTAATTTCTACGGTGAATTGGTCGCCAAGTTTATAAGATTTTTTAACCTTTTGAGCGTCTTCTAAACTGATTTCTTTATCGATATCAACCACTTCTTCAACGATAGTTCTAACGCTGAAAATTTCTATTGACTTTTTGTCGTGGTTTAATTTAATTTTTACGTCGCTTGCAAAGCCTGTCATCTTCTTGTTTGCGATAACCATTGCTTCTTCTAAAGCAGATATAAATTCTTGTTCTGAAATTCCTTTCTCTTTGTCTAGCACTTCAAGCGCCATAAAGAAATCTTGATTGATCATGTTTTTCTCCTTGATTATGTTTATTAAATTTTAATTAAAGTCAATGTATGAATTTACTTTGACTATGCTCTTTAGTTCAATTGAGAGAGTATTTTTAGCGTCAACTTTCAAAACTATTCTATCGCCGTCGTAAGATAGGAGTTCTCCTTCGTAATACTTTTTGCCTTTTATTGCAACGTTTAGTTTTACTTCCACCATCTTGCCGATATGTGAATTAAAATCTTTCTCCGTCTTAAAAGGTCTGTCTGCTCCCAAACTTGAAACGTTTAACGTGTACGGCTCGCCAAACGTTGGATCTAACTCGTCAAGCGGATCGTTTATCGCCCTATGAAAAGTTTCGCAAGCGTCTAAATCTATTCCGCCTTCTCTATCAATAAAGATGGTTAGCGTTGGATTTTTGCCCTGCTTAAACTCCACTTCTACGACTTCTACGCCTACCGTTTGCCCGATTTTAGCACAAAACTCTAATATTTCACTATTGCTTTTTACTTTCATTTTTACCCCAACTAATGAAATATGAGAACGGCAAAACCGTTCTCATAAGTCAAGTCTAAATCTTACTATGATTATTCTAACATTTTTTTTTGCTTTTTGCAAGTGTTTTTAACGTTTTTATAAACTCTTTTTTAAGACTTTGCCTTAATTTTCATAAGTTCTATAAACGCTTCAGCCGTAGCGTACGCATCGGACAATGCTCTATGGTGGTGGAATATTATTCCAAAGTGTTCGGCAAGGGTGGCTAAATCGGCTCTTTTTAAAAATGGCAAATACTTTCTCGTCATTTCCATAGTATCTAAAACTTTGTTGTTTACGTCGTACTCTTCAGCCCCTGCGAAACGCTTTATAAACTTGCAGTCGAACTCTGCGTTATGCGCAACTATAATACTTCCCTCGATAAACTTCATAAAATCGGGAATTACACTGCCGATTTTTGGCGAATCTTTTACCATTTCGGGCGTTATTCCCGTGATTGCCATATTGTCTTCACTAATAGCGTAGTCGGGTTTAATAAGCGTTTGAAATTGCTCCACGATTTTGCCCTTAACTACCTTTACAGCACCGATTTCTGTTATGCCGTTGTTCATTAAATCTAACCCCGTTGTTTCTATATCGAAAACCACGTAGGTGTTATTTAGAAGTTCTTCAGGAATTTCTAAATCGTCGAAAACGCTGTTCATTTTTATGGTATTTGCAGGCTCTGGGAACACCAATTTATAGTGCTTTGGCGCTTTGTTTTTATACTTTTCCTTTTTTACGAAATCTTTTGGGAAAGTACACCTATTTATTTTATCGTAAGTTAGAGATTGCGCTCCTTTATAATCGCCTATCGAACCCCTAGCGATTATATCGTCCCCAATTTTCAAGTCTTTTATTCTCGAAAGAGTTCCCTTTTTAGAAAAATATACTCCCCCGATTTTACCCGTCGTATCGTCGATTTTAATTATAAAGAACGGCTTGCCATTTTTGGTCTCTCTCTCGGCTATGTCGGTAATCGTTCCACAAAGAGTCACTTCTCCGTTAGTAGCGTCTTCTATATACGTGGCAACGTCGCCTATCGTGTCGTCGTCAATCACCACTACGTCTTTTACTTTTATCGTTCTATGTTCTATCTTTTTTAGTTCGGCTTGATAAACTTCTTCTGAAATCAAACTAATAGTCTCTTCTAATTCTTTTACTTCCGTACTTCCTGCAAAGTCTGAGCAGAAATTTTTAGAAAGATATTCGTTTAACTTTCTTATCGTTCCGTTTACGTTTACGTACTCAACGCCGTCTTTAGTTAGCCTTAAAACGTACTTTACAGTGTTTCCAACGCAAGTAGATATAACGTCGGTAGGTTTTAAGAATATGGAAATGGAAGTGAAATTATCCTTTAAGTATCTATAAATTGCGTTTTTTATAAGTTCGTCGTTGCTAACGATTTTTTTAACCACTACGGAAACTTCCGTAAAGGCAGGCAAAGTCATCTGGCTAACCGATTTTAGTAGCCTATCTCTAACTTCTTCGCTAACCATACGATCGCAAATAAAATTATAGGTTATTTTTTGAGTTTCTCTGTCAATCTCGATAGAGTTTAACCTTGCGTTTTGTAGCGACTCGTCAACTCTCCTAACTTCCTCGATAAACTCCACGCTATCTTTTAACGAATACATTTATCAATCTCCTTGAAAAATTCAAGTTCTACGTCCTTTTTATCTACGTTCTTTATAATTTCGCCCTTTTTAAATATTACGCATTTATCCTTTCCACCGGCAACGCCAAGGTCTGCGTCCTTTGCTTCGCCAGGTCCGTTAACCACACAACCCATAACGGCTATCTTTAAGGGTTTATCTACGCCGTCTAGATACTCTTCCACCTTTTTAGCCATATCCATACAAGCCCACTCGCATCTTCCGCAAGTTGGACAAGCAATTATCTCTGCTCCCTCTTCTATTAGCCCTAGCGAACGCAAGATGGCTTTGGCGCATTTTACTTCTCTTATAGGCTCAGCAGATAAACTAACTCTAATCGTATCGCCGATTCCTTTAGAGAGTAAACTGCCAATACCGATAGAATTTTTTATAATTCCAACGTATTCCGTGCCCGCTTCAGTCACCCCTAAATGAAGTGGATACTCTATCCTTTCGCTTAAATATTCGTACGCCTTTATCATTAGTGGAACGCTAGATGCTTTTACTGAAACCACGATATTTTCCACGCCTTGTTTTTCTAAAATAGCAACGTTCTTTAACGCGCTTTCACCTAGTGAAATTTCGTTTTTTCCATATTTATCTAAAAACTCTTTGTCAATACTTCCGGTATTAGAGCCAACTCTAACGGCAACTCCATTTTGCTTGATTGCCCTAGCAACTTCGCTAACTTTTTGCTCCGAGCCGATATTTCCTGGATTTATTCTAATTTTATCCGTCCCGCCGTCAATGGATAAAAGCGCTAGTTTATAATCAAAGTGAATATCGGCAACGAGTGGCATTTTAGTATGTTTTTTAAGTTGGCTAAAACTCTTAGCGTCAAGAGCGTCTAGCACCGAATAGCGCATAATATCACAGCCCTTCTTTTCCAAAAGAACGGCTTCTTTTATGCACTCTTCAATATTTTCTAATTTATAGGTAGACATAGATTGAATAGCAATCTTTTCCCCACCACCAACGTAAATATTACCGATTTTAACTCTTTTTGACATTTTTAACTCCCTAATATAGAATTTTACCACATTTAATCTAATTTGTAAAGTCTAGTTTAAATTAAAAAAGCGACCGTATTAAAGTCGCTTTTTATTTTATATCGCTTCCTCTTCGGTATGCGCTCTCATTCTTAAAAGTTCAAGAACGTCCACGTAGTAGTCTTCAAGGTAAATCATAAGGTTGTGCTCGTTTAGTATATCCGTGTACGCCGCTCCGTAAGTACCAAAGTTATAAGTGTAAAAGTCACATACGCAATTAATTATTTTTTTGTAATAACCCCTTTGAATTAAGTCGTCTTTAGAAAACCCTTCGGAAGTTATTTCCATAAACTTTAATTTAAGCGACGCATTTGACGAAATATTAGTATTTATACTTCTTTGAAGTTTCTCTTCTACTCCATTGTTGTATTTCAAAACTTCAATGGTATGGTTTTTATCTTCCTCTCTAAGTTCCACTATTTTAGCGCTTATCTTGTGACTAAGATAGTTTTGATATTTTTCTTCTAGCCCCGCCTTTTCTTCTTCAATTTCAGTCATTTTATTAGTGACTTCTTTTCTTAAATCGTCGTATTTAGAAGTGATTTTAGCGTGCCCGTTAATACTTTGCGCGGTAATTTTTGCATACGCGTCCATAAAGAGATCAGTGTTTGCAAAGCCGTGCTCTAAAGCCTTTTTTTCTAGGTCTGCCGTGCGTTCTTCAATATTTTGTCCAAGCGCTTCGTGCTCTGCCGTTTCTTTAGATAGAAGGTCTTGTTTTTTAATATAGTAAACTCTATATTGAGTATCGAGATTAGATAATTTTTTTTCATACTCTTCGTTATACCAAGGTTGCAAGAGCACCCTTGCTTCTTCTAATAAGTTCTCTTCAGTTTTTGGGGTGTAATCAATTCTCTCTATATTTAAGGGTTCAAGCGTCATATTGCCGAACGTGTGGTTTATGCTTCTATACTCTAAATATATCTCTTCTAACTGCTCGTACATTTCCGCTTTGGATGTTGGAATTGCCATGTTTTTTCTCCTTTTCTAAATTTTTGTATAGGTGACCTTTGACTCTAAAATGCAAAAATCACTAGAAGCGTTATCAAAGGAAAATCCAAATTCACTTGAAGTTAAATTACAACAAATTTGATTTAGCCCAGCCTTTAAGTCAAATTGCTTTTTAGAAAAATCACCATCTATTATTAACCTTGCTCTTCCTTCACACTTAATTTCTATTTTATATAGAGTTTTTGCGCCTAGGTAATCAAAGTCTAGTTTACCACTCGTAGCCACTTGGCTAATTTTATAAAGGTTATCGTCCTTATAGAAAAGCCCGCCGTTTTTTGAAAGGGCGCTAAATTCCCCTTTCATTTCAAAAAAAGTACGTGTGTCTAGGCTAAAGCAAAGCATACTCTTTTCCCCGTCCACCGTAAATGGAATTAAGTAAAACTTTCCGTCAATTTCCTTGCAGTCGCCAAAAATACTTAGTTCGTTTACCTTGCTTGAAAAGGGGTAAAAACTGAGATTTCCATTATTGTATACTGCAATTTCGTTGCCCGAAATAAAGATTGCGTTTTCACCACATAGATTAAATGAATTTTCTAGGGCGTTTATATGCGGCGTATTAACTCTCTCCACTTGTGCCCCAAAGGCGTTTTTAACGAGATTTAAAGTAATTATTTTGTGCTTACAAACAAGTAAAATATCTTCTCCGTATTGACAAATTCCAACTATATCCCCTTCGTCCGCCTCGGTAGTAAAACAAAATTCTTTTTTGAACTCATATTGATCGCTAACCAGATTAAAACTATGCTCCACGATAAGTTTTCTGCCCTTTGCAGATATTATTTTTCCAAAGGCGTGGCAATAAACTTTGCTATAAGTCGCTTTTAACGAATTTTCTTCGTCGTTTAGAAAGTATCCCTTTTCATTGTCGCAGATAAGCAAAGTTTCTTCTGCACGGTTTCTCATGGAAAGAATATTAGGCTCGCTTGAAAAAGACTTTTCCATTATTTGAAAAAATTCATTTTCTACCATTTGATAAATAGTGCCGTCTTCAGCATAACAATAGGTTCTATCAAACAAAGAGTAAAGTCTTTTGGGAATACACCCGTTAAAGTTTACGGGCGAAATTTTACTAGCACTCAAAACACTTTTTTTAGATTCTCCGTCGAATAAATTCACCTTTTTTTCGAAAAGTGGTAAATCTATCTTTTTAATTCTTACGCTTTTCATAAAAAAGCCCTGCCCTTCACGTTTGCATTTTTAGGTCTAACGAGAAGGTCCACGCTATCTACGTATCTTTGATTCCACATAATAGCCTCGTCGAATTTGCCTTGAGTCAAGCAATATTCTGCGCACACTCCGTAAGATAAAACGCCTGCCGTCACCTTTTTCTCGAACTCCCCAATAGTATCTTCAAGCCCGTAGTTTTCAGGTATATAAGAATACTTTAAGGTGCTTATTCTATAATTAGAACTAACGCCGAACTTAGATAAAGTGCAATCTATTTTATTTCCGTTTTGATCGTAAGCACCGATAACGCTGAGAACAGATTTATCTAGCGAAGAAAACTTAACGCTAAAATCGTTAACTTTTATCTCGTCCACCATACATATAAATCCTTCGGCAAGTTCTTTAATTACTAGGTTAGCAAGCCTTGTTAGAAGGTCAACCGTTTCGTAGGTTTGCCTTTGCGTTTCATTTTCGGGGTTATGTAGATAGTCGCAAACGTCTTCTCTCGCTAGAAGAGTTGCCGTGGTTTTAATAATTTCGTTTAACTTCATCAAATTTCTCCTTTTATAAAATTTCGCCGAACAAAATTTGTTCGGCGAAACTTAAAATTATTCACTAGGCTTCTTTAATGCCTGAAATCATACCTTGACCACAAGGACGTGAACACATAAGTTCAACGTACTTAACCAAGGTAGCCGTATATACGGGTTTACCAGGAACTTGTCTTAATACCTTACCGTCGTCCCCTTCCATCCATTGCCAATCGCAAAGTTGGTTTAAAGAAAAATCGTCGGTGTTAAGTAAATACATAGTTCCCTTAGGGCAGAATCTATCTGCAACGATAGGAATACCGTTATAACTGATAGCCTTAAAGCCACCCGTGAGTTCCATAGTGTGAATATTACTTCTGTTTTCGCTTAGAAGTTTGATTAACGCACGGCGAACGCCCCACGAACAAACGATAAAGTTAACAGAATTTCCAGAAGCGATTTCAATCTCGTCGAGAGCCGTTTGAATATCGTTTTCAGTGATATCGCTAACTTGAGCCTTATAAGGCTTAAGCCAATCGTTTCCTACCCTATCAATTCCGTAAAGAGTACTTGCGTTTCCAAAAATTGCTCCTAAACCGGTAATTTCGTTATTACAAGAACCTTGTACAGTCAAAATGCAATCAGCGGTAATGTCTTCATTAGCCAAAGGCTCACCCACTACGTTAAACGTAGAGTTAATCACGTCAA
This sequence comes from Clostridia bacterium, assembly GCA_017456055.1. GTDB lineage: Bacteria > Bacillota > Clostridia > Christensenellales > Borkfalkiaceae > UBA1259. Next base: position 143,585 of record JAFTKC010000006.1, on the reverse strand, counting down.
TATCCGCAATCTTTCTTGACGCACCTCCTGGAATAATTTCCCCTTCCAAAGTACAAAAATCCACCACCATACCAACTTTAAGTTTTTCCACACTATCAACGAGAACACCTTCTGGGTTTACGCAAGCAACTTTTGCTATTTTACCCGTGCCGTCGCCAAAAAGCATTCTTCCAAAGTTATAGGTTGATGCATTGATAAGTCCTTCCATTTCGGCATTTAGTAAGCTAACGAAAGCGCCCGTATCACTTTGCGACGCTCTAATCGCCTTGTCACTAATTTCAATAGTGCCGTAAATATTTTTAAGAGTTGAAACGAGTTGAGTGTAGTTGTTGCTAGAAGATGCGGGAAGTTTTCCGTCTTCCGTACCTGCGCCAATACCACCGTTCAATCCATGAACTGCAAGTTTTCTAACGTCCTTTCCGTAAACGTCTTCCGTGCTGTGCTTAATTGCCGCTAAAAAGGGGTTTACCGAATAATTTAATTTGTCTTTTACTACGTCTAAATAATATGATTTTAACGCGCTGTCCGCGTTAGTTAAATTTACTGCCATTTTTTCTCCTTAATTATTGTTTTTTTAGTAATTCTTTTGCAAGTTTCCCTGCTTCTGCAATAGAAGTCGGCTTTGAGTATGGGGTTTTTATGCCCGTTCCTAGAGAGTCAACTACTATCGCGTCGCTTTTTCCACGCACTATTTCTATAAGGTAGTCCTTAAGGATATCTTCTTTTTCCTTTTGGGTTATACCCGTTGCCGACGGGGTGGAAATAGAAGTTGACTCAACTTCCCTTTTAGTTATTCTATCTTCTAATTCCTTAATTCGCTGACAGCGTTTGGTAAATTCAGTTTGTAAAGAATTGTAAGCGGATAACAATGCGTCGGCACTCTTAAACTTACCAAATGAGGCCTTTTTATCTTCCACTTTTACTTGCTCTGCCTCTGCAGTTTGAATTTCAGGGGCTTGTTCATTGATAATTTCTTCCATAATTTATACTTCCTTTTTTATTTTATTTCTGTTTTTATGTTCTTCAATATGGCTAAAAAACCTTTCTTTCTCTTCCTTTTCTAGTTCGTCGTATTCGCTAAATACGTATCTAAGGTGCTCTTCTACGTGAATTTTATCGTCGTCGATAATTTCTATAGGCAAGCCCTTTTTTCTAATTAGGACGTTTTCCTTTTGAGCCTTTTCCGTTTGAAGTCTACTTATTCCCTTTTGATAGTCGAGATCGGCAAAGCCTAGAATAGAGAGTAGTTTTTCCTTTACTTCGGCTCTAATACTTCCGTCCTCGTCGTTAAATAATCCCTTTTCGTAAAGGGCTAGAAGAGTTTCCTTTTTCTTTGCAGGGCTCTCTAATAGTTCGTTTTCACCCATTAAGTAAACGTCGTCGCTATTGACAGCCTTTTTATCTAGATAACAAACGTGAGTTTTATCCGTGTCGTCTCTAAAGCGAATCATCTTTACTCCCGCTAAGAATTGAGCGTAAAGTCTAATAACTTTTTTCGCAATTTCCACGTACGCGTTTCTAACGTTTTCTGCAGAAGACAAAATTCGCTCGTTATCTTGCTCTACTAATATTTCTAGCGCCGTTCCACTCTTGGTGTAGTTGTTTTTGGTTGAGGACGCAACGTCGCTCACTCCACTAATAATAACGAATTCACTAATTAACTTTTCCTCTTCGTCGTTAAACTCAGTTGGAACGTTAAACCCTTGCATCATCTCTGGTTTTTCGCCACCTTGTCTATACACTAAAACTTTTCCCGGTGGCAATCCGTCTTGCTCTAAATCGTCTATATCTAGAGATCCGTCTTCCACCATCATAATTCCCGTAGACAACCTATTGATAAATTCGTGCTTTCTATTTTTTACGGCGTTATACGCTCTTTGAATTGGTATTAGTCTTTCAATAACCGATTGTCCAAAGAAACTTCCCCCAACGTTTATGCTAACTTGCTTTACGAACGGAAAACTTCTCTTTCCGTCCTCCCCGTTTTTATAGGGCAATTCTCCATAGTATAAAACCTTTCCACCCGCCACGGTAATAAGTCTGCCGTTAGGATATTTTTCAGTTGATTTTTCGTATTTTTCCATAACGATAACCGAGTCTTTTTTCTCTTCTGCTTTTCTATAGTTTTTAGAAACTTTAAGAGAGAATTCTTCCACCGATTCAGGCTCTACGTCCACTCCGTATTTTTCCTTAATTTCTCTAACCGATATACTTCTTGCGTGAATAATGCTAAAGCAATCTTCAAGATTTTCTTTAGATAGGTCGTCTGGAAATATTTCAAAAGGTGAAACGGGATAAATTCTCACGTCGCCTTGCTTAATGGACTTGCCGTTAACAACGCCGACGTCCCCGCCCGCATCGTTATCCCAAACGATTTTATAAAAACCCGTTCCGCAACTTTCACTCCACAAGGTCACCTTTTTAACTATATCTTTTACGTTGATTTGGTCGAACAATCCCTCTATGGCTTTAGCCCCTAAATCTGCGCCTAAAACGTCGGTATCGTCGTCCGTTTTCGGTCTTACTCTAATGGTTGGTGAAATTCTAGAAAGTTTTGATAGTCTCGTTTCCATTATTGGCGCTAAGTGGTTGTAAACTCCCCTTTGTTGCCAATAATATTCGCCTGCATCTTTCTCATAAAGTTCCCCTTTAGAGTTGATTTGACAATATTGGTTGCCGTTTAGAAAATTAACGTTTAACTCCCATTGTCTTTCTTGCTCTAATCTCCTTTCCTGCCTAGTCTTAAAGTCTAGGGTGACTTCCTCAACTACTTCTTCATAGAACTTTTCTCGTTCTTTTTGCTTTTCTTCTTGCAAATTTTTTCCTCCTTTTCTTGCGCTTGGCTTAACTCTCTAAGAAGCCTTTCTCTTTCCAAAACGAGTTCTTCTTCACTCATATTAGATATCGCCTTATCAGGCTCTAATTCAAGTAGCACCTTTAGGGCGGAAACGTCTGGTGGAACGGGCTTTTTAGTCACCTTTTTCTTGGTTAATATTATTCCGTCCTCTCCTTTGACGTACTCTTCAACGGTTTCTTTAGCATCGTATCCTAGCGCTCTTTTTATAAGTGCTTTTTTAGCCTTTTTAACGTCGTCTTCTTTCATTTAATATCTTCCTAAACAATCTTTCCTTGTCCTTTTGAATAAGCGTTTTTTGAGGCTTTTTAGGTGTATTTTCCGGCTTTCTCATAAGATAATATCTAAGTTCGTCGAGCGCATGGTCGTCCGTCTTTTTAGGTCTATCGCCCTCTCCCCACCAATAACTTTTGAGTTCTCTAATTAAGTTAACGCAGTTTCTAAAAATGTAAATTCTACTTTTGCCGTCAATTACTTTTAGGTATTCTCTAACCCTTGAGATTCCTGAAAACATATCCTTATTAACCGATGGGTTTACTGCAATTTGGTGTTCGTAAAAAAGTTCGCTAACGCTCTTTATAGAAGATAACGTCTTTTGATTTGCCGCAGGGTCTATTAAAGCCTCTATACAGCCGTTCTTATTCTTTTTCCAATTAAGAGTGTCGCTAATTTCTTTTATTTTTTGAGCGTGATAGGCAACGTCCTTTTTGGCTTCAAAATGTTCTGCCACGACGTACACTACGTTGTCGTAGTCTACGGCGTACCAATGGCAAGACAAAGGATTGTTAAGTCCTGGGTCAATAGATAGAATATCTTGCCACTCGCTCGGTATTGGAAAGGGGTCGATAACGTGAATATTCTCGTCAAACTCAGGATAAACTAACCCCTCGTTTTGCTTAAATCTTCCGTATCTTCTCGATTCTAGTTGGTCGCTAGACAAACTCGTTGATAGTTCTTCTAACACCTTTTTATCTAGAAAAGGATTATCCATCCACTCCATAAACTCGTACCAAACGTTTTTCGATTGGTTTAAGTTTAGATAAATTTCGTCGTATATAAAAGTAAGCCCTTTAAGTGGCGTCATCGTGCCGAAAATATCTCCGTCTTTATCTAAAACACGCATCTTGCACTCGTCGTAAATATCTTTTGGTGGCTCTTCGTCGAACCACACGAAATCCAGAGAACTTCCTTGAAATTTTTCTCTTCCTTGATCGCACGACTTAAAGCCTATTATAGAAATCTCACCAAAGGCGTTTTTAACGAAAATTTGGTCTATTACCCCCGACTCGGGATTGTCTTTTTTCCCCGAAAGCATAGTTATATCCACTATGCTATCTTTTGGTAGATAATAGAGAATTTTTTTCTGCGCAACGTCACGTTGTACTTGGGTAGAAAGCGAAACCACCCACCCGAAAACCTTTTTTCTATTTTCTCTATACGGGTGAATACCAAGCGCCATATAAATACACTCTACAGCGCCACACTCGGTTTTTCCACTTCTATTTCCACCGAACACCCACCTGTTTTTCTTTGGGTTTTTGTGAAATTCTATTTGTTTTTTATGAACTCTTTCCCCCACGTTATACTCTAAAAGTTTATTTTGTTTTTTTCTCTTTTCAAGTTCTATTTCAATACTTAAAATTTTAACGATAATATCTTCCATAAACGCTTACCAAAAGTCCTTTTCGCCGTTAATATAGCACCTCAAAAAAAATAAAAAAGTAGTTAATGACAAAATTTCCTAAAAAAATTTTTTCTTCGTTTTTTTGAAAAAAAACAATAAAAAAACATCCTTACGCAACTATCGTTGCGTAAGGATGCAATCAATTTTTATTTAATTTTTTTACTTTATTTTAGTTAAATCGGTTTTATATATCCACTTTCCGCCCGTTAATCTTCCAAATAAATATTTACTACTTGCCGATTCGCAAGAAACGTATAATTTATCGTTTATAAACACAATCTCTTCGCTCATTGGCGGAAGTTTATATTCTTTTACTAAACTGCTTGAATCCATAGAATATAAAGGCAAAGTTTTTCCTAAAATATTTATCTCGCCTTGATATTCTAAATTCTCTTCATCATATTCGTAAAGGCGGGAAAAACTTACGCCCCACGAAGTAGAAAGATAAATTTTTCCGTCGTTTATCGCCAAGCCTTGCACTTGATTTGGCATGGAGTATGCCTTTATCGGCTTTTGCTCTACGCCGAACGGCGATTCTACGTTAAGTTTATACTCTAAAGCGATTGCTTGGTTATAATCCCCTGACTTCGTTGTAATTTTATGACTTTCTAGGGTGGGATAATTTCCTTCTCTATAAAATTCTCCAGTTATAAGCCTATCGCCTTTTACCGTTATAAAAGAAACTCCCAAATAATCGTTTTTAGATTGATAAAGGTCTATTTTACCAACGCTTTCAATGCTATTTCCACTCTCTACAGAAAGCAAATCTTCATAAGAAAAAACGTAAATGCAACCATTTTCTCCCCCTGCAAGATAAAGGTATCCGTTGGCAACGGCAACTCCACCACCGTGCCCGTCGTACTTCTCGCCAGATATGGTTAAAAACACTTTCTTTAAGGTTATGCCCTTTTTATCTAATAAATATATTGGCGAGGGCGAGTGATCGTTCCAATAACCCGAAAGGATAAAAAATTCCTTATCCTCGTCGAAGTGAATACCTTGTGGAACGTACCCGTTTTTTATGTCGGGAATAATAAACGCCTTTTCACTTGCCTTGTAGTATGCACTTACAGGCAAACGAAAGTAGGCTATTGCACCACCTAAAATCACGCCTAAACCCAAAATTATGCTCAAAAGAATAACAACTAATCTTTTTAAGAATTTCCTTTTTATCATCTATATTTTCCTATTTACTATAGTCTAGTTGATTATTTTCCATCATGTTTTTAACTTTTTTATAAGTTTTAATTATCATAAACAAGAGTATCGTATCGGTAAATATCCAACTTGCCATATAAGAAATAAATATGACGTGGAAGAAAGGCCAAATTGCAAAGGTGACTTCCATCCAAACAACTCTAAACACAACCGAGCCTAGAATTCCAACAATCATAGATATAACGGGCTTACCCATCGCTCTAATAGAGTATGAGAAAATTTCCATAAAGCCACACAAGAAGTAGGGCAAGCCAAGTATTGCAAGTCTTGTCGTTGCCATCCTAATAGCTTCGGGATTATCAAGGAAAACGCCTAGCAGTACGGGGGCGAAAATAAGGAATATTACGGCAAGTGCAAACTGCAACATAAGTGTTAATAAAATTGCAGACTTAATGCCTTTTTTAATTCGTTCTGGTTTTCTTGCGCCCACGTTTTGTCCAACGAAAGACATACAAGAATTACTTACTGCGTTTCCTACGGTATAAATAATGCCGTCAATTTGAGCCGCCGCCGTATTGGCAGAAGTTCCCACCTTGCCGAATCCGTTTACCGTGCTTTGAATTAAAACGTTAGATAAACTAAACGCCAAACTTTGTATAGCCGTTGGAATACCAATTTTTAAGATACTTTTAAGTTGGTCCTTATAAATTCTAAAATACTTAAATTGAAGTTTTGCGTAATCATCCTTTCCACTAACTAATACTAATACGCACAGAAAAGCCGAAATAAAGTTAGAGATAACGGTTGCAATGGCAACGCCTGCAACAGATAGATTGCAAACGACAACGAAAAATACGTTAAGAACAACGTTAACCACGCCACCTATGGTTAAGAAAATAAGTGGTCTTTTAGTGTCCCCCGTAGCGCGAAGAATAGACGCAGAAAAGTTATATATCATCATAATAGGCGCGCCTAAAAAGTAAATTCTAAGGTAGGTTCTAGCCGCTTCCACAATCTCTAGATCACAATCCATAATGGTTAAAAATAGCCCCGCGCATGGAACACCTATCGCCAATAACACACACCCTGAAATTAGCGCAAGAAGAAGAGAAGTTCCCACCGTTTTTCTAGCCATATCTACGTTTTTTGCCCCCACGTACTTGGATAAAACGATATTTGCACCCGTAGATAACGCAACGAATAAGTTTACGAAAAGAGTTGTTAGTGCGCCATTTGCTCCTACTGCGGCAACTGCGTCGTCCCCAACGAAGATACCAACTACGGCAACGTCCGCCGCGTGAAAAAAGAGTTGCAATATGTTAGTAAAAATAAAAGGAACAGCATATAATAGAAGGTTCTTAAAAACCGGACCTTCCGTTAAATCCATTCCTTTTCGCATAATTTTCGTAGACATTTTTTGTACCCTGGAAACGTGCTTTCCAATTAAAATAATTTTACGCTTTGGTTTTTGTATTTAGTGAATTTAATTGAATATCCGTTATCAATCAAACTTTCACTCTCATCTATAAGTTTCCAATTAGTGAGTTTATCGAGATTTGGAAAGAAAAGGTCTGCCTTTCCGTCCGCATCAACTTTTGTCACTAAAATTTCTTCGCAATAATCGAGCAAAGTTTTATAAACACTCGCTCCTCCTATAACGAAAACGTCGTCCGTTTGATAGTTTTTTAATATCTCAAAGAGTTTTTCTAAACTTTCAACGCATACGCAGTCTTCTCTTTTAAGTTTTGTTGAGAGCACTACGTTCTCTCTATTTTTAAGTGGATTGCCATTGGGGAAAGACTTCAAGGTGTTTGCCCCCATAACCACCACTTTATTTAACGTAGTTTGCCTAAAAAACTTCATATCGGCGGGAATACTGAATAGTAAATCGTTGTTTTTACCTATTCCCCAATTTTTATCTACGGCAACGATGGCTTTCATTAAACTGCAACCTCAAACTTATCGCCAAGTTTATTATATTCGTAGCCCTCTAACTTAAAGTCGTCTACCGTAAAATCGTAAAAATTCTTAACGTCCTTATTTACGATTAACTTTGGTGCTGGGAAAGTTGGATTTTTAAGCATTTTCTCAACTACCGGAATATGCCTATCGTAAAGGTGTGCGTCCGCAATAACGTGAACTAATTCGCCAACCTTCAATCCTGAAACTTGCGCCATCATAATTAAAAGTATTGAATACTGAACAACGTTCCAGTTATTTGCAACGGCAACGTCGTTGCTACGTTGATTTAGTATACCGTTTAGAGTATCTCCCGAAACGTTAAAGGTCATTGAGTATGCGCAAGGATAAAGGTGCATTTCGTTAAGGTCGGCAAAAGTATAAATATTGGTCATAATTCTTCTTGAGTGCGGGTTGTTCTTTAAGTCGAACAAAACTCTATCCACTTGGTCGAATTCCCCTTCTTTATACTTGTGCTTTACACCTAACTGATAGCCGTACGCCTTACCGATTGAACCCGTTTCATCTGCCCAACTATCCCAAATGTGACTATTAAGTTCGTGAATATTATTCGACTTCTTTTGCCAAATCCATAAAATTTCGTCAATTGCAGACTTAAACGCAGTTCTTCTTAAAGTTAAGATAGGAAACTCCTTTCTTAAATCGTACCTATTGACGATACAAAACTTTTTAACGGTGTGAGCGGGAGTTCCGTCAAGCCATTTTGGTCTAACTGGATAATCGGTATCCCACACGCCGTTGTCTATAATATCTCTACAATTTTTAATAAAGATTTCATCTGCAATACTCATACTATTTCCCCTTTTGTATACCTTAAAAGGCATCTTTTCTATTATTACGCCATCTTTTCTCTATAAAATTAAGCACTAACTTTTTTGGCGCTATTTTCATTAAAAAATTAAGTAATTTATTAAAAAACCCAGGAATATATTTTACCTTGTTTTTACTTAATGCTTTCAGCGACTTTCTCGCCACGAATTCTGGAGTTTTTGCCGAAAGTTTACCCCAAATTCCTTGCCCTTTAATATCTTCTATAATATCTTCTCTCGTGTACACTCCACCAGGCAAAACTACCGTCACCTTAATCTTATCTTTTTTAAGTTCATAGTGAAGCGCCGTGAATAAGTTTGTTAGTAAACTTTTAGTTGCCGAATAAAGCGCAAAGTTTGGCATAGGCGAAACGCCAGACATACTCGAAATGGTTAAAACTTCAAGCCCTAGAGCCCTTTTATTTAAAAGAGCGTACGTTAAGTCTATAGTCGCTTCTACGTTTACTCTAGTTTGAAATAGAATTTTTTCTCTAGTATACTCTAAAAACGGCTTTTGAATATCTACGCCCGCAACGTTGATTATTCTATCGAATAGATAGCCTTTTTTATCTATATATTCAAGCATTTTGCTTCTATCGTCAGGGCTAGCAATATCGCAAGCAAAATAATCTATTTCTACGTTATTTATTTTTAATAATTCTAATTTTAAGCGTTCGAGTTTTTCTTGACTTCTTCCCGTCAAAAAAAGATTATATCCTTTTTTTACGCACTCTTTTGAAAAGGCTTTGCCTATTCCACCCGTAGCGCCACTTATAAAAGTATACGCTATCATTTGGTTATCATAACCTTACTCGTCACTCCGTCTACCATACCAAGTTTCCCTGATAGACTATTTAAAATTTCACTCGGCGCGTCTAAAACTATGCTAATTACGTTTACGCCCTTTTCCTTGTATGGAATTCCAAGCCTACCTAAAACGTAGTCGCTAAAATCGTGAAATATTTGGTTTACTTTTGCTACGCTTTCGCTTTTACTGACAATTACGGCAACTACGGCTATCTTTTTTTCCATTTGTTTTTCCCCTTTTATTTATAATAACATATTTAAAAGGTATAATCAATTAAAAACGTTCTTTTTTTACGGCAATTTTTAATTTTTCTACGGCTTTTTTTTCTATTCTCGAAACGTAGGAGCGAGATATTTTTAAAAGTTTAGCCACTTCTCGTTGCGCGTAGTTTCGCTCGTCTTTTAGCCCGAATCTTAGGCATATAACTACGTACTCTCTCTTAGTTAAATTTTCTCTTAAAAATGTAATTAGACGTTCTCTTTCAATACTTTTATCCACCTCTAAAAATACTGCGTCTTCCTCTGCGTAGAGTAAATCCATAAGGGTTAATTCGTTGCCCTCGTTGTCGCTTCCTACGGGGTCTGATAAATATATGTCTTTACTAAACTTTTTTTGATGGCGAAGCATCATCAATATTTCGTTTTCTATACACCTTGCAGTATAGGTTGCAAGTTTTGTTCCCTTATCTTTTTTATAGGTGTTTATCGCTTTTATTAACCCTATGCTTCCTATGGAAATCAAATCATCCGTTTCGCCTGCTCCCGCATACTTTTTTACGATATGTGCAACTAGGCGCATATTGTGGTTTATTAGTTTTTCTCTCGCTTCCATATCACCTTTTTCTAGCCTATCGATACACTCTTCCTCTTCTTCTTGAGAAAGGGGCTTTAGAAAAGAATTTTTAGATAGAACGCTCCCCGTGAAAAATACGATTTTCCCTAAAATAAATGATAAAAATTCAAAAAACATCATTTTCCCTCCTTTTTCTATAACCTATGAAAAGGAAGTTTTATTTATAACGGAAAAATTTAAATAATCTATCCTATTTTTTGTCATAAAGGAGTTTACTTTTTTATTTTGTTTTTTATAATACGTCTAGCGTTTGGAAAACAAAAAAAGGGGGGCTAAAAAATTAAAACCTATTATTATATAAACCGTTATCGTTTTTTCGATAGGCTTAGCCGTGAAATACAAAAAAGAAGGTGAAATTATATATTCCCCCTTTTATAAAAAAGAGGTGAATTATGGATTATTCTTTTTTTGAAAGTATTTACAAGGATTTTGGGATTCACGCAATAATTTCTATGATTTTAATTTGTATACTAAGGTTAATTTTAAGAAAATATTGCGGGGAAAAATTAAGTAGAATTACCATCTCGTATTTTGAAATTATTTTCGCAGTTTTGTTTGAATTGGTTTTCACCCTAATATACTTTAAGAGTTTAGAAAGTTTTAGCATAAAGTCTATTACTTCGGCTTTTATTAGTTATTCGGGTTCACTAGCCGTATATTCTTTGATTAAGAAAATAGCGAGTGGAAAATCAATTAAGCAAGATTCTAAGATTCTCTTAATAGAAACCCTTATCGAAGATTACATTTCAGATGACAAAAAAAGCGACGTCGCAGGTGAAATACTTATAATCGTAAATAAAAAAGATTTTGTTAAGGATGAACTTTGCGCTTATATTAACGACAATCTTTCTAGACCGTGTGATTTAGAGCAAATAACCGCCTTGACAGAACTAATAATCGATTCAACCAAAAACTTTAAATAACTTTAAAAGGAGCGTGGTTTTCCACGCTCCTTTTTTTTGTCAAAAAACAAAAGAGTATATTTTCCTTTATTTTCTAAATACTAAAAATATGAATTTATCAAAAAATTTAGACGAAAACCTAACTAAAATAAAAGAGATTTTAGCGTCAGACGATATTATCTTTTTAGACGTTGACGTTGGGAAAAATAAGGGATCATTGATTTTTGCAGGCGAGATTGCCGACAAAAACGCACTTTCCCAAGAAGTTCTAAAACCACTAAAAGCGTTAGAGCAAATTGATTTATCTTCTCTTTCGCAAGTGTTTTTGTGCGCAGAGCAAAAACAGGTGGAAGAAATTGAAAAAATAGTTGAAGAAGTAGTCACCGGAAACAGCGTTTTGCTAGTTGACGGACTAGAAAGCGCCTTTTCTTTTGGATTAAAAAAGTTTGAAAAACGCTCCATTATGGAGCCACCTACTTCTACGGTTATAAAAGGGCCAAGAGAAGGGTTTGTGGAAAGTTTGCCCGTAAATATTTCAATGATGAGAAGAAAAATTTGCTCTCCCGACCTAAAATTTATTAACCTTAGGGCTGGAAGATTTAGCGACACAGCCGTATCCATCTGCTATATTGATGGAATTGCCGATAAAAATCTCGTTGAAACCTTAAAGAAAAAACTACAAGCAATAAATATCGACGCCGTTTTAGATTCTTCTTACGTTTCTAAGTTTTTAGGCGAACATAGACGTTCTATTTTTAAGCAGGTTGGAAATACCGAAAAACCAGATATTTTAGCCGCTAAAATTTTAGAAGGTAGAGTTGCCGTTTTTGTAGACGGCTCGCCCATTGCGCTCACTGTTCCCTACCTACTAATTGAGGACTTTCAAAGCCCGTCCGATTATTACGCTTCCTCTTATAGCGCTACGATATCTAGAATAATTAGGGCTATTTCGGTTATGCTATCCCTTTTTACGCCCGCCTTTTTCGTTGCAAGCGAACTTTTTCACTTGCAATTTATACCTTTTGCCTTTCTACTGACCATAGAAAACAGCATTAAAGGAATACCCCTTTCGCCAAGTTATGAAATGTTTTTTACACTTTTAATCTTTGAAATACTAAACGAAGCGAGTATTCGTATGCCTAGATACGTGGGTATGGTCGTTTCTATCGTAGGCGGTCTAGTTTTAGGGGAAACGGCAGTTAGCGCAGGTATAATTTCCGCCCCAACTCTTATGATAGTTGCATTTTCAGGAATATGTTTATACACCGTTCCAGAGTTAGTGCAAACCTTTTCGGTTTTAAGATTTTTATTCTTGATAATCGCAGGCTCTATCGGGGCTTACGGTCTTATTTGCTCAGCGCTCTTAATCTTAATCTATATAACTTCCTTTGAAACTTACAACACCCCACTTTGCGCTCCATTTTCTCCACTTATCACAAAAGACCTAAAAGATAGTATTTATAAGGGATTTTTCATTGAACACGAATATAGACCAAAAAGTTTAAACAATTTTAATAAAAAAAGGATGAAAACTAAATGATAGAAAATATAAACCATAATAAACAACTAAAAACAAGGCAAATTTGCCTATTCTTTATTGCCTTTACACCTTTAACGAAACTCTTTTCAATGCCTAGCGTTTTGGCTCTTTTATCCAGCCACGATTTATGGATTAGCGCGTTAATTAACGTAGTGATAGATTTAATAACCTTATTCTTTTTAATTTCCGTTGCAAAAAGAACGGATAAAACTTATTTTGAAATGTTAAAAGATTTTTTCGGCAACGTAGGGGCTAAAATTATTTGCACTTTGTACGTCGTTTTCTTTCTTCTTAAGTCAATCGTTCCAATCACCGAGCAAAAAAATTATTTAGAAGCAACTCTATATCTTTCAATGCCGTCATTTTTATATTTCTTTGGCTTTTTTATAGTGGCGTTTTATCTTGCCACCAAGAAAATGCGCGTGCTTGGAAGACTTTCTGACGTTTTGTTTTCCTTTACCCTATCAGGCTTTTTAACCTTGATATTCTTATCTTTGAACAACGTGGATTTTACCAGCGTTCTTCCTATTGGGGCAATGGGATTTAAAAATATTTTTGCAGGCTCGTATCACACTTTTTCGTGGTTTGGCGACGCCGTTTATATGGTATTCTTTTTGGGAAATTTTATTAAAACTAAGCGTTTTGGAATTAAAATCGTTGCCTCGTATCTCGTTAACGCGGTTATGGTTTTATTGTTTTTAATCGTGTTCTACGGAATTTTTACCTCCATAGCATTTAGGCAACGCTTTGCTTTAACTGAAATCGCTAAATATACCACCGTTATATCTAACACGGGAAGAATAGATTATTTAGCAATAATCTCGCTTTTATTTCCTTGCATAATCTCCACTGCTTTGCCCTTGTTTCTCGCTTGCAAGATTTTAGAACAAGTCTTTAATATAAAGAATAAATTTATTTCCCCTCTCATTATTATCGGGCTAACCTTTTTATTCGTTTGGATATTTGAAGAATATTATTATTCCATCAAAGGATTCATATTGAATATTTTAAGTTTTATTTTGCTAGTTTTTAGCAATATATTCCCTTTAATTTTCATTTTTACAAAAAACAAGGAGAAATATGAAAAAAATTAAAAGTTTCGTTTTAATGGCTTTAATCGGCTTACTTTTACTATCTTTTTTTAATAATAGTTTCGGCACGGTAGATATAGAGAAAATGGCGATAATAACGGCAATCGGCATTGACAAGGAAGATGATTTATACTCGGTCACTGCACAAATTGCCGTGCCTGAAGAAGATTCATCACACACCGAAAAAAGAAGAACTCATTTAGTTGGTAAGGGCGTGACCGTTGGCGACGCAATTAGAGAAATTAGCGACATTACCGGTTGGTATCCACAACTAGTATTTTGTAATCTTCTAGTTATCGGCAAAGATTACTCTAGCGAAAACGTTTTAACCGTATTAGATTATTTTGCTAAGACGCTAAGAATTCAAGACTCGGCTCTCGTCGTTTTATCTAGTGAAAAGGCAAGCGACCTACTAAAAGAGTCTTCACCACTTGACGCAATTTCTTCTTTTGCTTTGCAAAAAATTCTCTATAAAAAATCCGGTTTTAATAAAGACGTTGCCGAGATAAACATTAAAAAGTTTTGCTCGAATTATTACTCCTACGCATCTTCATCGTATATGCCAATTATAAACACCATAAAACAGGAAGATTCCTCTAATAGCGAAAGTCCTTCAAGCGGAGGACAATCGAGCAGTATGAACGCCGGCGCTCAGAAAGAAAAATCTTCTAGTGACAACGGCAAAACTCTTTTTAGTGCAAAAAACACCGCTCTTTTTAAGAACGGAATAAAAGTTGGAGAGTTAAACGAGAGTGGAACTATGATTTTTAATCTTTTAACCAAAGATTGTGCTGATAGTTCTATTGCCGTCGAAGACGTAAAGGACGAAGATTTAACTTCTACCAACTACTTGCTTAGAATATTTAAAAACACCAAGTCGGTCTACTTTGAAATTGATGACGATTCCATAACGTTAAACGCCAAGATTGACGTGTATTGCAAAATCGCCGACCAAAATAGTAAAAGTTCTTCCGTCTCTCTATCAAAAAACAACCCCTTATCCGAAAACATTAAGGATAAATTAAAGGATAAACTTTATTATGAGGCTTTAACCTTTTTCCACACAATCAAAAGTACGGAGTGTGATATACTTGGATTAGAACAAAAACTATATAGGTTTCACAACGACTACTATCAAACCTATAAAGACAACTATCTTGATAAAATGAAAATTAACCTTTCCATTTCAGTCACAGGTCAAAAATAATTAACAAACACCCCTTTGCAGTTTTTGCAAAGGGGTGTTTGTATTTTAAACTAATCTTTTATATTCAAAAGTCTTGCAGCATTTTTAAAGTAAACGTACTCTTTTTCCTCTTCACTAAATAAGTCGTCAAACATAAGACTTGATACGAACATACTCTCGTTGCAAGTTGGAAAGTCAGAACCGTAGATAAAACGTTCTTTCCCAAATCTATCCATCAAAAAGCGAAGTCTACCATATTCTCCTAGACCACTCGCTGCAATATCCACGTAATAATTTTCACTAGACTCAAGCCTTTTAACGTGATGAACTAAACTAGAGTCTCCACCAATATGTGCGCCAACTAGTATTAATTTAGGAAATCTTTTAACCATTTCGTCCATACTAGCCATTCCCTCTTCGTTATCGCCAGAGTGGAAATCAACTATCATACCATAATGCTCTGCAACTTCTAGAATTTCCCAAAGTTCTTTTGATGCGTAATTATATCCGTCCCACTTAGACATATATTGAACTAATTCGCCGATAATTTTTACGCCGAGTTTATCCATTCTCTCAATTTCTTTTATGGACTCTTTTACAAAGCCAGGATGAACGTGAAATCCAGGAATATAAAAGCCTTGATAATACTCTCTTAACTCTAGCGCCATATTATTTAATTCTTCGGTATATTCCCATAAAAAAGGCTTATGCTTGCGAATAGACGGCGAAATAACCGAACCACAAATTTTCTCCACACCAAGTTGAGTTAAACAACTCTTAGAGAGTTCTTTACTCATATCACACTCGCCTTGGTTTACACAAATATTAGTGTAAGCGTTCGTAAAAGGGTGAGTGTGAAAATCTATTATTCTATACTTTTTCATATCTCCTCCTAGTCTAAACTTACGCCCAATATTCTCTCGGCGTTTTTATAGAAAACGTACTCTTTTTCATCATCGGTTATATCTTGGTCAAGTTGCACTGCTCCCGCCCACATACCAGGATGAGACGCAGGGAAATTTGAACCGAATAGAACCCTTTCTTTTCCACCAACGTCAATAACTCTTCTTAAAGTGCCGTGTCTTGTTAACCCTTGCTCGGAAACGTCTACTAAGAAATTATCGTTTAAGGAAAATCTTTTTAAGTGTCTAAGTATTATCCAATTTGGACCTAAATGCCCCCCAACGAAAGTTAAATTCTTAAACCTAGATATCATTTGGTCAATTTGGTTTTGTGCCACTTCATCGTCGATTTTAGTATGAAAACTAACCACCATTTTATAGTGTTCAGCAGCCTCTAAAATCTCGTAAAATTCTTTAGACGCATAGTTTAATTCTCCCCAAGAAAATCTATACGGCTCAAGTTCACCGATAAGTTTTTTGCCCATCTTGCTTAATCTTTCAATCTCTGCAATTGACTCCTTAATAAATTTTGGATGAACGTGAAAGCCTGGAATATAAAAGCCGTTGTAAGTTTTTTCTAGTTCTAAAGCAAGGTCGTTTAACTTTTGCACGTCTTCCCACTTAGTATCAGGCTTATCTAATAAACTTTTTGATAGAACTGAACCACAAATTTTGGTTTTGCCAAGTTTTTCATATATCTCTTTAGTTCTACTAACGCTCATATTTGCGCTCTCTATATGCTTGCAAATATTATTATCTTCGCTAAGAAATGGGTGTGTATGAAAATCAATAAACTTAAAAAAACTCATTTTAATTTTCCTTTTTTTATTTTCACTTGTATTTTACATTATTTTAATTGCCTAGTCAATAAGTTTTTTTATTTTCTATTTTCTTTTTTATTTTTTATGATATAATAAAATAAACGTTTTTAACAAAGGAAAAATTATGAATTTACTCTGCATTAGAAAATGGTCACTTTTAATCGTCGGTGTTATATATTTATTAGCAACGGCACTAGGAATATTTTTATTTAACTTTTTAAACTTTGATTTTTGGCTAAACATTTTACTTGCCGATATAGGCGCAACCATACTCGTTTTTATATTCAGTTTAATATTTAATAACGCTTCGGTGTACGACCCATATTGGAGCGTTCAACCGATAGTTATTTTAGTTGCCGTTGCAATTAAGTATTCTCTTAATTTAAGTGGAATAATAATTCTCATAGTTGTCTCTCTTTGGGGAATTAGACTCACGGCAAATTGGATATATACCTTCAAAGATTTTTCCTACCAAGACTGGCGATATCTTATGCTAAAGGAAAAAACTAAAGTAATCTACCCTATAATTAATTTTATAGGAATACATTTAGTTCCAACTCTAGTCGTTTACGCTTGCGTTATGCCAGCAGTTTTTATCATGATAAATAAACCTAACCTTAACTGGTGGTTTTTAGTTTGCGTTTGTCTTTCCGTCTTTGCCTTTTCAATGCAAGGCATCGCCGATTTTCAAATGCACAAGTTTAGAAAATCTAACGTTGGAAAACTTATAGAAACGGGATTGTGGAAATATTCTCGTCACCCCAACTATTTAGGCGAAATTCTCACGTGGTGGGGCGTTGGATTAGGCGCATTTTCTCTTATGCCCGACAAATATTACCTGCTAGTCGGCGCAGTATTAAATACTATTTTATTTTTAAGCGTAAGTCTTCCAATGGCTGAAAAAAGACAAAGCAACAAGGACGGCTACGCCGAATATAAAAGTAGAACTAGACTTTTATTCCCTATCAAAAAACCCTTATTTAAAAGCGCTAAATAAATAATTTAAAAAGCTTCTCCCTCACTCGTTTTGAGTGGGGGAGGTTTATTTTCTATTTATATTTTTAATTATAAGCACCAAACGAGCCAAGTATACACGTAGCCGACAAGTACCGCAACGAGCGTAAACGGAATGCCAATCTTAAAGAAATCTGCGTTCTTAACGGAATACCCCTCCTTTTTAAGCACACCTATTGCAACAACGTTTGCAGAAGCACCAAAAGGAGTTATATTCCCACCAAGTGTTGCACCTATAAGCAAACCGAAATATAGAGCAGTGGTCACTTCAGGAGTAATAAAGTTTCCAGATAAGCCCGTAATTACGGGTAGCATTGTTGCAACGTACGGAATATTATCGATAAACGCCGAAAATATCACCGAAGCAAATACTATTACTGTATAAAGCAAGAATACGTTTTTATCGCCTAACGATGCAAATATATTTGCTAAATCTTGTATAATTCCAACCTTTTCTACCCCACCGATTATAATAAACAAGAATACTAAGAACAATATTGTATGATAGTCGAAAGACTTATTTACACTTTCTAAAATCTTTTGCTTTTGGGTGAGAGAGTAAACTACTACCGCAACAATTCCACAAGTAAGACAAATTACACCATTTAGAATGCTTTTTCCAAAAAGTTTAACATCAAAACTTTCAGGCAAAAAACTCGTACAAACGAGTATCCCCAAATTAACTAATAAAATAATCGTTGGAATTATGCTTTTTACTTTAACGTTTTCACTAGCGTAATTGAGTTTACCCTTATGCTTTCTAAACACAAATATCAATACGGGTATGGTTGCCAAAGCACTTAGTTCTACCGACCAAAACATTGATAATCTTCCGTTAAATACAAAGAAGTCAAAAAAGCCCATTCCCACGGCATCTGCAAGCATTATCGCCGTGGTATCTCCAATTAAGGTTGCCGCACCTTGAAGGTTAGATGAAACTGCAATAGAGATAAGCACAGGAATAGGCGAAACACCTAATTTTTTCGTAATAGCCAATCCTATTGGAGCGAGCATTAAAACGGTTGCAACATTGTCTACGAAAGCCGAAATAAGACCACTAAGTAGCGAAACGACAACAAGCGCAGTGACTGCACCGGGCATTTTACTCATAATCTTATCTGCGATAAGGTTTGGCATATTACTATCAGCAAAAACACCCACAGTGAGCATTATACCCGCAAGCATAAATACTACGTCGTATTTAATACTTTTTAGCGGTGCAAGCCCGTCCGTCACTCCAACGATAATCAAAAATAACGCCGAAACAAGCGCTACCCCACCAGTCGTCCACGTCTTGTGGTTTGGAAGTGCGATTATAAGCACGTAGGTTAAAACAAACAAGCATAAGATAACTATTTTATCCATAATTTTCTCCTGCAACAAAAAAAGACTTTTACCATAAAAATAATTACGATAAAAGTCTAGTTATTACTAAATATGGTAAACCTCTACTTTTTATTTTTTAATATTACTTTCTTAATTCTAAGGCTTCGTAAGTAGCGTCGAACTTAGCGATACACTCTGCCATAGCCTTGCTTTCTTCTTGACTGAGAGGAAGTTCTACCACTCTTTCAAAACCACCTGCGCCAACCATACAAGGAACACCAAAGCACATGTCTTTTGCACCATATTCCCCATTTAGAAGAGTTGAAAGTGGCAAAATGGTCTTATCGTCTGAGAACAATGCCTTAACTAATTGAACGGTTGAAGCCGCAATAGCGTAGAAAGTTGCTCCTTTTGCCTTTATTACCTTTGAACCTGCTGCAACCATACCCGCATAGATGTCTGCAAGATTTTGGTCAAGTTCTTCTTCTTTTGCGTTCAAGAATTTTTTGCAATACTCTTTAACTGGATATCCACAAATAGTTGCGAGTGAGTATGGCGCCATACAAGCATCGCCGTGTTCGCCTAAAACGAAAGAGTTTACGTTAGATACAGAAACTCCACAATAATTTGCGATGGCCTCGCTTAATCTATTGCTATCTAATAACGTACCAGTACCGATAACTTGGTTAACTGAAAGACCCGTGCATTTAATGGTTTCATACGTCATTAGGTCTACCGGATTGCTAACTATAATATAGAGAGCGTCTGGAGCAATTTTTGCAACGTTTGGCATAACGCTTTTTAAGATGCCTAAGTTAATTTTTGCTAAATCAAGTCTCGTTTGTCCTGGCTTTCTACCAACGCCGAAGGTGACGATAACTACGTCTGATCCTGCAACGTCTTCATATTCGCCACAACGTATTGTCTTTGAAGGTACGCTCGCTCTACATTGAGTTAAATCAAGCGCTTCTCCCTCCGCCTTTTCCTTATTAATATCTACTAATAGTATTTCTGAGCAAATATCTGAAAGCATTAAAGTATATGCGATAGTTGCACCTACGTTGCCCGTGCCTAAAACTGAAATTTTTCTTTTCTTTTGAACCATTGTGCCAAATTTCTCCTATTTTAATTATTATATTTATAATAACTTATTTTCGATTTTTTTGCAATAATTTTTTAGGGGTTTTCTATTTTTTCTTTTCATTTATTAAAATTTTTGCAACATCGTAAACGTCGCCTGCTCCAACGATATAAATCTTTTCATGGTAAGTCGTTGTTTTTAAAAACTCTATCAGTCGTTTTTTACTCTTAAAATACCTTGCTTTCTTTATCTTAACTATTTTTTCAAACAAGGAAAGAGCCGAAGATTTTCTATCGTATTTTTCTCTCGCAGGATAGGTTTTATAAATAATAAGACCACCCGTTATCGTGGATAATACGTCTACGAATTCGTCGCTTAAAAATCTAGTTCTACTATAAGTGTGTGGTTGAAAGACTATCAAAGTTTTTTCCAACTCTTCTATACTTTCTATTAGTCTTTTAAGTTCTCTTGGGTGATGAGCGTAGTCGCAGTAAATCTTTTTACCCCCTACTTCTCCCATAAATTCGTCTCTTCTACTAACCCCTTCAAACTCTTCTATCCCACCTTTTATATAGCAAAAAGGAATTTTAAGTTCTAAAGCGACGCTTACTGCAAATAAGCAATTATATATATTATGTTTACCTTTTAACTTGGTTTTTATTCTTCCTAAGTTTTCTCCGTAATAGTAAACGGAAAAATATTGATAGCCGTTTTTTTGATATATGTTTTTCGCCGTAATAGGATAGTCGCCCTCAAGTCCCACCTTAATTATCTTGTCGCTAACTAATTGCTTTGCGTAAAAATCATCAAAATTAACATAACTAACCGACGAAGAAATAAATTCTTCCACCGTTTCAACTTGTTCTTCTATGTTAGAATAACTATCTAAGTGGTCGTTATCAATATTTAACACCACCGAAATATTCGGCTTAAAATCTAAAAAGTTTTTCTTATATTCACAGGCTTCAAGTAATATTATTCCTTTATTTTCAATATCTTCACAACAGAAATTGCCAAATCTTTTATTTTCACCACCTAAAAACACCGTTGGCTTTTTATTTGCTCTAATTAGTATATCTGCCAAAATTGAAGTGGTTGTCGTTTTGCCGTGACTTCCTGAAATTCCAATAGTGATTTTATACTCTCTTGCAATAGCGCCTAAAAGTTCACTTCTTTTTACTAATGTTAGACCAAGTTTTTTCGCCTCTAAAAACTCTTCGTTATCATCACTTATTGCCGAAGTATAACAAACGCAATCAGCGTTTTTTAGGTTCTCTTTTTTATGCCCTATATGGACTTTTATCCCAAGTCCTATTAGTTGGTTAGTCAAGTTAGAAGATTTTTTATCGCTACCACTAACTTTTTTGCCGAGCATTTGGCAATATTTTGCTAAGGCGGAAGTACTAATTCCACCTATTCCTATAAAGTAAATCTCTTTAATAGAAGACAGATTAAAATTACTCATACATTATTGTATGAAAGGGATCAAAAAGTTGCTTTTTACATTGAAAACGACAATTGATTTGTTCAATTTTATAAAACCAACAAAAGCACAAAAATCGTCGAAAAATGCGTAAAAATGGGCAAAAATCGTTAAAAAAGTTAATTTTTTTGAAAAAATTTTTAAAAACCTATTGAAAATGAGTATTTTATATGTTATTATATATTTAACATAAGATAAGGAAGGTATTATGTATGAAAATCTCAGATGTAAGAGTTCGTATCGTAAAAAAAGACGATAGCAAACTCAAGGCAGTGGCTTCGGTGACTTTTGATGATTGTTTCGTTGTACACGACATCAAAATTATTGAAGGAAACGAAGGGTACTTTATCGCTATGCCTAGCAGAAAAACCGGCGACGGCGAATATAAAGACGTTGCTCACCCTATCAAAACCGAAACTAGAGAAGAACTTATTAAGATTATTCTCGCTGCTTTTGAGGAAGAGAAAAATAAACCACAAGAGTAGTTTGTTTTCTCGATAAAACTCTTGTATTTGCGATAAGAGTTTTAAGTAAACTTAACGCCCCTACTTAAATGGTAGAGGCGTTTTTGTTTTATATTGTTTTATTTGCCCAATATTTTTTGGGCTTTTTCTTTTATAAAATAGTAAGATTCCATAAGTTCTTCTATCGTTTCAAAGTCGTTTTTATAAACTTCTAAAATTAACGCTCCGTCAAAACCTACGTCACGCAAGCGAGAAAACATCTCGTCAAAATCAATCGTCCCCTTGCCAGGCAAACACATTTTTCCATCTTCTCTTACGTCGGATAAATGCGCGGTCACTATATCCCCTTTCATCTCGGCAATAAACTCTCTATAGCCTATATTAGATTGACGGGCTTGCTTAACGTCAAACGTGCCTTTTAACTCTGGACAACGCATTTTTAATTCACTAAAAAAACCTATGTAGTTATAATATGCCCAATGCACGTTTTCGTACGCTAAGTCCATACCGTGCTTTTTACAAGCCGAAATAATATCGTTCGTTATCCTGCCTACCCTTTCAAAGTCAATGAGCATAGGCACTCTTTTTACTCTCGCTACACCGTGAAAGGTATAATATTTTGCTCCTATGATCTCGCCTGCTGAAAGAGTTCCATCTAATAGGTCGAAAGATTCTTTTTGCGCCCTATCGTTTTGACTATACAAAGTCGGCTCAAATTGAGTGGTTAGCGTATGTATAGAGTGAACGTTCAATTCCCCTTTCATCTTTTTGATTTTTTTACCGAATTTTTTTGTATATTCGGAAAAGGTTTCAAAAAAGACTTCGGTGGTGTCCACTTTAAGTTCATTTAGTTTTTTTACCGCGTCTTCAGTGTGAAATCTACCGAATAGCGACGCAGATGAAATTCCTACCTTCATACTTTTATCTACTCGTTAATGAATATAAATTGTCCGTCTTGAGCGTCGATTTTAACCGAAGAATTTTCCACTAAGTTGCCCTTTAAGATTTCTTCTGAAAGCCTATCTTCAATATGGCGTTGCAATACTCTCTTTAATGGTCTTGCGCCGTAATTAGCATCGTAGCCTTTTTCAACGATAAGTTCCATAGCCCTATCGGTAATCTCAAGTTTAATTTCCATAACGGCAAGGCGTTTTCTTAAACTTGAAAGCATAATTTCGGCAATTTTTGCCGTCTCTTCTTTCTCTAACTTATGGAACACGATAATATCGTCAATTCTGTTTAAGAATTCGGGGCGGAATTTTTGTTTTAACGCTTCCATATATCTGTCGCACATATTGTCGTATTCAGCAGTTTTATTGCTTATAAACCCAAGCGTAGTTCTTTGCGCTGCTTCAGTTGCGCCCACGTTAGAAGTCATAATTATAATAGAGTTTTTAAAACTTATTAGTCTTCCCTTACTATCGGTCAATCTTCCGTCGTCTAAAATTTGAAGCAAAATATTAAATACGTCTGGGTGAGCCTTTTCTATTTCGTCGAATAACACTACCGAATAAGGTTTTCTTCTAACCTTTTCAGTGAGTTGTCCCGCCTCGTCAAAGCCAACGTATCCTGGAGGCGCGCCGACCAACTTACTTACCGAGTGCTTTTCCATATACTCACTCATATCTATTCTTATAATACTATCTTCGCTACCGAAAACCGTCTCTGCTAAGGCCTTTGATAGTTCGGTTTTACCTACACCCGTAGGACCTACGAATATAAACGAGCCAACAGGACGATTTGGGTCTTTCAATCCTGCTCTCGCCCTTCTAATTGCATCGGCAACTGCTCTAACCGCGTTTTCTTGACCAATTACTCTTTGGTGTAAAACTTCTTCTAAATTTAGTAGTTTTTCAGATTCCGTTTGGGTTAGTTTAACTACGGGAACACCCGTCCAATTACTAACGACTTTTGCAATATCGTCGGGCGTGAGTCTTAGTTTTTCCCTATCCACGTTCATCTTGCTTGCAGCCGCTCTAATCTCTTCAAGTTCTCTATTTACTCTTTCAATTTCCTTGTTTAACTCTATTGCCTTTTCAAATTCTTCACGGCGCTTAGCATCGTCTTTTTGCGCTTGTAATGAAGCAAGTTCAGCTTCCTTTTGCTTTGCTTCTTTTGGAGAGTTATAACTATCGAGTCTTACTCTAGAAGCAGCCTCGTCGATAAGGTCGATGGCTTTATCGGGCAAAAATCTATCCATAATGTATCTATCCGACAAAGTGACAGCAGAAATTATCGCTTCATCTGGAATACTTACGCCGTGGTGGGCTTCGTATTTATCTCTTAATCCCTTTAAGATTTCTACCGTTTCTTCGGTACTTGGCGCTTCCACGACGATAGGTTGGAAACGTCTCTCTAGCGCAGCGTCTTTTTCGATATATTTTCTATACTCGTCAATGGTGGTTGCACCTATGGTTTGAAGTTCACCACGAGAGAGCATCGGCTTTAGGATATTTGCCGCATCCATATTTCCCTCGCCCGTACTTCCTGCGCCTACGATATTATGAATTTCATCAATAAAAAGAATAATCTTGCCGTTTCTTTTAACCGTGTCGATAACCGCTTTTAATCTCTCTTCAAAGTCACCGCGATATTTCGAACCTGCAACCATACCAGCCATATCTAGCGAGAACACGATTTTATCGGCTAAAATTTCCGGCACGTTGCCCTTAACTATGGCTTGCGCCAAACCTTCTACAACGGCACTTTTACCTACGCCCGGTTCACCTATTAGAACGGGGTTATTTTTTGTTCTTCTAGATAAAATTTGAACTACTCTGTCGATTTCCTTTTTTCTGCCGATAACGGGGTCTAACTTACCGGATTTTGCAACGTTAGTTAAGTTTACGCCGTATTTAGAAATCTCCGCTAAATCGTCATCTTGTTTTTGGGGTTGATCTTTAGCGGTAGATTGTTTACTCTCATTGATTTTTTTAGCAAAAGCCGTCTTAAATGAGTCTGAAAAGAAACTTGAACTCTCTTCAGGCTCGTCTTCCACCACGTCTTCGTCGTCCTTCCTCATAATGGAATTATATAAGTCGTCCGCCATTTTATTAACGTCAACTTTCAAGGTCTTTAATATAGCAACTGCAATGCAATCGGGGTTAAGTAAAATTGCAAGCAAAAGGTGTTCCGTTCCAACGAAACCCGAGTGTGCTTTTAAGGAAATATCGATTGCGTTGTCGAATAGTTGTTTGGTTCTCGGCGTGAACATATTGCCTGGAATTATAACCGAAGTGTCAATAGTCTTTTTGTAGTAATAAATATACCTATCGTTATCAACTTCAGCCTCTCTTAAAATCGCTGCGGCTCTTCCGTCGCTAACGTTGATTAGACCAAACAAAATATGCTCTGAGCCTATATATCTACAACCCGTCTTTTTAGCCAAGCCGTTTGCGTATTCTATAACTTCGTTTACGTTTCTCGAAAATGCGTCGTAATACATTTTTTACCCCCTTAATTTAAGTAGTTTTTTAGTCACGATTTCCGCCCTAAATAAATCTCTATCAATGCTAGATAGTTTTTTGCCGTATTGCTCACACAAAACGGCGGGGCGAACGTTTATAATTAAATCGTCGATTGCTTCTAAATCGTCTATATCTATCATACCGAGCATTGCGCCCATTTTAACTAGGGCAACGTGTGAAAGAAACTCGCTATAATCTAGTAGCACGGCGTTAGTTAATACGCCGAACGATTTTCTTACCTTGTCTATAATTTTTATTTGATTTTTACTAAATAGTCTTTCCGATTCTTCCCTTTCGGCTTGGCAAATGCTTAGCACCGTTTCTTCTACGCTTTTTAGAATATCTTCTTCGGAAACGCCCAAAGTGACTTCGTTGCTCACTTGGTACATAAACCCTTCACCAGAACTTCCCTCTCCATAAAGACCACGAACGGTTAGCCCTAATTTTTGGACTTCTCTAACTAGAGTATTTATCTTTCGCCCTTCGGTAAGTGCAGGCAAGAATAACAATACGCTTGCCCTAAGCCCCGTTCCTAAATTGGTGGGACAAGCCGTTAGATAGCCAAATCTTCTATCGTAGGCAAAGTCCATATTTTTAGAAAGTTCAGCGTCGATTTTTTCTAGTTTTCTATAAGCCTCGGTTAGCCTTAGCCCACGCATAAAACATTGCTCTCTTATTACGTCTTCCTCGTTTAGCATTATGGAAATGGTTTTATCCGTGTTTATAAGCGCAGCGCTTATCTCTTTATTGTCTATTAGTGCTTGGCTTATTAAATGTCTTTCTTTCATTGATTCTAACGCCATTTGGTCAAAATTAGCCAAAAACATTAGATTGAAAGTGTCGCACTTTTGCAAGGCTCTATTAACTTTTTTAACGATTTCTTTAGCGTCTTTAGGAGTGTTAAT
The DNA here is from genome assembly GCA_017456055.1 of Clostridia bacterium. Taxonomy (GTDB): domain Bacteria; phylum Bacillota; class Clostridia; order Christensenellales; family Borkfalkiaceae; genus UBA1259. The sequence continues at coordinate 117,258 of JAFTKC010000006.1, read as the reverse complement.
AAAGGGATAATCTCTTAGGTTTCTCGCAAGCCTAACCCTAGTCATAACTATATTGCCACGATAAAGTTCGGTGTTTTCTATCATTAGATTAACCCCCTTCTCTTAAGTTCTTCAGTTAGGTCGAATAAATTGGCGGAAATCTCTCTTAAATCGGAAAATCTACCCTCCATTATGGCAAGTTCTTTTTCTTTAAGCAATCTCTTATACTCGTCAAGAAGTTCCTTGTCTAGCCCGTTTGAAAGTTTCTTTCCCGTATGCTCGGTGCTTCTTTGAATATCTTTTAAGGTAGACAAAATTTCCATCCTAAACGCATTGTAGCATTCAGGACAGCCAAGCATTCCCGTTTGATAATAAGAAGACAATCTCGTTCCGCATTTTTCGCAAACTTTATCGTACATTTTTTAAATTCTCTTTGCTAATTCTTTTATATATTCTAAGGTATCTGCCCCGATTTCTTCGCTTCTTAGAGCATATTCTACGTTGGCTTTAATATAGCCGAACTTATCGCCCACGTCGTATCTAGTGCCTTCAAAGGTGCTCGCTAAAAGTTCTTTGTTATTTGCAAGCACTTCCATAGCGTCGGTTAAATAGATTTCGTTGTTTCTAGGCGTTAAAGTTTTAAGCATATCTATAATTTTGCCGTCGAAAACGTATCTGCCTATTATTGCGTTGTTTGAAAGCGCTTCTGCTAGCGACGGCTTTTCTATTATAGAAGAAACTTCCATAACTCCGTCTACTTCTTCTCTAATACCAATATTGCCGTACTTACTAACGTCGTCGCCAAAAACTTCCATAGTGGCAATAACGCTCTTACCCGTGCTTTCAAAAATATCTACTAGCCTTTTCATGCAAGGCGTTTGGTCTTTATCGGCAAAAATAAGTTCGTCGCCAAGAAGCAAGGCAAAAGGCTCGCCGTCAATAAATTCCTCGGCACATAGCATTGCCCCTGCTAATCCGTTTGCAGTTTGTTGAACGGCAAAACTAACGTTAAATCTTTGAGTTTGTCTTTCAATTTCATATAGTTTTTGCTTGCCGTCTTCTAAAAGTCTTTTCTCCAAGTCTTCCGCAGGACCAAAGTGGTTTTTAATAACGTCTGAGCCTGGCGAAACTACTATTAGAATATCTTCAATTCCAACCGAGATAAGTTCTTCTGCTATGTACTGAATAGTAGGCTTGTCTAAAACCGACAACATTGGCTTTGGAATAGCCTTAGTAATAGGCAAAAATCTAGTGCCTAATCCCGCAGCAGGTATAACTGCTTTTTTAACTTTTTTCATATCTTTTACCCCCAAATAATCTTTATTCCTTAAAAAATATTATTTAAAATTTTCTTCTTCTAGCGCTTTAATTTTATTAACTCTGTTTACATGGCGTTCTTCGTTAGAAAAATTCGTTTTAATAAACGCCTTAACTATCTCGATAAATAGTCCTGGTCCAACTACTCTTTCTCCAACTGCCAAAACGTTTGCGTCATTATGAAGTCTAGTCATTTTAGCCGAGAACACGTCGTGACAATGTCCGCATCTAATTCCTTTAATCTTATTTGCCATTATGCTCATGCCGATTCCCGTTCCGCAGATGAGAATACCTAAATCGCACTCACCTTTTACTACGCTATCGCAAACTTTAACTGCGTAGTCGTTGTAGTCGGTAGATTCAGTCGTATAAGTACCAAAATCAATATACTCGATTTCCTTTTGCTCCAAATACTTTATAAGTATTGGTTTTAAATTTATTCCACCGTGGTCGCATCCTATCGCTATTTTCATTTATATATGTCTCCTTTAAATATTTCTCCGTTTATAATTTCTTCCATTATTTTATCGCAAGCGTATTCTATTTGCTTTGCCGTTTTTAAGTATTCTTCCTTGCTTTTTCCGTAGGGATCTTCAATATCCCCTTTACCCGTGAAGTAATGCATACTTTTAGCGTTCCAATGCGCGTTTCTCCACGCCTCGAAAGTTTCCATATAGATTAGTACGCCTGCGCTCCTTTTTATATCGAAACACATTCTTCTAGACTTAAATCCGTCAAACCCATCGTACCCTAGTTCTCTTAATGCGTAAACTGAATTTTCGTTCATACTAGAGCCGTCGTCTGCATATTCACCAGCGCTTTCCACTAAAATATCTTGAATTTTTTTCTCTTGGAGTTTTCTTTTTAGTATTACTTCTGCCATAGGGCTTCTGCAAGTATTACCCGCGCATACGAATATAATTTTATGCATCGTTATCCCCCTTTAGCCACAAGCCTTTTTGAGCCTGTTCATAATTCCCATATAAACGCCGTCTTCCCTGCCCATTGAAATTGCTATTATTATATCGGCCCTTTCTTCGCCCTCTAAAAGTTTATCGTAGAGATTGCTAGCAACCTCTTCTCCCGATTCACCTAAAAGTAAAAGATTTTTTCCCTTAAATTGCTTTGCGTACTTATTTTCGCACATTATATAAGGCGTTTTTCCGTTAGCAACTTCCTTTTCGTATCTTTTAATTGCTTGGTCAACTTGATTCGTTTCGTATAAGGCGGTTTGGCATTTAGGGCGATAGTGAGTGTACTTTACACCGGGAGATTTAACCTTGTCCCCCTCTTTATGTTCGCTTATAAAACACTTGCCAGTAGCCCTTTCAATCATCTCTTTGGTGATTAAGCCTGCTCGCAAAATTCTAGGATATTCCCCCGTCACGTCTAAAACGGTGCTCTCTATCCCACCTAAACATTTTCCGCCGTCAAGTATAAGCGGAATCTTTCCGTTTAGGTCGTTGTAAACGTGGCTCGCCGTCACGGGACTCGTGTGTTTAGAAATATTTGCAGACGGAGCAACGAGCGGAATATTCACCTTTTTTAGAAGTTCTTGGCAACCTTTATGCGAGGGCATTCTAACGGCTAGAGTTTCGCCCCCACAAATTGCTTCACTGCAAACCACTCCTTTGCTTTTCATAACTAGGGTTAACGGCCCCGGCATAAATTCTTTAATTAGCAAAGGCACGTAATCTCTTTCGATATAGCATAGGCTCTCTAAATCAAAATCTTTATGAACGTGCGCAATGAGTGGATTATCGCTTGGTCTACCTTTAACTTCAAAAATTCTCTTTACGGCAGTAGAATTTCTTCCGTCACCAGCAAGCCCGTAAACCGTTTCGGTAGGCATGCCGATAACTTCTCCACTCTCCAAAAGAGCCTTTGAAAGTTCCAAACTCTCCTCGCTTATTTTTAGTACTTTGGTTTCCATTATATAAATTTTCTCTTAATTAAAAATCTCGTCGTCTATACTTTTAATTACAGACTCTGGTTCTTTTGTGGGAAGTTCTTCCACGTCCATACCACTTAGGTCCGCAGGTTTAGAGACGTTTTCTTCAAGTTTTTCAGGTTCACCCGTATCGTCGGCATGATTTTCAAACCTAGTGCACTCGCCCCTAAAGTAAAGTTTTACTATGCCTTGAGGACCGTTTCTATGCTTTTCAATGATAATTTCGGCAACGTTTTCTTGAATCTTACCCTCAGCCCTTTCTTTATCCGTTGCGTTCTTGTCGGGACGGTGAATAAACATAACTATATCTGCGTCCTGCTCGATTGCACCCGATTCTCTAAGGTCGGCTAGTTGTGGTCTACCTTTTCTAGATTCAACGGCACGAGATAATTGTGATAACGCTAGCACGGGAACGTTTAATTCCTTTGCCATAATCTTAAGACTTCTTGAAATCTTTGAGATTTCTTGTTGCCTATTTTCTTCGTTTTTCTTGCCCGAACTCATAAGTTGAATATAGTCGACCATAACTAAATCGAGTCCGTGTTTTTTCTTTATTCTTCTACACTTTGAAAGCGCTTCTTCGGGGGTTATTAAGGCAGAATCGTCGATGAAAATCTTTTGGTTAGATAAAATCTCTTTAGCCTTAGCAATTTTTAGCCATTCATCTCTTTTTAACTTGCCCTTTTGAGCGTTTTCCATACTTACGCCTGCAACCGAACAAACCATTCTTTGCGCGAGTTGCTCTCTGCCCATTTCGAGAGAGAAAACCATACAAGTTTTGTCTTGCTCTGCAACGGCTTCAACTATATTCATAGCAAACGAGGTTTTACCAACGGCAGGACGAGCAGCCAAAATTATTAAATCGCTTCCGTGAAGTCCGTTAAGCAAATAATCCAAGCCCTTAAACTTAGTTTTAACTCCGTGAGACGCCGTTTTATCATTTTGTAATTTATCGAGTTTATCCATTACTTCGGGAAGAACGGCGCTTATTTTCACCACTTCACTAGTGTCTGCGCTATTCGATATATCGAAGATGGTTTTTTCGGCGTAAGCGAGCGCTTTGTCGCTATCTAAACTATTTTCACACTCTTTTATGATATCAGTTCCGCCCTTGATTATGCGCCTTAGCATACTATCTCTTTTTACGATATCGAGATACATTTGATAGTTTGCTGTAGACGGCATAACGAGAGTTAGTTCAGTTATGTAATCTATTCCACCCGCTCTCTCAAGTTCGGCGTTCTTTTCTAAATAGTCGGTTAAAGTGACGAAGTCTACCGGCTTATTATCCTTAATTATTTGCTCCATAGCGCCGAAAATATATTGGTGTGATTCGGCGTAGAAATCTTCTTTTTCTAAAAACGCTGAAATTTCCACCTGAACTTTTACGTCTATAAGCAAACAACCCAAAATGGCTTGTTCTGCTTCTAAACTATGTGGCATTTCTCTAATCTTTTTTACTGCCATAATCTTTCTCCTTAAAGTGAAATAAATTCGTTTAGCGCGTTCTCAAACTCGTTAAACGCCCTTTCATACGTGGTTTTATCTTCTAAATCTACGCCTGCTATTTTTAATAGTTCGGTAGGACTATCCGAATTTCCCGAAGATAAGAACTTAAAGTAATCTTCAACCGCTTCCTTTCCTTGCGTGGTAATTCTATTTGCAATAGATAGCGCGCTTATTATACCCGTAGCGTACTTATAAACGTAAAATGCTCTGTAAAAATGTGGAATTCTAGCCCACTCGTACTTAATATTTTCGTCCTTTTCAACGGCAGGTCCGTAGTATTCGCTATTTAATCTTAAATATTCGTCGCTAAGCATATCTTTTGTTAGTGGGATTCCCTTTTCCACCGAAGAGTGTGAAAAAACTTCAAACTCTGCGAACTGTGTTTGACGGAAAAGAGTTGTTCTAATCATTTCTAGTAAATATGAAAGCAAGTATTTTTTAAGTTTATCGTCCTTTGCGTTCTTTAGTAGATATTTTATAAGCAACACTTCGTTTACCGTACTAGCAACTTCGGCAACGAAAATTTTATAATCGGCCTTTTCATAGGGTTGATTCTTGTTGGAAAAGTAAGAGTGTATGCTATGCCCCATTTCGTGCGCTATGGTAAACACGTCGTGCGTGGTTTTTTGATAGTTTAATAAAACGTAAGGGTGAGTATCGTAAACGGCGACGCTGTACGCCCCGCTTCTCTTTCCCTTTCCTTCGTAAACGTCAAGCCAACGCTCGCGTCTTGCCTTTTCTAAAAGGTCAACGTAATCTTTTCCTAAAACGGACAAACCTTTTACCACTAAATCGTAAGCATCTTCGTAATCTAATTTAATTTCGGCGTTTTCTACTATAGGGCAGTAAACGTCAAACATGCGCAATTTAGATAATCCTAACTCTTTCTTTTTTACTTGCATATACTTATGCAATAGTGGAAGCGCCGTATGCACTGAAGAAATTAGATTCTCATACACCTTTTTATCCACGTCTTCGTTAGAAAGCGCCATTTCTAACGCCGAAGAATACTTTCTTGCTCTAGCGTAGAAAACGTCCTTTTTAACGCTACCGTAGTAGGTGGATGAAATGGTATTTATAAGCGAATAGTATGCTTTATAGTATTCGTTAAACGCCTTTTTTCTTAAAGCCCTATCTTGTTCGTGCATTAAAACGCCGTAAGTTCCGTGAGTCAAGGTGATTTTTTCGCCTTTATAGGTAAAAGTTGAAAGTGGCAAATCGGCATCGTCAATTTTAGTGAAAATTTCCCTAAAAGAACTCATCGCTTCAGAGCCTAACGCTAAAAGCCTTTCTTCATCTTCGCTTAAGACGTGCTCTTTTCTCTTTAGTAGTGTCTTTAGAAAATAAGAATAATCGCTTAAATCTTTATCTAAAATATACTCGTTTAATTTCTTGGTCGAAAGTTTGGTTAATTCGGGCACTACGAAGGCTATCTTAGAAGAAAATTCTGCGTAGACCGAAGTAATTTGATTTACCATACCGTCGTAGAGCGAAATTTTAGTATTTTCGTCATGCTTCATCATAGCGTAAACGCTAAGTTTTTCTAAAACTCTAGTAATTTTTTCCTGCGCTTTCATAAACTTGATAAAATTTTCCTTTTTATCAAGCGTTCCCTTAAAGCAAGATAAATCAAGTTTTTCTTTTATATAATTAAACTCATCTTGCCAAGCCTTGTCGCTAGGATATATCTCTTCAGTTGCCCACTTGTATTTAATATCCAAAATAATTTCCCCTTTTTAGTTTTTATTACTATGTATTGGGGCGGGCATTCTTCCTCCCCTATTTATAAACTCTGCGCATCCGTAAGGGCTTACGCTCATTATAGGAGCGCTACCTAATAAACCACCAAACTCTACGCCATCTCCCACCTTCTTGTTTGGAACGGGAATAATTCTTACGGCAGTAGTTTTGTTGTTTATCATACCGATTGCCATTTCGTCTGCAATAATACCACTAATAGTGGTGTCTGGGGTGTCGCCAGGTATTGCAACCATATCTATACCAACGCTACAAACGGAAGTCATCGCCTCTAACTTAGATAGCGAGATAGCCCCACTCTTAGCCGCGTTAATCATACCTATATCTTCACTAACGGGAATAAATGCGCCCGATAGACCACCTACGCTTGAAGAAGCCATAACTCCACCCTTTTTAACCGCGTCGTTAAGCATAGCGAGCGCCGCCGTAGTTCCATGCGCACCGACAGACTCCAAGCCCATTTCTTCTAGAATATGAGCCACGCTATCGCCCATAACAGGCGTTGGCGCTAGAGATAAATCGACAATACCGAAACTTGCGTTTAATCTCTTAGAAGCCTCTCTTGCCATCAATTCACCTACTCTAGTAATCTTAAACGCCGTCTTTTTTATAATTTCGGCAAGTTCTGGAATAGACGCTCCCTTTGCGCTCTTTAATGCGTGGTGAACTACTCCAGGGCCTGAAACGCCTACGTTTATAACCGTTTCAGCCTCGCCTACTCCGTGGAAAGCGCCTGCCATAAACGGATTATCTTCTACTGCATTGCAAAATACAACTAACTTAGCAGCCCCAAGCCCGTCGTTATCGGCAGTCTTTATTGCAGATTCCTTTATAATTTTACCCATAAGGCGTACGGCATCCATATTTATACCCGATTTACTTGAGCCGACGTTAACCGAAGAACACGTTCTTTCGGTTAAATAAAGGGCTTCGGGAATACTCTTTATAAACGACTCTTCAAAAGAAGTCATGCCTTTGTGAACTAACGCCGAATATCCACCTAAAAAGTCTACGCCAACGGTTTTTGCCGCCCTATCGAGCGCTTTTGCTAAAACTATTTCTTTTCCACTAAAAGACGCCGTGAGTAAACTTGCAGGCGTAATAGATACGCGCTTATTTATAACGGGAACGCCATATTCGTTGCCAAGGTCACCTGCAATCTTAACGATATTTTCAGCCTTTTTGCAAATTTTATCGTAGCAAAGAGTCGCAGTTTTTTCTGCATCGTCTCTTATGCACGAAAAAAGCGATATACCCATAGTAATGGTGCGAACGTCAAAGTGTTCTTTTTCCACCATATCGATAGTTTCAATAATTTCTTTTCTGTTAATCATACTTTTACCTTAAATCTTATGCATCGCATTGAAAATATCTTCGTGTTGAACGTGAATGGACACGCCTATTTCTTGCCCTTTTTCTTGTAGTTCCTTCTTTAGTTCTAATAGCGAAACTTTTGCATTTTCAAGTTCGCAAAGCATAATCATAGTGAAGTTGCCTTGCACTATGGTTTGGCTTATATCTTCAATATTAACGTTTTTTTCGGCTAAGGCCGTACTAACCGACGCCGTAATTCCAGGTTTATCTTTTCCAATTACCGTGACTATCGCTCTCATTTTATTCTCCTTTCTCTTCTAGTTCTTCTTTGTAGCACTTAAGCACGTTGCCTTGCGTGACGTATCTAAGATTTACACCCGTTTTTAATTCCGGCTTAGGTAAATCGCAAAACAAAAGCACTTTTCGCTCGTAAAAATCGTTCTTTCTCTCTTTATATTCTAAAAATATTGCCGAAGTAAATTCCACTCCGTCTTTAGTTTGAATCTTATCGTCAAACTCAATAAAACTGCCTATATTTTCTTCGGTTAGCCCCGTTTCCATATCAATACATTTTTTGTAAAACTTGTTTACTCTTCTATACTTAATGCCAAAAACTATAAAGAAAATTACCACGAATATCGCAGTTAAAGAATAGTGCAATGCTTTTACTAAAGTCATGGTAGGCGACTTAATTACTAAGGTAGAGTGCCACCACATAAAACCTGCTGAGCATAGAATATATAGCGCTACGATAGAAATTAGTAAAATTATCACTCTTTTTCTTTGCACGCTTGCTTGCTCCTTATATTCTTCCTTGTAGTACGCTTGCATGTTATTTCTCCTTGTAGTCCGTTCTAACCTTTTGTAGTCCGTTTACCGTTTTGTAGTAAAGTTCAAATCTATCTTCAAATTCAGCCATATAGTAGCCGGGTTTTTGCCTAACCTTAAAATATTTGATTTTTTCTTCTTTTATCTCTTGTTGAATTTCTTGCTCCGTTTCTTCCTTTTTGTCTTCAACTTCAACTATTTCAACTTTTGAGCGCTTGTTTTCTTTTTTTCCCTTGCTCCACTCTAATCCTAAAACTTTGCCGACGCTAATTATAACGGCGTAGATAATTGAAAATATAAGCACGATATAGAAAACTAATTCTAGAGCGACGCTATTTTCAAAAACGCCCGAAAAATACAACACCACGCCGATTAGTCCAACTAAAAGCGCAAGTTGAAGATTAAAAAATTTCAAAACTTTATAAATGGCGTTTAGAATATTCTTAACGGCGTTTTTAAGTGGCCCGAATATCAATCGGCTTTTAGAATAAAGCATTGCTTTTCTCCTTAGTTTTTAAGTCCTAAACAACTTTTTATACTCATAAAAAATCTAGCGACGGCAGTAGTCGTTCCCTTTATGGAAACGAAATAATCGCTAACTACCCCCACCACGTTATCTTCAGTACAAACTCCGTAGTATCTAGCGTCTAAACTATCCACGCGATTATCACCTAAATAGAAAATCTCGTTTTCACCTAGATTGTAAACTTGTAGCATAGTATTAGTTTCGTCGCTACAACTTGGAGCAAAAGTAGAATTTTCATCTAGTACGTACTGCTCCTCAAGTAAATCTCCGTTAAGATAAACCTTGCCGTTTCTAATTTCCACAACGTCCCCTTCAAGCCCGATAACTCTCTTAATAAGCCAATCGCCGTTATTTTTTACGTCCTTTAAAATTATCACGTCGCCATGCTCTACGGTGAAGTTTTTGTGCGCCACCAAAACGTCCCCACTATTTAGGGTGGGCATCATTGACCTACCAGTCACTTCCACTCGCATAAACACAAAAGAAAATAAGATAATGTAGGTAATTAAAAAGGCTATCACCACTGACATTGTTGAAAAGAAAACGATATCACCTATCTTTTTTCTCTTGCTCTTTTCTTCTAAAGGAGCACTTTCCGTAGGCTCTTTTATAGTTTCTAAACTATCTTGAATCTCTGCCCCTTCTTTAAGTTCGATGGTTTCTTCTGTTTTTTCGGTAGATTCAACTTCTATTAAATTGTCTTTTTGTTGCAAATCGTCCATAATTTTCCCTAAATCCAAAGCGCGTTGTTTACTAAATACTCTTCTTCCGAGAAGAACTCAATAACGTCTACCTTTTCGTACGTTTTAAGCGTCAATCCATTTTCTGTTTTGAACTTATTTATAGCAATCTTAACGTTTTGCCAAATGTTTTCGCCAACTATATTCACGCTAGAAACGTATTCTACTTTTTCGCCGAAATAATCGGTTATAAGTTTAACGTATATGAGCCCACTATTTTTTAGGTACGCGTCGAACATCAACACGCAGTTGCTATCCTTACCTATCTTTTCTTTGCAAACGTTAAAGGTGCTTATACCACCCTTTCCCGTGATACCTAGCATATCGAACGGACCTTTTTGAACTTCTACCTGCGCGCCACCCAAAACGTCAATTACGCTATTTATATTCTTTTCGTTTGCAGAAGTGAATTGACTTTCCGCTAAAGGCACTCTAGAAGAATACACGATATTGTTGATTTTACTCGTTTTTGCCGTTTTCTTTTCTAAAACTTTACCGAAAACCCTAGAGCAAATCTCAAATCCGTTTTTATATTCGGCTTTAATAAAACCACAAATGAATCCCTCTTGACTATCGCAATTTATCTTAAACTCGTACTCTCCGCCGTTTACTACGTAGTCGTTTTGCTTTTGATAACTTCTCTTTTCCGGCTCTATAACACCTTCCGAGATATAGAGAGAAACGTCCTTTAATCCCCTTTCGTCGATATTGGCAACGACTTTTAGTTCGTCGCTTTCTAACGGCTTAATTTCTATATCTTGTGGCAAGGCATAACTTTTGCCCGATAAGAACTTTTCAAAGAAAATTACCGCATCTTGATAAGCGCTTTTTTCAATGGTTAAAGTTCTATTAACCGAATAGTTTATCGCCTTATATAAGTTATCGTCAATTCTAGAAAGAGTGTCGTGCGCTCTATCAATATCGTATCTTTCACTATTAGTGCAAGCGAGAATTAGAGTAGGGCACTTTACGTGCGACGCGTAAGATTGTGGCTCAATGCCGGCAGAGTAAGCAACCTTTCCGTCCGAATACCCTTCTTCTGCAACGGCAAGGAATTTACTTCTTCCCTCATAAACGCTCCACCCCGTATTATTGACCAAAACGACGCAGTTTATATCCTGCCCAGTTGCCAAAAGATGCCAAGCAGTAAGCGCTCCGTCGTTAATACCAAGTAGCCCGATTTTACTAACCGACTTTAAACTTTTAAGGTACGCAGTCACGTATTTTAACACTCCGCACCACTCGTAATAACAAGTTTTGGTTATATCGCCGTTGATTTCTTTAACGCCGTAGGAAGAATTTTCTAGGTTTGCATAATTAATTTTCTCTGGGTAAACGGTAAAATTTTCTCTATCGCCGTATTTCCCCACTACGTCAACCATTATAGCAAAGTAGCCGTTTAGCGCTAAATTTTCCAAAAGATTATCGTCGCTCTCAATAGAAAAATCATTTAAAACGATAACTGCGGGCATTTTGTTTTTGTCCGTTTTTACCGTTCTAACGAAGATTTTTATTCTTACTCCGTCAACGTATCTACCTTCGATATATCCGTTTTCATAAATAAGTTCGCCTTTAGTAGTTCTGCCACCGCTAATAAACGAAGGCTCTGCGTCTATTTGAAAATTTTTCCAAATAGTTGCCGGCGTATAAATTGTAGACATTTCCTTTCCTCTCTTGCTTTTGGCTCTTTTTTACTATTTTTTGTTAAAAGTTGTTGATTTTTGCGTTAATTTTGTTTATAATAGTTTTCACTCGCCTAAACTACTAATCGTATTTTGGGCGCACTTCCACTACTATTATTTATAATTATTTTATATTATATAACATAAGCAGTCGTAAATCAAGTATTTTTTTGGTTTTAAGAGGGTTTTATGGCTTTTTCTTTCTCAAGTGAATTTTCTGCAAGTGCCTTTACGGCGGTAGAAAACGCTTTTATATCTCAGTATTTGCCCATATCTAACGGCAACGCCGTAAAGGTTTACCTTTTCGGTCTTTATTTATGCAATAAAAAAGATAGCCAAGTTTCCCTTTCTTCTATGGCGGAAACGCTTGATATTCCTTTAGAAGAAGTAAAGGAAAGCCTTCTTTATTGGGAAGAGTTTTCGCTCCTTTCGGTTATCTCTTTAGACCCTTTGGAAGTTTCATATTTACCAATAAAAACGGGTGGAAATAGTAAGCCGAGAAAATTCAAGGCGGAAAAGTACACCGAGTTTACTAAAAGTTTACAAGCGCTTTTACCTTCTCGCATGATTTCAACTAGTGAGTTTAGCGAATATTTTCTCATTATGGAAACTTATAAAATCTTGCCCGAAGCCATGCTTTTAATAGTTAAATATTGCGCTGACAAGAAGGGTGGAGATATAAGTTATAAATACGTTTCTAAAGTGGCTAAAGATTTTGGAGAAAGAGGCTTAACCACTATTGAGAAAGTAGAAAAAGAACTTGCTTCCTACGTTTTAAGAACTAGCGTGTTAGAAAAGATTTTATCGGCTATGTCAATCAAGAGAAAGCCTGATATAGACGATTTAAATTTACTTAAAAAATGGACTACCGAACTTAATTTTGAAGTAGAGAACGTAATCTTTGCCGCAAAGCAACTAAAGAAGGGCTCAATTCAAAAATTAGACGATTTTATTTTAGAATTATATTCGCAAAAATGCTTTGCTAAAGAAGAGATTAAAGACTACGCAAGTAAGAAACAAGAAGTGTACGAATTGACTATAAAAATCAATCGTGCTCTAGCCATTTACGTAGAAGTTTTAGACACCGAGATAGAAACTTACGTAAACAAATGGGTTTCTTATGGGTTTGACGGGCAAACGCTACTTTACGTTGCCTCTAACCTATTCAAAACGAGAAATAATACCCTTGCTAAAATGGACGAGAATATCGAATATTTGCGTTCTCGTGGCCTAATTGATTTAATAAGCGTAAGCGACTATTACTTAGAACTTAATAAGCAAGATGAATTTATCAAAAAACTTTTAGACACCGTTGGGCTATCTCGCCAACCTATCGCTTGGGATAGAGAAAATATTTCCACTTGGAAATCGTGGAATTTTAGCGAAGAAATGATTTTAGAAGCGGGAAAATTCGCGTCTGGAAAGTCCTCCCCTATCGCCTATATGAACGGCATTTTATCTAATTGGAAAAATAACGGCGTATTTACGATTGAAACACTAGCAAACGGTGAAAAAGCTTCCACCGAAACTATTACATCCGAAGAGTATAATAGAGAGTATAAAAATAGAAGAGCAATCGCTACGAGTAGGGCACAAAGAAACCTAGAGAAAGCGCAAGAACTAGAAGGATTTTCTTCTCTTTACGAGAGAAGTTTCTCCATTGAAAAAGACCTTGCTTTTGCTGAAATTTCGGGCGATCAAGATAAACTTTTAAGTTTAGAAAACGAAAAGATAAACGTATTAAAATCACTAGAAAAACTCTTACAATCTATCTCTCTTAGCCTAGAGGATTTATCCCCTAAATACGCTTGTGAAAAATGTAATGACACCGGCTATATCGGCACGCATAGATGCGATTGCTACTTAAAAAAATAAAAGATATAAATTAAAAAAATGCTAACGAATTTCGTTAGCATTTTTAATTTTAAATTTTGATTAGTCTTCAATTCTAACAACGCCGTCAACCGAGTAAACTTCGCTCATTTGAGAAAGTTTGTCGATAGTCTTTCTCATAGCACTCTCGTAGCACTCGTGAGTGGTGATAATGATTTCAGCCTTGCCTTCTTCTACAAATGAAGTTTGCTTAACTTCCATAATGCTTATGTTAGATTTTGCAATAGCACCTGAAATCTTAGTTAAAACGCCCGATTTATCTTGTACGGTTAATCTTAGATAATATCTAGTGTTGAAATCGCTTTGGAACTTAGCCGACTTATCGTCTTCTTCATTTCTAAACGGAGTGTAGTAGAAATCTTCGTGGCGAAGAGCAAAGATTATATCCGAAACGATTGCGCTTCCCGTAGGTAAATCGCCTGCCCCCCTACCATAAAGCATAATTTCACCAACCGAATCACCAACTAAGTGAACTGCGTTAAAACTATCGTTAACTGACGCTAGTGGATTTTCACTCTTAATAAAGGTTGGGTGAACTCTAACTTCAATACCAGAATTGGTCTTTTTACCGATAGCCAAAAGTTTTAGGGTATATCCCATTTCCTTTCCGTAGTTGATATCTTTAATATTTACGTTAGAAATACCTTCTCTATAAACCTTATCGATAGTCACTTTAGTATTAAAAGCAAGGCTTGAAAGGATAGAAATCTTATAAGTTGCATCAAAGCCCTCAACGTCTGCCGTTGGGTTGAATTCAGCGTAGCCTAACTTTTGCGCTTCTTTTAGCGCTTCTTCGTAAGAATATCCCATATAGGTCATCTTGGTTAGAATATAGTTAGTCGTGCCGTTGATAATTCCCTTAATTGATTGAATATCATTTGCTTGCATTCCGTCGATAAGCGTTCTAATGATTGGAACACCACCTACGCAAGTCGCTTCAAAGAATAATCCTGCTTTAGTTTTCTTTGCGGCTTTTTCTAATTCCGGCCAATGCTTAGCAAACAATTCCTTATTTGAAGTGACAACCGTTTTGCCACTCTTTAATGCCTTAAGCACGAAGGTTTTACTTGGCTCGATTCCACCGATAACTTCTACCACTATATCTACGTTAGGGTTAGAAACTACTTCTTCAATGCTAGTAGCGATTTTTTCTTTTTCAATTCCTAGAGATAACGCTCTTTCTACGTTTCTTTCTAGTACGTTTTCTACCGTAATATCAAGACCTTGAGTTTTCTTGAAAAACTCTCTTTTGTCGGTGAGAATTTTATAAACTCCACCACCTACTACGCCAAGTCCTAATATTGCAACACCTGCTTTTTTCATATTTTCTCCTTTAATCGTTGTTAAGGTTATAAATCATTTTTAGTCCGTCAAGCGTCAAGGTTCTATCAACCTTATTTATGCACTTAACTTGTTTAGCGATAATTTCGCCGAGACCACCCGTTGCAACAACGAAAATTTCTTGTACCTTAAGTTCTTTTTTAATTTTGCTGATAATATTTTCCACTAGACCTGCAAAGCCGAAGATTATGCCCGACTGCATACAATGTTTAGTGTTCTTACCTATAACCGTTTTTGGCGCGTCTAGTTCAACCATTGGAAGTTGAGCCGTTTTAGTTGCTAGTCCTTCCAAAGAAGTTTTAATTCCAGGAGCAATAACTACGCCCTTTAACTCGCAACCTTCCCCTATAACGTCAAAAGTGGTTGCCGTACCAAAGTCTATAACTACGATTGGACCACCGTATTTATTATACGCCGAAACGCTGTTTACTATAATGTCAGCGCCCACTTCCCTAGGGTTATCAGCCTTAATGTTTAAGCCCGTTTTAACGCCAGGTCCAACCACTAACGGCGATATGCCGAAAAAGAATTCGCACATATGGCAAATGGTATAGTTTAGAGCAGGTATAACCGACGAAAAGATAATGCCCGTTATATCGCTTTTTTTAATGTCCTTATCGGCAAGCAAGCCCACTAATACCGAGCCGTATTCGTCCGACGTTCTTGAAATTCTAGATGAAACTCTAAAAGACGCAACTAGATTGTCCCCGTCGAAAACGCCGTATTTAATATTGGTATTTCCTAAATCTATTGCTAGTAGCATTATCTATCCCCCGAAGTTTTATCTAAAACTTTTACAACCGAAAATATTGCCGGCGCAACCAAAAGGTTTATACCTAACTCAATCAAGAAGTTAACACCTGCGCAAACTATTACTAAAAAGTACAAAACGTTCTCGGAAAAATTAGAAGCAACGGTATTATACATTGCGAGCCCACCCAATATAAAAATTAAGGTGTTAACTATTGGAACAAGCGCCGAAGCAACAAAAGTTGCAACGTACTTGTTTTTCTTGCTTATAATTTCGTAAATCCAACCGGCTAGTCCACCTGCTACGGTGATTTTAACCACACAGGTTAAAAAGGTTAGAACGGGACTATTTACGAAAAGAATATTTGTAAACGGATCTATCGCAGTCACTCCAAAGATGAAGGTCATAAGCCCACTAACAAGACCTAAAATCAAACCTCCACGAACGCCCATTAAGAGTGCCCCTAAAACGATAGGAATAAGCGTTAGGTTAACGTTAGTTATAATTTTAAACACCGTACTTAAAAGGTTTAGAACGACGAGTAGCGCGATTAAAACGGCTAAACTAACCACGTTTTTGGTAGTAAAGAATCCACTTTTATTCATTTTTTGCCTCCAATCGAATTTCTCTATAAAGAATATCCGTTGATAAAAATTTTTGCGTAATTTTAACAAGTAGGGTTAAATATACCCTCTTTTTACGTTTCTTATATAATTTTAGCACTATTTTATTTTAAAGGCAAACGAATTTAAGAGTAATAGTCACATTTTTAAGCATAAAAAACTATATTGGTAGTAGATAAAACTTCGCCCAACAAAAAATTTTACATAGGCGAAGGTATAAGATACTTTTGGAGGTAAACCTATGAACGGATGTTTTGACTTTTTTAACGGAAACTGTTGTCTTTGGATTGGCGTTATTCTTTTGATTATCTGCCTTTGCAAGAGCGGTTGCTTAAACGGTTTGTTTAATAGTTGCTATTGCTTACCCGTTGCTCTTCTTATCGTTTGTTGCCTTTGCAAAAACGGTTTTGGCTTAGGCTCGCGCGGTGGGTACGGCTGCAAGTAATCTACTAGAAGTTATATAGTCAAAAAAAGCGGAGTCCACAAAGTGACTCCGCTTTAATTTTACCTTTTATTCTAAGCCTTTGGCTTTCCTTTTTAGTCTTGTTTCAGTATCTAGAGTTCTCTTTCTAATTCTCACGTTCTTAGGAGTAATTTCAAGCATTTCGTCGTCATTGATAAACTCCATAGCCTCTTCTAAACTCATAATTTTTGGAGTTTCTAACCTTAACGCATCGTCGCTTCCAGACGCTCTAGTGTTGGTTAAGTGCTTTTTCTTGCAAACGTTAACGCTAATATCTTCTGCTTTTGGAGAAACACCTACTACCATACCTTCGTAAACTTGAACGCCTGCGCCTATAAAGAGTTGGCCTCTACCTTGCGCGTTAAATAGACCGTAAGTGACTGCTTCGCCCGTTTCAAAAGCAACGAGTGAACCCGTCGTTCTTCTCTCGATTTCTCCCTTAAATTCTTCGTAGCCGTAGAAAAGGGTATTAAACACGCCCTCACCCCTAGTTTCAGTTAAAAATTGGCTCTTGTATCCAAAGAGTCCCCTTGCTGGAACTTTGAATTCTAATCTAATTCTACTTCCAATATTTTCCATTTGAAGTAGTTCGCCCTTTCTAACACCCATACTAGAAAAAACGCTACCCGTTTTATCTTCTGGAACGTCAACTACTAGCCTTTCCATAGGTTCTTTTAGTACGCCGTCTTCTTCTTTTAGCATTACTTTCGGTGCGCCTACTTGGAATTCGTAGCCCCCTCTACGCATAGTTTCTATTAAAATTGAAAGGTGCATTTCACCCCTACCACAAACTCTATAAGAGTCTGCAGAGTCGGTTTCTTCCACCCTTAAGGAAACGTCTTTAAGCATTTCCTTAAATAGTCTATCTCTAAGGTGTCTAGTGGTGACGAACTTCCCTTCCTTTCCTGCAAACGGAGAATCGTTTACCGAGAAAGTCATCTCAACCGTAGGCTCGCTTATCTTAACGAAAGGCACAGGCTCTACGCAAGTTGGAGCGCACACGGTGTCGCCGATAGAGATATTTTCTAAGCCACTAATACACACTATATCGCCAGCCTTAGCCTCTTCTACTTGCGCCCTTTGCAAGCCTTCGATTTGATAAATGCTAACTAACTTTCCTTTAGTTTCTTTGCCCGATATATTGTAGTTGCAAGTTTGAACGTCTTGATTAACTTTCATTGCCCCGCGTTCAATTCTTCCTATACCTATTCTGCCAACGTATTCGTTGTAGTCGATAGAAGAAACGAGCATTTGAAGTGGCCCGTCTACGTCCACTTCTTGTGGCTCAAAATGATTAACGATAGTTTCAAATAACGGAATTAAATCAGTACCTTGTCCGTTTACGTCGGTGGTTGCCGTTCCCGCTCTTCCCGAACAGAAAATGATAGGGCTATCCACTTGGTCGTTATTAGCGTTTAGGTCTAATAAAAGTTCTAAAATTTCGTCTTGAACTTCGGTTAGCCTTGCGTCTGGTCTATCGATTTTATTAACTACTATAATGAGTTTATGGTTTAATTCTAACGCCTTTTGCATTACGAAACGGGTTTGTGGCATAGGGCCTTCGCAAGCGTCTACAAGCACTAATACGCCGTTTACCATTTTAAGCACACGCTCCACTTCTCCACCAAAATCGGCGTGGCCAGGAGTATCTACTATATTGATTTTTACCCCTTTATAAAATACCGAAGTATTTTTTGCGAGTATCGTTATTCCACGTTCTCTTTCGATATCGCCAGAGTCCATAACTCTATCTAAAACTTCTTGATTATCTCTAAATATTCCACCTTGCTTTAGCATTTCGTTTACTAAAGTAGTTTTACCATGGTCAACGTGAGCGATTATCGCAACGTTTCTTACGTCTGTTCTTTTCAATTTAAGTCCGTCCTTTTTTCGCTAAAATTTCTATCTTTTTCCCTTAATTATCAATTTATTTCAGTACGAAAAGTAGAGCGATAAGCGTTTTTCCGTCCTTAATAACACCCTTACTTATCATATCTGCTAACTCTTCTTTAGTAAACCACTTGCTAGTCAAATTTTCATCGTCGTCAAAATGAGTTTGCGTTTTAACTAGGTCGCTCGCCTTATAAATATAAATCTTCTCACTAGTGTAGCCGGGTGTTGGATAAACTTCAAATAGAAGTTTCACACTTCCCGCTCTATATCCACACTCTTCCTCTAGTTCTCTTATAGCCGTTTTATCGGGCGTTTCACCCTTGTCTATTTTTCCTGCGGGAATCTCCCAAATTTGCTCTTTATAAGCGTATCTAAACTGAGAAACTAGCAAGATTTTGCCGTCTTTTTCGGCAATTACCGTGCTACCGCCGTTATGCTCTACTATCTCTCGATAAGAAGTTTCTCCGTTAGGCAATAAAACCTTATCTTTTTTTAGAGAAAGAATTTTCCCCTCGTAAATACGCTGACTTTCTAAAGTCTTTTCCTCAAAGTCCATTTATAATCCCCTCAATTAAACTGCCGATTTTTTTATCTCTTCTAAAAAACATTACTCCGTGCGCTTTCACCATATACTTATACGCAGTAAAAGCGTACACAATAGCGTCTTTATCGTTTGACTCAACTACGTTTGCAAGCATATCTATTATAAGGAGTATTTCGTACTCCACTTGCTCGGCTAATTTTTTATCCTTTACCTTAAGTTTATCTTTAAGTAATATTTCTTTAATCTTTTTAATGTTTTCGCCGTTTTGACGCTTCTCTAATTCTCTATTTTTCTCTTCTTCTAGTAGCCTTTGTTGTTTTTCTTCTTCCTTCTTTTTCTCGGCTTCGCAGAAGGCTTCGATAGGGTCTTGAAGTTTTCCTTCAATTACGCTTTCCATAATGGCGTTAAGCGAATCTCTAAACGGCTTAATAACAGAGTTTACAAATGCGCTATAACTGCTTGAAAAACTTCCGTCTTCAAAGAAGTATCTAGACAAAAAGTCCGAAAACTCTATCTCTTTAGAGTCAAATTTTAATAGCAAATTAAAAATCAACGCTAATAGTTCTCTAGAATTTAACGGAAGTATAAACTCTCCCCTATTTTCCGATTGAAATTTGCTGTCGATTAAATATTTCTTTTTAGCCTCTTCAAAGTCAAACCCATCTAGGCAATTTTTAAAGATTGCAATCAAGGTATCCGACCCTGCTATCGCTTTAAGCAAGTTAACTATTTTTATGTCTGCTAAAATGTATTTACTTTCTATAAATTCGTCGGCACGAAGCAAAAACAAATTTAACTCTTCTCTTTTGGTCAAAACTCTTACCCCCTAAGGTCTTTTGTTTTCCTTATTTTATTATAACACAACCTTTTATAATTATAAACCTATTTTTGCTATATTTTTCGTTTTTTTTCGATAATATCCTTTACAAATTTCAATTTTGTGGTATAATTAAGCCAATAATGGAGAATGGAGTATTATGCAAGTTAAAGGTGATTCGTCCTTAAACAAGTTAATATTGTTATTCGTTTTTGATAAAATGGAAGTTCCCCTATCCGAGAACACCATTTTAGATATGTGCACCTCATCAAACAACTGGCTAGCGTATATGGATTGTCAACCAATACTAAGCCAACTTCTAGATTGTGGTTGGATTTACAATATCGGCGACGAAAACGAACCTTTATATACCATCACGACTGATGGTAGAATTTGCCTTGCAAACTTTTTTATTAAAATCCCCGCTTCTCTTCGTGAAGAGATTTCTCTATTCGTTAAAAATAATAGGGCTAGATATAGAAGAAAACAAGAGTGCGTTGCCGACTACTTTATGAATAAGGACGGCACTTACACCGTGTATCTTAAAATCATTGAACCAGGTCAACCTATTCTCGAATTAAAACTAGTTGTTCCCAATCGTCAAATTGCAAAAGACATCTATAAAAAATGGGGCGAAAAGGCTGCCGACACGTATAGAAATATTTACGAAAATTTAGTTGATTAAAATTAAATAGCAAAAAGAAAAATCCGTATTTTTTAATACGGATTTATTTTTTATTTCGCCTTTAATTTTCTGCCTTTTTTTGCCTTTTTAAATTGTACTTATAAAGGGTATGAAGTTTAGGCAAATTATACCTTAAAATTAGTATTGGAAGTCCGCTTAGCACGGTGTTTACGATAGTGACGGGAAGCCCCACCGTAAGCCACAAATTCATAGGGCAACAAAATATCGTCGCTAGCCCTAAAATCACCCCTAAAACGTGACAAATCACACCGAAATTAGCCTCTAAAATATATCTTTTTATATATTCAATATCGTTTGGGTTTGCAATTTTATTTTTTCTAAAATTGGTGAAAGCGCCTAGTTCAATAACCTTGTCCTTCCACCATTTTATTCCTATTTTTTCATAAAATTTACTTTCTTTTTTGCCCGCACAAAAGCCCTTTTTATCGGCGGTAAACCACCTTTCAGGAAGGAGTTTTCTGCCTATGGTCGCACCCAATCCGTCAATCGCTATGGCTGAAAGAGTCGTCACCGTCACCCAAAAAATAATTTCGTAATATTGGTAGGCTCTCGCTATTGGAAACAAAAACACGTTTAATAGCGAAATTATCGCCATACATATTAAAATGGTTATAAGATAAAACATTTCTTCTCCACTTACTCTTATTGTTCGGCGTATTCCAAAGGAATCCCGTACACTTTCTCGTATAGTTCTTTCCAAGCCTTAAAGTTTTCTTCTTTTAGATATTCGGTATTTTCCTTAATCGACAAGCCCTCTTTAGGATAAATAGGCTCTAAAAACCAAACGGTGTACTCTGGAATATCAAATCCGTTTCCGTCGTCCTTTCCAGATGGAGTCATCGTAATAAAGGACGGAATTATAGGCGCTTTAGTTTTTGCAGCAAGTTTAAAAGCACCACTCTTTAACGGACGTGGCTTTTTATAATTCCACCACATTGCTTGCTCAGGGTAAATTAAGATTCTCTCTCCCCTTTCAATGAGTACGTCTATAGCCTTTAAGAACTTTTTCATAGTTTCGGTATTGCTAGACAAAGGCAACGTATTACAATGTCTAAAGAAAAATCCGTATAAGCCCTTAAAATTGGTGTAATTACCCTCTCTTATAATCTTATAAAGTCTTTTTCCACGCTTAAATGTAGGCTTAATTGCACGCCAAACGGCGTAATTATCGTACACGCTAAAGTGGTTGCAAGTTATAAACGCCCCGCCTTTTACACTCTTATAATTTTCTAACCCAACGATATCTTTAATTATCATATTGCCCTTTCTTATTTGCTTTTCATAATAAGAAGTTGCTACAATATTTGCAATTTTCGTAAACAATCTTGAAGAACATTTCTCTCCCAAATAATCTACTTTGTCGGGAGTTAAAATTATCGTTTCAGGATCGTCTTCAACGTCTACGTCAAACTTTTTTTCTTTTTCGTAGCGTCTAATTTTCTCTAAAACTTTAAGTCTATCGGGATTCTTTCCACTAACTAAGGCGATATACGTATCCACTCTTTCAGCCTCGTTTTTAGCAGTTAATGCTAGCCTTTCACCACTTTCTAAATCTCTTTTTCTTTGCTCGTCGGTATAAGAATTTAAAACGTCTAAAATCTCGTTATAAACGTTGGTTTTTTCAGCGTATTTCCAAAACTCTTCTTTAAATCTACAATCGTGGAAATGCCAAGGCTTTGAAACCATTATGTAGTGCAAAATTTTAATCCCTTCGTATGGAACGGGTATTTCGCCGTAAACTTCGGTATTCCAGCCGTTATATAGCCAATGCACTTTATCTTTACAAATTACGTTTAGATAGTCTTCGTCTTGAGTGACAACGAAAGAATAAACGCCCAAAAGATTAAAAAATTGTTCTAATACTTTATTCTTTCTAAATTGTTCGCAGTTTATTAAAATTAAACCTGCATTGAAAAATTTATGTCTTGAAATGCCCATAACTTTTTCAACGTAGTTTCCGTAAACTTCCGTTTGAACCATTGCTTGATCATTACAAGCACCTACGTAGTTATCGCCGATATCGGTGTCGTATAGTTTGGATATATCCCCCAAAACTATCGTGTCGCTATCAATATAAATGCTCTTATCATATTGTGGAAACATCTCGGCTATATATAGTCTAAAATAGGTGGTTTTAGAATAGTAATCTCTTAATGGAAGTTTGCTCGCTATTTTTTCAACTTGTTCTCTAACGTCGTGAAAAACTACCTCAAAATTATCGTCCGAAAGTTCTTCTGCCGTCTCTTTCATCTCTTCTGAAACGCCCGTATTTAGAACGTATATTTTATACTTTCTATCTTTAGATGCGTTCTCTTTCATTGACGTTATAGAAACTATAGTATACTTTATAAAGGTATCGTCTACTGCGTAAAAAATTGGTATTACGCTTTGATTTCCGTTATTTGCCATTTTATCCTCCTGTAAACCTCTTGATCGGCACTAGTACACATTTTACAGCAAATTGAAAGTTTTTTCAACCATTTTTAACTCTCTTTAAAATTTATCCACCTTGAAAGTTAGTTGCCACCTTTTCTATCTTCCCTCTACCCCTTGTTTTTTCTCTACTATTAGTAGAATTTGATGTTTTTATAGCGTTTTTTACCTTATTTCTTGCAGTTTTTTAACTTTTAAAAAAATGGGTAAAAATTGCCTTGCAAAGCGCTCTATCGTTTTTTATGCGCAATTTCCTTGCATTTTACGCTTAAATAAGATATAATCAATCAGATGGTTTTAATTATAAATAATTAAAAAGCCTATAAGCCATCACCGTTAGGTTTACTTTATGGGAAAAAGTTTAGTAGAAAAATTTAGAAATAGAAAGATTAAAAAACCTAATAAACTCTTAACTAGTATCGTTATTAGAGTTTTTTCTTCTATGGCAAAAAAGAGAAACACTACTTTCATTTACGAAGATAGTTATAAAGAGATTGCAAAAAAGCAAATTGTATACCTTTGTCAGCATAGGTCTAGAGACGATTTTATTTACACTTTTGCAGGAATGAGGAGAAGCGACGTACACGCTTTATGTGGTATGCAAAACATCTTTCAAAAGTATTTTTACACTTTATTAAAGCATTTGGGCGTAATCGCTAAATATTTGTATCAGCCCGACCTACTTGCGACTAAGCAAATGATGCAAGGGCTAAAACTCAAGGATAGTTTAGTTATCTTTCCAGAGGGCATTCAGTCGACTAGTGGCTCTACCCACCCTATTAACCCCGCAACGTTAAAGTTTATCTATAAACTCGGTCTTCCCGTTGCTTTAGTAAAAATTAAGGGCTCTTATTTTAGTAAGCCTAGATTTTCTAGAGATTTTAGAAAGGGAAAAGTGACGGTCACTTTTTCTAAGCTCTTTGACGGAGAAGATTTTAAAAAATATTCTCAGGATGAAATTTACGCTAAACTCTTAGAGGAGTTTAAGTATAACGAATTTGATGATTTTAAGGACGAGAAGGTTGCTTTTATCGGCAAAAAGCCAAATATTGACGGACTAGACAATATTATATATAAGTGTCCACATTGTTTTAGCGAAGAAAAGTTTAAAATAGAAAATGACCAAATGAGATGTACTTGTTGTGGCTTTACTATTAAAATGGACGCTTATTACGATATTTACCCTGTAGAAAAGGATTTGCCATTTAAAAATACGGACGAGTGGTACAAGTGGCAAAGAGAAGAGATTAGAAAGGAAGTTGTAAAAGACGATTTTTGTCTTAAAGCAAAGGTTCAACTCGGCACTATAAACCCAATTAAAATAACCAATAACAATTCGCTTATGTATATAGGCGGTGGAGAGTTGACACTAACTAATAAGGGATTAAGATACTTAGGCACGAAACACGGAGAGGACGTAGATATTTTCTTAGATGCAAAATCTTTATATTCCCTTTCAATTTCGTTAGATTACGATTTCGACCTATACTATAAAAACGAATATTTTAATTTTAAACTTTTAGAAAACTACAAGTTAATGACCAAATGGATGCTCGCCACCGAAGAGATTCACAATCTCTACGACCAAGATTGGAATAAGGCAAGTCGGGAGGTTTATAATGGTTAATAGAAAAAACGTTTGGCTCTTAATTTTATCGGGCGTTGCCATTGCGGTTGGCGTCATGTTCTCAATACTAAATTGGGACGTTATTACCTACCTTTTTACGCAGATGACTACGGGTATGGAAATAGTTGAGGACTATATTAGAGGCTTGGGCGTAATGGGCATTATTTGCATTTCGCTTATTATAATTATTTGCTTTTTCGTTCCGGTAATATCTTCTGTTCCTATACAACTTGCATCAGCAGTAGCGTATGGACTTCCATTTTCCACGGTACACGTACTACTATCAATAGTTATAGCCAGCCAACTAGTATATTTGTTTACCAAAACGTTTAAGATTTTTAGCACTAAAAAGCAAATTGAAGAGAGAAAGAAATTAGAAGAGAAAATAAAAAATAGTAAAAGAAGCATATTCTTCTTTATCATTTTAGCCTATCTCGCTCCCTTCGTTCCCTTCTTCTTGATACACATGGTTGCTGCAAGCAGTGGCATGAAATGGTGGAAATACTCGCTAGTCACCCTAATAGGACCTATCCCCGATATTATAATTACTCTTTGGGCAGGCGTTAAAATCACTTCTGGTGGACAATCGCCTATAACTTCTTACGTTTTACTCGTAGTAATAGTGGTATGCGTAATACTTTCTATGATATACAAAAATAAAATAATAGATTTAATCTTTACACCAAAACAAAAAACAAAGGAAAAAAAGGAGAAAGTTGATGAGTCAAAAGAATAGAGAGGCGATTTTTGACGTCAAGTTTGGACTAAAAAGTTTTATAACCGTTTGTTCAATTCTACTTAGCGTTATGATTTTAGCAGGTATTTTAACTTTCGTAATTCCCGCAGGCGAATATCTAAAAGACGCTGATGGCAATTATATCGTGGAGTCCTTTCACCAAATTGAAAGCACTACTAGGCTTCCCGTGTGGCGTTGGTTTACAGCACCCATAGAGGCGCTTATTATTGGCGAGGGAAACTTTAACATTATGCAAATTATTCTAGTTCTTTTAGTTCTCGGTGGAACTTTTAGGATTTTAGATAAAACGGGTAGTTTATACGCTTTTGTTCAACTTATTATACATAAGTTCTATCATAGACGTTATCTCTTGATTTGGATTATAACTTTATTTATGATGCTTTTAGCGTCTTGCTTTGGACTTCAAGAAGAAATGCTTATTCTCTTCCCTGTGTTCTTGGCATTTTCTAAGGCTATGAAGTGGAGCAATTTCCAAGCGATAAGTTTAGTATTGATAACTACGGGCGTTGGCTTTACGGTTGCCACCTTTAACCCCTTTACCATAACTATTGCCTCTGAACTTGCAGGCGTCAGCACGCTAGACGGACTTTGGTTTAGAGCAATAATTTTCGTTGTCACCTATCCACTAACTGCTCTTTACTTAGTTGCTATGGCAAAGAGAGATGAAAAGAAAAATTCTCAAACTACTGAAAACGTGGAATTGGAACAATTTGGCAGCGAACAACTAAAGGTTTTTGTAGATAAGTCAATAAAACTTGTAATATTATTTATAACCGTTTTAGCAGTTATAATAATCGCATCTGCAGTTCCATTTATTGCAGACCTTAAAATAGGCATGGTGTTAATGGCACTAACTTTCGTAGTAGGCGCGTTTATCATAGGAATAACATCGTTAAATTCTCTAAAGTCTACCCTTTTAGCACTTTGGGAAGGCGTTAAAGATATTGCTCCGTCTATCGTTATTATTCTACTTGCGTTTAGCGTAAAATATATTGCAGATAACGGAAATATTTTGCACACTATTTTCCACTACTGCCACACTTATATTCTTTCAAAATCGCCATACGTTGCAGTAATTTTACTATATCTACTAATCTTGGTGTTTGAATTCTTTATCCCAGGTGCAGCGGCAAAAGCATTATTACTTATTCCACTACTAACCATCGCCCCAATCCCACACATAAGCACGAACATTATTATTCTAGCCTTCTTGTTTGGCGACGGATACACCAACGTTTTATATCCAACTTGCGGAACTTTAGTAGTTGGTCTTTCCCTTGCGGAAGTAAGTTATGCAACTTGGCTTAAAAAGACGGCTCTTTTCCAACTAGCCTTGTTTATTCTATCGGCAGCGTTCCTATTGCTTGCAGTTTATATCGGGCTATAAATTTAAAAAAGATAACGGGTTAACCAATTCGGTTAACCCGTTTTTTTATTTAATCTTATTCGCTTATCTTAGAAAGTTCACTCTCGATTGCTTGTCTTAAATTATTCTTTTCTAAATTATACGCTTGCTCTATACAATGATAAACGCTCTCAGCGTTCCCCGATCCGTGACCTTTAACCACCGTTTTTTTAGCGCCTAAAATTACTGCTCCACCATAGTTGTTATAATCCATAATTTGCTTGGTTTTATAAAGGTCTTTTTTAATGAACAAAGCGCCGATTTTGGCTTTAAGGCTAGATAGCAAAGTTCTCTTTACAAGTTTAAGAACTTCCATACAAGCGCCCTCTGTAGATTTAATTAAAACGTTGCCCGAAAATCCGTCGCATACGACCAAATCTACATCCCCTTTAAGAAGTTCTCTCGCTTCCATATTACCCACGAAATTAACCGTGTTTTGCTCTTTTAATAAGGCGTACGCTTCCTTTCTCATAAGGTCGCCCTTTTCTTCTTCAACACCCACGTTTAAAAGGGCAACTTTTGGGTTTTCCACGCCGTAGGCTTTTTGCATATATAGGCTACCCATAACTGCAAATTGCTTTAATAAATTAGCGTCGCAATCTACGTTTGCGCCACTATCGCAAACACCTACCACCTTTTGATTCATGGTAGGAAGAATTGGACAAAATGCAGGTCTTTTTACACCTTTAATTCTGCCTAGTTTTAATACTGCGCCGGCAAGTAACGCCCCCGAAGAGCCTATACTTACCATACCGTTTACGCTTTCATCTCCCCTTAAAAGTTCGTAGCATTTATACATTGAACTTTCCTTTTTTTGCCTAATAGCCTCGGTAGGCTTATCGTTGCAATCGATAACGTCTGGCGCGTGAATTATAGAAAGTCTATTTTTATCGTATTTCTTATCTGCTAATTTTTCTAAAATATCCTTTTCGTCGCCAACTAATACTAGTTCTAAATCGGCAATTTGGTTTAAGGCTTTTATAGCCCCCTCAATATTAACGACTGGGCTTTTATCTCCACCTAAAGTATCAACTAAAATCTTAATCATAAAGTTTTCTCCTTGAGTACTACCCTATTATTATATCATTTATACTCCCATTTTCAAAGCGTTTTTTATTATTTTTATTTTTATGAAGTAGTCTAGCATATTAAAAGGCTATAAAATGTCAACGCCCCTTAGAAAATTTATCTAAGGGGACGTTGAACAAATATGAAAATCAGTAAGAGTTTTTCACGATAAAAATTGCCCGTTAGTCTTTTTCTTCTGTCTCTTCATCGTCGGTCTCTTCAACTACGGGCATATATTTTAATTCACATTGTGGACAAATCATACTCCCCTCAGGGACAAGTGCACCACAAAAAATACATCTATCATCCATCGTAAAATGCTCTTTTTTTAAGATTTATCATAATTATATTCCCATAATAATGGAAAGTCAAGTATTTTTCCCATTTTTGTGGAAAAATAAAAAATGGGTATGATATATATGGATAGTTTCGGGAAGAGGTTAAGAAGTCTTAGACAAGAGAAAGGTATTGGACAGGTTGAATTAGCCAAACAAATTGACGTTGGAAAATCGATTATTAGTCTTTGGGAAAGGGACGAGTGTGAGCCTTCTCTTTCTAAACTTATAGCATTATCAAAATTTTTTGAGGTTTCTATAGATTACCTTGCAGGTTTAACCTACTAATTTTTTATTAGCGCAATAAAAAATCACTGATTTTATCAGTGATTTTTTCTTTTATTTATCCTTAAGGTATTGCTCGCCCAAAAACTCTAAAAACTTTTCGGTAGAATAACTTTTCTCTTTACTCTTTTTGTATGCAAAACCTAAAACCCTACTAATCTTCGGCTCTAGTTTTAGCACCTGAACGCCTTGCATTCGCCTCTTCGCCACGAGTGATGGAAGTATCGCTATACCGAGCCCTTCTTTTACCATTGAAAGAACGGAAAAATCGTCTACCGATTTAAAATTCAATTGCTCTTTAAATTTGCTTTTATCAAAGTATTCGTCCATCTTTCCCTCTTCAACCGAAATCAAAGTATATTGATACAATTCTTCTCTCTTAATACTCTTTTTATTTCCGCATAGTTCACTTGGAAAAACGGCTACGTAGGGATCTTCTAAAATTGACACGAACTCACTTTGTTCGTTAGGCTTACAATCGTTAAATAAAATATCGGCTATGTCTGTCTGTAGCCAATTGGCTAAATTGTTTCCAACTATAACCGAAACTCTAATTTCGGGATATAACTTTTTAAAATTTTTCAATATTTTGGGAATAATATGATAGGATATACTTGAATATGCACCAATTCTTAAATAGTGCTCCTTTGCTCCCTTTAACTCACTAACCTTTTGTCTTAAAATCCTTTCTTTATCTAAAAGAGACTCTAAAATAGGTTTTATTTTCTTCCCCTCTTCCGTCCACTCTACTCCTGCAAACGACCTTCTAAATAGTAATATGCCTAGTTCATCTTCAATAGAGTCTGCCATATGAAGTAGCGCCGAATTAGTGTAGCCAAGTTCTTCAGCCGCCTTTGAAAAACTTTTTAATTTAAGTGCAGTTAACACTGCTTTTATCTTGTTTAACTCCATCTATTCACTCCTTAAATCCAAAAGATAGGGTGTAAAAATTATTTATATCCCCTATTATAATTTAGCGTTTCTCAATTGTCAAGTATTATGATATATTATTAGTAGTTCAATTATTAAAAGGATTAAGCATATGTCGCCATTAAAAAGCGTTAAAAAAACTGAATACACTCAAAGCAAGGCTTACTCTTCTATTATTTTAGTCGTACTTATTTGGGGTACTGTACCTATAATAATAAACGGAGTTCTAGATTATTTTTCCGCAACCGTTTATTCGGCTATTGCATCGACGTTTTCGGTTATATTTTTGCTTTTCATTTGTAGAAGAGAACTAGGTGAAATTACGGGAAAATACTTAAAAGTGGCTATCCCGACGGGACTTTTTATGTCTATTGCCGAACTGATACAAAAAATAGGGCTTCCCTTTACTACTCCTGCAAACTACGCCTTTTTAGAAAACTTATCTTGCGTGGTAGTTCCTGTTTTGGTGTTTTTTTTAACTAGAAAAAAACCTTCCTTTTTAACCATTTTTTCTAGTGTTTTATGTCTAGTGAGCGCTTTTATTTTAAGTGGAATAAACATACTTAACTTCTCCATTGGAATTGGCGACCTATTGTGCGCCTTAGCAGGTATACTATTTGCGTTCAATATTGCGGGAACGGGTATTTATTCGGGAGAACTTAAAGCCAGCCTTTATATACTAATTCAATTAAGCGTTAAGGCAATCTTGTGTTGGATTTCCGTTCCACTCTTGCACGTAATAAAAATCAACGGCGCTAGTATCGTGCCTTGCGAGTTCACCTTTGCTCCAATTCCACTTTTAGTTATTGCCTTAAACTCACTCGTTTCGGGTGTATTTTGTTGGATTTTAAGAACTAAGGCTATGCGCAAAATTAATCCTACTGCAGTTGCTGTTATAATGCCTTTCTCAGCCGTTATCACCAGCGTTATTTCGGTTATTGTTGGAACGGATGCGTTAACTACCAATCTCATCGTAGGTGGTTCACTATGCTTAGTAGCATCTCTTTTATCAGGAGTTGCAAATAGTTTAGAAAGCAAAAAAGGTTAATGAATATACATTATTCATTAACCTCATCTCCATAAAAAAGGAACGAATAAAAAATTCGTTCTTTTTTCTTTTGGTTTTATTTTACCGAACGGCGATATTTTTCCGCCTCCCAATTGTTAATAAAATCAACTTCCTTTTCGTTCATAATAGAAACGATTAAACCTGCGTTTTTAATACTTTCAATTACGAATAAATAAGCAAATAACGTTTCTTCTAAGGTAGTTGCTTTTTTAAGGTCTACCTTATACTCTACCGTCTTATCTTTTACGGTCATCGTTTCAGGCGAGAAAGCCAAAATATTGTTTAGATAAACTAGTTGGTCGGGATAAAGTGGCTTTTCATCTAAAAGGGCTTTAGTTAAGCCGTTTTTACTAACGAATTCCACTATCGTTTTAGTGTTAGAACGATATCCGCCGTCAATCTCTTCTAATTCAACACTTCTAAACGTATCTTCAATATCAAAGTATTTTCTTATAGTTTCGTTAACGTCGGTATTTATCGCCTTAACTCTTTCAATATAGTCTGCCGTGACAACTAAGCCGTGATTTTTCATAAAAATTACTTCGGGGAATTTACCCTTTTCTTTTACGTAATTTTCAATCTTAGTCTTCATTGCCAAGGTGAGTTCAAAACCAGGGTTGATATACGGCATGAAGATATATCCAAAATCTTTATCACTAAACAACTTTTCTGCAATGGCTTCACCCTCTACGCTACAAGTAATGATATTTGCGTATACAGAGTGAGTGTGTATTACGTATTTTTTAAGTATTGCGTGAAAACCAACTTCTACACTTGGACGAAGAGTCTCTATTCCGTCCATAGCAATAACCGAACTCTTAGAAATCTCCGCACTTTCCTTTTCGTAATCTTTTTTAACCGCTAGGTCAACGCTTTGATAATAGTTCTCTATTTTTTCCTTATCAACTGCAACAAACGCCGTTTTTTTGGTGATATCCACTAGCCTATACCCAGACGCCTTTATTAACATAACACCGTCCTTTTTTACAGAAGTGTTTCCACCACCACCTTGAGTATAGTCTACTCTATCGCCGGCGTAGGTTGATATTTCAATTAAGTCTTGTATGGTTTTTTTCATAATTTCCCCTTAGTTAAGATTAAACGCCTTGTTTATATCTTCTACTTCCTTATCGCTTATCTTTACGATATCGCCTATAAGTTTTGCGTGAATTATGGTGTTAGCAGTAAACTCTGCCACTTCTAACCTATCAAATGCGTTGATAAGAGACGTTCCCGTACTAATTACGCTGTCGTTTTCAACTAAAACTACGGGAGATTTATTGCTGATAGAATTTGAAATCTTTTTAGGATTTATTATGTTGGTTCCAAAAGGAACCCTAACGATATCTCTCATCGCTATATAAGATTCTGGAATAGTACGGCTATCTATTGCAGTATGCGTGACGCCGAAAGCCATTAAATGTTCAGGGTGAGCAACGGTGATAGCGTTAATTTCAGGGTGATCGTCGTAAATCATCTTGTGAAGAGCCACCGACCTACTTGGTCTCTTGCCTGCTTCTCTCCAATTGTGGTCAATTCTAACTATATCTTCAGGCTCGATATATTTTCTATCCACTCCGTAAGGAGTAATTAAGAAACTATCCTTATTTAGTCTAACCGAGAACGTTCCTTGCGTACTAGTAAACAAGCCTTGATCGTAGGATCTATGAATTAAAGTACACATTTCCTTTCTCAATCTTCTCTCTTCACTAGAAAAAGTAGTAGGTATGAATTCACCTAGCGAAGTCAAGCCCTTTCTACTATTTAATTCTATTTGCTCGTCGGTTAAAACTTCAGGCGTGCCTAGTACCGAAGCCGTGATTGCAATAGACGCAGCGAAGTTTAACGTTTCAAAGCGCTTAAACGCTTCAAATAAACTATCGGCGCAAGTTATAACGCCGTGGTTTTCCATAATTACAACGTTAAGTCCTTTCTTAATTTCCTTAACGATTCTTTGAGCCAATGCGTCGCTACCAGGAACTTCGTATGGAGCAATACCAACTTGTCCGCAAACTTGGTGTGGGGTTGGAATTATATTTACGTTTGGCACTTGTCTAATTAGACTATAACTAACGAGTGCCGGTGGATGCGCGTGCAATACTGCCGATACGTCTGGTCTAGTTTCATACACTAGTTTATGAAATGGCAATTCTACTGAAGGTTTATGTTTACCGATTACCGTTCCATCAGGTAATACTTTACAAATATCGCTTGGCGTTAACGAACCTTTGTCAATTCCAGAAGGCGTTATCCAAATAATTCCTTCGCTATCCATTATCGAAAGGTTGCCACCAGAAGTTGTAGTAAGTCCTTTTTGATATACTCTATTGATGAGCAATACTATTTGCTCTGCAGGATGCATTAAATTAAAATTCATTACTATTCTCCTATTTGACTTTTCTTTATTTTATCACTTCACCTTAATTTAATCAACCTTTTTAACTTTTTATTTTAGTAAAAATAAATCTTTTACTCACTATTAATGTCTAGCGAGCGTCCGTGGCAACTAAATTTACTCCGTCTACTAAGTTTTTAACTATTATCTCACCCATTTTTATAGGTGTATTTACCATTATCTTATTTATTTTTTTCATTAAGTCAATCATCTGGGATTTTGGAATAGGTTTATCCGTTTTAACGGGTAAACCTCTGCCATCAATCGTTTTTACGGTAGTAGTTAGCACCCTTTTAGGACAAATCACTTCGCTCTCTGCGTACACTTTTCCTCTAGGGCAACTATTCCCCTCAACACTAACGACTTTCTCGTTTAATAGAACGGTTATATCGCACCCCAAAGGGCACTCCACACAAATTAATCTCACTCTTTTCATCCCCTTTCCTCCAACGAAAAACTTATTTCTCCATCAACCGATTTTAAGTCTTTTTCGGTTAAAATCATATATTCCATTTCACCTGGCAACGCAACTTTTTTGGTTTTTTCTTTTATAACACGCCCGTTATTTTCACATACGATTTTACTATTTCTAAATTCATTAGTCACCCTAAAATACACTTTCACGTCGCCAGAAATATTTTTATCAATCTTTTGTGGTAAAACGTAGCCGATATTTTTGCCGTTTACACAATCTATAGAATTGCGAGCAATTGCTCCATACTTAACGTAATTAGATGCACTTTCTCCTGCAAGAGAGGCTTCTTCTAAAACGAAGTCTACTAAATCGTGAACGTGCAACACGTTTCCGCAAGCGAAAACTCCCTCTACTAACGTTTGCCTATCTTGATAAACGATAGCGCCTTTTGTTTTTTGCGAAAGGGGAACGCCTAAATCTATACTGAGTTCGTTTTCAGGAATTAACCCCACCGAAAATAGTATCGTATCACAATCAAAATATAAATCGGTGTTTGGTATAGGACGTTTGTTTTGGTCTACCTTGCTTATCGTCACCCCACTCACTCTATCTTTTCCGTGTATTTTGGTTATAGTATGGCTTAAATATAGTGGAATATCAAAGTCGTTTAGGCATTGAACGACGTTGCGTTTTAGCCCACTAGAATATGGCATTATTTCGCAAACTGCTTTAACTTTTGCACCCTCTAGCGTCATTCTTCTAGCCATTATAGTCCTATATCCCCAGAGCCTAGTATCACCACTTCCTTGCCAGGCATATAGCCTTTTACGTTAACGTACTTTTGAGCCGTGCGTGCAGGCGAACTTAACGGACTTCGTTGGTCGGACATTGATTTTGACAAACAAGTAGTACATATTCGCAGAAATCGGCTTGTAGCGAAAGGTTATGGAATCTATGAGAAAGAACCCAAGACAAAGACTTCCATGCGAGATATACCCCTTCCGACGCCTTTAATTGACGATTTGAAGGAATACCGTGAGTGGTTTAGAGCCATTGACGATGATTTTGATAACAACGTGGATGAATATTATCTCGCCGTTAATATTTGCCGAGAGCCTATATATCCACATACGGTTAGCAGTTGGCTTAAAAAGTTTCAAGAAGATAAAGGTTTTAAGCACGTTTGCTGTCACGGTTTAAGACATACTTACTGCAGTTTGCTGTTATCGCAAAACGTTCCTTTACAAACGGTTAGCAAGTATATGGACACAGCGATTCAACGATAACGCTACAAGTTTATAGCCACTTTATCCCCGACACGCAAGAAAAGGCGTTAAATGCACTAAATAACCTATTTTAGAAATAAAAAAAGGGATAACCACTTAATTGTGGGTATCCATTTTTTTCTCTTTGGGTGGATATAGTGGAATAGTTCAAAATTATTCCAAAAATTTCTATATTTTGTGTTAAAAATAAATAAAACCACAATATTTTGTGGCTTTATTGGTACTCCCTGCGGGAATCGAACCCACAACTAGCCCTTAGGAGGGGCTTGTTATATCCATTTAACTAAGGAAGCAAAGAATATTAAGTTTTTATTACTAAAATGGCTA
Organism: Clostridia bacterium; assembly: GCA_017456055.1. GTDB lineage: Bacteria > Bacillota > Clostridia > Christensenellales > Borkfalkiaceae > UBA1259. The sequence goes on along the minus strand of JAFTKC010000006.1, from coordinate 82,291 downwards.
GTGTAGTGAACTAAGTTTCACGTTAAAGAAAACTCGTTTTGCCGAGCGATTGAAAATTGCGAACGCCCCAAGATTATCTCGACATATTCACCAAACAATTAATGCTAATACATTTTAGCAAATAATAGAAAAAAGGTCAAGCGGTTGATAAAGATAATAAAATCTATAATTATAATAGCAAATAATTGGGTGTTTGAATAAAGAATTGCAATATGGGAATAACCAATAAGCGAGTAGCAAAAAACTAAAAAAAAGCGTATAATATAGTGCTACTAGTGACACGGAGAGACCATGGTAAAAAGAGGAGAATTGTATTACGCCGACTTAAGTCCCGTAGTTGGCAGTGAGCAAGGTGGATTAAGACCTATATTGATAGTTCAAAACGATACGGGAAACAAATACAGCCCTACGATAATCGCGGCAGCGATAACGAGTCAACTTAACAAAGCCAAGTTGCCGACTCATATCGAACTTCGCGCCAATCAGTTTGGATTAGTAAAAGACTCAGTAATTTTGCTAGAACAAATACGCACGCTAGACAAACGCCGACTTAAAGAAAAGATAGGCGAACTCTCCCCCATCACCATGAGCAAAGTGAACGATGCCTTACTAATAAGCCTAGGTTTTTCAAACCTACTAAAAAACAACGTCTGATTTTCTCTTTAAACACAAAAAAGCCTATCTGTCGATAGGCTTTTTTCTTATATAGATCTTCTTCTATTTTTCTCTTTTAATTCTTCTTGTTTTCTTCTTTCCCTTTCTTTCTCTTTTGGATCATTAACTTTTATAAGGTTTCCATCGGGGCTATAAAATTTTCTATATCCAGCATCTTCTAAATTTCCCTTTTCATTATACGTATTACCACATTTCCTGCAAGTAGCAATAGTTTGAGTCATATAGTACACTTTAGTTTCAGTCTTATATTTTGCATCAATTTTTTTAGCACCATAAACGTTTATCCTTTCTCCGTCAATAACGTACGTTTCCAACTTATGATTGTAATCGGTATATGCGTCACTCACCTTTACGTCCTTACTTTCTCTTTCAACGTCTATTGATACAATTTCACGAGTGACTAATCCTCCACAGATTTTACACTCCTTCCAACAATAACGTCTTGTCGCGTTTTCTACGTCGTGTTGACCTAGTGGAGCATAAATAGGCGTACTTTGAAGAATACAAAGCACTATTAAATAGATAATATTAACACCTAGTAATAGATATAATTCCAAATTTAATGCAGTCTCGATTAGAACTGCCCAGTCAAATAAACTAATAGCATTGCTCATAAAGATATAGCCACCTACAATCAATAGATAAAAAGGAATAAAACTAACAAAAATGTTAATCAAAGTCAAAAAACGCCCTTTTCTTTTTACTTTAGCAACGAGTTGCATAGCCTCTTTGTAGGTCACTCCGTCTAATTCTTTTGCGTCCATATCTACACTAATTTTTTGACTAGAAAAATCAACTGTTTCTTCACCCCAAACCATAGTTAAAATATAGGCAAGAATAATTAAAACGTTAACTACACCCCAAAAACCAACTATAACCCATTTGCCGATATCAGCGTATTGAGGCAGAAATCTTACGCACAAAAAACTAAGCCCAAGCATAAGGCCATAATTTATTACATAATACAATAAACTCAACAATCCTGCTCTTAAGTTTACGTGAAACCAATTTTTTATCTTAAATTCTTTTTTCATTTTATTAACCTACTCAAACAACATTTCAAATCCATTGTCTTTTAAAACAGAATACATAAGATAAAAGGTATCTGAATCTCTTTTAGAGAACTCAAAAACTAGTGGAATATTCAACTCACCAGCAGGTTGAGACAAAGGCTCTTCATTTTCGCTCATAAAAGCAAATAAACCTTTCTTAAGTAATTTTGGCTCACAAACCAAAACCTTTTTTGCTTTAGAACGATCTATTTGCACTTCGCCTGAATTAAAAAGCGAAACAAGTATTCCCTCGCTTTCACGCATAATTAGTTTTGCGCCATACTTTTTATCAACGTGTGTCAACTCTTTAATACCTTTAATATCCCAATTTAATTTCATACAATTTTCTCCTTTTTTAAAACATTTACTAACATTTTATACGAGAATTTCTCGTATGTCAAGTATTTTACGAAATATTCTCGTAAAATAATAGTATGAGAAATAAGATAGGAAAAAGAATAAAAGAGATAAGGCTAGAAAACAAATTATCTCAATATGAATTTGGAAAACTGCTTTCCGTTTCTCAAGACACTATATCTTTGTGGGAAACTGGAAAAAGTTTGCCGTCTACTGAAATACTAATTTTAATGGCAGAGCACTTTAAGCTTTCTGTAGATTATATTTTGTGTCTAACGGAATATTAAAAAAAAGAAAAAAACTCGACTTATAAAACAAGTCGAGTTTTTTATTAAAAATTAACTTTTAGATAAATTCTATAACTTCACTTTCTTTTCTTCTATTCTTATCTCTAAGTGGCGAATTTGAATAACCTAGCGCTATGACGATAGAGCAATCTTCCCCCTCGCTAAAATCAATAACTTTTTTAAGTTTTTCGTGGTCAAGCCAACCGACGATTAGGCTTTCTACACCTAGCGATTTTGCAGTTAGGGTTATGTAGGCGATAAGTTCCCCTATATCGTATTTAACAAAATAATCTATAGAGAATTTTTTAAGAACGTCCTCTTTTAATGTGGTTGCTTTTTCACCTAAAACAATAAAAGCCTTGGCTTTTTTAAGGTATAAATTTCTGCCGTCGCAAGTGAGCGCGTCTCTAACCTTTTCTACTTTCTCATCACTTGTCACGCAGTACATTTTCCACGGCTGACTATTGCAAGCAGAAGGCGTAAGTCTAGCCACTTCTACGATTTTTTCTACCAATTCCTTTTCTAAAGGCAAATCGTTAAAATCTCTACAAGCCTGCCTACTTTTTACTAGTTCGATAAAATCAAAAACCATAAAAACCCCCAACCAAATTATTTTTATATATAATTATACGCTAGACATTGCATTTTGTCAACGCCAACTATATTTTAAGCGTTAATTTCAAAGGCCTTTTCCCTTTTATATCTCTCTACTGCCTTTAGATAATTTTCCGAAAGGCTTAGAGTATACCTTTGTTTTTCGTCGTATGAAAGGCTATCAAAATACTCTTTATCAGTTAGCCTACCCAAAGCGTCGGGAACTTCCCCTTCGCTATCTAAAAGCCCCTTTACTTTTAAGTAAAAGTCTTCCCCGTCGTCGTTTTCCCTCTTAATATTATCGCTGACTTTTTTTGCGTAGTAATCTCTAACCTTAGAAGCGGGAATACCCGCTTTTTCGGCTCTAGTAATTTCTTCTTGAAGGTTTTTAGAGCACTTTTGCCAAAAGCCTTCTTTTAGGCGTTTTTTAGCCTCTTTTGCATATTGTTTAAGTGATTTTACTTGATCTTCCATAAAAATTCCCCTAGGATTACAAAATTATACAAAGTTCGACAAATTACGTCAATATTTTTAAGGTAAAAAGAAAACCTACCGATATATATCTTCGGTAGGTTTTATCTTTAGCCTTTAATGCTACGTTTTCTTGCTGCTTCTGATTTTTTCTTTCTCTTAAGTGAAGGGCTTTCGTAGAATTCTTTCTTACGTAAATCGCCGATAATGCCATCACGGGAGCATTTTCTCTTAAATCTTCTTAAAGCGCTATCAAGATTTTCGTTTTCGCCAACTCTAACAGTACTCATTTTTCAACCCTCCTTTGTCCTATGACGGTTAGTCGCTTAAAACTCTTAAGCATTTAGATTATATATTTTAGCTGATTTTTTGTCAACAAAAAAACAGCCCCTTTTACTTTTTTTGTGTAATTTTTTATATTTTATTTAAATAAATTATTTAACTCGTTTACTTCGCTGATAACTAAGCGTGGTTTAATCTCACTTTCTTCATAATCTTTAATGGTGCACTCCCCACTAAGAACTAAAATCGTGTCGACTCCTGCGTTTACCCCACTTGCTATATCAGTGTAAATTCTATCGCCGATAACTACTGCATCTTCTTTATTTAGCCCAAACTTTTCTATGGCTTTTTCTATCATAAAGCCGTTTGGTTTACCTATAAATATAGGCTTTCTTCCCGTTGCCTTTTCTAGCCCAAAACACATTGAACCACAATCGGGTACGTAGCCGAACTCGGTTGGGCAAACCCAATCGGGATTGGTTGCGTAATACGGAATATCTTTTAGTAGCATTTTACAAGTGGTGGTGAGTTTTTCAAAGTTAAGTTCGGTATCAAAACCAACGATAACGCACTTTGCATTATCGTTATATTCCGTCGTCATGTTAAGTCCGCCGTCAACTAAATTTTTAACAAAAGATTTAGTCCCCTGTGCGTAAACTAAAGAGTTATTAAACTCTTTTTTTAGAATTTGAATAGACGCGTCTACCGAGGTGTAAAAATTATCTTCAGTAGCGTCGATAGAAAAACCTAAAATCTTACTTAAATAGTCCTTTTTACCCTTAGAAGAATTGTTGGTGATAAAAGCGAAGTTAACTCCGTTATCTTTAAGACCAGAAAAGAACTCTTTAACGCCGTCAAAGAGTTTATCGCCTAAATAAATAGTTCCGTCCATATCAAAAAGCCAAAGTTTTTTGTTTTTTAAAAAGGAAAAATCCTTGCCAAAATAATCTTTCATAACCACCAAAGATAGTAAATTCACAAAAAAATTATAACAAAGGAAAAAGATAATGTCAAAGAAATTATTGTTTTATCTCTTATTAACCCTTAAAATATTTGAATTTTTACGCTCCTAATGTTATAATAAAAAAAAGTAATATTTATGGAGAATTATATGATTTCCGTTCCCGAAATATTTTCAGCCTACGTTTTCGACCACGCAAAGATGAAAAAGTGGCTAAAAAAGAAAGATTATAACCAATTTATCGCAACCGTAGAACAAGGCAAACCCCTATCAAAAGAATTGGCGTCTGCCATTGCCGACGGAATGAAGAACTGGGCTATATCAATGGGCGCAACGCACTACACCCATTGGTTTCAACCTATGACTGGTATAACTGCCGAAAAGCACGATAGTTTTATCTGTCCAACAGACGATGGTAAAGTTATAATGAAGTTCTCGGGAAAAGAACTAATTAAAAGCGAGGGAGACGCATCGTCTTTCCCTAACGGAGGGCTTCGCTCTACTTTTGAAGCAAGAGGATACACCGTTTGGGACCCCACTTCTTTTGCCTTTATTAAGGACGGCGCGCTATGTATTCCAACGGCGTTTTGCACTTTTTCGGGACAAGTGTTAGATAAGAAAACCCCACTTCTCCGTTCAACTAAAGCAGTTTCAATGCAAGCAAAAAGACTATTAAACGTCTTGGGCAAGCAAACTAAGGAAGTTATAGTGACGGTCGGTGCGGAACAAGAATATTTTTTAATTGATAAAAAGAATTATCTTCAAAGAAAAGACTTAATGTTTACGGGAAGAACGCTATTTGGCTCTAATCCAGCGAAAGGTCAAGAGATGGCAGACCACTACTACGGCAATATCCGTCCTAGAGTTCTAGCCTTTATGGAAGAATTAGATAGAGAACTTTGGAAGTTTGGCATTTTGGCAAAAACTCGCCACAACGAAGTAGCGCCTGCTCAACACGAACTCGCTCCAATCTATAGCACGGTTAACGTTGCGGCAGACCAAAATCAACTCACTATGGAAATAATGAAAAAGATTGCCGAAAAACACGACCTAATCTGCTTACTTAACGAAAAGCCGTTTAAGGACGTAAACGGAAGTGGCAAGCACGACAACTGGTCAATGTCAACCGATAGTGGAGAAAATCTTTTCGAACCGGGCAAAAATCCTAAAGAAAATCTTCAATTCCTATTGTTCCTTATCTCAGTTATTACAGCCGTTGATAGACATCAAGATTTATTGCGTTTATCGGTTGCTTCTGCAAGCAACGACCATAGGCTTGGCGCAAGCGAAGCACCACCCGCTATCGTTTCAATGTATATTGGAGAAGAACTTGAGGGCATTTTAGAAAACCTTTCTTCAGGCAAAACGTACGACGAAAAGGTGGCAAGTGATTTAGACACTGCAAGTGGAATTAAAACGGCGTTTAAGAAAGATAATACGGATAGAAATCGTACTTCACCTTTTGCTTTTACAGGCAACAAGTTTGAGTTTAGAATGTTAGGCTCTGAGTGTAACATCTCTTGCCCAACGACTATGATTAACGTTGCAGTTGCAGAGGCTTTAGACGAAATTTGTTCTAAATTAGAAAAAGCAACCGACCTAAATAGCGAAATTTTAAATATCATTAAAGAGTATTATTGTAAGCATAAACGCATAATCTTCAACGGCAACGGCTATGGCGAAGAGTGGAAAGCGCTTGCTAAAGAAAGGGGGCTATTAAATTTAGAAAACACCCCGTCGGCATTAGTTAGATATAACGATAAAAAGAACGTTGAACTTCTAGAAAAATACGGCGTACTTAACGGCGAAGAAATTGACGCTCGCATGGAAATTCTACTCGAAAATTATTGTAAAACCATAAATATCGAAGCGAGAACTATGCTTGAAATGACCAAGAGAGAAATTATTCCCGCTTGTATTACAAGCATAAACGAACTTGCCGAAACCATAAGGCTTAAAAAGAAACTTGACCTTTCAAGGGAAACGGAAAGCAAAATTTTAGAAAGAACGTCGGCCCTTTTAGACGAGGCGTATACGGCAGAATTAAAACTAGAAGAAGTTTCTAAAAAGGTTAAGACCGAAAGTGATATCGTTAAAAAGGCAAAGGACTATCACGACCAAGTGCTTAGCGCAATGAACGACTTAAGAAAGCCCGTTGACGAACTTGAAAAACTAGTTGCTAAAAAATATTGGCCGTTCCCTGCTTATAGCGATATACTTTATTCAGTATAAAAAGAATAAACCTATTAAAAAAAAGCGAGATTCAATCTCGCTTTTTTAGTTTTTATTTTTATAGTTCTTTTAATATTCTCGCAGGGTTTCCACCGATAACCACGTTATCTCCAAAACTCTTAGTGACAACTGAGCCCGAAGCCACCACTACGTTGTTTCCTAACGTCACGCCGGGGTTAATTATCGCCCCACCACCTATCCAACAATTATCGCCGATAGTCACGGGAAGCCCTAACTCAACGCCGTTATATCTTTCTTCTGCTCTAACGGGGTGAGTTGCCGAGAAAATACAAACGTTTGGGGCTATCATACAATTATCCCCAATTGTCACTTTATTTACGTCTAAAATGATACAATCGTAGTTAGCAAAGAAGTTTTCACCAACGGTAGTATTTACGCCGTAGTCAAAGTAGATTGGACCTTGAACGACGATATTTTCACCCGTTTTGCCAAATATCTTTTTAATAAGTTTATCTCTTTTTTTATGGCTCGCTGGACTAAGTTTATTATATTTTTGGCAAAGTTTTTTAACTCTTAAGTGCATTGCACGAAGTTCTGGGTCGGCAGGGCTATAAAGCATACCTGCAAGCATTTTTTCTCTTTCGGTCATATTAGTCTCCTATTATTCGTTATCCACCCTTTCAATAGAAATAATGAAAGGATTTTCTTCTATGATTCTATTTAGCGCGCTTGATGGAAATTCCTTTTCGGTATTAAGTTTAGCGCTATAAACCACCTTATCACCATCTCTTTTAAGTACTAGATGATTAAATCTCGTTATAGAAAATATTTCTTTTATCTTAAGATTTTCGTCGTCAGTTCTATAAAATTCAATCTTAATTAAATAAGAGCGTTTTTGCCTAAACAACTTAACGTTTAGATGGAAAAAATATTGAACGAGTATTAAAAAGAGCGTCGCGCCAACGGCAACTATATAGAGCCTACCACCACAAGCCATACCGACGCCAGCCGTTGCCCAAATGCCCGCCGCCGTAGTAAGACCTGTTATTTCACGTTTCTTGTAAACTATCATACCTGCGCCTAAAAAACCTACGCCAGCAACGATTTGTGCAGCAACTCTCGCTGCGTCGCTTTCACTACCGAAAGCATATTTTGAAATTATCATAATTAAAGCAGAACCAACGCATACGATTGCGTGCGTTCTAATTCCCGCTTCCTTAGAACGATTTTTACGTTCTAACCCAATTAAGAAGCCAAGCACTACCGCAAGCAATAAATCCACCAAAGTTGAAAGTTGAAAAATTGAATCTTGTGGCATATCAAACATAATTCTATTTCTCCTTTTTTATATTAGCGTTTATTATAATATAAAAGTTGACTATTGTCAATAACTAACTCGTAAAAATATCTTCTCTTTCGTTGACTTTTTCTAGTTTTTTTTGCTATCATTTATCTATAGTAAGTAAATTAAATTTTTTTGGGAGCACTATGAGAAACACTACGATTAAAGGTTTAACCGATGAATTTTGCGACGACTTAGGAAGTTCAGTAGACTACGTTGCAAAGGTTATAGAAATTGGCGTTTGCGTTGACTATCTAATATATGAAGTTCGCCTTTCGGGTAAAGAATTAAAAGAGTTTTATTCTTCCATAGGATTAAGTAATAAGCCGTCTATTATCAATATAAAAGACGAAAACGAATATATAATTAGAGCATACGATTGGTAATGAAATAAAACCCCTCGTCAACATTTTAGTTGACGAGGGGTTTTATTATTACATTAACGGAGCGAAAATTCTTACTACCGAACGTATAACTTTTTGAATTAAGTTGGTTTTTAAATTTTCAATTTTAATTTCTTGGCTCTCTTTTAAGGTTAATTTAACGTCTTTTTCCATATCTTTAATGCAGTCCGTTTTATATAACCACACCCCGTTTTCAAAATGATGAACTAAACTTCTATAATCAAGATTTATAGTACCAATCATGGCTAACTTTCCGTCTACTATATAACTTTTTGCGTGAATAAATCCAGGCGTATACTCATAAATCTTAACGCCTGCTTTCATTAAACGATAGTAAAAACTTTTAGTCATACCGAACACGAGTTTTTTATCGGGAATATGTGGCACTACTATCCTAACGTCCACCCCTCTTAAAGCAGTGTTTTCAATGCTCGTACAAAGATCATTATCTATTATTAAATATGGCGAAGTCATATAAACGTACTCGTTGGCTGAAGAGAGCATGTTTTGAATCAAACTTTTAGCCACTCTTCTACTATATAACGGCGCAGGCCCATCTCCAAAAGGTATTACGTATCCTTTTGCTGATATATCTTGCTCAGGATAAACGTCATAGTTGGGTGCTTCAAAATTTTTTACGTTTATGCCGTAATCAATTAAAAATAGTCTAGTTAATTCGTAAACGGCTCTCCCTTCAAGTCTTACGGCAGTATCCTTCCAATGTCCAAAACGCTTTATTTCGTTTATATATTCGTCAGCGATGTTTACGCCACCCGTATACCCAATTTTTCCATCAATTACCAAAATTTTGCGGTGATTTCGATTATTAAATTCGCTATCTGCTTGTCCTTTAAGCCTAGAAAACGGCGTTGCTTTAATATTAAATTTCGCTAATTGCTTAGCATAATTTCCCGCAAGAGTAGTCATACACCCAATGTCGTCGTACACTACTCTAACGTCCACACCCTCGCTTGCTTTTTGCTTTAATATCGTAAGAATAGAATCCCAAAAAATCCCCTCGTTTATAATAAAAAACTCCAAATAAATAAATTTTTTAGCGTTCTCTAAATCAACTAATATACTTTTCCAAACATCCTCACCGAGTGGAAAATAGGTTTGTTTGGTATTGGTAAAAAGATGAGATTCAGATATATCACAAAGCATTTTTGCGTACGAACATATTTGAGCGCTTTCTTCTTTTAGTAGTTTAAACTCCCTTTCTTCATTTATTTCATAGCCGTAAGTTTTTATTTTATCTAGTCTTTTTAAGAACTTTTTTTGCAACTTTCTCGAGCCGAAAATAAAATATAGCATAAATCCTGCGATAGGCAAAATTAACACGAATAATAGCCAAGGAACTTTATAATCTGGATTATCGTCTGACGATACGATTTTCAAGACGCAAGCGACCTCGGTTGCAAAAGCCAAAATGTAAAAATACGGAACAAAATAGCATAGCGCAACCACCACGCCTATTATTGCAAGAATTTCAAAAATGGTAATTAAAACGGCTAAAATATATCTTCCTGGAATATAAGTGTATTCTCTTTCAACCACCTTTCCGGAAGTGACTATCTTATATTTTTTCTTCATTTGCCTTTCCCTTTTCAAGACTGAAAGCGAGACTAGTTAGTCTCGCTTTTAATTTACTTTTCTTCTTTTAATTCCTTTAAGCGAACGTCCGCTTCGGCTTTTCTTTTATTAGCCTCTTCTACTTGTTTAGCACGCTCTTCGTTCATCTTTTCTCTTCTTTCACTTGGGCTCATATGCGCGTCGTCCCAACTCTTTTTAGCGTCTGCCTTTGCTTTTGCAAAAGTTCTCTTGCCTCTGTTTTCCTCGAAGTTAGCCTTTGACTCAGCCTTTACTGCGGCGAAATTTGCCTTATCAACCTCACGTTGTGCTTTAGCGTCTGCTTTCATGTCTGCAAATGCGTCCTTAAAAAATTTCTTTACTCCCATTGTTTTAATCTCCTTTATTTATATTTTAATTAATTTGCGTTTAATAATTCATTGCTTAGCGTTATAATCTCGTCAGCATGTTTTCTTCTTCTTGAAAGAATTTTCTTAGAATAAATTGAATAGTTAACCGATACTAGCAAAATTCCAATCAATCCTACTATAATTCCAAGTGGCATACCAAACGATAAGCCTGCACCGATAACCTTCATTGCTAAACACATTCCCGTACCGATAATAAGCGAGCCCACGCTTCCAAATACGTAAGCAAATACTTTTGCTGGGCGAATAATTTTTTTATTTAATGCCTTAAGTTCGTCTAACTTGGTCGGTTCTTTTTCTAAATAACTGTCTCTAATTTTTCTAATGGTAGTTTCGTTGTTTTTCATTTTTCGTAATCTCCTTTCGTTTTTATACCCATATTATACTAAACGAATGTTTAAAAATCGCTAAAATTATGTAAATGCTTTGAAAAACATTTGTTAATGTTTTGTTAAATTGCTTTTTTTATAAAATTTACTCTTTATGCATTATTAAATCAAACTAGTTTTTTTCAAAACTAGATTACTAATAGCACCCATACCAACGGCAAACAACACGCTTCCTGCTATGCTTGCAAGCACGTTTACGATATTAGCGTTAAGTGGAGTGAGAGTGGAAATCATCATAAATAAAAGCATTCCTACACCTAATGAAAGACAAATAGCAAGCCACGACTTTTGTTTTGCAATAACGCTCATCAAGGTAAAGATAGAAACGAACACTGGAATTAAAAATATTTTAGAAAGCATACAAAACACTAGGTTTGCGCCATTAAAACCTTGCATAGTAAAAGGAAGATCGGCAACTGCACCACCAATAATAGCACCGATGAAAAATGCTATAAACATACAAGCCGAACCAGCGAAACAAACTATACTCTTAGATATAACGTAATCGGTTTTCCTTGCTCTTACTGAAAAAAGATTTTTAGCATAACCACTTCTAAAATCTTCCGAAATAAAAATACAAACGAAAACGGCTACGGCAAAGAACATCATATTGATATTACACATAGAAACCAAATCCATAGTCATACCAGATTGCTCTACTGAAGTCCCACTTAAAGACCCCAATATTTGCCACACGTAATCAAAGCCTTGCATAGGTTCTCCAGGAAGCCCCGTTTGTGGATTATTCGTCACCACCCCATCCATCATAGTCGTCATTACTAGAATAAGAATAGGCACAACCAACGATATTCCAACCATAACGTAGAAAAATGGACTTACCGATAACCTTTTAAAATCTACGTTAAGCATACTTTTAAGTTTTTTACTAAAGGACGTATTTATAAAATTCTTTTCCATATTATTTAACTCCCTTTTCACTCATAAGGTCGATATAGTATTCTTCCAAACCTATTTTATCAGTTTTAATCTCGTTTACGATTACCCCATTTTCATAAAGATAAGCAACGATTTCTTGCGTTTTAACCACGTCGTAAACACGTAAATATCCTTTTTCATCCTTTTCTACACGAGAATATTTATACGATAATAATTTTTTAGTCTCATCCATATTTTTAGTTTGCAAAGCGACGTAGGTACGACAACTTTTTTCTAACTCCTCCGCCGTCATCTCTTTTATCATTTTTCCTTTGCGAACTATTCCGTAGTGGGTGGCAACCTTTTCAAGTTCGCCAAGTATATGCGAAGAGACTACCACCGTTGCGCCATTTTTAGTGACGTCAACTAAAATTTCTCTCATAATTCTCATACCGTCAGCATCAAGCCCGTTAATAGGCTCGTCTAAAACTAATAGTTTAGGCTTTCCAAGCAAAGCCATTGCAATACCGATACGTTGTTTCATACCAAGAGAGCAATTCTTATATTTGTTTCCCGCAGCACCCTCCATGCGCACGAGTTTTAATATTTTTCTTATCTCGTCTTCAGGGTTCTCGATGCTTAAATTTTTTGCTTGAATCATTAAATTATTCCACACGGATAAATTAGAAAAACAACCGGGCGTCTCTATTAAAACACCTAAATTAGCCCTACTTTCCTCGTCCGTATAATCTTTTCCGTAAAGTTTGACCGAACCTCCACTTGGATGAATAAGTCCGCAAATAATTTTTTCAGTAGTCGATTTACCACTTCCGTTCTCACCGATAAAGCCGTAAATACTACCGACGGGAACGGTCATATTCAAGCCTTGAAGGGCTTGCTTTTCTCCAAAATTTTTGGTCAAATTTTTTATTTCTATTGCATTCATTTTAATTCTCCTTAATACACGTCGCTTTTATTAAGAATATGAGAGCCGAGTAAAATATAAATACCCGTCCACGCAAGCGATACAGCCAAACAATTTATTAACGTCCAAAGATTGCTCGAAAGACAAGCGAATACCGACGAGCCATACAAAAACACGTTAAGTACGGGCGTGTTTCCAATGATAGAGCCAACACCAATGACTAAAATGCCCGTTCCAAAAAAGAATGAAGAGGCAATAGAAACGCCGAAATATCTTCTAAATATTACGTTTAAGAAGGTGTAAAGACTTGCCCAACCTAAACTCATAATGATTTTACCAAGTATTGCACAAAGAAGATTACCTACGTTTACTGCAAAAGAAATTTGTGTAAGTAACCCAGCAATTACACCACCAAACAAATAACTAACGCACATACAAGCCATTGTAAAAGCACAAGTGAGAGATTTGCTTATCATATAATCTTCTTTTTTGGCGTGAGTAGTGAAAAGTTGTTTAACGTATCCACTTTTGTAGTCGTGTCCAATAAATATCGAAACCATAATACCACCAAAAATAAACACCATATTCATATTTGCGTATTTCTCAATGCCCTCAAACCCGTAAATAGGAATATCTGCAGCAATTGCTTGCCAAACGTTTGTAAATAACGGAGTGGACGGCTCGCCATTTGGCCCTGTCATACCCGTCATAGCAATAAGCATTGCAGGAATTATCGCCGCTATTGCGATAAAAATATAGAACAAAGGCGTGTGAAATAAACGATAAAGATCTACGCCCAGCATACCTTTTATTCTTTTTGTAAATGTTGGAGATTCAAATTTAATTTGACGTAATTTTTCCATTTTATTACTTCTCCTTCTTGCTCATAAGTTCAATATAGTACTCTTCTAAGCCAATTTTATTTTTTCTAATTTCGCTAACTACATAGCCTTTTTTATATAAATAGTCCACTATTTCTTCAACTTCGTCTACGTCATATACGCGAAGATATCCATCCTCCTCTCTAACGTTATCGTACTTTTCTTTTAACTTAGATAAAGCACCTTTCATATCGTCGGTTTTAAGCGAGGTAAAAACTCTCGCTCTCGACTCCATTTCTTTAGCGGAAAGTTCCATAATCATTTTTCCTTGACGAATAATTCCATAGTGAGTGGCTATTTTTTCAAGTTCTCCCAAAATATGTGAAGAAATTAAAACTGTACAGCCATACGATTTAGTTATATCTACTAAAATATCTCTCATAATTTTCATGCCGTCGGTATCTAACCCGTTTATAGGCTCGTCTAAAATTAAAAGTGCTGGTTCTCCAAGAAGAGCCATCGCTATACCTATACGTTGTTTCATACCGAGGGAGCAACTCTTAAACTTAATATTTGCGTTATCTTGCATACGCACGATTTTAAGAACTCTCTTAATTTCTTCATCTCGGTTTTCAATTCCTAAATTTATCGCTTGCATCATTAAATTTTGATAAATGCTTGAACCTGGAAAACAACCCGCGTTTTCTATTAATGCGCCCACTCTAACACGAACGCCTGCGTCTTTATAATCTCTACCAAATAATTTAATTTCACCAGCATCTGGAACGAGATGTCCACAAATGAGTTTCTCCGTAGTAGATTTACCGCTTCCGTTTTCACCAATGAATCCGTATATACTGCCGACGGGAACGGTCATATTTAAATCGTTTACGGCATACATACCACGAAAACTCTTTGAAAGATGTTTAATTTCAATAGCATTCATACAAAACTCCTTATTATTTCTTAGTTTTCTTTTATATTATACAAACCTAATGTTTGCAAAACGTTAAAGTTATGTTTTTAAAAGGTTTTTTTTGTAAAAAAAAAGTAAAAGCGATTATTTTTCGCAATTACCTTCGTGAATCTATTTTTTTTCTTTCAATAATTCCTCAGATAGTTTTATTATCTCTTCGCCATATTTTTCTTTGCCCTTTTTTATAGTTTTATTATACGCAGGATAAGCAAAGCACATAGGCACTATTCCAATAGCCATAACAAGCACGCCCCACACTAGAATATTCCACTCTAAAACCATAGTTAAACCGAGTCCAAATATTAGGCAACCTAAAATACCAAAAATTAGCGACACGCAAGTTGCCCTTCCGTTAACCTTTTCGTGTAAATATTTAAGACGCTCGAAAGGTGTTTTTTCCACCTTTTCGCTCCCAACGTATTGCTTTTTTATGCTTTCAATTTGTTTTCTTTCCGACTCCGTTGGCGCAGAGTAATCATACTTAAATTCTTCGTTCATACTAAATAATATCCTTTTGTATTTCCTTTATTTTTTTATTTGCCGAAACTATCATATAGATTCCAATTATTATAGAAAATAAACTGACTACAACTCCAGTTAAGGTGTTAAATAGTGAAATATTCACACCCGCGCTACTAAAGGTAGTTAAGAGTGCCGTTTGCAAAGCCAATATAGAAACGAGCGCGTCTACCAAATTTATATTTCTAATTGCTCTAATTGATAAGTCCGTTTGCTTATACGCTTTTATAAAAGTTATAATAGAAGCAGTAATTTTATAAAAAGAATAGGCTGCGTAGGCAAAAATAGTCCACCCCATATAGTAAAAGTGCGCGTCGGAAAATATCATTTGAACAATAGCCACCGACAATGCAACGTTGAGAATTAGCGTAATAATTCCACTATTTTTGTAAACTTTAGCCTTTATATATTCTTCTTTTTCCGTTTTAATTTTTTTAGCAACCCTATTCTTATGGTAGGTGAGCACGCCACCTCGAAGAAAAGCAAGCGACAAATAAAAGCCTGCAAGCGCACCATACCATATAGATTGATTGACGATACCCATATAGGCGTTAAAAACGCTAAATAATATACTCATAATAAAAGAGCCGATAGCGAATATTACCGTTCTAAAGCCGAAATTACGCAACAGCAAATAGGTAAAATCGTGGCTTTCCATCCATTTAACTATTCCTTTTTTCACCTTTGGAAAAAGTGGAATAATTAAATATATGCTGTACGCAAGGGATAGCCCCGCAACACTAAAGAGAATATAAGAAAGAACGTCAAATACTTGTTTATTGGGGTCCACTAAAACTATCGTTAGAGCCCCTATTGAAGTTATTAGGGTTATTACAAACGTTAGTACTTTCACCCAAGTAGGCGGAGTTAATATTCTCTTCCAAATGGTATGAAAACTAATTTTCATATCCCGTATCCTTTAACACGATAGTAAATTTACTGCCCTTTCCAAGTTGACTTTCAACGGAAATTTTTCCACCGATAAGGTCTATAACCTTTTTTACTAGCGCAAGCCCTAAGCCGTTTCCCTCCCCTGAGTGCGAAGTGTCGCCTTGATAGAATTTATCAAAAATTTTCGCCCCTGTGTCTGCCGAAATACCACAACCCGTATCAGCTACTTCAACCACAATTTCATCCATTTTTCTATAAAGTTTTATAGTAATCTTGCCGTTCGGCTCGGTGAATTTTATAGCGTTAGATATAAGATTGTTCCACACGATTTCTAAACAACTTGCTGAAGAATTTATTTCTATCTCTTCTAACGAGCAATCTATTTCTATTTGCTTTTTATCAATCAAATCTTCAAAACTTAAAATTGCTTCTGCTAGCATTTGGTCTAGCCTAATTTTTTGATATTCCACGTTTAATTCTTGATGTTCAAGTTTATTAAGTTTTAATACGTTCGTTATTAGGCTACTTAATCTTTTCGTCGCCAAGATAACCGTCTCTATATACTTTTTTCTCTTTTCTTCGTCTTTTTCTTCTTGCACAAGCGAAATATAGTTTTGAATAATAGAAAGAGGCGTTTTTATCTCGTGCGAAACGTTAGATATAAAATCGGTTTTTAGAATCTCACTCTTTTCTAGTTCTGCCACCATTGCGTTTAGATTTTCTTTTATTAAATCGTAATCGTTGTAGTTTTCATACGAGTGAATAGTAGTAAACCTTACCGAGAAATCACCTGACGCTATTTTTTCAGTTGCGTCTAAAATTTCCTTAACGGGCGCTTCGTTTGTAATTTTTCTTCTTATTTTATCCCCTACGACGAAAAGCACCGATAAAGCGCAAACGGTTAATAGCATAACCAAACTGACCACAAAAGGCTTATCTCCCGCCGTCATTTTAATTTGCTCGTATACAATTAGGGATACTGAAACTAATAAAATTACCGTGAAAAACGGAAAAATCGTTCCCATTAAAAAAGATTTTATTTTACCTTTCTTTCTCATTTTAGCACTACCTTATACCCTAATCCGTGAACGGTTAAAATCTCAAATCCGTCGCAAGAAGCCGTCTTTTCTCTAATCTTAGCCATATAAACGTCCACCGTTCTGCTAGTTGCCGACGCGTCGTAATCCCAAAACTCATCCATAAGCGCAGAACGAGTAAAAGTCTTTTTAGGAAATGATAAAAGTTTAAATAGAATATCAAACTCTCTAACGGTTAAAGAAATTTCTTCACCGTCAATGGTTGCCGTGCGTTCTTCTTTGTTCATAGTAAAGTTGCCAACAACTAATTTTTGCTCGGTTTCTATCTTTGCCCTTCTTAAAAGCACGGCAACTTTCATCATCAAAACGTCTACGTCGAACGGCTTGGTCACGTAATCGTCGATTCCAAGTTTGTAGCCGTACATTTTAGACGGCTTATCGTCCTTTGCAGACATAAAGATAATAGGAGTGGTCTTATCGGTAAGCCTAACGCTCTCGGCAAGTTCAAATCCGTCCATCTTTGGCATCATTATATCGCTTATAATCATAGAATATTTGGTTTGATTTAACTCGGCAAGTGCCTCAACTCCGTCGTAGCAAGACTTTACTTCGTATCCATTATCTCGTAAATACGAACTAACTAATCCGTTTAACGCCTTGTCATCTTCAACAACTAAAATTTTTACCATAATATCACCTTAAATTTATTATACAACGTCTATATTTATAAAATGTTTATAAAAAGTTAAAGTTTTGTAAATATACTTTTATTATAACCACTTTCACCCCAAAAATCAACCCTAGATATTAAAAGTTGCGAGTTGCTAATTGCCTACGTCTAACTATCTCATTAAATCTATAATTTTTTTGATTTTTACGTTAAAATACTTGATTTTTTAATTTTTGTTAGATATAATTAGCACATAAAGTAATGAGCGACTCTTTTGAGTCGGGCTGATGGCTTTCTAAGCACGTTTGGCACCGCCATTACTTTTTTTTTGCTATTTTTTTTGTTTTTCTATCTTGTTTATGTATCTTTTTTTAGTTTTATCGGCATATTTTTTTGCAATTTGGTGGTCATTTTTAGTCATTTCCCCACTGCGCTCGTTGTAGTATGCTCTTTGCCTATCTATTGCCCTCTGCCTCCTCATATAAGAGACCTTATTCGGCTATAATTAAAGGCAGAAAGGTTTAATAAATGCGCTTGCAGGCTCGATTTTCCCTTTCCGTTCGAGCCAAAAATGATACTTATCAAAATTTTTTTGATTTTTAGTTGATTTTTTAAATTTTTATGTATATAATATTTATAGAACGTTGAGAGACAAGTTGAATTAGGTTTCAATTCCCGTAATCACGGTCAATGCGTTTTAGGCTCGCACCGTGCCCGTTCTTTTTTATTTTTATAAATTGCATTAAAATACTTGATTTTTTAGTTTTTGTTAGATATAATTAGTGCATAATCAGGTATGGGTATAGCCCATACACCCCCGAGCGAATAGATGCATCGGGGCTTTTTTTTATTTTCTCGAATAAATTTAGAGATTTCAAAAACTCCTTTATTTTAAGTCGTCGATTCCTACCCGTTCAAGTCCCATAATTAGTTTAAACCAAAAAGAAAGAGTACCCAAATGGTACTCTTTCTTTTTGGTGTGAAGGATGGGACTTGAACCCACACGGATAACCATACGCCCCTCAAACGTACGCGTCTGCCAATTCCGCCACCCTCACGTTAAGCCTTTATATTTTAGTCAAAATTTTATTATTTGTCAAGAATATTCTTATATAATTTTTTATATTTTACTTTATTTTTATAAATTCTCTCTATATAATTTTTCGTTTCTTTATACGGAATTACCTTTAGCCTTTCACTATCTAACGAATACTCTTTATTTCTTAGCCACTCTCTAACTTTTGTTTCTCCTGCGTTATAGGCGCAAAGCGCCGTTTCTTCTACCTTGAATTTATCTAATAAATACCTAAGATAATAACACCCAAATAAAATATTTGTATTTTCATCAAATATATTATACTCTTCTTCGCCGAGTTTTCCTGCAATATATTCTGCCGTACTATCGGTTATTTGCATAAGCCCTTTTGCTCCCTTTTCACTTATAGCCTGACTATTAAAACTACTCTCTGCGTTTATTAGCGAAACCACCAAAGTCGGCGACAACTTATAAGTGCTTGCGTGTTTATAAATAATCTCAACGTGCTCTAAGGGATAAAAATATTTCTTCTCAACCTTTCTAAAGATAGAAAAACCTACAAGCACTATACCTACGAGAAAAATAGCAATCGCACTATTTAAAAAACTAAATTTTTTCATAAAGCCTACGTTAAAAGTATACGCAATAGCGTTAAAGATAAAACCAAAAACGTATTTTCGACAACAATTTGGTAATTTAGACTAAAATATCCTAACTTCTACCAAGATTATTATTTATAATCTCTTTCACCTTATGAAAAAATTTATTTTATTCCTTTTAATCGGTTTTACGGCAATAGCCATATTAACCCCAATAAATAAAGCAAACGCGCAAAGTCAATACTTGCGGGTAATTGACGATAACACGCCGTTTTATACTAACGAATTTAGTTCTTCTCCCCTTTTCTACTTGCCGTACTCTTATTACGTTAAAGTAATCGGTGAAAACGGCGACTTTTACCACGTAGAATACTGTGGCGAAAACGGAATAAACGGTCTAGACGGATTCGTTCCCAAAACCAAACTATTCGACGACTCACAATCAAGCAGTAGTTATTATCCAAACGTGACCATAACCACCTCTTCTAACGCCGTTTTATACGCCGATAGTTCGCTACTTAATTCAATCCAATATATATTCCCCGATAGAGAAGTTAAATATTACGGCTCGCTTTATCAAGCCGACAACACGTTAATATATTTTGTTAGTTATAACGATAAATTAGGCTATATAAAAGAAAGCGCTCTTCTCCCATTTGAAATTCCCTTGCACCCCAACCCACTAACCTTTCTTGATACTCCCGAAGAGCCCGAAGAAACACCTGAAACTCCAGAGATTAAACCGAGCGCAGACGTCAGTTCAATTAAAATTGCAATAATCGTTTCGCTCAGTTTTGCCGGGTTATTCGCTATATTTATCGCTTTTAAGAATAAGCCGACTAAGTCAAATTCATCTTACTATGAAGAAACCGATTACGAATAAATTATAATACCTTTTCTGCTCTCACTTTATTTTTATAAGCAATTCTTTCTCTTTCTTCCGTCCTTTTTAAAAGTTGACGGAAAAACTCAATAGTTAGGCATTTTTCCGTAAAAAACTTATCGTCTATCCCCGCTTTTTCTAGCCTTTTTGAAAATTTATTCGCTAGGCTAACCTGCTTTCTAAAATAGGCTCTCGTTTGCGTTTCAAAGCCATCAAAATAACTCTTTGGCTTTCTTCTAAAATACTTATACTCAAAGTATTTTAACTCTTCTTCAGCAAACTTGCTTAGAATTTTATCACACTCTTTTTTAAGAACGAAAAGTACGTCCTTTTCAAAGGTCATCGTGATAATTTCGTCGTATTGAGTCATTGCTGGCAAGCAGTTAGAAAGCGAAGATAATGCCTTCTTTTCAACGAGTCTATCGATTTGCTCGGCAATCTCAAGTAGGTGTGGATATGCGTATAAAAAGGTTTTAGTATGTAGTACGTTCATTTAATTCCTCCGTGATTTTGATTATACCCTATTGTTTTCAAAAATCAATCTTTCTATGTCGATATTTGTTCAAATATAAGTTATTCTTGTTCAAATATCAATTTTTTTGTCATATTATACTTGATTTTTATTGTGTTTTTGAATACACTTTACTAATTTTACGAACATTTGTTCGCTTTTTCACTTACGATAATACACCCCTACTTTGTCAGTTTCAGTCATAATATGACGCTCTAACCATAAATTTTAAAAAATTTTTTCATTGAACTTTCTTTTAATTCGTTTTTATTTTAAATATATAAATTCTTTATATAGACAAAATTATAAATTTGTGGTAAAATTAAGTTTATGAAGAAAAAAATTATACTATCAAGCATTTTAATAAGTTTATTTTTGACCTTTACGGCGTTAGCAGGCGCTCTATTGCTACCCACCACTTCTAAGGTGTTAGCAGAAGAGCCGTCAAATAGGATTATGCCTATATCCCCTAGGGATTCTTACGCCCTAACTAGCCCAGTTAATACTTATATGGACGACGAAGTGACTGCAATCGTTCAAGAAAACAATTCACTCGTAGTTTATAAAGATGGCAAATATAAACTTTTATCACAAGCAGACTACAATTTTGTTTCACTAAAGCACGTAGAAAGGTTTGACGATAATAGCCTAATTTTATCGGACAACGGCTCTATTTATAAGGTTAATTTAACTAGTTTTGCCGTTAGCCCGTTATCTTTCGGCTCTTCTTCTATAGGTGGCTCTTCGTTCAGTTTTAACGGCGAAATTTTAGCCACTACCTACGGCACTAATTTGCTTTTATATAAGGCTAGTGGCGGAGCTATAACCAATATGCTCTTCACTCCTTTTTCCATCTCAACCGACCTAACTGTAGCGCTTAACTCAAAGAGTGTATTCTACATAAGCGACGGAAAGATTTGCTCACGTGATTTTAGTGATTTTGAAAATCAAAAGGTGCTAGAAAATCTAGTTCCACTAAAAATGGTTGCTAGAGAAGACGCGCTATTTTATATTTACGACGGAAAGATTTTTAGGTATTCCTTTACCGATAATGAAAGTAAAGAGTTGACTCTTCCAGAATCTAAATACGATTTAGGAAAGGTGCTCACCCCTACCGACGTGACTTTCTCTAACAACCTAGTTATAGTGACTGATAAACTAAACGACAGCGTTCAAGAATTTGAAATTAAAGATAACGGCTTAGTTTTCACGGGAAAGGCAATCGCTAAGGGCAAAACGGCTTACAATAGAATAACCGAGCCACTTTCAATAGAGAGATATAAAAATATACTCGCCGTTTTAGACGAGCATAAATTAACCATTATAGACACCGATAAGATAGATTATACGGAAAACGCTTTCACCAACCTGTTTTTAAACGACGCGCCGGAACAATTTGCAATGGGCAAAATGATTTTGGTTTGTGGAAAAGGTAATTCTGCTTTTATATACGATATAAACAAGCAATCAAAGGTAGACCTTGAAATAGAGGGAAACGTTAAAGATATTTGTTATAAAAACGGATATTTTTACATACTAACTAATCACCTAACGGCGTCAAAAGTATACAAAGTTAGCGAAAGCGACGGCTCTATAAATCTAACTAAAGACTATAATTTTGCTTACGAACTCATTGAAGTTGACACTTTAGGAAATTATCTAATAGTTAACGCTTCGGGCGTATATAAAGATTCTCATCTTGAAAACGGCACGCCTGAATTTTTCTCGGAAAGAAAGGGCGCAAAAGAGATAATAACCGACCTAAGTGGAAGAATGTATTTCTGCAACGGATACGATATTTCAAGTCTTAATTCAGTGACGAGAGAGTGGAAGAGTTATCCAATCGGTCAAAGTAGCGTAAAAGATTTTTGCTTAAATCTCGATACTTCTACCATATATTTTGTAAATAATAATGAAGAGTATATATACTCAACAGACGTTGTGGACAATATCTCCGTTTCTTCGATAGTAGCGCCTAGCGATTTAACCTTTACGGGCGAACAAGCGCCAAACAACTCCCTATCTAGATGCGCAGTAAACGTAGATGCAGGCGTATATTCAGTAGAGTTTGACAACGGATTTAAGTATTTAGACGCGGTTAGTCCTAAAAACGAATATCTACTATTAAAGGAAATCCCTGTTCCTTGCGAAAACAAATTAAATTTATACCTACTTGGCGATCAATACGGCTTGTATTTAACTAATAAACTAGAAGGAACGGTTAGCCAAATCGAAAAGACCACCGCTCCTAAAGAAGCGTTTACAAACACCACCGTACACGCCTACTACACCCCGCTTATCACACTAAACACCGACCACGCAATTACTCTAGACGGGCAGAAGTTAATGCTTAATAAACACACTAAGATTTCGCCAACGGAGTCGGTTAAGGTGCTCGATATGGACTTTTATTACTGCTCGGTGGAAATTGACGGAAAGCAAATTTCTTGCTACGTTCCAATAAACTTTACGGTGGAAGTTTTAAGTCAAAACAAGCAACTTGAAAGTTATTCTTTCGAGCAAATTAGAGCAACTGCCGTTTATCAAGACAAAGATCTAACCCAAAAAATTTGCGATATTGAATCTTCAACGGTTAGAGTATATGAAAACAAAAACGGAGTTTTAACTATTAAATATTACGATGATGGTTGGAAAGACGGCTTTATTGCAAGTTCGGCTCTTATTAACACTCCAAATCAAGCAGTTAGAAATATCCTTATTATTTTAGCGGTAATCACTAGCATTTGTGGAACGGCAAGTTTCTTTATCCTAAAAAAATTTAAGTAAATAGCGATAATAAAAGCCCTTTGGCAAAATTGCCAAAGGGCTTTTCTTTTTTATTTATAAACTAGATTCATAATTTTCTAAAGGCTTATCACAAGCATAGTCCAAAAGGTCAAACTCTTCTTCTATATCGAAGTTGTCTACGTTATCGTAAGCAGCAAGTTTGCTTATGGAAACTTCGTACGCCGTCATTACTCTAATATCTTCTTCACTAAACTTTTTTTGATATTCTCTGCTTTGAATCCTACCAGAGATTGCAATCTTTTCGCCAACTTCTAAGTTTTTAGCAAATCTTGCGTTTCTTCCCCAAGCAATACAAGGAATATAATCGGATTTATTATAAGAGCGATTTACTGCAATTAGTATATCGCAAATTTCCCTATTGAAAGGAGTGGTGCGATATACGGGTGGTTTGCAAATATATCCGCATAAAACTATACTATTTGGATTTTTTGGCAAGGGGTTATCTAGTAATTCTCTAACGAAAACGGTTAACATAAGTCTACTTTTTCCATCGACTAGTTTATTATAACTTCTAAACTGACCGAAAGCGTTAATGGTACTGCCAACCTTAAGGTCTTTATCGGCAATAAGCCTTTCGGATACCGTCACGGGAAGCAAATCCCCCTGTCCAGAGAGTCTTTTTACCAAAACGTTCATTTCGTAAAAGCCCTCGCCGTAAACTTCGTGTGAAAACTCAGCCTCGCTAACTATTTCCCCACTAATAAAAACTTTATTGTTTTTTTCTGTCTGATTGTTCATATATAAATTTCCTCCAAAAGAATTTTTAATTACATTTTTCCTGTCCGCCGTCCACCGACATTTGGTAATTGTCTTTATAAATCAGTTGACTCACGGTAGTAAACTCAAAGCCCCTGCTCTTTAGTTCTTTTATAATAGGCAAAAGCGCCTCGGCAGTATGTAAGCCTTGATTATGAAATAATACGATAGAACCATTTTTCACCTTATTTAGCACTCTTTTTTGAATTTCAGCACTAGTTAGGTTTTTCCAATCTAAACTATCTACGTCCCACTGAATAGTAAAAAGATCAAGTTCTTTCGCAGTATCTATTAAAAGGTCGTCGTAGTCGCCGTACGGCGCTCTAAAGACTTTAACTTTTTTATTTATCACGCTCTCAATCGCATCACAGGAAGTAGTTAACTCCTTTTCAATAGCCCCTTTTCCTAATTTACTCATATACGGGTGCGTGGAAGAGTGAGTGCCGATTTCGTGCCCCTTTTCATCAATCTTTTTTAAGTAATCGGGATATTTTCTAGCCCAAAACTCCACCGTAAAAAAAGTGCTAACGACCTTTTCATTTTCCATAATTTCTAAAAGTTTATCCGTATAGTCAGTTCCCCAAGCGCAATCGAAAGTAAGCGCAACTTTTTTCTCTCCCGTCTTAACGTAGTAGATGGGCAATTTTCTTAAATTCCCACCGTAAAACACGGCGTACGTTCCACTCCCCGATAAAACAATCAAAGATAATACGGCGACTAAAAATAAACTTAAAGTAATTATTAAAGTTTTCTTTTTAATGAAAGTACAATACATTATACTATCGTCCTTTTGTTGCTTTTTTGGGGTTAGTGTCGAATTTTAAGTGATTTTCACGTATTTTAACCCCATCGTTTACACAATATATATACTTTTCACTTTTCTCTATTAGAACTATTAAATTTAAAATGAAAAAGCCGACCTTTTTAGGTCGGCTTATATATTGCCTTTTTACCAATCGTCTTTTGGAGTGAGTTTTATATCGTCGTAAAAATCAAAATATTCTTCCTTAGAGGTTGGTTTTCTCTCTTCCATCCACTCTTCTGGAAAATACGCGTCTTCTTGCGCCGTTTCCGATTCTCTCATATAGTCGTACATGGTTTTGTATTTCACAGTTAACTTTCCTACACTTTTTACAATCTTGGCAGTCGCCTTTACCTATTCTCTTTATTGCAAAAGCGAAACCTACTAAAAGTATTATACCAATAAAAATTGATAAAATCAAGCCTATATCTAAACTAATAATTATCCCTATAAGGTTTATCCCAAAAGAAACCAAGTATGCGACGGCAAATTCAACACCTATCATCTTAAAAAGTTTTTTAACGCTTTTAAGTTCTCTCTTTGCTATCGCCAAGGTTGCCACGCAAGGCGGACAAAATAGGTTAAACGCCATAAACGAAAAGGCTTTATAAGGACTAGAAAATAGCGAATCGAAATCGACGGATAATATTTCTAGCGTTTCCACGATAGATTCTTTTGCAAGTAGTCCTGAAAGCACGGAAACGCAAGATTCCCACGAAGAAAACCCTAACGGATAGAATAAATATTTTAACCCTTCTCCTAATAAGCGCAAGAAACTATTTTCGGCATTTTTATAGGTAATACCATTAGGTCCAAAATTAGAAAGTAGCCAAACTACGATAGATACTGCAAAGATAACCGTTCCCGACTTTATTAAAAACTCTTTGGTTTTTATAAAAAGCACAGAGAGTATATTCTTTAATCTCGGCAGTCTAAGTACGGGCAGTTCTAATATAAAGCCCTCACTATTTTCCCCCTTGTCAAATTTTTTAAATATCTTTGCTACCAAAAACAAGATAACTATACTAATAAAGTAGGACAAAAGAGCAAGCAACACGCTTCCACCTAAAAACCTATAGGAAAACCACCCTAAAATTGCCATCTTTGCACCACAAGGAATAAACGGCGCAAGCATAATAGTCGCCTCCCTTTCCTTTCTGTTTTCTATAACTTTGCTAGCCTCTATTCCACTAACGCTACACCCAAAAGATAGCACGAACGGAATAACCGACTTTCCACTTAAGTTAAACCTAGAAAATATCTTGTCAAACAAAAAAGACACTCTCGCAGTATACCCACTCTCTTCTAAAAAAGTCATAAAAGAAAACATTATCAAAAGGTGTGGAAGAAAACTTAAAACCGAGCCAATTCCCTTAAATACGCCGTCAACAAGCAAACTAACGGTGGCAAAGTTTACCCCTTTTTTAAGGGCGAAATTCGCCGTCAAATCACTTATTTTACCAATAACGCCTATCAACTCGTCTCCAAGATAGCCACCTAATTTTAAGGTAAAGGAAAACACTATGGTCATAACTAGGATAAAGATAAAAAAGCCCCAAAATCCGTGAGTTAAAACCTTATCTATTTTCTCAGTGTTCTTTTGAGTAAGGGTGATTTTTTTTTGAATAATTTTATCTATTTCTTTTTCAATTTCATTATGAATTTGAGCAAAAGAAAGACTTACTAGTTTTTTATTTTTAGACCTTGTGTTTTCGACCTTAAAAAAGCCCTCTAATTCTTTTAGCCCTTCTTTTGCTCTTGCTGAAATTAAAACTACCGGAACACCCAAAAACTCTTTTAGTTTTTTAACGTTAAGGCTTATATCGTTTTTTCTAAGTTCGTCTGCCATATTAACGGCAACTAGCATAGGCAAGTTTAACTTTATAAGACTCAAAGTTAAATATAAGCCACGCTCCAAATTAGTGCCGTCGATAACGTTTACGATTAAATCTAAGGCGTTATTTTTTAAGTAGTCAACTACTACTTTTTCGTCGGGCGAAGTTGGTGAAAGAGAATATAGTCCAGGCAGGTCGACTACTTTAACCGACCTATCGTAGAATAAGTCGCCAACCTTACTATCAACCGTCACACCTGCCCAATTGCCCACCTTTTGATACGAGTGAGTTAAATAGTTAAAAAGAGTGGTCTTGCCACAATTAGGATTTCCAACTAAGCACACTCTCATTACTCTTTCACCTCAATTTTATTTGCGTCTTCTTCTCTTATTGCAAAAAAAGTGTTCTTAACTAAAATAATTATCGGTGAATTTTTATAACTTTCTCTAACGACTTTAATTTTTTCACCTTTTTTTACACCTAACTCAAACAAACGTCCCCTTAATTTTTCGCTTACTAAAACGTTTACGATTACACAATATTTTCCCGATTCAATCTCACTTAAAAACATAGTATATGTTTATTTATTATAGGCGAAATTTATGAAATTTAAAATAAAAAAAGACTGCGCTAAAACGCAGTCTTTTTAGTATTAAACTAATTCGATGATAGCAACTTCAGCAGCGTCGCCCTTTCTTTGACCAAGTTTGTAGATTCTAGTGTATCCACCACCTTGACCTTTTTCTTCTTTACGATCTGCATATTTTTTAGCATATTCGTCGAAGATCTTTTCGATAAGTGGGTTTTTGATGTCTGCAGTTCTCTTCTTGAAGTCTGGCTTGCTTTCCTTAAAGCCCTTAACTTCTTGAATATCGTTAACCATAGAAATAATCTTTCTTCTTGCGTTTAACTTTTTAACGCCGTCCTTAACTAAGGTCTTTTTGGTTTCCTTGCCCTTAGCGTCCTTAACGGTCACTTCGGTTTCAACAACGTCGTCAAAGGTTTTAATTGCAAGCGTAATGATTTTTGCTACGTAGCTAGCAACTTCTTTTGCTCTTGCTTCGGTGGTTTCGATTTTACCATACCATAAAAGAGCAGTTGCTTGGTTCTTTATTAGAGCAACTCTTTGGGTTGCGTTTAATCCTAATTTTCTTGCCATTTTTTAGTCCTCCTTGTCCGCTAACTTTAAGCCGTAGCTCTCTAACTTGTAAATAACTTCGTCGAGAGATTTCTTACCTAAATTACGAACTTTAAGCATATCTTCTTCTGTTTTTTTAGTTAAATCTTCCACCGTGTGAATGTTTGCTCTCTTTAAGCAGTTATATGAACGAACGGTCAAATCCATTTCTTCAATGGTCATTTCCAAAATCTTGGTCTTCTTGTCTTCTTCAGGTGGAACGAGAATCCCAATGTTGCCAACGTCTGAAAGTGAAACGAACATTTTGATATGCTCTTCCATAATCTTTGCAGCAAGGCTAACGATATCTCTACCTGAGAACGCACCGTTTGTCCATACTTCTAAAGTAAGTTTATCAAAGTCAACGCTTTGACCAACTCTCGTAGCAGTCACGTTATAACTAACTTTCTTAA
The DNA here is from genome assembly GCA_017456055.1 of Clostridia bacterium. Taxonomy (GTDB): domain Bacteria; phylum Bacillota; class Clostridia; order Christensenellales; family Borkfalkiaceae; genus UBA1259. The sequence goes on along the minus strand of JAFTKC010000006.1, from coordinate 53,752 downwards.
CGGGAGTATAGATACTATCGATAGCGATTTCGTCAATAACGTCGGTCTTGTGCTCGTCTGCACCTTCGTAGCCTCTGCCACGACCGATAGTTAAATCAACGTCAATCTTGCCACCCTCGTCAACTGTACAAATGTAAAGGTCTGGGTTTAACACTTCGATTTCAGCATCTGAACTGATGTCACCTGCTCTAACTACTGCAGGACCTTCTTTATAAAGTTTAACCGTTTTCTTGTAATCTTTGTCTAAACAAGAAGTCTTTACTATAACGCCCTTTAAGTTAAGAATAATTTCAGTCACGTCTTCTTTAACCATATTGATTGCGGTGAATTCGTGTTTAACGCCAAGTTCTTCAGCAAACTTAATGTTTTGAATTGCAGCGCCTGGTAAAGCAGACAATAAAATTCTTCTCAAAGCGTTTCCTAAAGTCAAGCCGAAGCCTTTTTCCAAAGGTTCAACTACGATTTTAGCATAACTCTTGTTTTCTTTTTCTTCCACAGCTATTTTTGGCATTTCGATTTCCATCATAAGAAATTACCTCCTAATAGTTTCGAATTTGATTTTCTAGAGAATTCGTACAAGAAACGTGGAATTTTTCTTGTTTCCCCTCTAGAAAACCCATCGAAAATTTTTAATCTTATTAAATTTATTTTTCTAATTATTTTGAATACAATTCGACAATCATGTGTTCCTTAATGGTGATATCGATATCTTCTCTAGTTGGAAGAGCGATAATCTTACCGGTTAAGGTTTCAGGGTTGAACTCTAACCATTTTGGCATAACTCCAACCTTTAATTGCTTAATTTCAGCAAAGAACTTGTTGTCTTTCTTGTTTTCTTTAACAGCGATAACGTCGCCAACTTTAACGATATAAGATGCGATATTTACGTTCTTGCCATTAACGGTGAAGTGCGCGTGAGTCACTAATTGACGAGATTGCGCTCTTGAAGAACCGATACCCATTCTATAAATAACGTTATCAAGTCTTCTTTCCAATAGAGAAAGCATGTTTTCACCGGTGATACCTTTCATTCTATCAGCCTTTTCATAATACTTTCTAAATTGACCTTCTAATACGCCGTAAATTCTCTTACATTTTTGCTTTTCGCGAAGTTGTAAACCGTATTCAGAAATTTTCTTTCTTGCCATACCGTGTTGTCCAGGAGCAACAGGTCTTCTTTCAAATGCGCAAGAACCTTTATAGCATCTTTCGCCTTTTAAGAATAACTTTGCGCCTTCACGTCTACATAAACGACATTTTGAATCAGTATATTTAGCCATTGTTTTTCTCCTTATACTCTACGTTTTTTAGGTGGTCTGCAACCATTGTGTGGGATTGGAGAAACGTCTTGAATAAGCGTCACTTCCATATCGCAGTTTGCAAGCGCTCTGATTGCAGATTCTCTACCTGCACCAGGTCCTTTTACGTATACTTCTACAGAACGCATACCTTGGTCTCTTGCTACCTTTCCTGCTGCTTCAGCAGCCATTTGCGCTGCAAACGGAGTGCTCTTTCTTGAACCCTTGAAGCCTAAACTTCCCGCACTTGACCATGATACTGCATTTCCTTGCATATCGGTTATCGTCACTAACGTGTTGTTGAAAGATGCTTGGATATGAACTTGTCCTTTGTCAACCTTTCTCACGTCTTTACGTTTTTTAACTATCTTTTTTGCTGCCATTTTCTGTCACCTCCTATCTAGTTGCCGTTTTCTTTTTAGCAACGGTACGGCGTGGACCTTTTCTCGTCCTCGCGTTTCTCTTAGAACTTTGTCCACGAACTGGAAGGTTCTTTCTATGACGAACACCTCTAAAGCAACCAATTTCAATCAATCTCTTAATTGAAAGGTTAACTTCTGATCTTAAGTCACCCTCTACTTGAAGGTTATGTTCGATATACTCTCTGAGTTTAGCTACGTCGCTTTCACTCAAATCTTTTACTCTAGTGTCTGGGTTGATACCCGTTTCTTTGATGATTTTCTTTGCCGTTGGAAGTCCAATACCGTAAATGTAGGTAATACCGATTTCCACTCTTTTGTTGTTTGGCAAATCAACGCCGGCTATACGTGCCATTAAATACCTCCGTATTTTTTTCCTTATTTTTATTTTTTTGTATATGTTAACGCTTAAAAGTTTGGTCGTTTGGAATGATAACCTTTCCTTTAAGCCTTTGTTTTCGTTCTTACCTAGATAGGTAAGCGGGGATTAACCCTGTCTTTGCTTATGATTTTTGTTCTTTGAACAAATTACCATTACTTTTCCGTTTCTCTTAATTACCTTGCATTTGTCACACATAGGTTTAACTGAAGGTCTTACTTTCATTTTTTTCTCTCCTTTTTTGGAATTGTTTGCGTTAAGATTTACTACGCCAAGTTATTCTGCCTTTGGTCAAGTCGTATGGACTCATTTCTAATTTTACGTTATCGCCGATAATTATCTTGATGTAATGTTGGCGAAGTTTACCAGATATGTGCGCAGTTATTATATGTCCGTTGGACAACTTTACTTTGAACATTGCGTTCGGTAGAGTTTCTACTATCACGCCTTCGGTTTCAATTACGTCTTCTTTAGACACAAACTATTCCTCCTTTTTTTGAGTTTTTTCGTCGGTTTAACCGATAAATTTATAAAGTTAAAATCTCTACTCCGTTATCCGTTATGGCAACGGTGTTTTCGTAGTGGGCTGAAGGCTTACCGTCTTTAGTGACTACTCCCCAACCATCTTCTAAGAATTTCACCTGATAAGTGCCCATATTAATCATAGGCTCTATCGCTATTGCCATACCCTTTTTCAAACGGATTCCCGTTCCTCTTCTTCCAAAGTTTGGAACGCTTGGATCTTCGTGCATTTCTTGACCTATTCCGTGACCGGTTAAAGCCCTAACTACCGAATATCCGTTATTTTCCGCATGCGTTTGTACGGCGTATCCTATATTGCCTACGGGCGAGCCGTCGCAAAGATTTTCGATTGCTTTGAAAAAGCATTCTTTAGTGATTTCCACTAATCTTCTCTTTTCTTCGCTAACATTGCCGACCATAAAGGTCCTTGCCGCATCGCCTTGCCAGCCGTTTAGGATTACTCCCACGTCCACGCTAACTATCTGTCCGTCTTTAATCACTATATCATTTGATGGAATTCCGTGCACAACCATATCGTCTATTGATATACAGGTTGATGCAGGATACCCTTGATACCCTAAAAACGAAGGATATCCGCCGTGACTAACTATGTAGTCGTAGGCAAGTTTATCTAACTCTTTAGTAGTCATTCCCACTTTGATTTTAGATTCAAGATAATTTAGCACGTCTCTCGTGAGTTTTCCGCTTTCACGCATTAACGCTATTTCTCGTTCAGTCTTAATTTTTATCATACTAGCCGAGAACCTTTACAATTTGTTCAAAAACACCCGCAATCGTCTTATCAGCGTCGATTGTTGATATCTTATTTAATTTTTCGTAATACTCTATTAAAGGGGCGGTTTGACTTGCGTACACTCTCAATCTCTCTTTAACAGACGCGGGATTATCGTCGTCTCTAATCATTAATTGATTTCCACACCTTGGACAGCGCATGGTATTGCCGATAAAATCAATATGGAAGGAATTTCCACACTTGGTGCAATTTCTTCTCCCAGTAATTCTCTTTTCAATTTTATCTAGTTCTATGTGAAGATTCAAAACGACGTCTGGCGAAGAAAACTCCTCTAGTGCAATCGCTTGGTTTATATTTCGTGGAAAACCGTCAAGTATATAACCTTTCCTGCAGTCAGGTTTTGCTAATCTTTGCTTAACGATTTCCACGGTTAGATGATCGGGACAAAGATTCCCACCATCTATTATTCTTTTAATTTCTAAGCCAAGTTCGGTGCCACTGCCGATAATCTCTCTAAAGATATCTCCCGTAGAGATATGTGGAAGATTATATCTATCGGCTATGTGTGATGCCTGAGTACCTTTGCCACAACCTGGTGCCCCGAGTAATACAATTTTCATTTTATTTTAGAAATCCCTTATAGTTCTTCATCATTATTTGTGATTGTAGTGCTTGTTCAAACTCCAATGCAACTGAAACTACGATTAGAAGACCGGTTGCGCTGAATACGTTAACCAAACTTGCTTCAATTCCTGAGAAAATAAGTGATGGAACTAAAGCAACCAACGCTAAATAGATAGCGCCGAATAAGGTTATTCTGTTTGCAACTCTCTTCAAGTAGTCAGCGGTAGGTTTACCAGGTCTAGTACCAGGAATAAATCCCCCGTTGCCTTGGATGCTCTTACTAATGTCATCCGGATTGAACTGGATTTGGTTATAGAAGTACGAGAAGAATAAAATCAATACACAGAGTAAAACAGTGTAAGGAATTGTACCCGTACCAACGTTAGCCGACCACCAGTTATTGCTATCTACCCCGATAAGATTTAAGATTAAATCTGGGAAAGAAAGAATAGCGTAAGCGAAGATTAAAGGCATAACGCCAGAAGAGTTAACCTTAATAGGAATATGGGTTGATTGACCACCATACATTTTCCTACCCTTAACTTGCTTAGCATATTGAACTGGAATCTTTCTTTCAGCGCTGTTAACGGTGACGATTGCAGCGAAGATTACTAGAGCGGCAATAAGGAATCCTAATAAGTTCCAAGTTGCCGATTGTGACGTAGCAGGGTTTCCAATTTGTCTAATTACGTTTAATATCGAAGTACCTGCAGTTGACAAGATACCTGCGAAGATTAAAAGTGAAATACCATTAGAAACGCCGTAGTCGGTAATTCTTTCGCCGAGCCACATGGTTAGCGCTGCACCCGCAGTATAAACCACAACTAAGAAGATATAACTCATAACTAAGCCAAAACCTTCTGCGCCGAAGATTTGGTTAAAGTCAATCGTACCTTCACCTTGACCACTAAACGCAACGATAATACCGATTGCTTGTACGATAGCAAGGACTAAAGTTAAAATTCTCGTATAAACGTTAATTCTCTTTCTTCCCTCTTCGCCTTGTTTAGAAAGTCTTTCTAACGCGGGAATACCTACGGTTAAAAGTTGAATAATAATTGATGCGTTGATGTAAGGTCCAATACCCATTGCGAAGAACGCGCCGTATTGAAGCGCACCACCTGAAACGGCGCTCATTACTTCTAAGAACTTGTACTCCGTTATGTTATCAACTAAAAGGTTAACGCCCGGAACGGGAATCATACATCCTAGTCTATAAACGAATAACAATGCGATAGTTATTAGAATTTTTTTGCGAACCTCTTTAATCTTGAACGCATTGACAATTGTTTGCCACATTTTTCCCTCCTATAGGGTTTAGATTTGTTCTGCCGTACCGCCTGCTTTTTCGATTGCTTCTTTTGCACTAGCAGAGAAACAATCAGCCTTAACGGTTAAAGCCTTGGTTAAAGTTCCGTTGCCGAGAACCTTTAATCCTACACCACCCTTAACGAGTTTGATAAGTCCTTTTTCATTAAGAACTTCGATATCTACGATAGAACCAGCTTCGAAACTTTCTAAAGTAGAAAGGTTAACGATACTGTATTCTTTTCTAAAATGATTGTTGAAGCCACGTTTTGGAACACGTCTAATTAAAGGCATTTGACCACCTTCAAATCCAGGACGAACTCCGCCGCCACTTCTTGCCCATTGACCTTTATGTCCTTTACCACTGGTCTTACCTAGGCCAGAACCAATACCTCTACCGAGTCTTTTTGATTCTCTAGTTGCACCTTCAGCAGGACTTAAATTTCCTAATCTCATATTAGTTTACTCCTTGAATTTTAACTGTACTTAAATCTTTTCAACTTTCAAAAGGTAGCCTACCTTTTCGATCATACCGAGCGTGCTTGCGTTTTCGTTATGAATTTTGAAAGAATTGATTTTAGTAAGACCCAAAGCCTCGATAATTTTCTTATGCTGTGGGAGTACCGCTATCGTACTCTTAACGAGCGTCACTTTGATTTTAGCGGTTTCGGTTGCTTTCTTTTTAGCCATTTTTAATTTCCTCCTTAACCGTTAATTTCTTCAACACTTTTGCCACGAATAGCCGCAACTTGTTCAGCAGTACGAAGTTCTTTTAGACCTTGAATAGCCGCTTTTACACAGTTGATTGGGTTGTTCGTTCCGTGTGACTTAGTTCTAATGTTGGTGATACCAACTGCTTCCATTACCGCACGTACAGGACCGCCGGCGATAACACCGGTACCTTCTTCAGCAGGCATCATTAATACTGAACCTCTGCCGAATTTTCCTATTACTTGGTGTGGAATACTCGTGTTTAATAACGATACAGGGAACATTCCTTTCTTTGCTCTTGCAGTTGCCTTATCGATCGCTTCTGGAACTTCTTTAGCCTTACCCATAGCGCATCCGATTTTGCCCTTTCCGTCGCCTACAACAACAAGCGCAGCAAATCTCATATTTCTACCACCCTTAACGGTTTTAGTGACACGGTTTACGCAAATTAACTTTTTAATTAAGCCGTCGTTTTCTTCAACACGCTTAGGTGCTCTGTTATTATCTCTTGCCATTTTTATTTTCTCCTTTCCTATTAGAATTGAAGGCCACCCTTCCTAGCGCCGTCTGCTAATGCTTGAACACGGCCTGTGTAAAGATATCCACCTCTGTCGAACACGATGGTTTTAATCTTCTTTGCTTTTGCTTTCTTAGCAACTAATTCGCCAACTGCAAATGCTTGCGCCTTCTTATCTTTGCCCTCGAAAGTACCCTTGAGTTCTTTGTCGAGAGTTGACGCCGTCACTAAGGTGTTTCCCTTTACGTCGTCAATAATTTGAACATAAATATGGTTTAAGGTTCTATAAACTGAAAGTCTTGGCGCTTCAGCCGTTCCCTTGATTTTTGCTCTAACTCTCTTATGTCTTTTAATTCTGTCTTGATTTTTATTTATTTTGTTAATCATAGTTTAACTCCCGTTTTTAATAACTTTTCGCATCGTTTGATGCACTCGGCAGATGCGCTAAACTTTTAAGCGCACCCACTAAAAGCACATTAAATTTTAGCCTTTCGCGCCGGCAGCCTTACCAACCTTTCTCTCGATTACTTCGTCGCTGTAGCGAATTCCGTATCCGTGATATGGTTCAGGTTCTCTAACGCTTCTAACAACCGCTGCAAATTGACCAACTTTTTCTTTGTCGATTCCGTTTACAACGATTTCAGTTTGGCTAGGACATTCAATGTTGATTCCTTCAATTTCTTCAAGTTCTACAGGATGTGAAAATCCTACGTTCATAACGAGTTTTTTGCCTTGTTTAGCAACCTTCCAACCTACACCGTTTACGATTAAGGTTTTCTTAAAGCCTTCGGTCACGCCTTTAACCATATTTGCGGTTAACGCTCTATATAATCCGTGCTTTGCTTTGGTTGGGCCTTGTTCGTTTGCTCTAGTGAACTTAACCGTGTTGTTTTCTACGGTTAAAGAAATTACTGGATCATAGGCTTGAGTTAAAGTTCCCTTAGGTCCTTTAACGGTGATAACCTTGTCTTTTGCTTCAACGGTCACGCCGGCAGGTAAATTGATAACTGCATTTCCTATTCTTGACATAATTTACCTCCTATTACCACACGTAAGCGAGAACTTCCCCGCCTTGATGTGCCTTCTTAGCGTTTGCACCGGTCATAATGCCCTTTGAAGTTGATAAGATTGCAATTCCTAAGCCACCTAAAACTTGTGGAATTTCTTCAGTACCAACGTAAACTCTTAGACCAGGTTTACTAACTCTCTTTAAGCCGGAAATAACTTTGTTCTTTCCGTCATACTTTAATGCAATTTTGATAGTTCCTTGAACACCTTCAATATATTCAACACCTGCGATATAGCCTTCTTCTAAAAGAATATTAGCGATAGCCTTTTTGGTGTTAGATGCAGGAATTTCAACTGATTCGTGCTTAGCAGAAACAGCGTTTCTGATTCTAGTAAGCATATCTGCAATAACGTCTGTCATTTTCTAATTCCTCCTTTACCAGCTTGCCTTCTTTACTCCAGGAATCTGACCCTTATAGGCAAGATTTCTAAAGCAAATACGACAAATTCCGTACTTTTTCAATACAGCGTGTGGACGACCACAAATACTGCACCTGGTGTAGGCTCTGGTGGAAAATTTAGCAGGTCTTAACTGCTTATTTATCATTGCTTTTTTAGCCATTTTTAATCTCCTTTAACCTTACTTATTAGCAAAAGGCATTCCGAGTAAAGCGAGCAATTCTCTTGCTTCTTCGTCGGTGTTTGCAGTCGTAGTGATACAAATATCAAATCCTCTGATGGTTTCTACTTGGTCGTATGAAATTTCAGGGAAGATAAGTTGTTCTTTAATGCCCATTGCATAGTTTCCTCTACCGTCAAAAGACTTGGTAGGAACGCCTCTAAAGTCACGAACTCTTGGCAATGCGATTGAAACGAATTTATCAAAGAATTCGTACATTCTATCGCCTCTTAAGGTGACCTTCATACCAACGCCTTGTCCTTCTCTAACTTTGAAGTTAGCAACTGACTTTTTAGCCTTGGTCAATACAGGCTTTTGACCGGAGATTTGTTTAAGTTCTTCCTGCGCAATTTGTACGCTCTTATTGTTTTCTTTAATGTCGCCTAAACCTGAGTTAACGGTAATCTTAACGAGTTTTGGTGCTTGGTTAACGTTTTTATAGTTAAACTTTTTCATTAAAGCAGGAACAACTGTTTCCTTATATAATACTTTAATTCTGTTCGGAGTTTTATCTGCCATTTCCGTTTACCTCCGTTAGTTTGCCTCTGCAGGAGTTTCTGCAGCAGCCTTCTTCGTTTTTCTCTTAGTAGCCTTTTTAACTTCAGCAACTTCTTTAGTAGCGTCTAAGAATGCTCCGCACTTTTTGCAGATACGAAGTTTCTTATCCCCTTCAATTTTGTATGCAACTCTAACTGCTTTGTTGCAAGTTGGGCAAACTACTAATACGTTTGAAGCGTCGATAGCGCCTGATTGGTTTTGTATAGAACTAACTTCTTGAGCGCTTCTAGCCTTTTTATGCTTTTTTTGTACGTTGATTCCGTCAACTACTACTTTGTTATCCTTGGGAAGAGCAACCAAAACTTTTGCCGTTTTGCCTGCGTCCTTACCAGTTATAACTAAAACCGTGTCGTTCTTTTTAACTTTCATGAGTTTTCTCCTTATAACACTTCGGGCGCAAGTGAAATTATACGCATATAATCTTTATCACGAAGTTCTCTTGCTATAGGCCCAAAAATACGAGTGCCTTTTGGTTGTTTTTGTGCGTCGATAATTACTGCAGCGTTTTCGTCGAATCTAACATAGGTGCCGTCCTTTCTTCTAACACCAGAGGTTGATCTAACGATAACTGCCTTAACTACGTCTCCCTTTTTAACAGCGCCACCAGGGGTAGCAGTTTTAACACTTGCTACGATAACGTCACCGATATTACCGCTTCTTCTAAAAGATCCGCCCAAAACTTTAATACACATTATTTCTTTTGCACCAGAGTTATCTGCTGCTTTTAATCTTGTAAATGGTTGTATCATTTTGCGCCTCCTTACTTAGCCTTTTCGATAATTTCGGCTACTCTCCAGTTTTTATCCTTAGAAAGTTTTCTAGTTTCTACGATTAAAACTTTATCGCCTACTCCACATGCGTTCAACTCGTCGTGAGCCTTGAATTTGTGGGTTTTCTTAACTGTCTTTTTGTACAAAGGGTGTTTGAATCTTTCTTCGATGGCAACTACTACAGTCTTATCCATCTTGTCGGAAACTACTATTCCAACTCTTTCTTTTCTTAAATTTCTTTCCATATCTTTCTACTCCTACGCCTTTGCCTTGATTTCTTTCTCTCTCAAAATGGTTTTAACCCTTGCAATTTCCTTCTTGCAGTTTTTGATTGATGCAGGATTTTCAAGTTGTCCTATTGCGTGACGGAAACGAAGGTTAAACAACTCTTCAGAAAGTTCTTTAAGTTTAGTGTTCAATTCTTCTACCGTTAATTCGTGAAGTTCTTTCGTTTTCATTAACCTTCACCGCCTTCTTCAATTATTTCTTCTGCTACAACTTCTTTCTTAACAAACTTGGTTTTTACCGGAAGTTTGTGTCCAGCAAGACGCATAGCCTCCTTAGCAATATCTTCTGATACGCCAGCCATTTCAAATAATACTCTGCCTGGCTTTACTACTGCTACCCAGTATTCTACTGAACCTTTACCACTACCCATACGGCTGTCGGCAGGTTTCTTGGTCACTGGTTTGTGTGGGAATATGTCAATCCATACCTTACCACCACGTTTAATAAATCTAGTCATTGCAACACGGGCTGCTTCAATTTGATTTGATTTGATCCAACCCGGTTCAGTTGCAACTAAACCGTATTCACCGTAAGCAATCTTGTTGCCTTTAGTACATTTGCCGGTCATTCTGCCACGATGAACTCTTCTTCTTTTAACTCTCTTAGGCATCAACATAATTAAGCTTCGCCTCCTTCAGCATTTTTCTTCTTTGGGGCACCGATAATTTCGCCTTTATATATCCAACATTTGATACCGATTACACCGAAAGTGGTATGCGCTTCTGCAACACCATATTCGATATCGGCTCTCAACGTTTGAAGTGGAATTGAGCCCTCATGATAGTGTTCACTACGAGCGATTTCCGCACCGTCAAGTCTTCCGCTAACTGAAACCTTAATACCTTTGATTCCACTTCTCATGCTTCTAGAAATTGCTTGCTTCATTGCTCTTCTAAACGATACACGTTTTTCGAGTTGCGCAGCAATACCTTCTGCTACGAGTTGAGCGTCTGCATCAGGCTTTTTAACTTCGGTAATATTTACTGAAATTTGTTTACCCTTGCAGATTTTAGCAACTAACTTTTTGATTACTTCAATTTCGCTACCTTGCTTTCCAATTAGAACGCCTGGACGCGCAGTGAAAATTTTGATTATAACTTTCGTAGCAATTTTTTCGATTACGATCTTTGAAATTGCTGCTTGATAATATTTTTTCTTTAATAAATTACGGATTTCGTTATCTTCTTTGATATTTGAAGCAAAATCTTTCTTCTCAACAAACCAATGCGAATCCCAATCTTTATTAATTCCCACTCTTAAACCGTGTGGATTAACTTTTTGTCCCATACTGCTCCTCCTACTCCTATTCCTTAGCGTCCAACACAACGGTGATGTGGCTGGTACGCTTTAATATTCTGTATGCTCTACCTTTAGAAACCGGTTGAACTCTCTTAAGAGTTGGACCTTGGTCAGCATAACAAGCAGCAACAAACAAATTGTCCTTGCTCATTCCAAGATTGTTTTCCGCGTTAGCACCTGCACTCATCAAAACCTTTCTAATTGGTTCAGATGCAGACTTTGGAGTGTTTTCCAAAATTGCAAGCGCTTCTCTATAACTCTTGCCCCTGATGATGTCAAGCACGATTCTTACCTTGTATGGTGAAATTCTTACGTGCTTAGCAATCGCTCTTGGACGTCTGTCTTTATTTTCTGCTATTCTAGCAGTTTTTTCTCTTAAATTCTTTGCCATTTTAAGACCTCCTGCGCTTATCTTCCACCGGTTGACTTTTCCGAACCTGCGTGGCCCTTGAAGGTTCTAGTAGGAGCGAACTCACCGAGTTTGCAACCAACCATATCTTCGGTCACGTATACTGGAACGTGCTTTCTACCGTCGTATACAGCGATAGTGTGTCCAACCATTTGTGGGAATATTGTAGAAGACCTTGACCAAGTCTTTAAGACCTTCTTTTCATTTTTTTCGTTTAATTCTTCTATTCTCTTTAAGAGTTTAGGTTCCACGAAAGGACCTTTTTTAACACTTCTACTCATGTTGCTCTCCTTAATTTATCCTAGTAATGATAAGTTTGTTGGATGCTTTCTTATGCTTTCTGGTCTTATAACCGAGAGCAGGTTTACCCCAAGGAGTCACCGGACCAGGCATACCAACCGGTGATTTACCTTCACCACCACCGTGAGGGTGATCGCATGGGTTCATAACAACACCACGAACTGATGGACGAATGCCCATATATCTGGTTTTACCAGCCTTACCAACTCTGATAATTTCATGTTCTAAGTTGCCAACTTGACCGATAGTAGCCTTGCAGGTTGCGAGAATATATCTCATTTCGCCACTAGGCATCTTAATGGTCACGTATTTTTCATCTCTTGCCATAATTTGAGCGCTCATACCTGCAGCACGTGCGATTTGACCGCCTTTGCCAGGTTGCATTTCAATATTATGAACCATGGTACCTACAGGGATATCCTTTAATGCAAGAGCGTTTCCTGCCTTGATATCTGCGGTAGGTCCTGAAAGAACCTTATCGCCTACTTTTAAGCCTACAGGTGCAAGGATATAAGTCTTTGCGCCGTCTGCATAATATAATAAAGCGATGTTTGCACTACGGTTTGGATCGTATTCGATTGACTTAACGGTTGCTGGAACACCGTCCTTACAACGCTTGAAGTCGATAATACGATACTTTCTTCTGTTTCCACCACCGATGTGGCGAACTGTTATTTTACCCTGGAAGTTTCTACCACCACTCTTTCTTTGGTCTTCGAGAAGTGATTTTTCAGGTTTTTTTGCCGTTATTTCGTCAAACGCGCTAACCGTCATAAAACGGCGAGCAGACGAAGTCGGTTTATATCTTTTAATAGCCATTTATCTTTCCTCCACCTATGATTAAGACAATGAATCGAAGAATTCGATAGATTTACTGTCTTTTTTGAGGGTAACGGCAGCCTTCTTGTAGTCTGAAGTATAACCTTCGTTTCTACCTTGTCTCTTGAGTTTACCTCTAACGTTAGCCGTGTTTACCTTGTCTACTTTTACACCGAAGATTGCTTCAACTGCAAGTTTAATTTCAGTCTTATTAGCGCTCTTCTTAACTATAAAGTAATATTTCTTGTCTTTAATTCCCGCATAACTCTTTTCTGAAAGAAGCGGTTTAATAATAATATCGTGTGCAGCCATTATTTCCCGTAAGCCTCCTCGATTTGTTCTACAGCCTTCTTAGAGATTAAAATCTTAGCGTTTCTAACAACTTCATACGTGCTTAATAGCGCTGAATTGATAGTGGTGATTGCCTTGATGTTTGCGCATGCTCTTAGTACCATTGGGTCGCTGTTATCCATAACGATTAACACGCTCTTATCTGCCCCGAAAGCCTTTAAGAAAGCAACCATCTCTTTGGTTTTACCTTCTGATTTTATATCGTCAATAAAGAAAACTTCTTCGTCTCTGATTTTTTGTGAAAGCGCAGAGAAAAGTGCAACTTCTTTTGCTTTTGCATTCATCTTCTTTGAGAAGTCTCTGCTCTTTGGTGCGAATACTACGCCACCCTTTACCCATTGTGGACTTCTAATAGAACCTTGTCTTGCTCTACCAGTTCCTTTTTGTCTCCAAGGTTTTGCACCGCCTCCGCGAACTTCGCTTCTGGTTAAGGTGCTCTTGGTTCCCTGTCTTTCGTTGCAAAGTCTGGTGACTACTGCTTGGTGAATTACAGGTTCATTATATTCTGCGTTGAATAAAACTTCGTTAAGTTCAAGATTACCAACTTCGTTTTTCTTCATATCATACAATTTAACACTTGGCATAATCTTTCTCCTTACGCTTTAACAGTATTTCTCAAGGTGACGATTCCCTTAACTGGGCCTGGTACAGCGCCCTTAACGAGAATTACGTTTCTTTCCTTGTCGACCTTTACTACCTCTAAGTTCAATACGGTCACTTTTTCATGTCCATATTGACCAGGCATGTGATGATTCTTAAAAACTCTTGATGGTGAACTGATTGCACCGAGAGAACCTACTTCTCTGTGTACAGGGCCTACACCGTGAGTTTCTTTAAGTCTGTGGTTGTTCCATCTTTTAATAACGCCCGAGAAACCGTGACCTTTCGACATGCCAGTCACGTCGATTTTGTCGCCTGCTTGGAAAACGTCACAAGTGATAACGTCGCCAACGGTTTTGGTTTCAGCGTCTTCAGTTCTAAATTCTTTTAGAACTTTCATAGGCTTAACGCCGGTTTTTGCGAATAAACCTGCTTCAGGCTTATTCAATTTTCTCTTAACGTCCTTTTCAGCAACTTCTTCAAATCCTAACTTGATTGCTGAATATCCATCGCGTTCCAAAGTTTTAACCTGTACAACCGCACAAGGACCAGCCTCAATTACGGTCACCGGAATAACTTTGCCGTCTGCTGAAAAAAGTTGAGTCATACCTAACTTTCTTCCAATGATTGCTTTATTCATAGATAAAGTTCACCTCCGTATATTATATAATGTTTTATTTTTTTACAATTTGATTTTGATATCTACGCCTGCTGGTAAGTGAATACTGTCTAAAAGTTTCACGTTTGGTGAATAGATATCGATAAGTCTTTTGTGCGTTCTAATTTCGAATTGTTCTCTTGAATCTTTATACTTGTGTGGAGAACGTAAAATCGTCACGATTTCCTTTTCGGTTGGTAGTGGAATAGGTCCACTAATTTTTGCACCCGACTTTTGCATGGTCTCTACGATTTTTGATGCTGCTTGATCTAGCATTTCAACGTCGTAAGACATAAGTTTAATTCTAATTTTTTGACTTGCCATTTTTGTTTTTCTCCTTTTACCTAACTTTTACTGTGTGTGCTGTAAACTCCGCCGTGTGTGTCGAATTCAGTAAATAAAAAAATCATTCGCCGATACTTAAATTTTTTTAAGTCGCTGCGAATGACTTTACTAATTCTTTATTTGAAGTTAGTCGCAGAGGTCTTGCCTCCACACTTGTCAACTGAAATTATCTATCGATTTGCTCGATTTAAGTAACTTCCAGTATCAACCCAGATTACACAGCCTAAACATTATAAACTATAAATCAAGGGCTTGTCAAACGTTTTTTATCTCTTTTTTTAAATTTTTTTATAATTTTTTCGAGATATTTTTTATTAAGTTTTTTGTAGATTTTTAAAAATTTTTTTGATTTTCTAAAAAATTTTTCTTGAAAAAAGTGGGATAACTCCCACTTTTTAAGCAATTTTTCTTCTAATAATTTTTGGGTGAGAGCCGTTTACTACTACTTCTTCGTCAACTACCACTTTTTCAATATCGTCGCCACTAGGCAAATCGTACATAGTGTCAATCATAAGACTTTCAAATATCGTTCTAAGTCCCCTAGCGCCCGTCTTTAACTCTATTACCTTTTTAGCAACGGCACTAACCGCTCCGTCAGTTATCTCAAGTTCCACGTTGTCTAGCCCTATAAGTTTCTTATATTGCTTAACTAGCGCATTCTTAGGCTCGGTCATAATGTTCACTAGCGCCTTTTCGTCAAGTGGATGAAGTCCAACAGTAATTGGTACTCTTCCCACGAACTCAGGGATTAAGCCGTATTTTATTAAATCTTGCGGTTGAACGTCGCGAATCAAAGCGTCCTTTTTAGCGTCGTCACGAACTTTAACGCTACCACCGAAGCCCAAAGAAGAATTTTCTCTTCTCTTAGAAATAATCTCGTCGAGCCCAACGAACGCGCCGCCACAAATAAACAATATATTAGTGGTGTCGATTCTAATGCACTCTTGTTGAGGATTTTTTCTTCCGCCTTGTGGTGGAACGCTCGCAACCGTGCTTTCAATAATCTTAAGAAGGGCTTGTTGCACTCCTTCGCCTGAAACGTCTCTAGTAATAGAAACGTTTTCGGTTTTTCTAGCGATTTTATCAATCTCGTCAATATAGATAATGCCCCTTTGAGCCTTTTCTATATTGAAATCTGCATTTTGAATAAGTTTAAGAAGAATATTTTCAACGTCTTCCCCAACGTAGCCCGCCTCAGTTAAAGTAGTTGCATCGGCAACGGCAAAGGGCACGTCTAAAATCTTAGCGAGAGTCTTTGCAAGCAAGGTCTTGCCACTTCCGGTAGGACCTAAAAGCAAAATGTTGCTCTTGTCGAGTTCCACGTCGTCCTTTTTAGTGGCTAAACTTATTCTCTTATAATGATTGTAAACGGCTACCGATAAAACTTTTTTCGCCTCGTCTTGTCCAACGATATATTCGTCTAACTTTTTCTTAATCTCTACAGGCTTAAGAAGTTTTATCTGCCCTTGCTCTTCCCCTTTTTGCGCATCTTCTTGCATTATTTGATTGCAAACTTCAATACACTCGTCGCAAATATAAATGCCGTTAGGCCCTGCGATAAGTCTACGTGTAAGTTCTTTAGATTTTCCACAAAAAGAACAAGTTAGTTGTTGGTTATCGTTTCTCATAAATCTCCGTTTTAACTACGGACGTTTAACAAATATTTCGTCGATAAGTCCGTATTCTTTTGCATCTTCAGCCGACAAATAATTATCTCTATCGGTATCTTTCTCTACTTGTTCGATAGGCTTTCCACTATTTTTAGCGAGAATTGAGTTTAAGCGCGCTTTAGTTTTCATAATGTGGTCTGATTGAATCTTAATGTCGCTCGCTTGACCTTGCGCCCCACCTAAAGGTTGGTGAATCATAATTTCGCTATTAGCGAGAGCGTATCTTTTGCCCTTAGTTCCACTTGAGAGCAAGAACGCGCCCATACTAGCGGCAATACCAATACAAATAGTGCTAACGTCACATTTGATATAATTCATAGTGTCGTAGATAGCCATACCTGCCGTCACGCTTCCACCAGGGCTGTTGATGTATAGGCAAATATCTTTATCAGGATCTTTTCCCTCTAAGTAAATTAGTTGCGCAACTATAGTGTCGGCAACGGCGTCGTTAATTTCACCCGTTAAGAAAATTATTCTATCTTCTAAAAGCCTTGAATAAATATCATAACTTCTTTCGCCTTTACCCGTGTTTTCAATAACGTAAGGAACGACGGTATTTTTAATTTCCATCACAAAAGCCTCCTTGTAAATTATATCCTATTTATCTAAATTTATTACTCAATCGTGTTTTCTTTCTTTAATAAATCGAATAACTTTTTGATAATGATTTCGTTTTTGATGTAATCAAGTTGACGAGCATTGAAGTTCTTTTTGATATCAGGAGCAGTTTTGCCTTGAGATTCAGCCATTTCTTCAATTCTCTTTTCAACGTCTTTTTCAGTCGCTTCGATTTTTTCTTCTTCGATAATCTTTTCAATAACGAGTTGTGACTTAACGATTTCGGTTGCTTGCGCTCTATAGTCGTTTCTAAAGTCGTCCATAGTCTTTCCTAAGTAAGTTAGGTAATCTTCAAGTTTTAAGCCTTGATATGAAAGTCTATAACTCATTTCTTGAACCATATTGTCGATTTGAGATTCAATCATTGCGTCTGGAATTTCAACTTCGGTAGTTTCGGTAATCTTTTTAACAATTGCATCTTCAAGTTCTCTTTGAGTTCTATCTGCGTTTTGCTTTTTAAGTCTTTCTCTAACTTCGTCTTTATAAGCGTCCAAACTTTCTGCTCCAACTGCGTCCTTAATAAACTCGTCGGTTAGTTCAGGAAGTTCTTTAGTTTCAATCTTTAGAAGTTTGATAGCAAATACTGCAGGTTTACCCTTAAGGTTTTCAGCGTGATATTCATCGGGGAATTTAACGTTGATATCTTTATCTTCGTCCTTTTTCATACCGATAATTTGCTCTTCAAAGCCAGGGATAAAGGTGTTGCTACCGATAACTAAGGTTTGATTTTCAGCCGTGCCACCTTCAAACTTAACTCCGTCTACGCTACCAGAGTAGTTAATGGTGACGGTATCTCCGTTTTCAACGGCTCTATCCACTTCAACCATTCTTGAATTTCTTTCTTGTAAACGAGTTAATTCTGCCTTAACGTCGTCAACTTTTACTCTATAAGTATTCTTCTTGAAAGTTAAGCCCTTGTATTGACCAAGTTTAACTTCTGGTTTAACTGGAACGATTGCAATCATAGTAATTCCGTTTTCCGAAATATCCTTAATATCTAATTCAGGTTGCGCGATTGCCTTGATTGATGGTTCTTTATCTAAAATATCTCCAAAATAGATTGGGAAAGCGTAATTTATAGCGTCTTCGTAGAATAGACCTACTCCGTAAGCGCCTTCTAAAACCTTTTTAGGAACTTTGCCCTTTCTAAAACCAGGCATAGAATATCTACCCTTAGTTTTTTCGTAAGCCTTTTCGTTAGCTTCTTTCCATTCTACAGTTTCTAATTCGATAGTGACTTTAACCGTGCTTTTTTCTGCTTTTTCAAAAGTGTATTTCATATTTATCTCCTAAACTTTTATATTCTATTTAAATTCTAATTTATTTTATCATAACAAATTGTAAAACGCAAGGTTTTTGCGCTATTCATTTACAATTTCGCCCATTTTAATTTACTTTCGTGTGCATTTGGCGAAACCAATATAGACTTGTACTCGCCGTAAGTGAAGAATCCAGGCTTTGCTTTTGATGGTTTTTTTACGTTTTTCTTCTCGGTGTAAACTATTTCACTCTTCCCTGAATTTCTATCCTTAGAATAGTAAGCGCAAATTTCACATGCAAATACTATTACTTCCATAGGAACTTCTCTATTCTCACTCTCGACTATTACGTGCGAAGAGTGGTAAGCCTTAGAGTGAACCCAAATATCCCACTTTTTGCAAGATAGCGTTAGGTGGTCGTTTTCCAAGTTGTTTCTACCCGACTTTATAGTAAAACCCATAAAGGAATACTCTCTGTAGCCTACGGTTTTTTCCTTTGCTTTTTTAGGCAAAACTTTATCTTTTATAAGTCCACCTTCTTGCATTTCTTCTCTAACTAAAGAAAGTTCAAAGTAGTCTTTAGCAAGGTTTATCTCGCTAATTAAACTCTCTAGATAATTTTCCTCTTCCACAACCTGATTTTTTTGAACTTCTAATATTGCGAGCGCTCTCTTTTGCTTATTATATTTTTTATAGTAATTTTCAGCGTTTTTTTGAACGGATAGGTTTTTATCAAGGGCGATTTCAACTTTAGACTGGTCGTAATAATTATCCAAAATTACCCTTTCTTCACCCTGCCTAATTTTATAAATATTGGCTAAAATTAGTTCCCCTTTAAGTTTGTTTTCTTCAGCCGATTCAGCCTCTCTAATTCGACTAGAAATTGCAGAGTCTTTTTTCTTTACTTTCTTTAGCAAAGTTGACGCTATTGATAGTAGTCTATCCCTTAATTCCTTAGTTTTTTTGGCTTGGTTTTTAGTTTTATAATAGTAATCTTCGGCAAGATATAATTTATCGAAAAACTTTAACTTGCCACCTACGTTTTTATATGGAAAAACCATAGCGTCTTTCACTAGTTCATCGTCCAATAAAACGCAAGGATTGGCCTTTTCTTTATTTATAAAATCTTTAAGGAAATTATAAAGATTTTCACCATCGTCTTGAGTGGAAAACTTCTCTAAAAATCTACTTTCTATCTCGTTTGCCGTACTGAGAGCAAAACCTTGAACGTTATCTATTATCTTTTTAGAAATGCAGTCGCTACTACTTGAAAATACGTTTATTAATTCTCTATCTTCGGGACATTTTTTATTGTTGGTAGGAGGAAGAGTGTACGGGTGATTTACGATAAGTGGTCTAACTCCGTTGTCAAAAAAATTCACTCCCCTATTGCCACCTAAAACCTTGCCGTTTTCGGTTAAAATAATATTGCTATATCTGCCCATAAGTTCTACGTATAGCGCTTTTTTATTACTATCAAAAAGTTCGTTTGAGGGCGAAATATCAAATCTAACTACTCTATCGAATCCCACCAGCGAAATCTTGTCGATAGTTGCCGAAAGCAAGTGCTTTCTAAGAAGCATGCAAAAGTTAGGCGCTGTCAAGGGGCTTTGAAATTCCCCATCGCTAACGCCTATTCTCGGCCAAGCGGGATTCACGTCTAAAACGAGTTTTTTCGTCCCTTTCCCCGTGTAAACGGTAATCACCACCATCTCTTGCCCAGGTTGAACGATTTTATTTATCTTTCCACCCGAAAACAAATTATTAAGTTCTTCACACAAAAATTTAAGTGTAAACGCGTCTTGTGGCATAATATTATTCTTTTATCTCAAATTGTTTTTGATTTAGGTAAAATAGCGCTTGGTCTTTACTAAAGAAAAGAGTAAGCCTAAAAGAAATAAGTTGTTGCTCTTTTTTTCCTAACTTCCTATTTATCTCATTATCCCCGTACTTGCCGTCGCCAACTATTGGGTGACCAATATAGGATAGGTGCGCTCTAATTTGATGAGTTTTCCCCGTGTATAATCTAACTTGCAAAGTAGATGTTTTTTGACTAGTTTTTACTACTTTATATCCCGTTTTAATATATACCGAGCCCTTAACTTGCTTATCGTATATTTTAACGGTAGAAGCGTTTTTATCTTTTAATAAATATCCTTCTAAAAAGGCTTGTCTTTCTCTAGGAACGCCAACAACTTCTGCTAGATATTCCTTAATGAAAGTGTGATTCTTAAAACCATCTAAAAGTTCCTTTTCGGCAGTTGCGTTAAGTGAAAATATCATTAGCCCCGAAGTATTTCTATCAAGCCTATGAATAAACCCAACTCCCGAATATTTTTTAGATAAATCTTCAAAAACACTCTCCGAAGTATACCCACTTTTTTTATTGATAACCAAAATATTTTGATCTTCAAAAATTACCGAGTAAGACTCTTTTTGGGTAGGCTTATAATATATCTCAATTGTGTCTCCAACTAAAACGTCCACGTCGCAAGAAACCCTTTTGCCGTTAACCTTAACGTCTTTATTTCTAAGGGCTTTTCTAAATTCTGCGTAAGACAAATCGTCTACAAAATTAAACACTACTTTAGAGAGTTTTTTGTTTTGGTTTGAAGTGAAAACTTTCATAAAAATTTAACCTTAAATAGTTAAGAAAAGGACTTCCTTTAGAAGTCCTTTTTTTGTTTTAGTCGTTATCTTCAGCATCAGTCTTTTCTTTAGGTTTAATAAAGATTAGAGTGATGATGCCTACCAAACACAATCCGCCAACGCTTAAGAACACGATAGCCCAAATTTGACGAGTGGTTAGTGGAACGTGAGGTTTAACTTCAGTAGAATCAACTACGTCGATAAAGGTTTCAGCCATTGCCGAACGGCTAGTGTTGTCCGAAGTAATTTCGCAAGTAATTCTGTAAGTTCCTATCTTGTGAGGCGTAAAGGTAATTCTTCCATCGTAGTTAATGCTATTAACTTCGTCGGCAGAAACGTCATCATTTACGTAAGAGTCGGTTAAGTCTGCCTTTTTAATGATAGTCACCCAACCTTCGTCGTTAGAAGTTGCGTTCTTTTTAGGGTTGTAAGATAAGGTGTAAGTTTCACTATAGTCGCTTGCGTTAATATTGAAGTTGGTTGCAGAGTATTGTGTACCAACGTATCCCGTACCTTGTTTTACTTGTCCTTCAATAGTGAAAGCCGATTGATCTTCAATATGGAAACTAAATACGAAAGCAAAATACTTACCTTCAACAATCGCATTTTCGTCGTTTTCGTCGGTAGTGAAGAAATCGTCAACTTCCATTGCGTTAGTATCTTTATCACTAAATACTACGTAGTAGGTATAGTCACCTGCAAAGTTAACAGGAATCTTATCACCCGTAGTAGACGCGGTGTCGTTAGCAGGTGTTTTATAATAAACGGTTTTATTTAAGTTATCGTAAGAAATATAGTTATCTTTAACCAATTCTCTTAGTGATGGAACTTGATAGTTATCACCGAGTTTAATATAAACTTCCTTGCCTAAATCTTTATCGTACACTTTAGTAGCCGCATCAACAGACTCTAAATATTTAGCGTAGAGATCTGCGTACTCAGGATCGGTTGAAGAAAGATAAGTTGGAGCAACGTCGTCACTTTCGTAAACTTCTACATCAAGAGTTTTGAAAACCATATTGCTGTAGTTAATTAAACTACACTTGATTTGAACTTGATGTGAACCAACTTCAGTAAAGGTAAGCGCTTTTGCACTATTAGAATCTTCAATCCAAACCTTATCGGTATCGTTTACTTTAGATAGGTAAAGGTTTGAAGCACTTATATCACCAAAAACTGAGAAACTGCTAACTACTAAGGTGTTCTTAACGAACTTTTTCATATAAATTACGCCGTCGTTATAAGCAGAGCCGTTAACGGTAGCCATTGGAACGGCAAGTTTATCAATTTGGTCGTTTCCGTTTAACTTAAAAGATTGTTTTCTTAAGCCAGTATTGTCCGTAGTATCTTGATCAACACTGAGCATTAAAAACTTAGTTTCATTTGCGTTTTCGTTCAGTTCTAAAGTCTTAAAGGTTAAATTCTCTGCTGGGCAAAGGTCAAAGTCTTGAACCATATAAGCGTCTTCTGCATTTACGATTTCTTGACCTTCAACGTATGCATATATAACGTTATCTCTAACCTTAAACGCAACTTCTAAGTTTCCTGAAAGGGTAGCCGACTCCGTTTGTCCGTTAAAAGTTGCGGTTAAGTTATTGCCGTTAAACTCGATAACTAACGCGTGGTCGATTACAGTCAAATACTCTACTCTTCCGTCTTGATTAACGGTTTTGTTGCCGTTTGAATAGAAAGAATCGGTAGAGAAAGATAATTCTAACTTTTTAATATTAGAATCAGTTTTAAGTTCAAAACCGAGATTATCTAAAACTACTCTATTTGAAAATTCTAAGGTAGAGTTTTTTTCCATTTTTGCGCTAACAGCGTCTTCACTAAAAGAAATTTCTTTTGCCGTGCCCGAAAAATATTCGCTAGCAACTGAAGGGGTTGCCGCTAGAACGGAAGTCCCCGACGTACAGAAAATAAACGCCATTAAAGAAATAATAAACGCCGTTAATAATAAACCAATTTTATAGGATTTAGCCATCTTCATTTAAGCCTAATACTCCTTTATCTCATACTATATCTATTGTATTTTACACAAAATAAGTTGCTTTGTCAATTTACTTTTAATATTTTTTTCAAAATAATAAAGTTTTAATAGTTTTTTTACAAAAAAACTTACCCTTTTCCCCTAGCAAAAACACCTTTTAGTTTACTAGTAAATATAATGATAGTAAACACTAAGGGCTTTTTACTTATGATTATTTTTATACTCTTGACGGCGCTAACCGTTTCAATCGATTCGTTTATATGTGGCTTTTCGCTCTCTTTTTTAAGGGTGAAAAAACCTTACATCGTTTTATGCATTACTTTTACGGTTTTAGTGATGTGTTTAATCACCAACTATTTAGCAATGCTCTTTTCAGGTTTACTTAACGAAAAAACCGCAGGCTTCGGCGGGCTTATTTTAATAGGCGTTGGTATATATAATTTAGTAAAAAAAGACAAAGATAACCATCTAAACTCTAGAAATCTTAGGCAAGTTTTTCTAACGGGATTTGCCGTAGGATTAGACGGAGCGATTGCAAATCTTTCCCTATCTCTAATGAACTTAAACGCTTTATACGTGCCCGTACTGATTGCAGTTATGCACGGACTTATGATTTCAATAGGCGTGTGGCTACCAAACGCCCCCATCATAAAAAACTTTTCAAAATACACCTTTATTGCGCCTATAATTTTAATTGTTTTAGGGGCGTATAAATTTTTAGGTGTTTTTATATAAGGTTAAGGGCGGAAGAATAATCTTTCGCCCCTATACCCATTAAATATATCAATTGAATTTTTTGTTCTTTATAAGACTTTAGATAGAAAATCTTTAAGTCTTTCGTTTTTAGGATTGCCGAAGAATTCTTCTGGAGACGCCTCTTCTTTTATAACGCCCTCGTCCATAAACAACACTCTATTTGCAACGTTTTTAGCAAAGCCCATTTCGTGCGTGACGATAACCATAGTCATACCAGATTTTGCAAGGTCGGTCATAACGTTTAGAACTTCTCCTACCATTTCGGGATCAAGCGCTGATGTCGGCTCGTCAAAAAGCATAATTTCAGGCTCCATTGCAAGCGCTCTAACGATTGCAATTCTCTGCTTTTGTCCACCCGAAAGAGTTGAAGGATAAGCGTTTGCCTTTTCTTCTAACCCTATCTTTTTTAGAAGTTCCATAGCCTTAGCGTTCGCTTGGGCTTTTATCTCTTCAATAGTTTGATTTATTTCAAGAAGTGGCGCTTTCTCTCTCGTAAAGAAATTACCTATCTTTGTAAGGAAATTTTTTGTTTTTATCTTTCTAATTTTCTTTTTAGCGATTATTATAGGCGCTAGCGTGACGTTTTGTAAAACGGTTAGATTATTAAAAAGGTTAAAATTTTGAAACACCATACCGATTTTTTGACGATGAACGTTAATGTCCACCTTCATATCGGCAAGGTCTTCCCCATCAAAGTATATGTGTCCACCCGTTGGATCTTCCAAGCAATTAAGACATCTTAAAAAAGTAGACTTACCACAACCGGAAGCGCCAACTATAACTATTTTATCACCTTGTCGAATATCTAAGTTAACGCCCTTTAAAACTTGGTTGTCGCCAAAATGCTTACTCAATTTTTGAACTGATAAAACGACTTTATTTTCCATATCATCTCTCACTCTTTTTTAATTTTTTTTCTAACGTTCTTACACTCCAAGAGATAAGTAAAACGATAATAAGATACGCTACGCCAAGCATTAAATATGGGATAACGTACGACATACTATCACTGCCAAGTTTTGTAAACGCCCTTGTTAAATCAATCGTAGCAACGTAGCCCGTTATCGAAGTTTCTTTTACCAAAACGATAAATTCGTTTCCGAGCGTTGGAAGAATATTTTTTATGGCTTGAGGTATTACGATCCTAAACATTGTCGTCCAGTAAGATAATCCAACCGCTCTGCCAGCTTCTAGTTGACCTGCATCTACTGACTGAATACCTGAACGCATAATTTCGCTTACGTATGCGCTACTATTTAAGCCGAAGACAACTATAGCAACAGGAAGTCCACTATCAACACTAATACCAAGTATAGGAAGTAAAACGTTATACCCTATTAGAAGTTGAACCATCATAGGAGTACCCCTAAAAAGTTCAACGTAGCACCCACAAATTTTATCTAAAATTCTTGGGAAAACTTTATATTTCGGCATAACCCTAATGATTGCTATAATCGTACCTATTATAATACCTATAAGTAAACCTATTACTGCAATTTGTAGGGTATTAAGCAAACCTTCAAGCACTATTTTATAGCCGTTTTTATCTATGAGAGCACTAGTAAACTTTTCCCACAACAATCCATAATCATTATTCATATCAATTACCAAATTAAAGGCTTAGTATCAAAACTAAGCCTTTAATAACCTTTTACGTTAGTTTTTAATTATTTGTTTTTGCAAAGAATATTCAAAATGTCAACAACCGTACCTGAAGAAGCAAAACTATTATCATTTTCCTTGCAAAGAAGAACGATTGATTCGGTATAATAACTCGTTGAGAAATTAACAACTTCTTTACGCTCATTAGT
This sequence comes from Clostridia bacterium, assembly GCA_017456055.1. Taxonomy (GTDB): domain Bacteria; phylum Bacillota; class Clostridia; order Christensenellales; family Borkfalkiaceae; genus UBA1259. Next base: position 28,383 of record JAFTKC010000006.1, on the reverse strand, counting down.
AATAGTAATACCAGACATAGCAATATCAACACCGTGATTACCAACTGATGATACAACGCTTTCAAAAGCCATATCGTCGATTACTAATTCTAAGCCAAGTTCAGTTGCTAAAATTTGGGCAATTTCCATATCAATACCATAATATTTGTCGCCGTTTACGTATTCCCATGGAGCAAATTCTGCGTTAGTTGCAACTACTAATTGACCTGCCTTGTTATCGTTATTCTTTTCAGCAGAAGTCACTCCAACGTAATTAGCCTCGTCGCCAGCCATATATTTGTCAATGATTGCTTGAATTTCGGTTGACTTATTTGCCAAAACTTCATTGATAGAAGTATTAAGTTCAGGTTGATTTTTATCTACTGCTATTCCGTAGAATTCAGTAGATAATGCAATGTCGATATATTTAATGCCGTCGATAGTGTTGCAAATGCTCGTTGCAGTTGCTTTGTCGCACATAACGTAATCAACGTTGCCGTTCTTCATTGCTTCTGCTGCAAGAGGGAAAGTCGTAAACGAACTAACTTCAGTACCCTTTAAGCATTCAGCATACATTAAACTTGTAGTTCCCTCTTGTACACCGATTTTAACAGTCTTTCCACCACAAGCAGTTAAACTGAAGCAACAAACGATTGCCAATAAACCGGTTAAAACTAGTGATAAAATCTTTTTCATTTTTCTTCTCCTTTTGGACGGGTAAATTTTTGTGTTTTCCTTTTTTGTTTCCGTCTCTTGATTACGAGATTCATTATATACTCATTTTTATTCATTGTCAACGATTTTTTGCATAATTTTTAAATTATTTTATATTTTTTATTCGTTTTTTATTGAATTATGAATATTTTAATGAATTATTTTTAATTTTATTCAATGTTGAGAATTTTTTTAACGTCGGATATGTGTTCTTCCACCATCTTGACGCTAGTTCCACCTACTGAAATTCTCTTGTTAACACAAGTTTCTAAGGAAATTTCTTTATAAACGTCCTTCTCAAATAATGGAGAGATTTCTTTATATTCATCTATCGTTAAATTTTCTAAAGTAATATTTCTCTCGGTGCACTTTCTAACCGTTTCCCCAACGATTTTATATGCTGAACGGAAAGGCATACCCTTTTTAACCAAATAGTCGGCAAGGTCGGTTGCGTTTATAAAGCCTTTCTTCCCTGCTGAAAGCATATTTTCTTTGTTTGCCTTTAAGGTTTTAATCATTGAAATATAAACTTCTAAACAAAGTTTAACCGTGTCGATAGTATCAAATACTCCTTCCTTGTCTTCTTGCATATCCTTATTGTAAGCGAGTGGAAGACCCTTAAGTACGGTCAATATAGAAATAAGATTCCCATATACCCTACCCGTCTTACCACGAACGAGTTCTGCCATATCGGGATTTTTCTTTTGTGGCATAATAGACGAGCCGGTAGTGTATTCGTCTGAAAGTTCAACGAACTTAAATTCCCAACTAGACCAAAGAATAATCTCTTCGGAAAACCTAGATAGGTGCATCATTAAAATAGAGCATACTGCGTTAAATTCGATAACGAAATCCCTATCCGAAACGCCGTCCATAGCGTTTATGCAAACGGATTCTAAACCTAAAAGTTTAGCCTCGTAGTATCTATCCGTATCGTAAGTAGTGCCCGCTAAAGCGCAACTTCCTATTGGCGAAGTATTTACTCTATCTAGGCAGTCGTTTAACCTTTGAACGTCACGAAGTAGCATATTTGCGTACGCCATAAGGTGAAAACCGAAAGTGACGGGTTGCGCTCTTTGTAAGTGCGTGTATCCAGGCATTATGGTATCTTTATATTCTTCTGCCTTATAAACGATAGTAGCAACCAACTCTTTAACTAGTTTTTCAATCTTAACTATTTCGTCTTTTAAGTATAATCTAAGATCTAAAGCCACTTGGTCGTTTCTACTTCTTGCAGTATGAAGTTTTTTACCCGTCTCACCTATTCTTTCGGTAAGAGTTTCCTCAACAAACATGTGAATATCTTCTGCGCTTAAATTTATTTCTAGTTTTCCACTTTCAATATCGGCTAAAATACCTTGCAAACCTTCGACTATTTTATCCGCCTCTTCCTTGGTAATGATATTTTTAAAAGCAAGCATTTTAGCGTGCGCAATACTGCCTTCTATATCGTTTTTATAAAATCTTTGGTCAAAACCGATTGAAGAGTTAAGTTGGTCTGCTAGTTTATCCGTCACACCGTCCGTGCGACCTGCCCACATTTTTTTCATATTTTCTCCTAAAGTAATTGCCGTGTACGTACGACACGGCAACTATTTTTTATTTCTTGATTTTTGCTAAAGCCGAAACTTTAATTGGTAAACCGTAAAGGTTGATAAAGCCTTCTGCATCGTGTTGATCGTAATCACTTTCGCCAAACGACGCTAAGTCTTCGCTATAAAGTGAGTAGTCACTCCAAACGCCTGCGTTAATCATATTGCCCTTGTAAAGTTTTAATCTAACTTTACCAGTCACGGTCTCTTGAGTTTTATCAACGAAAGCCGAAAGCGCTTCTCTAAGTGGGGTAAACCATTGTCCGTTGTAAACCAATTCACCGAAGGTGATAGCAATCTTTTGTTTTTCGTGCATGGTCATCTTGTCAAGACAAATGGTTTCTAGTACTGCGTGCGCTTTATATAAAATTGCTCCGCCTGGGGTTTCGTATACGCCACGACTCTTCATACCAACTAGACGATTTTCTACGATATCAAGAAGTCCTATGCCGTTTTCTCCACCGATTTTATTTAGGGCAAGTACGATTTCCTTTGCGCTCATCTTTTTGCCGTCTAAAGCAACAGGAGCGCCCTTTTCAAATTCGATTTCTACGTAGGTTGGCTTATCAGGTGCTTTGATTGGCGAAACGCCCAATTCTAAGAAGCCTTCCTTTTCGTATAAAGGTTCGTTGCCAGGATTTTCTAAATCTAAACCTTCGTGAGATAGGTGCCATAAGTTTTTATCTTTTGAATAGTTGGTTTCTCTATTTATCTTTAGTGGAATATTATGAGCCTCTGCATATTCGATTTCTTCATCTCTAGACTTGATGTCCCATTCACGCCATGGAGCGATAATCTTCATGTCAGGAGCAAAGTGCTTGATTGACAATTCAAAACGAACTTGGTCGTTTCCCTTACCCGTACAACCGTGAGCAATAGCGTCTGCATTTTCCTTGATAGCGATATCAACGAGCGCTTTTGCAATACAAGGACGAGCGTGGCTAGTACCGAGTAAATATTCTTCGTAAGTAGCGCCTGCCTTAACGCATGGAATAATGTAGTTATCTACGTAATCGTCGGTTAAGTCTAAAACGTATAATTTAGAAGCACCGGTCTTTAGAGCCTTCTCTTCTAATCCGTCTAGTTCGTCGTTTTGACCTACGTTGCCAGCAACTGCTACTACTTCGCAGTTGTTATAATTTTCTTTTAACCAGGGAATTATAATTGAAGTATCTAATCCACCCGAGTATGCTAGTACAACTTTTTTAATGTCTTTCTTTTCCATTTTTTCACTTCCTTAAGTTTTTACGCTCTCATTATAGACCTATAATTTAATTGTGTCAACTATCTAACGCTACTTTTTTGCTATTTTTTTTATATTTTTTCAACCTTTTTTGAATAATTTTTTTATTTTTGAATATTTTATTGAATATTTAATTTCTTTATGCAATATCAATAAAAAGAAAGCCCTTTTTTCAGTTTAGGGGCTTTTACTTTTATTATTCTACTGTTTTTTGCAGAATAGTTTATTTATAAACTATTTTTTTACTTAGGCGTTGCCGTCGTTCATAAATAAAATGCCAAGACAATCTTCTCCACAATGGCTAGTTATAGTTCCGCCTGCTCTCGTCACGTGAATATTGTTAAATCCAACTTTTTCTAGACAAGATTTAGCAACTTCTAGAGTTTTATCATCTGCCGTCGTGTAGGTTAAAAAAGCGTGAGAAAGGTCGGGAGAATCAAAGGTTTCTAAAACGTCTTTGCAATAGTTTTCAACCACTCTTTTATAACTGCCACGATATTTTTTACCAGACGTCATCTTGCCGTTAGTCACCAAAATTTGTGGGCAAATTTTAAGCAAATTTGCACCGATATATGATAGAACGTTGCATCTTCCACCCTTATATAGGTAGTCTACTCTCTTTAGAACGAAACTTGCTTGAACGCTACTAACTCTCTTTGAAACGAGTTCTACGATTTTACTTGGCTTTTCCCCACTATCCACGAGTTCTTTTGCATAGATAACTAAAAGAGCGATACCCGTTGATAACGAACGGCTATCTATAACGAAAACGTTTTTTCTCTCTTTAGCCGATAACACGGCGTTAGAGTACGCTGAAGATAATTCCGACGAAAGCGATATATGGATTATTGCGTCGTAATCTTTTAATAGCGAGTCAAAGTGTTCGTCATATTGAACTTTGTTAACTGCGCCTGTCTTTGGCAATATTTTAGTTTTATTTACGAAGTCTATAATTTTTTCGCAGGTAATTTCTCCGTCGTAGTAATTTTTATCACCCAATAAAATTGAGAAAGGCAATATTTTAATTTGGTACTTCTCAATGAGTTCTTTAGTTAAGTCTACCGTAGTTTCGGTTGAAACGGCGATTTTCATAGTCGTCCTCCAAAAAAATAATTTTCGCATTTATTGTATACACTTTATTAAAAATTAGTCAACCTACTCTTTTAAAAGTAAATTCCACGTTGTTTTTTAAATCGGTAGAGAGTTTTTTTAAATCTCTACCAACGGTAGAAAATCAAGAAAATAGTGTGAAAAAGTTGATTTTTTATCTATATTATGATAATATTTGTATTAAGATGGATATTAAAGAAAATTTAGCAAAGAATCTAACGGCTTGCAGAAAAGCGTTCAACCTAACCCAAGCCGAACTTGCAGAAAAACTTAATTATTCTGACAAAGCAGTTTCCAAGTGGGAAAGAGGCGAATCCGTGCCCGATATAGTGGTGCTAAAGCAACTATCTCTCTTTTACGGAATTAGCATTGATAAACTTTTGTCAGACAATAAAAATATTAGGCCGAAAATCACCAAAAATTTAAACAAGAAAAGAGCGTTAGTTGGTCTTCTTTCTTCTGGGATAGTTTGGTTAGTTGCAATTTTATCTTTTGCCGTATTATCTAACCTTGAACTTTCCTTTACTCCGTGGCTTATTTACATATACGCCTTTTCGATTAATTGTATAGTTTTCGTTGTTTTCGCATCTATTTGGAAAAGAAATTTATTCAACGCCATATCCATTTCACTTTTAATATGGTCGCTACTACTAGCGCTATACTTAACCTTAGTGAACGTGCTATCTCCCGTTCCAAGTAATTTATGGCAAATATTTTTAATTGGTATACCACTTCAACTTTTAGTAATGTTTTGGTTTATATTGGTTAGAATAAATAAAGATAGATAATAATAAATAAAAGACGCTTTTTATATAGAAGCGTCTTTTAATAGAAATAGGGGTATCGCCAAGCGGTAAGGCTACGGACTCTGACTCCGTCACTCGTTGGTTCAAATCCAGCTACCCCTGCCAAATAAAAAAAGCACCAAAAGGTGCTTTTTTTATTTGGCTGTGAGTTTTGCGATTTGACCATAGCCGACTTATACAACAAACTATTTTTGCTTATTAAATCAAAAAATCGGTATTTACAATTTTTAATAAGTATAGTATAATAATTAAAAAGGAGGTGCTACTAACTTTGATTTATAATCCTCAAGATGAATACGACAAAAAATATAAAAGCCTTCATTATGAAAACACCGTTAAATTCTTTAACGAACTAGCGGAAAAATCTGGAGTTAACCAAGAAGAAAATGAAAGGACCGTTTTAGAACACGACGAGTTGGTAAAGAAAGCCAAAAAAATAAGAAAAAAGATTTTTTGGCTAAAATTTCTAAGAGTTTTAATGATAATAACTATCGTGTTAATTCCCTTAGTAATAATAAAAACCACTCCAAAAATTAAAAGGTTAAAAGCGCAAGCAAGCGAATTTACAAATAACGCTGAAAAACTTATAGAATTAGCCAAAAAACAAGTAGCGCCGTTAAACTCTTTATTTTCGGATAAAGATTGCATTAATCTAATAGAAAGCACGATAGAAGGCATAAAATTCGAGCCGTATTTTTCGGCAAAACAAGAAGAAAATATGGCGCAAAACTTCGACTTCGAGCAAGACGCAAGCGAGCACTCCACACTAGACACTCTAGCCGGACACTATAACCAGAACCCATTTGTATTTGAGACCAAGAGAATACACGTTATGGGGCAAGAAACCTATCACGGCTACAAAACTATAAGTTGGACGGATACCTATCGCGACTCTAACGGCAGACTTAGAACGAGAAGAAGAACGCAAACTCTTCACGCAACGGTAGTAAAGCCAAAACCCTTTTATCGAGAACAATTAGTACTTTCCTACTGTGCGCAAGGTGGTCCTGAACTATCTTTTAGTAGGGACGCTACAAACCTTGACGACAAGAGCGAAAAGCAACTTGATAGATACGTTAAAAAGGGCGAAAAAAGGTTAAAGAAGAAAACAGACAAGGCGCTTCAAAAGAACGTAGAATTCGTGAGCATGTCTAACACCGACTTTGAAGTTATGTTCGACGCTCTTGATAGAGATAACGAAGTTCAATTTAGAACGCTGTTTACTCCACTTGCACAGACGAATATGGTTGACTTAATTACTTCTAAAACGGGCTATGGCGACGATTTTAATTTTATCAAGAAAAGAAGAACTAATAAAATTATAACCGAGCATAGTCAAAAGCGAGCAGTAGTGATGAACGCATCTTCCTACCTTTCCCACTCCTTTGAAGAGATTAAAAATAACTTCATTGATAAAAACGCAGAGTTTTTTAAGTCGGTATATTTTGATTTTGCTCCAATTTGGGCAATACCTATATATCAAGAAGAACCCGTTCACTCGCTAGACCCAATTCCTGACCTTGCTAAAGTCTACGCTCAAAAAGAGTGCGAAGCCATAGCAAACTTAATTAGCCCTGAAAACGTAGTTCACCCACAAACTAAAACGCCGGCTATTCTAAAAGCGTCGCCTCTCGGCTCTAGCCAATCAATAGACCAAGTGAAAATTACTGCTTATTCCTACGATATAAACGAACAAGTAGATTTCATTTCAGTGTTAGGTGGAGACGGGCGTTGGCACAGCGTACCAGTTCCGTGGCAAGAATTTATACCACTAACGGCAAATAGCCAATTCTTCGTTGCAAATGAAGAGTTAGCAAAAGATAAAAATATTATGGCAAAACGTAAAAACGTGTGCATATATAACTAAAACATTATAAAGGAGATAAAAATTATGTCAATTCAACTAGACGAACTAAACCCTGAAATTAGAGAGGAAGGACTAGACACCAACGTTATCGCAAAGAAAATCCCTGCAAAAGTAGGCTTTGGCTCTACCCTATTTGAAATTATGTTGTGGATACTAGGCATTATTCCAGGCGTTATCTTCCTATTTAAGAAAATTAACGCACAAAAACACTTTGACCAACTTCAACAAAAGATTCAAAGAAACGCTTCTCAAATAGACAACTATTTAGAACAAAGAGTTATCGTTTTGCAAAACTGCGCTCGCCTACTAGATAAGGCAATCGACCTTGATAAAAGCACTTTTGAAAATATCGCTAAATACAGGTCTGGTGCGGTGGAAGATTTAGATTCAGCAAGAAACGAACTCGGTGGACAAATTGATAATCTTTCTAGAAACGTAAATATTGCAGTGGAGAGTTATCCTGAACTTGCTGCGCACGAAGAAATTCAAGACGCAATGCAACAAAATATGTATTTGCAAAGAGAAATCACCGCGGCAAGAGAACTTTATAACGATACCATCAACGAGTGGAATAAAGACATTTTTGCTTGGCCAACCAAAAAGATTGTTGCCGCTAAAAACGGATATACCACTAGAATTCCTTTTATCGCATCAAAAGAAATTAAAGAAAAGGCAAAAGGCGTATTCTTTTAATCAACATTAAAACTCAAAAAGAACTCTTAAACTTAAGAGTTCTTTTTATTTGTGTTTTTTAAGCATATATGGTAATATATTAATGTTATTTTTAGGTGCAGTATGATTAAAGAGAAAAAACAAAACTTATTAGGACAACTTTTATTACTTATAGCAACGCTCGTTTGGGGCACGTCTTTTTTTATTTTAAAAGACACTATAGACGTATACCCACCTATGTACGTTATTGGGTTTAGGTTTTTAGTTTCGTCAATTCTACTCTTTTTCATTTGCTTTAAGAGAGTTATCAAAATTAAAAAAGGCACGTTTTTTAGGGGCGTAATTTTAGGAACTTGCGTGGCTTTAGCGTACATAACCCAAACTTACGGGCTACAAACCACTTCCCCTGCGACCAACGCATTTTTAACTTCACTTTACTGCGTTTTGGCGCCCTTTTTGGTATGGCTAATATATAAAAGCGCGCCTAAACTATATAACGTTATATCGATAGGCTTTTGTCTACTAGGCTTAACTTTAGTTGCCTTTTCTTCTAATGAAGGCGGACAAAACGAGTTTATTGGTTGCGCGCTAACCTTAATCGGCGCAATATTTTATTCTCTTCAATTAGTGTTTATAGACCGATTCCAAAAAAATAACGACGATACTTTCTGTCTTCTCGTAGTTGAACTCTTCACGGTGAGCATTATAGTTTTAGCCCTTTCATTTATTGTGGAAATTAGAGTTTTGGGCTTTAGTGGTATGATATTTAAAAAGGAACACTTATTCAATATTATATATCTAACTATCGCTTGCACGGTGGTTGCACAACTTTGCCAAATTCTTGGTCAAAAATACACTACGGCAAACCAAGCGGCAATCGTTCTTAGTTTAGAATCGGTGTTCGGCGCACTCTTCTCGGTTATTTTTGGAAAAGAGCAATTAACTTTAATTTTAACCTTAGGCTTTGTGTCTATCTTTGTTTCAGTTTTAATAACCGAACTAAGAGTGGATTTTAGGAAATTATTTAAGAAAAAACAATTATAGAAAAAAGGATAATTATGGAAAAAATAGAAAGTTTTAAGGTAGACCACCTAAATCTATTTAGTGGTTTATACGTAAGCAGAGTGGATAGTTTTGACGGCGCTATTATCACCACTTTTGATTTGCGCTTTACTGCCCCTAATAGAGAAATTCCAATGGAAGTTCCCGCAATGCACACCCTAGAACATCTTGGAGCAACCTACTTTAGAAATTCTTCTATCGGCGACAAAATCGTGTATTTTGGTCCAATGGGTTGTAGAACGGGCTTTTACCTACTCGTAGCAAACGAGTGGAAAAGCGAACAAATTTTGCCTTACGTTTTAGAGTTTTTAGACTTCACTATTTCCTTTACGGGCGATATTCCAGGCGCATCTAAAAAAGAGTGTGGAAACTATCTTGAGCAAGATTTAGAAAAAGCAAAAGAGTACGCAAAAAAATATAAAGAAGAATTACTTACTTATAAAAGATTACAATATTAAAAAAAGCAACGCCACGACCAATAGGTCGTGGCGTTTTCTTTTTGCATTTAAGTATTTCTACTAAAAATAGTAAAACTCTCTTGTGGCTCAGAACCTGTTTTTATTTGATATGATAAGCCCTGATAACATTCTTTAGGAATTATCTTATTATATTCGCCAATTTTTTGAACTACGTTTTCAGTAGAACAACCAACCTTTTTTTCTCCAACCTTTACGTAAAAAGGATCTTCTGTTAAACTATATATTTCTCCGTCTTTTTCATATCCCACTATGCAGTTTTGCCAACGATTTCTTATACCAAAATACAACTTTTTATCTTGGTAAGGGCTATTCGTTATTAAATTAGGTTGATTGGAGTCAAGCCCGTTAAAATGCGTTTTACTAAAAAAGTCTATCTCTTCATAAAAAGAAAATCCCGCCGCAAAAGTGGTAAATTTCTCTTCTCCATATTTACTCACTAAAACTTGCAACTGTCTAAATGAAAAATGAGTAAAATCATCGTAACCACCGATGAGTCCAGTTCCATAATTCAAATTTGACCCAGGCGGGCTAAAAACTCTTAACTCATCTTCTATCATTACGCCGACAACTTGTATATCTCTTCTTTCAAGATTTAACTCCTTAATCATTTCAATATTAGGGTAATAATTCTTATAAAATTCCTTATCGGCATCAGAAATAAGTTCCGACGGCAAAGCATCAATGTCTGAAAAGCATAGTGGTGCATTGTCCCACTCGTTTTTTAATTTATCCTTAAATTCTTGACTATTAAAAACGTCGTAGATACCTAAAAGTTCAACTACGTAAAATTGTGGTTGATTATTGAAATTATACACGGGATATAATTTATAATCTTGCAAAAACTCCGTCTCTTTTAATTCCCAAAAAACGTCGTCCATCTCTTTATTTAATCTTTCGAGATTCTCTTCTAAAGTATACGCGCTTTCATATTCAAGAGTTGTGATTGGATAAAGTCCTGTAGCAGGACGTCCTTCTAAATAATATAGTATCCCATAACCTACACCAAGCAAAACTATTAGGGCAAGAAATATGGAAATAATTCGAAAACTTTTCTTCTTAAAAATCTTTTTCATGCTCCTCTCCTACCATTTTGCGCAACATATCCAACATTCTCCTGGATATTTTTGGAAATGTGGTTCTTCTTTTTTATGACCACATTTACTACATTTCTTAATATGTGTCGAATTGTTTCTCGAGTAATAATAAAAAGAATGCTCTTCTTCACAAGTATAACCACAATAACATTTAGCTATATGTTTTACAGGATCCCCATCCCTTTCGCCAAAAACGTCTATCTTTTCGTATGTTGAAAAAGCGTGATTATTCGTTGGTGCTATTCTATTACAAGTTGCACAACGCAAGATATGAGTATCTTCATTAGTTTCTCCTTCTTCGTTAACATAGGTAATAAATTTGTCCGTATGCGCGTGAGAAGTTGAAAAAGTCAAGCAACAAGTTGCCCACGAAGAATTTACCCAAACCTCATTATATATTATACCCTTTTCTTCGTCATCATGCCAACCATAGTGACATATAATCCCATCTATATTTTCTCCTGCAACGTCAAAAGTTTGATAACCATAGGCAACAACCATATGTCCACTTGTCGATAATGAACCATCTTCTTCATATGATTTAATTCCTACCATTACTGGTCTATTGTAATTTGTTTCCGTGACAATTGTATTATATACACCAAATATATAATCTGTTGAGACAGTTATTTGGTTTCTTACTGTTTCTTCTACATAGTTTTCTAGATAATACAAAATGCCCCTTTTCGCATCTGCTATAGTTGCCCCACCCATATCTTCCTGTTTATCTGCATTGTTAGTTATCGTTTGTTCATAACCCTCGGGATCAATTTCCTCAAGTAAACACAAATAAAATGCGTCTGTTGTACTAATCGTATCTTTATGTAGTGGTTTATTTAAATTTTGACTAATGTCTTCTCCACTTCTACCCCACAAAAAATTTGGATTAGTTATCAATCTACCATCCTTAGCCCAATTATTATATCCTAACAGTAATTGAGTCGCAACTGTCGTACATGTTCCATATACGTTATAGGCAAAATACGGATTAACTTGAAAATACTCTTTATTGTCAATATATTTTTTACTAACAACTCTATATTGATCAATAGGCACTGGTTCTTTTCCTGTCGATTCCGACGACTTTTCTATCGTAGTCTCGTTTTTGTTAATGCTTTGCAAAGAATCTAATGATTTAACTTCTATTCTTTTTAGTATATTTATTGAGTTAACGAACTCACTAGTTTTCTCCCCTATCTTTTTTGCTTTTTCGATAGATATTTTTCTATCAGTTTTAATATTCTTAAACTCTGTTTCTTCCTTTTCATAGTATTCGCTCGGTCCTGCATAATATGCGTTATCCTTTCCCACGTCCTTATATGGATTTCCTCTTTCACTATATTCTAAAAGTTGCATATCATCTTTTGAAAATATTGCATATCCACCACCACTCTTATAGGTCAATATAAAATCTTCGTTTTCGTCTAAATTTTTTAAGTACGTAGTATAAATTGTTCCCTCATTATCCTCTGAAAAATAGACATTGTAATTTTTCTTGCACTAACAAAATCTTGATTATACATTTCCGCTCCGCTAAAAGCAAATAACGCAATTATGCTAAGTAAAATAAAGGCAAAGAGATTAGCAACAATTCTAAAAAGTTTCTTCATATCTTTTTACCTCCTTTTTTTAAATTGTATCATAAAAAAAACTTTTGTCAATAGGAAACTTCTATTCTTAATGACCTTTGAATCCATAATAAATATAGCCCACCATACTTCGCAAATTGCGAAGTATAGTGGGCTTTTCTTACTAAATAGTTCGTTTTTTATAGATAATCTTTTAATATAGAAAACTGCTCGCGAGAATTCATTAAAAGATTGCAGGCAATACAAACTGCAGTAGTATCGAATCTCGCGTCGTGATAACCACATTTCTCTTCAAAATACTCTTCGGTTTTGCTTAGCAAATAATCGTCGCTTACCCCGATATAACCACAGAGTTCGCTTAGTTTAGGGTATTTATAGCCCCTATGATTAGTCCTTGAAAGTTTACAAATAGTCACCGAATTTTTCATAGAACAAAATCCCTTTTCTCTTGGAAAAACTCTGCCACAATCAGTAAACTCTTTATCTAAAAACATAAAGTCAAAGGAAGTGTTATGAGAAACTATTAAATCGGCATCGTTAAAATCTTTTTCAATTTCGTCGATAAAATCGCAAAACTTTTTCCCCTTAGATAAGACTTTAAGTCTAGGCACGGAAAAGCCGTGAACGGCAAGAGCGCCCGACTCAACGTAGTCTACGCTAAAAAAGAAATTCTTTTCTCTAATTTTATTGCCCGACTGAATTAAATATGAAAGTTGGCAAATTTTACCCGGTCTAAGTCCGGTGGTTTCAGTATCTAAATAAATTATCATTTGATATTATAAAGGACAAAACGTAGCGTTTTGTCCTTTCCTTTTTAGTTAATTTTTATTTATAAAGGTCTTGGAATCTATCCTTATAAAGAACTACTTTATCAGAAACGTCATAACGGTTAGCGTTAATCAATTCTCTCTCTACGGTAGCAAGCGCATTGTTAACCTTAGCCGTAGTCAATGAATTTGCGGTGTTATATAGATAGTTGTTTTCATTAGCAAACTCTTCCCAATCTTCTACCATTGAATTGTAGTATTCAATCCATTGATCTCTAGTCTTAGTTTCGCCTGCTTCTTTATTTAGATATTCAACTAAACTACCTACGCTATAATCAATGCTAAATTGTTCTGAGTAGAACATTACGTGATAGCCGTAGTCAGATGCTACGATAACGTATCCTTCGCCTTGCTCAAGTAGGATTCTACCAGCCTCGCCGAAAGTAGCAACGTACTCTTCGGTATTAGCGCCGTCAACTGGAGGTTTAATTACGTATCCTTTATAGGTGTTAAGTGAACCACTATCGGTTGAGAAAGCAAATAACATATCGTTGATTTTTGCCGTGTATTCGCTAACGCCTTCAAGATTTTTAGCGCCGTAAATAGAATCGCCTAAACTTGCGTATGCGCTAGTATTGTCGGTTGCCGTACCACCTAAATATCCGTTCATAAAATCAATGAAAGCGTCTAATTCGTAAACGGTAGTATCGGTGACGGTGTATAGAGCAGATTGATGTTTTTCAGCGTCTGCATCTTTAATCTTGTTTACTTTGCCTTGGAAAGCAAGTGCGTTTGCCTTATCTTTAGCAAAGGTATAGTCGCCGGTAAATATGAAGTCTTCCCCTCTCATTTCAGCATCGAATCCAGAAATTACCCAACCTGAACGAAGGTCTTTAACTAAAGTTGCCTTTAAGATTTCCTTTCTTTCTTTAGCAAAATCTTCATTTGAGATATTAGGATTTTCAGTCTTTATAGCGCTGATTGCAGAAGTTTGTTCACTAGTTGCGCCGAGCAATAGGTTGTAAACGTATCCATAACTTCCAAATGAAGAGTATAACATTGGAGAACCTACGCTTGCACTTCCTAAAGCAGTCACGAAATCTGCGTTATTCCAATTCTTTTGGTCTTCTAGAGCCTCTAGATATTCGTTTTCTAATTCTTCAAAGGTTAGAGCCGATCTAACTGAAAGTGAACGATCTTCCTCAAGTCTAGTTAAAAGTTCTGCTTCTAGATTAGACTTGTAAGTGTTCTTATAGTAAAGGGTGCTTTCTAAAGTTCCGTCAAACTTAGTAGAAGCGTCTTCTAAAAGGCTGTTTACCTTTAGAAGTTCAACGATATCGTTGAAGGCATCTCTATGAGCAGCGTCGGAAGAGATATCGAACTTTTCTTTATTGTATTCTTTCTTTTCATCAAGTGATAATTCAACTGCCTTATTAGTTGCGTTGGTTGGAACGGCACGAACGTCTCCAATATAAGCGTCTTGATATTTTTCTTCTTCTGCTTCTAACATAGATTCAATCAATTCACTAATAGAGTGACGAGTGTTATAAAGTGCGTCTACAACTGCCTCTTCGTCTAAATATCTTTCGGGATTATTTACGTCGGTAATGCTTGCGTTAAGCACCTTGTTTTCTTCTTCAAAAACTTTCATAGCGCCTTGAGCCATAATTCTCGAAGTGATAAGTCCGTCGAAAATAAGTTCGTAAGTTTGCTCTAAGGTGTAGCCATAACTTTGAACGTAAGTGTAGCCGTAGTTGAGATATTGCATTACCATATCTCTTTTATAAATCTTTTCTTCCTTTTCGTTTAGATTGATGGTTGCTACGACTTGGTCCATATCCCTGTCGTTGTTAGTAGTGATTAATCTACAGCCTGAAACACAGGCCATGCTCATAAGAACTGCCATAATAAATCCTACTATCGACGTAATTTTTCTTTTCATATATCGTTTTCTCCAATACTTTGCCATAATTATTTGATATTACTACATTTATTAAGTATATCCTAAATACTCAAAAATTGCAATCATTTTTTTGATATTTTATTGACCACTAAGTATTTTTCTTATAATTTAAGGCGTTTTCCAAAAATATTCTCATTTTAAGTAAGGTTTCGAGCGTATCTTCGCTCTGTGATAAAAAGTCTATACATATTTTAGAAGATACGCTAATAGATGCGTCTCCGTTCGACTCTTTTATCGCTTTAAGAATAGCGCCGTCCTTTAAGGCGGACAAATCACTTAAAACAAGTCTTCTCTCGTCTTTAGAAATAACTATTTTTTCCACGCCTAGTTTCATTGCCAAATACTTGGTGACTGCAATATTTACTAGGGCAAAAACTTCTTTTGGAAGTTTGCCGTAATTACTTTCAATAGTGCTAATAAATTCTCTTTCAGCATCTAGCGAATCAATCTCTGCAATTTCCTTATAACACTCCATTCTAGAAGTATTACTTTCAATATATTTTTCGGGAATAAACGCAGTAATTCTAATATCTAGTTCGGGAACTTTTTCTTCCGTTTCACTAAGTTCTTCTCTAAGCAGTTTTGAATACAACTCGTACCCTATTCTATCCATGTGCCCGTGTTGCTCTGCGCCCAAGATATTCCCTGCTCCACGAATCTCCAAATCTCGCATAGCGATTTTAATGCCACTGCCCATTTCGGTAAATTCGATTATTGCGTTAAGTCTTTCATAAGCCGTGTTAGATAATATTTTTTCTCGCTTAAAAGTAAAATACGCGTAAGCAAGGCGGTTGCTACGCCCTACTCTTCCCTTTAATTGATAGAGAGTTGATAGCCCTAGCCTATCAGCATCAATAACGATAATCGTGTTCGCCTTAGGCAAGTCTATGCCGTTTTCTATAATGGTCGTAGAAATCAAAAGAGAAGTTTCGCCTTTATAAAACTCGTTTATATTTCTCTCCATCGTACGCTCGTCCATTTGTCCGTGAACAACGGTCATCTTAACGTTTGGAAGTAGCCCTCTAACTCTCTCTGCAAAGGCAACTATGCTCTCAACTCTATTGTAGAGAATAAATACTTGTCCACCCCTATTGATTTCTCTAACTATTGCGTCTTTAATTAGCGAATCGGTTTCTTCCACCACGTACGTTTGAACTGGTAATCTCTTTTTTGGTGGCGTGTTTATAGTGCTTATGCTCCTTATTCCCGAAAGGGACATGTGAAGCGTTCTTGGTATTGGCGTTGCCGTTAAGGTGAGAGTGTCAACGTTCTTTTTTAGAAGTTTAATTTTCTCTTTGTGTTCCACGCCGAAACGTTGTTCTTCGTCTAAAACTAATAGCCCTAAATCCTTAAACTCAACATCCTTACTAAGTAGCCTATGCGTGCCGATAATTAAATCAATTTTACCTGACTTTAAGTCCTCTAGAATTTTCTCTTGTTCTTTTGGTCTTCTAAACCTATTTAAGCAGGCGATATTTACCCCGAAGTTTTCAAATCTCTTAACGGCAGTATTGTAGTGTTGTTCGGTTAAAATAGTGGTCGGCGCAAGTAAAACCGATTGTTTCCCGTTAAGAATTGCCCTAAAAATAGCCCTAAACGCCACTTCCGTTTTGCCAAATCCCACGTCTCCACATATTAGTCTATCCATAACGGCAGGGCTTTCCATATCTTCTTTTATATCTTTTTCGGCTGTCAATTGGTCGATAGTTTCTTCAAATGGGAATTGATCTTCAAACGCCTTTTCAAGTTCTTCATCCGAAAAGAACCTATAACCTTCTGCATTTTTACGCTCGTTATATAATTTTTTAAGGTCAAACGACATCTTTTTTATGCTGTCTCTAACCGATTTTTTAACCCGTTCAAAATCCACTCCACCAATTCTAGATAGTTTAGGATTTTTCTCTGCACCTAGATATCTAGTGAGTAGGTCCATTTGCTCGACGGGAACGTACAAAATATCCCCACCAGCATATAAAACGGCAACGTAGTCTTTAGTACTCTCTAGTGTAGAAATCTTTTTTACGCCTAACACTTTACCTATTCCGTGCGTTTCGTGAACGCAATAGTCCCCCGTTTCAGGCGCTGTGAAAAAGCCTTGTTTTTTACTCTTGTATCTCTTTAGTTGGGTTTGTCTTGCGTAGAGATTTCCACTACCTATAACGACTAGTTTTTCTTCGTGGAAAATAAAACCAGAAGAAAGTTTTTTATCGCTAATCATAACCCCTTGCATTTTAGAAGGTTTAACTAGAGTGCTTGCAACTCCCGTTTTAGAGAGTTCAAAGTTAAAATCTCTGGCTCTTTTTTCCGTACCCGTAAACACGATAACCGTGTAGTTTGAATACGCCCAATTATTTATATCGGCGTACACTTCCTTAAAGTCGAGATGATAGTTTGCAATTCCTGAAATTTGTGGATTTACTATCTTTAGGGGATTAAAAAACGGTATTGAAGTTGATAGCGTTTGAACGGCTATTTGCAACCTTTCTCTAAGTTTTGCTAATATTTCTTCGTAGGAAAATAGGCTTTCTTTTGCCTTGCTTAAAAGTTCTCCACTAGAATATAGACTATCGAATCTATCTAAAAATTCTTTTTCGTAAATTTGAAAGGTTTGCTCTATTGATTTTGCTTCGTCGTAGCAAACGATTGCGTTTCCTTTTAAGAGTGAAAAAATGCTTACGTTATCTCGTGAAAGATAGGAAAAACAAGAGAGTGTATCTCTATCTTTACTCTCAAAAGCCGATAAAACTTGGTCTTTAACTTGACTAAGTTTAAGGTAGTTTTGCTTATCAGCAATATTTTTTAACTCTTGATTAAAAGCCTTTTCAACGTCTTCATAACTATCGTTATTAAAAGTAAACTCAGTAGCTTGAAGTATTCTAACCTCGTCTAGATAACCTAAATTTTCTCTTGTTTCGTGATTAAAAGACCTAATTGACTCTAAATTATCGCCAAAAAAGTCAAGCCTAACGGCGCTATCGCAGTTTATAGGAAAAATTTCCACTAGGTCGCCACGAACGGAAAACGCGCCCTTTCCTTCCACCGTTTCAACTCTTTCGTAGCCTAAGTCTACGAGCGTTCTAATCAACTCGTAAATATCAAAATTACTGCCTTTTTCTAACGAAATAGAGCGAATATCCTTAGAAAATCCTTGCAAAATAGTTTCGGGCGTAGCAACTACTATATCGGCAGATTTTATCTCGTCGATAGCCTTTATTCGCTCGAAAAAACTATCTTTAGAAAAGGCTTTTATAACTAGCAAATTTAAGTCTCTAGGTGGAATATAAACCACTTTTTTACCTGAAAATTCGCTTATTTCTTTAACACTTTTCTCGGCAGTAATTGAATCTTTAACAATATATAATATAGGCAAATCAATTTGAGAAACTAAAAAACTCTTAAAACTCCCCCCAACGCCGAACGCCACCGAAGGTATACCTTGGTGGACGGACGAACAAAACTCGTTTATAGAGTTTTTACTATTCTTTAGTTTTAACAAAAAATCCAGCATAATTTCCTTAAATATAATCTAGTCGATTTTGCCGTTGTATTTTTGCATAATTTTATCAAAGTCAACGCCTAAAATAAATTCATGCGCAACTTTACTTGCCCTTTCAGTTGCCTTTTCAAAAAGATCTTTCTCTTCTTTTTTTATTCCCGAAAGAACGTAATTTATAAGTGGAATTTTAACTTCCCCATCTTGCTTAAAGCCTATTCTAACACGCTTAAAGTTTGTGCTAGATAACTCTTTAACGATATTTCTCATACCGTTATGAGTACCGGCAGAGCCTTCCTTTCTAATGCGAATAGCACCTTTTTCCAAATCGTAATCGTCGTATATAACTATTAAATTTTCAAGTTCGATTTTATAAAAGGAAAGAAGTTCTCTAATGCTTTCTCCACTTAAATTCATATAAGTTAAAGGTTTGGCTAGAATAACCTTTTCTCCGTTTATTTTGGTTTCCGCTATCATAGCCTTGCACTTTTGCTTATTAAACTCTATATTTAGGGCGTTAGCCAACTTGTCTACCGACATAAAGCCCAGATTGTGAAAAGTGTTTAGGTATTCCTTATCAGGATTACCGAGTCCAACGATTAACTTCATATAATTCCTATTAAAAAAGCCGTTTAAGGAAAACGGCTTTTTTTCTTTTATTAGTCTTCGTAAATTGCCGAAAGCGAAGTATCCGAGAAGATTACGCTAATTGCTCTAGCAATAGTCTTTGCGGTCGGCAAAATCTTGAATTTAGGATGATTCTTGATTTCTTCAGGAATATTGATAGTATCTAAAACTGCTAATTCCTTAATTGGAGAATCAAGTAATCTCTTAAATGCAGGACCTGATAAAACGCCGTGCGTACAGCAAGCGTAAACTTCCTTAGCACCGTTTTTAATTAAAGCCTCTGCGCCTTGACAAATAGTTCCCGCCGTGTCTATCATATCGTCTACCATCAAGCAGGTTTTTCCTTGAACGTCGCCAACTACGTTCATAACTTCGATTGCGTTAGCCTTTGGTCTACGTTTATCAACGATTGCAAGTGATGCGTTAACTCTAGTTGCAAAGTTTCTCGCTCTACCAACGCTACCAACGTCTGGTGAAACAACCGTCCAATTTTCGTCCATTTTATTCTTGTAATATTTTGCAAGCAATGGAGCGCCGTATAAGTGATCCACAGGAATTTCAAAAAATCCTTGAATTTGCGCTGCGTGAAGGTCCATAGTCATAACTCTATCTGCGCCAGCAACGGTCAACATATCAGCCACTAATTTTGCCGTAATTGGATCTCTTGGACGAGCCTTTCTATCTTGACGAGCGTATCCAAAATATGGGATAACTGCAGTAATTCTACCAGCAGATGCTCTCTTGCACGCGTCAATCATAATAAGCAATTCCATAAGGTTATCGTTTACAGGTGAAGAGGTCGATTGAATAATAAATACGTCCTTTCCTCTAACTGTTTGTGGAAGAGTTATGCTTATCTCTCCGTCTGAAAACTTACCAACTTCAGCCTCTGAAAGTGGAAGTTTGAGTTCTTTGGCAACGGCTTCAGCGAGAGGCCTATTGGAGTTGCCGCACAAAATTTCAATTTCGTTTCCGTGTGTAATCATAAATTTTTCTCCTAATGTAACTTTTTGTACATATAGCACCTAAATTATTTTAACCCAACTAACAAAATTAGTCAAGGGGTTTTCCCTTTTTACTTGCCAATTTACGCGAAATAAATTTCGTTTAATTAGTCTCTTCTAAACAAGTCTCTAGTGTACACTTTCTCCCTAACGTCGTCTAAACAAGTGTCGTATCTATTAACGATAATAGCGCTTGACAATTCCTTAAATTTATGTAAATCGTTAATAACTTCACTACCACAGAATGTCGTTGCATTTTTTAGGTTTGGTTCGTAAATTATTAGTTTTACTCCCCTTACCTTAAGCCTTTTCATAATACCTTGAACACTACTTTGACGGAAGTTATCGGAATTGGTTTTCATAGTTAATCTATAAACGCCGATAACACAATTTCCTTTATCACCCTTTTTGCGTTTTCCGTAATTATCGTAATATCCTGCTAAATGCAAAACTTGTTCTGCAATAAAATCCTTTCTAGTTCTATTACTTTCAACTATCGCCGACATTATGTTTTGTGGAACGTTTGCGTAGTTTGCTAAAAGTTGCTTAGTGTCTTTCGGCAAGCAATATCCACCATATCCAAACGATGGGTTATTGTAATATTGCCCTATTCTAGGGTCTAAACATACGCCTTCTATTATTTGTTTTGCGTCTAGCCCCCTAAGTTCTGCATAGGTATCGAGTTCGTTAAAATAAGAAACGCGAAGCGCTAGATAGGTGTTTGCAAAAAGTTTAACTGCTTCCGCCTCGGTACAACCCATAATTAAGGTGTCGATATTTTCTTTAATTGCGCCCTCTTTTAGTAAAGTTGCAAACTCGTTTGCCTTTTCAACTAGTCTAGGATTTTCCATATCCGTGCCCACTATTATACGGCTTGGATAAAGGTTATCGTACAACGCCTTTGATTCTCTTAAAAACTCTGGACTAAATATTATGTTTTCGGTATTGTATTTTTTCCTAACCATTTCTGTAAAACCTACGGGGATTGTAGATTTTATTACCATTATAGCGTTTGAATTGACGTCTAAAACCTTTTCAATTACCGACTCTACGGCAGAAGTGTCGAAAAAGTTTTTTTCGCTATCGTAATTGGTTGGAGTTGCAATCACCACGAAGTCCGCATCTTTATACGCCGAATCAGTTTCAAGTGTTGCCGTTAAGTTTAATTTCTTTTTAGCAAAAAATCTCTCAATATACTCGTCTTGAATAGGCGATTTTCTGTTGTTTATCATCTCCACTTTTTCTTTAACGATATCAACTGCCACAACCGAATTATTTTGAGATAATAGCGTCGCCATAGAAAGTCCTACGTAGCCAACGCCTGCGATTACAATTTTCATAACTTACCTTATTTTCTCTAATTTGTATATTTTCTAACCCTTTTTCTTTACGCCTTGTCTTTCCCCATTAAACTTACCACTAAGTCTTTAATCTTTTTTCTAAAGGCAATTATAAGTAGTGCTAGTAATAGAACTAGCGTTCCTATTAGAATTAGAATTGAATCTATATAGTAGTATACAACAACCGAGCCCACTAAAGCAAGCAAAGAAAGGATAGTATGCCACGGTTTTATTTTTAATTTAAAGGTTTTAGTTGCAAAGAGCAATCTTATGAGCGCTAAAATTAGGAAACCTAGTGATAGCGCCGTGAGTCCACCCAACACTCCATAATACTTGGTGGCAAAGTAGCCTACAACTACGTTAAATAGGGCGGCGGACAAGGTGCTAAATAATATAAACTTATTCTTTTTCTCTGCCATAAAGAACGTGCCGACAAAACTTGCAAGAGAATTTGCTGCCGTTCCAATAATCGCTATTGGAATAAGTGATTTTGCCTCTAAATACTTATCGTCTATCATAAATGGGAAGATAATTTTAGAGAATATACAGAAAAACGCCGTTCCCACCGTCACGCCAGTGATGATAACGTTAAGGCTAACTTGATAACTTTTGTTTCTCTCTTCCTTTTCTTCGGTACTAATTAAATACGCCGTTTCGTTCCAAGCATACTGAATAACCGTCACCAAAAAGGTTATAAACACCGAGAATTTATTTGCAACTTCGTAAATTCCGTTTCCGTAGTCCCCGACGAATTGTTCAATTAACACTTTAGTAAAGCCTGATAGTAGCCAGTAGGATATAGTGGAAACGCAAAGTGGAAGTGAAAACCTTAGCATTTGCTTTAGAATATCTTTTTTTAGAGAAGAAAATCTAAAGTGCCTAAATACACCTACACCTATCTCGATTATTATCATTTGAACGATAATTCCACAGATTGCCGAGAAATAAATAGACTTAACGTCCCAACCGTACCCGACCATTAAGATTATATTGAGTGTTGCCGTGACCAAAGTGGACATTACGCCCGAAAACACGAACAATTTATTAGAAAGGTGAACTCTAGCCGAGAAAGTGAAGATATAATTTATTCCGTAAACTAAGCCATAAATTAAAACTAGTTCAAAATACTCGAACTTGAAAAATAGGCGTAGCAAGAAAAACATTGCAAAATAGAGCACGATTCCCACGCTAGAAAATGCTAGGGCGTTGCTTACTATCTTGTTTTTTTCCTTTTTTCCATCAAAGTCAAAGGCAATTCTATACATTCCGTCCCACACCTGTAAAAAGGCAAGTGGAGCAATTAGATTTATAAATGCAAATGCAATGCCGTAGTTGCCGTACTGAACGGGATCAATTTCCGCAGTATAGAGTGGCAAGAGAAAAAAGGATATAAGTTTTGAAAGGGCGTTTCCCAAAAAGAAAACTAGCACCGTCTTAAATAATTGCTTAACCTTCATTTTCTTTTTGTCCTTCTATTCTTTCTAACTCTAGTTTTTTTCTATCTTTTTCCTCGTTGCAAAATCTACAAACGATTGCAAAAATAACTACCACTAAAAATTTATTGTTTATTGACTCGGTTAGCCCATTTATTAAAACCAAACAAAACGCAACGAAAATAATCTTGTGTGAAAGAAGTTTTAAATTTAACCCTGCAACTCCCCTAAACAACATAAATAAATAGATAATAACTGAAATTATTCCACCCTCTAGTGCAATTTCTAGAGCAAAGTTATGCGCTTCGTTAAGAATAACCGTTCCACCCCAATCGGTCACGTAAGAAATCTCGTTTACTCTACCATAGCCAAATAAAGGCTTTTCGGCAACCATTACTCTAACGCTTTCCCATACGTCCGTTCTATAAGTTAGGTTGGCGTTTTTGCCTAGTTTATCGGCAATTTGTTGCCAAATTTGCGTTTCCACCAAAATACCCGAAACTAAAAGAATATATACTGCAACTATCACGCCTATAAATATCCATTTCGCAGGTCTTATCTTAATTATTAAAAGCAATAATACTACGCTTGCAAGGGCAACTACCTTTCCCGTCGCTCCCGACGCTATAAACATAGTTATAAGTGAAACTACTACGCCAATAATTGCAATTACGGTATACTTGGATTTTTTCTCAAAGCCCTTTAAGAGCATTATAAACATTGCTGGAAGCAAAAAGATATTGAGCGCGTTTTTTCCACCTATAAAGAAACTATCCGTTGCCTTTAAGCCGTCAATAAAAACAAAAGGCAAATTTATTAGAGATACTACAAAAACGAGTATGCTTAAAATTGTTATTATTTGCCCGTATAAGTTAGACTGAACGAGTAAAAATATCAATATAAAACTTAAAATGCTAATACCAATTCCGTAAGTAAACTCGCCTGAAAAAAGCGTACTAAATAATATTATCAGTTGATAAACTATAAATAAAACGCTGAGAAGATCAACCTTAATATCTTTTGCAAACGTGAAAAAAAAGCACGCCAAGATTACGACGCCCATAATTATAAGCGCTTTCTCAACGTCCTCTCCAACGAGATTTTTTATTCCGTTTACGCCTAGTAGTGAAATTAAGGCAAGCACTAATAAAATCGTGCTTACAACACTACTTAGTTTTTTTTCTTTTAGTTTCATTTTCCCGCTTAGTTTTTACCCCTTAATATCCTCTTACCTAACTTTCTTAACTTAAAATAACAAACACCCATCCACATCTTAAAAGTGGGCACTTTTATAAGTTTTGCCGATTCTCTTAATGAATAGCCCTTAAGTTTTGCCACTTTATAAAAAAGACCGTATCTATTTAATAACTGCGTTCCCTTTCTAGTTTTTAAAAAAAGTTCTGTGCAATGGCAAAATCCTAAAAAGTTTTTGGCAAGAAATTCTTCGTTTAAATTTCTAGTTAATCCGTCTTCAATATACTCGGCGTTGCAAATCACCTTGTTAAACCAGCGAATTTTATATCCGTCCTTAGCGATTTTATCCCAAACGGCAGATTCGCTACAAAATTTTTCCTCTTCAAACTCGGGAAAAGGATATTGTCTTAAAATCTCAGTTTTATAGACTTCTGCCATATCGACGTTAAGTCCGTACTTAATTCTCTCTAAATTGGTGCAGTCTATGTATTCATCCTTAAAACTACTAGAAACGGTTTTGCCACCTAAATTTTTTAGCCCCGAAAAACCTGCAAAACCATCCTCGTTTTGCATTTCCTCTATGCATTTGTGAATAAATTCAACGGCATCGTCGGTTAAAAAATCGTCGCTATCTAAAATAAGAACGTAATCGTACTTTACCAAACTAATACCCTTATTTAGAGCACGATGCTTTCCCCCGTTTTCTTGGTGAAAATAGGTTATTTCAAAAGAATTTTCTTGATTTTTCCAGACATTAACTAGTTCTTCCGTATTGTCTAAAGAGCCGTCGTCAATAATTATCCACTCGAAATTTTTTGAGGTTTGTCTTTTGAGCGACTCATACGCTTTATCTAAAATATACGCCCTATTAAAAGTTGGCGTGATAATACTTACCATATCCTATCCCTTACGCCTTTTTTTAAAAACCCATTTTAGCGCTACTTTTAACCCTTTAGTCTTTCTCTTTGCTTTAAAGGTCGCTAAAACGTCAGCTATTTTTTTTGGCATAAATTTTCTATATTTTGCTTTTAGTTTTAACTGAAGTTTTTGCTCTTCATCATACCAACTCGACGCGTAGTGGTGAATTGAGTAGGTGTTTTCGGTTATATTTAATTTGCCTGTAATATAATCTTTTGGGCAAAAATATTCGGGCGAAAAAACCGCCGTTTCACCAGCCTGCTGATTTTCGCCGTTTAACTTTAAGCCGTATTTAGATAAAATTTCCGTTTCTCTTTGGCAAATGGTTTTGAGGTTAAACGTGCCGTCTTCTAATATAAACGAGTCGTTTTGATAACTATCTAGCATTTCTTTGCAAACGCTATCACCCTTTTTTGCGCCCCTAATTAAACCACTTGCAATGCTCTTTTTATCCTCAAAACCAACGAAAGTTTCAGGCAAATCGTCGATAGGCTTTATAAACTCAACGTCGGTATCAACGTAAATTCCACCCATTTCGTAAAGAATTTTAAACCTTGCATAGTCGGAAACGAAAGCAAACTTTTTATTTTCGTACGCCTCTTTTACGTATTTACAACAATTAACGTCGAAAGTAGTTTCGTTCCACTCAATAATCTCATATTCTGGAGCAAATTTTTTCCAACTATCTATGCAGTTTTTTACTATCTCCGGCTTAGGATTATTTCCAAACCAACAATAGTGTATTTTTTTTACTCTCATAATTTTTACTTTTTAGACTTGATAAATTTTTCCGTATATTCGTTAAAATTAAGCCCTTTTTTAACCCCTTTCATCCCACGATTCAAATTTTTTAGAATTTGACAAGATGATAGAGAAGAAAGTTTTGTAAACTTAAGAACGTAATACCACTTATAAAAATGTCGTTTCCAAGAATACCCAGCAACTAAAAAAGCACCTTTATCGTAGAAAAACCTTTCATCATACCCCGTAAACCACGAGGAATTAGCATAAGAAACGCTACCGATAATGCCTGGGTAAGTATATCGAATTAAGCGTTTTTTACTAAACTCCAAGCCAAAAAGATTATCCTCGCAAGATAGGTACATTTTAGAGCCCGTTCCAAACCTAACGTCAAAAGAAATGCAGTTATCTACAACCGACTTTCTCTTAAAAGAAAGGTGAACGCTTCCGTAAGTCTTGCGTTTTTTTATTCTTCTCGGCTTATCGAAAAGACTTTCTTTAAAAGTGCAATCTAACAAATTTAAATTAAAAACAATCATATCGGCGTCTTTACACTCTAAATACGCCTTACTAATTGTTTCTACGTAATTTGATTCTAAAATCTCGTCGTCGTCACACAAGAGCAAAATATCGCCCGTTGCATTTTTTATCGCCATATTTCTACTGCGCGACAAACCTCTCTCTTTAGATTCTATCCAAGTAATGCTATAGCCGTTATAGTCAAATTGACAAAAACCTTCTCTGTCGCATTGGTTTACTACCACGGCGTCACTACCGATATTCATTTTTTCAAGCAGGGAATAATCCGTTTGATTCATCGTGGCTATTAAAACCTGAATTCTCATAATTATTTCCTTTTTTCGTATATAATCTTTTTTAATACTCCAAAGAACACGTTTCTAAAAGTACAATACCAAGCGGTAATAACTAACTTTTTCTCACAAAGTCTATACATTTTGTAATACCAAGTAATAAGGCGAGAAGTTTTAATCGTTCTAATACTGCCCGTTCTGCCCTTTCTATACTTGGCAAGGTTTTCATTAAGCAAATAACAATCGGCTTTTTTACACACCTTAAGCCACATAGCGTAGTCGTTGTTCTTTTGAATATTTTCAATTTGAATAAGCCCAACGTGTTCTCTATCGTACATAACCGTCAAACAACCTATCCAACAATATTTTCTCATTTTGCGCTTAGAAATCTTTTTAGGCCCAGAAACCACGCAGTTTAGCGAGTTCCCCTGCTCGTCAATCTTTTCGTAGTTGGTATAAGAAAAATTGTAGCCGAACTCGTTCATAAAAGCAACTTGCTTGCTAAGTTTGTCCTCCGTCCACAAATCGTCGCTATCCAAAAAAGCCACCCATTTGCCCTTTGCTTCTCTCAAGCCGTGATTTCTCGAAACGGCAGCGCCACCATGCTCTTCGTTTTTTAAATATACGATTCGGGAGTCCTTATATTCCGCCACAACCTCGTCGGTATTATCGGTTGAACAATCGTCGATAATAATCAACTCAAAGTTAGTGTACGTTTGATTAAGGACTGAATCTATTGATTCTCTTATTAAGTGCGCCGTATTATACGACGGCATTATTACTGAAACTAGTTGGTTATCCATTTTTTCGTCCATTTTGTTTTTGTCTTTTGCTTTTACTTTTTCCTAGGTTATACGGCTTGTTCATTGTTTTCGCCAGCAACCTTTTTTATCGAATCAGTCACACAACTATCAGTCGTGACTGCGTTTTCATCTTTCCCATCGTCGTTTGGAAGATTTTCTAGCACTCCCTCTGCAACGCCCTCTTTACTAAACACCTTAAAAATGGTTAAAAAGAAGATTTTAATATCTAACCAAATAGAGAACTTTTGAAGATAATAGTTATCAAATTGCGCTTTTTTTGCCGGTTGTGCAGCCAAAACGTCTCTTCCGTTTATTTGCGCCCAACCAGTAATACCCGGCCTAACTTGATACATATTGTATTTACTTCTCGGCACGTTTAACTCTATTTCGTTTTCTTGCGAAGGTCTATAACCTATTAAACTCATCTTAAACGTCAAGATATTATAAAGCTGTGGAAGTTCGTCGATAGAAGTTTTTCTTATAAACGCACCCACTTTAGTTATATAACTTTTAGCCTCTCCGTATTCGTAGCCTGCTACATGGTGGTTGGCGTCCTCCGTCATACTCCTAAATTTTATGCACTTAAATATCTTCCCCTTATAGCCAATTCTATCTTGACAGAAAAAAACCGGACCTTTTGACTCTACTTTTATTGCAATCGCCGTAATTAGAAAGATTGGCGAAGTAATAATTATTGCAATTAGAGCCGCTACAAAATCTATTAAAGCCTTAAAAAAGCGATATATTTTTTGAGAAAATTTTAATTTGTATCCTTTGAGGTCGCTTGAAATTTTCTTTTGCTTCATTACAATCTATACTCCCGATATTACGGCTGGGCTTTCGACTTGTTTTTTAGCCGTTCTTACACCTACCCATAATAGTCTTAAAGTATTATAACACATACATTCCCTTTATGCAAGTTATAAATCAAAAGTTTTTTTTATTTACTATTATATAATAATAACTCTACCTAAGTCTTGAGTTTTCTACTTTTTGCTTTTTTGAGTTCTCTTTTCTCTAAAATATTCTTTTAATAGGGTAGAACATTTTTCTTCTTCAATTCCCCCTTCAAACTCTACGC
>JAFTKC010000005.1 GCA_017456055.1 Clostridia bacterium | reverse complement strand
ATAAGCGAATAATTCTTCCATTGAAACTTTGGTCATATCACGACAATTGCTTTGAATTGTGATTTTAGTTGGCTTATTGTCAAAAAAGCTAAGTTGAATTGTTTTACTCACTTTTTTTCTCCCCTGTTTTGATATTGCATTTCGATATATTTTTTTGCTGTATCATTGAACAAGTCAGCCATACTCATACCATTATCAAGTAATACCTTTCTTAATTCAAGATGAAGTTTTTCCGACATGCGAAATTGCACTTGTTTTGTGCGTTCGTTTTTTGATGTTTTACGCAAAACAATCCTCCTTTTTGCGATATCATTATATCTAGATATAATGATATCATTTGTATTTGTTTTTGTCAAGTTTTTTAAAATAAAAACCGTCTAACTTTTGCCACTTTTTTGTGGTTCAAATTAGACGGCTTGTGGTTGCAAGGGTGGTGAACCAGCCGAACCGCATTGCCATTTTCGTTAGATATTATCTAATGTTTTTGGCAATCAAAAAGGTTAGTTTGCCACCCTTTATTTTTTTAATTTTTTACCGTAAAAACGGTTTAGTTCATCATCACTCTTTTCTTTTTGTTTACGCATATTTTATAGATTGAATTTTTCGTTGCCAACGTAATGATTCCTTCTTCTTCTTTTATATCACCCAAACTTGTGATTAAATATTTATCTTTATCTTCTACATACAAAAAACGCTTATCTGGTTTTATTTCATCCATACAAATAATAATGCGACCACGAAACCCAATATAAGATTTTCGCCATTCCCATTCAGCATTGCTTTTTCTTCCTGTGCTTTCAATGGATATAATTTCGCCATACAATTCTTCAATAATCTGTGCCATAAATCTATTTCCCTTTTATCCTATTTGCCATTCCATTTGTCCTTCATCTTGATACCAAATATCAATCAAAAATTTAATGTAATAAAAGGCTTCCTTTTTTTCTTCAAGCGTTTCTTCTAAACTTTCTATTGAACTCAACGTTTCGTGAACAGCTTCTGCATCTCTCAAAAACTCCAAAGATTTCTCATAACGACTAATCGCCTTTTCATAACCTTTCATATCATCTTTAAGATTGCTCAAAGCAGTATCTAAATCTTCAATTCTTATTTCAGTCCATCTTTCTTCTGGGCGACCTGACAATGCTTTATAAAATTCTGTATTCCTATTATAGCAGCAAAGCGTAACGCCCTTTTTCTTAATCGTTATATAACAACTCATTTCAATCACCTATTAGCCACAAAAATGACGTCTAAATTCTTCTATCTTTTTATTGCCCGACTTGTCTATAATTTCTATCCAAAAATAATCTGCCAAACAATGCTCACAAGAACCAATGATTTCTTTTTTCTTATTTCCGTGTAAATCAACTTTCAAAGTTGACGTGCACTCTATTTTTAATTCTCTTTTACACTGCGGACACTTTATTTTTTCTTCTTCACTTATTACTATAGATAATTCTTCAAAGCACCCTTGTTCAGTAAAACCACGTCGCAAATATTCGTGCCCGCCATCAACAAAACAGCTCTTACAACTACATTCCTTAAAATCATGGGTATATTCATTAGACAAAAAACAAATATTACAGTGTTACGGAAAAAGTGACTCAAGACCTGCTATGGAAGTTTTAGACTTTGTAAACAAAAAATGGCTTCCATACGCAAACGAACAATTAAAACAAATTGCAGCATAAAGGAGATAAACTATGAATTATTTTAGAATTACAGCTTATAACAAAGAACAAAACTACTCAATTATTATGGATTCCTACGGCGCTTATGAAGCACTATGGCAATTTAGTTCTATGCTTGTAGATAAAGGATTTTCCATTATAGCCGTTGGTAATCAAGACAAATTTAATGATGGTGATATTCCAAAAGTCACCGAACAAACAAATAAAATTATTCTACGTGCCGAATGTCACGGAGAACCTATAAAGAGTGGAAATAGAATAATTGTTGGCGAAAAATCATACACGTTAGCATAATTTAATAACAAATTAAAAGCCGGGCTTTACAGCTCGGCTTTTTTTATTAGTCCTCATTCATAAACTTAACATTTGTTCCCCTTAAAGTTAAATACTTATAAGTCATATTCTCAAATTTATCTGCTATTGCAAACAACAAATGAAGTTCAAAGCAATTATCGCTTACAAAATGTAATTCGGCAGCATCTAAACTTGTAAACTCTGACACAGGGTCGTCAAAGTCCATTATTTTTAACTCAAATTCTTCTTGTTCTATAATTTCGTAATTTTCAACACAAATTATATAACCATCAACGTTTATGAAATAATCTTTTCCTTTTGGTTCTACTTCATACACTAGTTCACCCATTACAGAATCTAAATCAATTTCTTCTGGAAGACAATCTATCGCTTCTTCCGTAATAGCACCAGCCTCATCTGCACTTTTTTCAAGTTCTTTGCGAAGACTACTTGCATATTCCATTAACATTTCTTTATCTTCTTTACAAGCAAACCCTAAAATAACAGTCTTAATATCTTTTATCTTACTATACACTTCTGTAGGCAAGGACAACAATGTTTTCCTGTCTCTATCAATGTGTGCATTATATAATTTTTCTGCTAAATTATCCTTAAATGCAAGTTCAGCTAATTCTAAATCACCGTGTATCTCTTTATAAAATATTTCCCTGCTATCCTTTAGTATTTCTTCGTAGGTTTTCTTTTGTGTATCAACTTCTTTAAGCCAATTTATGACTCTTACTTGTTCGTATTGTTCTCTCCATTCTTTCGTCAAAATTTTCATAAATATACCTCCGTTTTCAAGTGGTTTAACCAAATAACCACCTAATATTTGACAAATAATACCTATACTTAATGTATAGGTGATTTATCTTATTCGCCACCTAAATAAATTTAGGAGTAAATAATTGTCAATATCTCTATCGTTTCAAAAAAGATTTAAGTCATTACTAGAAGAATCTGACTATTCACGTAGTGAAATAGCCAAACTAATCCCTTTAAGCCAAAGCACGTTATCAAATGCTTTAACATATGGTATTATCCCTAGCACTAAAACGTTGATAAAAATCGCAGACTTCTTTGATATATCCATAAACTTTCTTTTAGGCAAGACGGATATCGAAGACTTTTATAAAAGTTCTTCTCCTGCTAGCTTTCTATCCCGCTTTGAAAGTTTATGCTCCGAAAAAGAAGTTACGCATTACAAAGTAGCTGCTGATTGCCTTTTTGACAAAAGTAATATCTCTAGATGGATTAGTAAAGGCTTCCTACCCGAACTTGAAATATTAGAATTGCTTTGCGACTACTTCAACGTTTCCCCTGATTACCTTTTAGGAAGAACAGAAGATAAAGATTAACTATATTATACCAAAAATTTTTAGATGGCTAAACCATTTAACCACCTATTTTAGTGAAAACAATGTCTATCTTTGTCTTGTTTTGTCATATATTGTCGAAAACATTATAAAGGGCCACTTACTTGTGGTCCTTTTTCTTTTTTTCTAATAAAAGTTTTTTATTTCTTTTAGCCCAACATATAGTTACGATTAAAGAAATAATACTACCTGAAATTGCCGAAGAAATCATCACTATGCCTGCCGCATCTTCAACACCTATACCAATAAAAAAGATTATCCAAAAAATTAGTCCTAAAGCGAAAAACATCCCCGTGCAAATTAAAAAAAACAAAATGCAAAAGAAAAACATTTCTACGGGTTTAGCATCTAAAGGTTCATTTTCTAATTCTTTATTTTTAGCTTTCCTTCTAGAAAAGGTAACCGGTCCTATTGAATTAGCCGCATCTTCAGCTATCATAACGTCAAAATAATCAACTCTGCCATCAAAATTATAATCTGGAAAACCACTATTCTTCCAAAAATCAGACATATTTCCTCCTGTCAATAAACATTTTACAACTAAATAATAACACCACATATATGACAATTTTAGTCATATTAAAGAAAAATAGTGTAGCAAGTAAAACTTGTTACACTATTTCCAAAGGATGCTATGAAAAACCAAACCGCTATACAAACACCACAAAGTATAGCCTGTCAGTCAATGAAAAACGCCATAAAGTCCACATTAAAATATAATGCTAAATACATACATATCTACCCTCCTTCTTCCCATAAACAAAACGGTTTGAATTTATTAAACTATCATTGTGTGGTCGGGAATTCCATCACGAAAGCATAATACCGACTTTGTTCCTATTTATATAATGTTTGATAGCAGGGTTAAGCTACCTTTATCAAACGAATACTTTTGTTAAAATTTCTTCACTTGAATATAACGGTATGCGATTTGGTCTTTCAAAACGTTTAATTTGCGTTTCTTTACCACAATGTTCACATACAAATCTACCCTCTGTTTCCCAAAGATATAAATCTTTATTTATTGTTTTACAATTAGGACAAGTCACATCAAATTTATCCATTTCTTCTAGCACCTCCTCTTTTTATAATTATTCGTTCATATTCTGTATCACCAGCATATCTTGCTTCAATAATTTGATGACCGAATAAATTCTTCCTATATTTTAGTATCGCACTACAATGGGGGCACAGCATTTCTTTATATAGAAAGCCAAAATTCATTTTTAATTCGCTAGAACAATAGATACAATATTTAGTCTGCTCCATAATCTCCTCCTTTTTTTGTGTGCAACCCTTATTTTTTACAAAAACAAACATTTGTTCGTATTTGTAGTTAAAATTATACTCCCTATGGCATTTTAAGTCAACGCTATTAGGGAGCTGACACAAAAATTTTTATAAATTTATTTTGTCGAAATATGTCATAAAGACTTGACAAGCCAAAAACACACAAATCTTGCCACTACGCCATATAACCTTTTCGCACACATACTCTAACACACTAATTATGACAACTACTGTCATATTAAAAAAATAATTTAACCTTTTTTATAAAAACGAAAAATAAATTGCCTTTCTTGGTAGTGGTTTTTTCGTATCATAATCCCTCCCCTTTTAACTGTCAAACGTCGTCTAAAAGATTGACCTATTATATATTGATTACAAAACAATCTTTTTTCCTTTGGTTTGACAGCGGGAAGGTCTTATGATTTTCGTTAATTGCGAAAGACAATTTATATAAATAAGTTAAAAAGGCTCAAATCAATATTAAAACTAGTGCAAAAAATGTCAAAAATATTTAGGTTTTTTGCAAAAACGCTGATTAAAAGTGCAAGTTGATTGCTAACACTCTTGTTTGTTTTTATGAAACAATCTATTCAAGAAAATTAAATTTGAGAAAATTGGCGTATAGCAAAAATGACAATCTGAAAATTTATAGTTGCATTTTCTGGGCGTAATACGTTCCTACTTCGGACGTAGTGCGCTCTTTTTCTCTCTATAAGGAGAAATATGAAAGCAACTAAAAAAAGAAAATTAAAAGTTATTAACATTGGAAAACCGACTTTTGACGATATTCCTTTATCGGATTTAGAAGTTTTCTACAAAAACCTACTAAAACATATTTTAGAAGAAAAAGAAACTGACTTAAAGGAGAATAAAAATGAAGAAAGACAAAAAAACTGCTGTAATTTATGCTAGATATTCTAGCGAACGACAAACAGAGCAGTCTATTGAAGGTCAAATTCACGTTTGTAACGAATTTGCAGCCCGTAACGATATAGTTATTGTCGATACTTATATTGACCGTGCTATGACGGGAACAAATGACAATCGTAAAGATTTTCAACGTATGCTCAAAGATAGTGCAAAACAGGCGTGGGATTACGTTCTTGTTTATAAACTTGACCGTTTCTCCCGTAACAAATATGAAACTGCTATGCACAAGAAAACCCTGCGAGATAATGGCATAAAACTTTTATCCGCAATGGAAAATATTCCCGAAACACCTGAAGGCATTATTTTAGAATCATTGCTTGAAGGTATGGCTGAATACTATTCTGCCGAACTATCCCAAAAAGTTAAACGTGGAATGAGAGAATTACGCACCAAAGGAAACTATATGGGTGGATATTTGCTTTTTGGTTATAAAAAAGACGGAAAAAAAGTTGTTCTTGACGAAGAAAAAGCCAATATCGTTAAATATATTTACGACGAATATTTGCACGGAACATATATTAAAACCATCATTGAAAATTTAACCGCAAAAGGAATATATCATAGGGGTAAGCCTTTTGCCGTAAACACTATCCATCATATGCTTGAAAACGAGAAATACACAGGTAGTTTTGAATGTAACGGTGAAATAGTTGACAATATTTTTCCAGCTATAATATCAAAAGAAACATTTTTAACAGTTCAAGAAAAAAAGTATAAAAACAAATACGGCACGCATAATGCAGACGTTACTTACATATTAAAAAACAAATTATTTTGTGGATATTGTGGTAAAACAATGAGTGCAGATGCAGGAACTGCCCGTTCTGGTGATGTTTTTAGATATTACAAATGCTCTAGAAAAAAAACTACTCATAAATGCAAAAAAGGCTCTGTTAAAAAAGAAATAATAGAAGAAACTGTTGTAAATTCTATTATTGATGCTTTTAATAAAAATGACTTAAATAAACTTGTTGACAAAATTGTAGAACTAAACAAAGAAAAGTTTAGAACAAATACACGACTTACACTATTAACCAATCAAAAAGCCGATATAGAGAAATCTATAAATAATCTAATATTAGCAATGGAGCGTGGCATCTTCTCTGATATGACAAAAAGCAGGCTTGACGAATTAGAAGGTCAACTATCGTTGATAAAAGAACAAATCTTGCACGAAGAAGCACAAACAAAAGTATCTCTTTCAAAAGAAGATATTATCGCTTACATTAAATCTGCTCTTAAAAAAGAAGCAAAAAGGCTAATAAATTTACTTGTTGAAAAAATTATTTTATATGAAAACAAAATAGAAATCTTTTATAAGTATCAAAAAACAAAAAGTCCTGACGAAACAAGTCAGGGCTTTCTCTTTTATCAAAATACAATTTTTTACAACAAAACAAGAGTTGTTAAGAACGTTTATATAAAAAAGACCAATTTTACGGAAGAAAAATTTGATGTTTTTCATCACTTTTAGAACCTTAAAATCGTCAGTATTTTCCTAATAAAAAACACCGTTGAACCTGATGAGGTTCAACAGTGTCTCACTTGGTTGCGGGGGTGGGATTTGAACCTCACGACCTCCGGGTTATGAGCCCGACGAGCTGACCGGACTGCTCTACCCCGCGATATGCTCTCTTAAGCCCTATAATAATATACTATTATTTTTCTTTTGTCAACCATATTTAGCAAAAAAATTTTCAGTTTTTTATTTATTCTATTGAAAATATTGTCTTTATTTGCTACAATTATTGCAATATCAATTCCACTAACAAAAAGGGAGTAAAAAAATGCAAGATTTAATTAAAGCAATTGATAAAAACAGACAAGCAATATTAGATGCCGAGCGCTACATTTGGAAAAACCCCGAAACAGGATACAAAGAATTTAAGACGACGGCGTACCTTTATGAAAAATTTCTTGCCCTTGGCTATGACGTTGTTAAGCCCGACGATATAACTGGCTTTTACACCATTCTCGACACGGGAAGACATGGTCCTGAAGTTCTAATTTTGGGTGAACTTGACTCTATAATTTGCCCATCACACCCCGAAGCCGACGTTCAAACTGGCGCAGTTCACTCTTGTGGACATAACGCACAATGCGCCGCTCTTTTAGGCATAGCGTATGCCCTAAAAGAACCTGGTATTTTAGATAAGTTTTGTGGAAAAATTAGGCTTTGCGCCGTTCCTGCAGAAGAACTTTTAGAAATAGAATATCGCACCAAACTTATGGAAGAAGGAAAAATAAAATACTTTGGTGGTAAACCCGAATACTTATCTCGTGGATATTTTGACGGCGTAGACATAGCGTTTATGGTGCACACCACAACCAACGACTGCTGTATAACACAATTAGGCTCGGTGGGTTGTGTTGCAAAGCGCGTGGTTTATAAGGGAGTTGCCTCACACGCAGGAGGAAGTCCTTGGGCAGGCAAAAACGCTCTTTATGCGGCTACCTGTGGAATTAACGCTTGCAACGCCTTAAGAGAAACGTTTAAGGAAGAAGACGTTATACGTTTTCACCCAATAATTACTCAAGGAGGTGCAATGGTAAATGCGATCCCCGAAAAGGCTGAAATAGAAAGCTACGTTAGAGGCATGTCGTTTGAAGCTATCCAAACAGCGAACAATAGATTAAACCAAGCACTTTGTGGCGCTGCTCTATCCCTTGGAAACAACGTTGAAATCATAGATAAACCGGGCTACGCGCCTCATAAAAACGACGAAAACATGATAGCATTAGCAGTAAAGACATATAGGGAACTTTTCCCCGACAAACCTTTTGAGGAAAAAAACGTCTACTCTTCAGGAAGTACTGATATGGGTGACCTTTCAACAATAATGCCCGTCGTTCACCCATACGCTTGTGGCGCTACGGGGAAAGGTCACGGAAACGACTACTATATTACAGATCCCGAAAAAGCATGCGTTGACAGTGCCAAATGGCAACTTTACATGCTCTACCTACTCTTAAAAGACGATGGCAAACTTGCTAAAAAAATTATTGCAGAACACAAACCTTTATTCAAGAGTAAAGAAGAGTATTTTGCCTATTGCGAGCAGTTTTTCTCTAGTGGCGACCGAATTGAATATCAAGACGGAAAAGCAATCGTAAAACTATAAAAATAAAAAAGAACTAATACTAGAAATAGTTTTAGTTCTTTTTTATTTACTAAGATTCAACTAATGAGCGTATAGACTTGAATTTTAGGCTATAATTTGCTAAAATATAGTTATGTTTATTGATTTATCTAAATTTAATCTTGCAAACAAGGTGGTTGGGGTTGCTCTATCTGGTGGAAGCGACTCTATTGCCCTATTGCATTATTTAATTGAAAACCAAAAAACCTTTAACTACGTGGTTAAAGCCATAAACATTGAACACGGTATTCGTGGAAAAGACTCGATTGCCGATTCTAATTTCGTGCGAGAACTTTGCGAAAGACTTGATATTCCACTTGCTTTTTACAAAGTGGACGCAATCGGGCACTCAAAAGAACAAAAACTCTCTATTGAAGAGAGCGCAAGAGAACTTCGCTACGAGTGTTTTTTTGACGCCTTGGAAAAAGGGTTTTTCTCGGTTATTGCCACCGCCCACCACCTAAAAGACAACGCCGAAACGGTTTTATTTAACCTTTTCCGTGGAAGTGGGCTTAAAGGTCTAACGGGCATAAATCAAATGGAGAATAAGATTATTCGCCCCCTATTAGAAGTTAGCAAGGAAGAAATTGACGAATATATTGATAAAAACAAACTTTCCTTTGTGCTAGACAAAACTAACCTAGACGAAAAATATTCTAGAAACTATATTCGTCACCAAGTTTTGCCCGAAATTTTAGAACGCTTTCCCGATGCGGAAAAAAGCATTTATAGATTCTCTCTTATAGCAAGAGAAGAAAACGACTTTTTAGAGCAAGAAACTCTTAAGCACGTAAAAGACATTGACAACGGAGTGGAAATTCCACTTCCCTGCCACAGCGCAATCTTAAGAAGAGCAATCGTCTACTCGTTAAAAAAACTAGGGCTTAAAAAAGATTGGGAAAAAGTTCACGTAGACGACGTATTATCTTTAGTTGAAAAAGAAAACGGCAAGATTATAACGCTTCCTAAAGAACTTTTTGCCGTAAAAGAATATGATAAAATCGTTGTTTATAAAGAAAATTCAGCCGTCCTGTCACCTTTTCCCTTTACGCTTGGCAAGTTTACATTGAACGGCAAAACCTACTCGATTGAGAAGGTGACTGATAAAAGCAAAATCAATCTTAAAACGGGGCTTTACTTAGACCTAGACAAGGTAAGTAAAAACGCCGTGATAAGACTAAAAAGTGATGGCGACTCGTTTACCAAATTCGGTGGAGGAACAAAATCCCTAGGCGACTATCTAACCGACAAAAAAGTTCCTTTAAAAGATAGAAATTCTATCCCAATAATAGCCGATAAAAACAAGGTTTTGGCAGTATTTGGAATAGAAATTTCAAGCGACGTAAAAGTTGACAATAATACTATAAATATGATATCATTAAAAATATATTAAACTTAGGATAAAGATATGAAAGAGAATTACCGCATTTTATTATCAGAAGAACAAATTCAAGAAAGGATCAAAGAACTTGGCGAGCAAATCACTTTAGACTATAAAGATAATCCACCCGTGATTATTTGTATGCTTAAAGGCGCAATATATTTCTTTGCAGATTTAACTAGACACATTAAACTCCCAATAACCTTTGATTTTGCAAGATTATCCAGTTATAGAAACGGCACTACTGGTGGCGAAATGGAACTTATCTCGAATATCACTACTGAGATTAAGGATAAAGATATTCTAATCGTTGAAGATATCGTTGATAGTGGAAAAACTCTTTCTTACTTTGTAAAACTTTTACAAGAAAAACAACCTAAATCTATCAAAATTTGTACTTTCTTAGACAAAAAAGAGAGAAGACAAGTAGAAATAGAAGCAGACTACGTAGGCTTTGATATTCCTTGTGGATTCGTTATCGGCTACGGCTTAGATTATGCCGAAAGATATAGAGAATTCCCTTTTCTTGCTGAAATCATTGACCCTAGTAAACTTTAATTAAACAAGGCGCAAAATTATGAGAAAACACATTAAAAAAATTATCAGTTTAACTTTAGCAATCATCTCGCTATGTTCAATTTTTTCCTTTGTCGGCTGTTCAAACACCGTTAAGGTAAACTACTATTTAAACGACAAAATTCTATACATTGCAGAAGTAAAAAAGGGCGAAGAGTACGACCTTTCTTCTTATGAATTTACTGAAGAATACTTCACCTTTAATGGTTGGACGGATGAATTAGGTCTTCCCCTTACAACCATTACTCCAAAAGAAGACGTTAACGTTTACGCAAGCGCT
This sequence comes from Clostridia bacterium, assembly GCA_017456055.1. GTDB lineage: Bacteria > Bacillota > Clostridia > Christensenellales > Borkfalkiaceae > UBA1259. The sequence continues at coordinate 27,136 of JAFTKC010000005.1, read as the reverse complement.
ACTCCGCAACTAATTTTACTAGTTAACGGAATTCAAGGCAAAAACTACGTCGGTGATACGGGCGTTAGAGTTTTAATGGAAATTAAAAAACCAGAACTTGAAGGATGGAGCATTTCTTGGGAATCAGATAAACCTGAAGACCTTATCGGCACGGAAGTTAAAAGGGGTGTTGAGTTCTACTTTATTGGTCACACCAATAATTTAGTCACCGTCACCTACTCAAACGGCTTTGAATCTATTACTGCCACGCAACGCTTTGAGTGTTATCATTGGGACGCGCACATGTCTTTCTATTTTATGCCTGGTGAGCCTACCGTTTACGACGATAACGCACACTACGCTATGACCGATATTTATAGAGAATACACCGTTCCACTAAACGGCAGAGTTGCTTTTGAAGACGTTAGAATGAGAAAGGGCAATCTAATATTTAGAGACGCCTACGTTGAAGCAGTTAAAATCGAGGACGAAAGCATTTTGGCATACGATAAAGAGGCGCAAGCCTTCGTGGGCTTAAAGGCGGGAACTACTAAAGTGACCGTATACGGAAGATGGTATAGTTTCCACGGCAAAACCATCACCGGCGGAGAAGCATCTTACGATAATTTACCTTGGAACGACCCAAGTTCACCAAAGAAAGGCTCGGGCTCTGAGGGATTAACTAGAGAAATGACCATTACGGTTAAATGATACTTAAGGGGAAAATATGAAAAAAACTTTCATAAGACGTATATCTTGCTTGATTTTAGCGTTTACGCTAGTTGCACCTATCTTTTCAGGCTGCGCAAAAGAATATACGGTTAACTATTATTTAGGCGACAAACTATTATATTCCGAGCAAGTAAAAAATAGCGAAGCATTCACTCCAACCTACGAGTTTAGTGAAGAACTTTACGAGTTCAGAGGCTGGGTAGACCAAAACGGAAATCCTATTGAAAATATAACTCTTAACGGCGACCTTAACGTTTACGCTGAGGCAAAACCCGTTGTAGAAGTTTGGTGCTCAAACGGAGACCACGTGAAGTCTTTTGATACGGGCGACACCGTCTTCGTTGAAGTTAAAGTTCCAAAAATTGACGGATGGTATTTGACGTACGAAGCAAACTTTCCAGACAAAGTTCAAGTCACTCAAAGGGCGTCTGGCAAGGGTTTTGACCTTTATCTTACGTCCGAAGGATGCACTTATAGATTTAAGGCAGTTTATACTAACGGCATTGAAGTGGTAAAATCCGAGGAAATGATAATCTACTTTGAGCATTGGAATAAGCACCTAGGCTTTTACTTTATGCCTGGCGAACCGACCAATTACGATACCACTGCTTTCTATGCAAATACTAACTACTACAAGGAATATACCGTTCCACTAAACGGACAAGTAAAATTTGAGAATCTTAGAATCCAATTTGGTCCAAGCCTAATATACTACGATCCTGAAATTGAAACGGTAGTTATTGAGGACGAAAGTATAGTCACCTATGATAAAGAAGAAATGGCTCTAAAGGGCTTAAAAGCGGGAACTACCAAAGTGACCGTCTACGGAAAGTGGTTTGATATTAGATGGGATACGTGGACCAACGTTCGAGAATACGAACAACCACCAATGGTAAAGGACGGAACGGGTTCTGCTAATCTAAAAAGAGAAATGACCATTACGGTTAAATGATACTTAAGGGGAAAATATGAAAAAAACTTTTATAAGACGTATATCTTGCTTGATTTTAGCGTTTATGCTAGTTGCACCTATCTTTTCAGGCTGCGCAAAAGAATATACGGTTAACTATTATCTTGGCGATAAACTATTATATTCCGAACAAGTAAAAGGCAGCGAAACCTTCACTCCAACCTACGAGTTTAATGAAGAACTTTTAGAGTTTGAAAGTTGGGTTGATGAAAACGGAAATCCAATTGATACCATAGCCCTTGAAGGAGACCTTAACCTTTACGCTAAGGCAAAGCCCGTTATGGAAGTTTGGTGTTCTAACTTAAATGGCGTAAAAGCATTTAATATAGGCGACACAATCTTCGTTGAAGTTAAAGTTCCTAAACTTGACGGATGGTATTTAACGTACGAGGCAAGCCACCAAAAAGAAGTTGAGGTTTCGCTACGATCTTCAGGCAGAGGCTTTGACCTACACTTTGTAGCAAGAGGTTGCGTTTATAGGTTTAAGGCAGTTTATACTAACGGCATTGAAGAAGTTAAATCGGAAGAAATGCTTTTTTATTTCGAACACTGGAATAACCACTTAGGTTTTTACTTTATGCCTGGTGAACCAACCAATTACGACACCGAATCTTTCTACGCAAACACTAACTTCTACACGGTGTACACCGTTCCACTAAACGGACAAGTAAACTTTGAAAACATTAGAGTTCAATACGGACCAAATCTAATCTACTACGAACCTGTAATCGACTCAGTAGTTATTGAAGACGAGAGCATCGTCACTTATGATAAAGAAGAAATGGCTCTTAAGGGCTTAAAAGCAGGCACTACCAAAGTGACCGTCTATGGAAAATGGTTTGATATTACTTGGGATACTTGGACTAATATGCGTGAGGGAGAATCAACTCCACATAAAGGGACGGGGTCTGCAAACCTAAAAAGAGAAATGACTATCACGGTTGCTTAAAAAATATAAACACGCAAAAAAACGCTACGTTTACGTAGCGTTTTTAGTTTGTATTTTTTTACATTGCAAAGTTCTTAAAGTAATTTTGAATTAGAATAATAGGCGTTCCCTTATCCCCACTACCACTCGTTAAATCGGCAAGTGATGCGAGAAGGTCGGTTAATTGTCTTGGCGTAGTTCCCAAACTCTTATCGTTGTTAACTAGGTCAGCCTCTTTATTTTTTATCATCTCTTTCATCGCGTTAACTGCGTCTTCGCCAGAAAGTGACGCCAAATCGTTATCAGCGAGATACTTTAATTTAATTTCATTTGGCTTTCCCTTAAGTCCGTCGGTGAAAGCAGGTGAAGCAACAGGGTCTGCAAGTTCCCAAATACCACCAACGGGGTCCTTAAACGCACCGTCGCCGTAAACCATACACTCAATGGTTTTGCCCGTCCTATTAAAGAGTTCCTTTTGCAAATCTTCAACGAATTTTTTTGCGTCTCTTGGGAAGAGTTTAACGCTATCGTTAGTTGCAAGGTTGCTACCTAAAACGCCGTATTCTGCGTTGTAGCCCGATCCGTTTACACTCTTGTTCAATATCTCGTCTAGAGAAACAACCTTTTCTGCACCGCCGTTGAATAGTCTTCTCTTGGTCATTTTTCTAGTGTGAATATCAGCGTTTATAACGAATTTAGTGTGCTTTAAAATCTCGCAAGGGTTGTTTGCTAAAATAACTTCGCAATTACCCGTCTTTTCATAAAACTCAATGTAGTCAACACCGGTAAAGGTGTGTCTAACGTCCCCAAATACTTCGTGGAATTCTTTGCCCGTAAATACGTCGGTATAAGGATTTATACCCTTTTCCATAATTTGCTCTTCGGAAATAAATTTATTCCCCACTTCGTCGCCAGGATAAGAGAGTTGAACGATTAACTTTTTAACCCCCCTAGAAATTCCCTGCAAAATTTTAGAAAAACGGTTTCTGGATAAAATCGGGAAAACCAAGCCCACCGTCTCGTCGCCAAACTTCTCTTTAACGTCTTCAGCAATTTGGTCGATAGTAGCGTAGTTTCCTTGAGAACGTGCTAAAACGGCTTCGGTCACGGCAACAACGTCCTTATCATTTAATGGAAAACCACCTTCTTTCGATGCGTTTACAACGCAATCGGCAGTAATTTTAACAAGGTCGTCACCCTTTTTTATTATCGGCGCTCTAACACCTCTTGATATTGTTCCTTGATAATCCATAATATTATCCTCTATAATTTTTTTACATTAGAATTTTATACTTTTTTTTTGTTGTTGTCAACAACTTTTTTAACCTATATTATATATATTTTTATTATACCTATATACCAAGTGGTTTATACGTTTTGTCCTAGACGCCAAATTTTCTAAAAAATATTTTATATTTGAACGTTTTTCACCCCGTAAAATTGAGTTTTGAACACAGTTTCGACATTTTTCCCTATATTTGAACATTTATATTTAAATTTCGTGCTCTATTACCCTATTTTTACTTGTAAACGTGGGGTTTTTTGTAGTAAAATAAAAGAAAACGAAATAATTTTAGGAGATTGCTATGCTAAAAAAGACTGTGTTTATTTTACAAGACACCAAAGAATCTGTTGACGAACTAACGAAAAAGTTTAATGAAGACGGAGAGTACGAAGTAATCGGTTCGTCTACCGACGGCATCTCCGCTTTAACTCCACTCGCCGAAAGAAAGCCTGATTTTCTAATTACCGGATTAGTTCTTTTAGGATACGACGGACTTAGAGTTATTGAAAAACTAAGAGAGTTAAACCTTAAAACCAAAATTATCGTACTTAGCGCTTTAACTAGAGAAGAAGTGGTAAGCAAAGCCGTTTCTCTCGGCGCGTCTTACTTTTTAGCAAAACCTTATAAGTTTTCTATCCTAAAAGAAAGGATGAAAGCGCTAGAAGAACAAAAGAGCGAAAAGGCACTTCCCTACGTTTCAGGAGTTAGAGATATGTCTTTAGAGGAAAAAATAAGCAAGATTTTTATCAACGTGGGAATACCACCGCACATCAAAGGCTATTCTTTTTTAAGAGAGGGCGTTCGACTAGCAGTAGAAGATCCTGAGATTATAAACAACATAACTAAAAAACTTTATCCAATGATAGGACAAAAATACCAAACCACTGCAAGCAAGGTGGAAAGGGCTATTCGCCACGCAATAGAAGTCGCTTGGAATAGAGGCAGAATAGAAAGCATCAATAATATTCTAGGAGTTCGCGCGTACGTTGGGCAAGACAAACCCACCAACGGCGAATTTATAGCGCTCGTCGCCGACAAGATGCTTTTAGAAAAAGTGTAAAAAAGGCAAAAAAAAGTAAAAAATTTATAAAAAAAGACATAAAAACAGTTTACAAAACATCTTCATATAGATATAATATACACCAAGCGAGAGAAAAATAAAATCTCGCCTAAGATAAAGTAATTATATTTATGGAGTTTATATATGCCAAAATACGTTTTATGCCCTAGATGCGAACTAAATTATATTCTAGAAGGCGAAGAATACTGCGACGTTTGTAAGGCAGAACTAAAAAAAGGTCCTCAACTAATTTTCGCAGTGGACGAAGAAGAGGTGGAAGAAAACTTTGATTTGTGCCCAAGATGTAATCAAAATTACGTTAAGCCAGGCGAAAAATATTGTGAACGTTGCCTTAAAGCGTTAGAGTTAGAAGAAAAAGAACAAGAAGAATCAGACGACAAGTGGAAAGAATATATGGACGACGAAGAAGAGGAAGAAGATTCAGAAGAATTGTTATCTCTCTCTAAACTTATCGAAGAAGAGGGAGACGAACTCTTTGACGACGAGGAAGAGGAGGAAGAGTTTATCCACGAAGAAGAGGAAGAAGACGATTTTGATATTCCGGAAGTTGACCAAGCAGACTTTGAAGAGGACGACGAGGAAGAGGAAGAAGACGAAGAGGACGACGAAGAAGAGTTTTAGTGGTATAAATTTCACTTTTACGGTAATAATCAATGCATGATAAAAAATAATTGCAGTTTAAGTCAAGTAAAAGCCACTATAGAAAAAATGCGAGAAAAGGAAGTAGACGTTAGGGTTAATCTCGGCAGAAACAAGTACGTGAGTTTTTCGGGAAAACTCGTTGGAGTCTACCCCGCCCTGTTCACCGTAAGCCCTACGGACAAAAATTTTAGGGGCAAAACCACCTACTCATACTCAGAGTATATGTGCGGAAAAGTAAAACTCGTAGAAAAATAAAAGTAGTTCAAACGAACTACTTTTTTTATTTTCTATCAAAAATTTCATCTAGCGAAACGTCATAAAAATCGGCTATTTTAATAAGTGTTTCGTAGTCTGGTCTAGAGGCATCCGTCTCATACCTAGTATAATTCACTCTACTCACTCCAATTCTTTTCGACAACTCTTGTTGAGTAAGTCCTTCTGCTTGCCTAAGTTCTCTTAATTTTTTTCCTATCATTTTATATCCCCTTTCACTTGACATTGTACATTTTTTGTACTATAATGTTCTAAAATGTACATTTTATGTACAATTCAAAGGAGAAATTTTATGAAATGTTTTATTCACGGAAACCAAGAGGCTGTAGCAGTTTGTAAAAAATGTGGAAAGGCAATGTGCGCTAGTTGCTCGTCTTATAGTGGACATAGTGGACTTTGCCCCGTTTGCAGAAAACAAGAATTTGAACTCAAAAGAACCCGATTAAACACAGAAATAGAAAGTTATAAGTGGCCCATCATTGGCTATGCCGCTTTGACCATTTTATTTTGTTGGACTATAATCGGTGGAATTTACGGCGGATACAAATGGTATCAATGCTCACAAGAAAAATCTGCTAAGCAATTAGAAGTTTGCAAACTTACTGCTGAAATCAACAAACTCAATAAAGCGTTGAGTTATCGTAGCACGTCTTCTTCAATATAAAAAATAAAAGTAGTTCAAATGAACTACTTTTTTTATTTTAATATTTCTTTTATTATGTTAATTGCTTTTTCTTTTAAGTCTTCTAAACTGCCGTCGTTTTCCACAACGATATAGGGCGACAAATCTAGGTTATCGTAATCTACTTGCGATAGCATTATTTTTTCCGTTTGCTCTCTAGTTAACTTAGACCTTTTGTTAACGCCGTCAAACCTTTTTTCCTTTTCTCTTTTTACGACTATAACCTTGTCGAAATCCTTTTCAAAACCACCCTCAAATAGTAGTGGAACTTCTGCAAAGATTAGTCCCACGCCTTTGCCCATACTTTTTATAAGGTTTTCCATAATTAATGGGTGGAGCAACTTTTTTAATTTTTCGTTGTTTTCTTTATCTTCAAAAGTTAGCCTTGAAATCTCTTTTTTGTCGGCTTTTAGAAAAATTTTTCCTTTTATAGCCGTAGGAAAAAGGGATTTTATCTTTTTTAGCACCTTTCTTTTTTTATAGAGTTCTCGGCAAATCTCGTCGCAAGAGAAAACGGGATAGCCCATTTCTTTTATTAAGTTTACTAGGGCGGTTTTTCCACTTCCTATTCCACCCGTAATTGCTATTTTAACGTTTTTCATATTATTTAGTATCAAACCAAGTTTTTCCCTCGCCCACGCTAACGGTTAAATCCACGCTTAAACTAACAGCCCCTTCCATTTCTTCTACAAGAATTTTTCTAACCTGTTCTTTTTCCGAAACGAAAGCGTCTATAATAAGTTCGTCGTGAACTTGAAGTATTAACTCAGACTTTAGATTTTCTTCTTTTAATCTTCTACTAACGCCTAGCATAGCGAGTTTAATAATATCTGCGCTACTTCCTTGAAGTGGCATATTCATAGCCGCCCTTTCCCCAAACTGACGAAGATTGAAGTTAGAAGAATTTAACTCTTTAATATATCTTCTTCTACCTAGAATAGTTTTCGCATATCCTTCCTTTTTAGCGAAAGCGACGTTCTCGTCCATATACTTTTTAACTTCAGGGTATTCAGTAAAATATGCGTTTATATACTCTCTTGCTTCAAAAGGCGAAACCTTAATGTTTTTAGCAAGTCCGTACTCACTTATTCCGTAAATTATGCCAAAATTAACTGCCTTTGCGCTACTTCTTTGCTTGTCCGTCACCTGGTCAAGTGGAGTTTTAAACACCTTGCTAGCCGTTATTCTATGAACGTCCTTACCCATCTTATATCCGTCAACTAGCGCCTTGCAGTTAGAAAAAGCCGCTAAAAGCCTTAGTTCTATTTGCGAATAGTCGGCAGAAATTAAAATTCTATCTTGACTCTTTGGCACAAAAACCTTTCTTAACTCTTTACCTAAATCGTCTTTAACAGGAATATTTTGTAAGTTTGGCTCTTTGCTCGAAAGCCTACCAGTAGACGTGACCGTTTGATTAAACGACGTCTTAATAAGCCCCGTTGCATTATCTATAAGTGGCTTTAGCCCCTCTACGTAAGTAGAGTTTAATTTTTGAATACGCCTATATTCTAGAATAAGTTTTACTATTGGGTGCGCGTCTTCAAGCGCTTCTAGAACGTCTGCCGAAGTCGAATACCCCCTTTTGGTCTTTTTTCCCTTGCCGATTTTAAGTTTTTCAAACAAGAGTTCGCCAAGTTGAATAGGCGAATTGATGTTTATATCACTAATGCCTGCAAGTTCCTTTATTCTAGACTCTAAAAGAGCAAGTTCCTTTTTAAATTCTTCCCCAGCCTCAAAAAGTTTTTCCTTTTCTACCTTAAAGCCCGAAACTTCCATTTCATATAATACGGTTGAGAGTGGAAGTTCTAAGTCGTAATATAATTTTTCGGCTTGCATAGAATATAGTTTTTCCCTTAAGCCTATATAAATATTATATATGGCAAAAGCAGGGGTTTCTAAACTTTCCCCATAGTTTTCTATAACTTGTTCGGGCGTTTCCCCTCCCCCAGAATAATCAACCAAATATTTTAGAATAGAAAGGTCTTCTACTTTAGTTTTTAATTCTAAATTAGCATTATCTTTTAGAAAATGCCTTAACTCTTTTCCATTATACGTTATAAGCGTGTTTTTAGAGTTAAATATTTCTTTAATTTTGTTTATTATTTCAACGACGGAAAAACCATCGTCCAATAATGAAAGCCTATATTTTACTTGATATTCTTGCTCCCCATTTGAAATATAAAAGGCGTTTTTACCTAAATAAAAGGCTAAATCTTTATCTAGATTTTCTATCTCGTTTAGGTCGCTAACCTTAATTACCTTGCACTCTTTTTTAGGTTTTTCTATCTCGACTTCTTCACCTATTGGCTCTAAAAAAACATCCTTAGATGAAAGCGCCTTAAACTCAAGTTCCATAAACTTTTTCTTTGCTAGGTACGGAAACTTTTTAGGCATTTTCATCTTGCTTAGGTCGCAGTCGATAGGTGCGTTAACGTCAATAGTTGCTAAGGTTTTAGATAGATAAGCGCTTTCCTTTCCGTTTTCTATTTTTTCTTTTAACTTGCCTTTTAATTTATCTACGTTTTGATAAACTCCGTCAAGGTCAAAATAATCTTTAAGTAGCCCCAAAGCCGTCTTTTCGCCCACTCCGCTAATGCCGGGAATATTGTCCGAAGAGTCCCCCATAAGCGCCTTTAATTCTATAATTTGAGATGGAATTAACCCCGTTTTTTCGGTAAAATTTTTGTGGTCAAATATCTCTACGTCGGTAATTCCACGACGGGTAAAGTGAACTTCCGTTTGCTCGTCAACAAGTTGAAAAGAGTCTTTGTCTCCCGTGAAAATCATGGTGGTTAAATCGGTGGCTTTTGCAATCGTGCCGATAATATCGTCCGCCTCGTAGCCTTCTTTTTCAAAGATTTTAACGCCCATAGAAACAAGCACTTCTTTTAAAAGTGGAATTTGTGGGCGGAGACCATCTGGCATAGGCTTTCTAGTGCCTTTATAGTCAGCATACATTTTATGCCTAAAAGTAGGCGCTTTTAAGTCGAAAGCAACGGCAACGTATTCAGGCTCAAGGTCAGAGAGCATCTTAAAAAACATATTCATAAAGCCGTAAACGGCGTTGGTAGGCACTCCGTCTTTATTAGAAAGCGGAGGCATAGCGTAAAACGCTCTGTTTATTAAACTGTTTCCGTCAATTAGAACTAATTTTTCCATAAAACCCTTTTTATACGCTTGCATTTCCTTAAAAATTATGCTATTATCTTATAGCAAGTATACAAATATTCTATCAAAAGTTAAGTAAATTTGCAATAGTTTTTAATAAACTTTGCCGCTGTGGTGAAACTGGCAGACGCGCTGGACTCAAAATCCAGTGGACTAATACTCCGTGTCGGTTCGAGTCCGACCAGCGGCACCAAAACTAAAGGAGCACAATAGTGCTCCTTTTTGTTTTGTTTTTTGTTTGGGAGGACGAGAACCGAAGGTGCTCGTTCGCTACGCTACCGAGGACTTGCCCATCAAGAAAGACAGTCCAATGCCGTCCGGCTTTGCCATCGTAGTGAAACGGAGATGCGTCCGACCAGTGATTAAAAATTATAACTCGCTTCGCTTAAATTATGACAACTTCGTTGCATTAAACTATCTCTTTTTTACCCCGCGTCGGTACTCGGTGGGCGTTTGACTAGTGAACTTATAAAACGTCTTTGCAAAGTAATTCGTGTTGTTATACCCCACTAAATAAGCAATTTGTTGAATTTGCATATTGGTAAACTTAATAAGATTTTCCGCCTGCTTTATCCTTTGGCTATTAACGAAGTCTATAAAACTCATCTTCATTTCTTTTTTGAAAGCTGAAGACAAATAATTTGCGTTTACGGTTAACTGCTTAGCAACTTCTTTTACCGAAAGTTCTTGATTTAGCCGTTCTTTTATATAGGTGACTGCTAAATGCACTAAAGGTTTAAGATTTGGATAAGCGCTTTCTCTAACTAGAGTGCAATATCTTTTGATAATTTCCGAAAAGAACTCGTACCCCTCTTTTATAGAAGTTAACCCTTCGATTTCTCGACCAATTTGGTCGGAAATCTTATCTAGTTGATAAGGATGAATTTGCCCTTCTAAAGAGTGTCTTAACTGAGTGTTAATAACTATTGCGTAATTTTGCAAGTTTCTTAAAGGCGAACTGCTTCTTTTTGAAACGCCTTCAAATTTAGCAGAATCTCCTAGAATAGTCATAGCAAGCGAATAATTTCCTTCCTTAACGGCTTCGGTTATTGCCACGCTCATTTCATATCTATCTTCTATGCTACGCATACTAGAAGTTGTGGGCAAAACCTCTTCTTTTTCTTGATATTTTTTCACTTCTTGAGCGGGAGTAATGGCTTGGTGAGAAATATTGCCCTTAATCTTAAGCATTTTTCTCATAAGCAACAAACAAAGTCTATAAGTACTCTCTAAACTAACCACGGGAATAATGGAGCCATAGTAAAGTAGTTCTTTTTGCCTTTCCTTTGTTAAATTCATACTCTTTAATCTATCTGCAAATTTCACTTCTAAAAAAGGCTCGTTTCTCTGCGGGCCTATCGCGTATACTTCATCCGTCTTTTTATGGTAGAAAAAGGTTATACTGGAATCAAAAAACCACTTACACTCGTAAATGCAATTTTCTTCCATATTGAAAAGTCTTTCTAAATCGTGGCTATCTTTAAAAACGTCGCCAAAAAGCCCCGCGCTTTTTTGATTTAAGAAGTCAAGAAGTTCTACTTCTTGTCTTTTTACTTTTTGTACTTCTAGTTTCCCAACGCAAGCAACAACTTCTTTAATTAGCGAAAAATTCATACTACCTCCCCCTACTTGCCAAATTTTTACAAAAAACTGAGATTTATTCTATTTTAACAAAGATTTGTTCATTTTGCAACCCCTTTATATATGTTAAAATTTATTTAAAGAAAATATTCGAAAAAAAACTACAATTTTCGAAGTTTTCTTTGCGAAAAATCAATACATAATAAATAAAAGGAGAAAGTATTATGTCAAAAGTTAAATCTATTAGACCTTTTGGTATGAGAGATAAGTTTGGTTATCTTTTTGGCGACTTTGGAAACGACTTCACGTTTATTCTCTCCACCATGCTACTCACTAAGTTCTATACGGACGTTATGGGTGTTTCTGCGGCAATCGTAGGTACGATTATGATGCTTGCGCGTTTCGTTGACGCTATCACAGACGTTGGAATGGGACGTATTTGCGATAGAAGTAAAGGCACTAAAGCAGGTAAATTCAAACCTTGGATTTTAAGAATGTGCGGTCCTGTTGCCATTGCATCTTTTCTAATGTATCAAAGTGGACTAGCAAGCGCTTCTCTAGGCGTTAGAATTGCTTGGCTTGCTATCACCTACTTACTATGGGGCTCGGTATTTTATACTTCAGTTAATATTCCTTACGGCTCTATGGCTTCCGCAATCTCTGCAGACCCATCGGATAGACAATCACTTTCTACCTTCCGTACTATGGGTGGAATGTTCGCAGGTATGATTATCGGCATACTTCTTCCTATCGTTGCTTACGAAAAGAACTCTCTTGGTATCGAAGTTTTAGTTGGACCTAAGGTGACATTAATTGCAGGCGTATTCTCCGTTCTTGCAATCGGCGCATATCTTCTCTGCTATGCTTTAACAACCGAACGTGTTCGCCCACAAATTGAAGAGGACGCTTTCAAGAAAAACTCTATTGGAAACATGCTTAAAAACGCGCTCACCAGCCGTTCACTCCTTTCAATTATAGTTGCATCAGTGGTTATGCTACTCGCTCAACTCACCATGCAAAATATGGCTAACTACGTATTCCCTGATTACTACAACAACGCAAGCGCGGCAAGTATTTCTACCGCTATGATGATGGTTGGTATGTTAGTTGCGGCAGTTGTTGCTAAGCCTCTCGCTAAGAAATTTGGTAAAGCAGAAGTTTCTGCAGTGTCTAATATCTTTGCAGGTGTCGTTTGTCTAGCAATGTTTATAATCCGTCCACAAAACGTTTACGTTTACATTGGACTTCAAGTTCTATGCTGGTTAGGTCTCGGCGTATTTAGTATGGTTTCTTGGGCGCTTATCACCGACGTTATCGACGATGCTGAAATCAAAAACGGAATCCGTGAAGACGGCTCTGTTTACGCAATGTACTCGTTCGCTCGTAAACTCGGTCAAGCACTCGCAGCAGGTCTTTCTGGCTGGCTACTCACTTGGATTGGCTATAGCAGTGAAAGCGCTCAAGCAGGTCTTGGACAAACTTTGGCAGTTAAAGAAGGCATTTTTAATATCTCTACCTTAGTTCCTGCGGTAGGCTTCGTTGCCTTAGCGCTAGTTCTTTGGTTCTGGTATCCACTACACAAGAAGAGAGTTGACCAAAACGTTGCTATCTTAAAAGAAAAACGCGATGCTGAAACTGTTAGCGAAGAAGAATAATATCTAGTATTACGGAGAATTTTATGAGAACTATTCAAAACATAAATGAAAACTGGTCTTTCTTTAAGGGAGACAGAACGACAGAAAACCCACAAGTAGAACAAGTTAATCTTCCACACACTTGGAACGCCGTTGACGGACAAGACGGTGGAAACGACTACTACAGGGGCTACGCTACCTATAAAAAAGTTTTGCCTAATTTAGAAAAAGGCAAACAACACTATTTAGAAATTTGTGGCGCAAACTCTTCGGCTAAGGTTTACCTTAACGGAGAGGAAATCGCCTCTCACGACGGTGGATATTCCACTTGGAGAGTTAATCTAACCGAAAAGTTAAAAGAAGAAAATCTTTTAGAAATCGTAGTAGACAACTCGCCAAACGAGAGAGTTTATCCACAAATGGCAGACTTCACTTTCTACGGTGGCCTATACAGAAACGTAAATATCGTTTCGGTTGAAGACGTTCACTTTGACCTTGATTATTATGGTGGAAAGGGCATTATGGTCACCCCAACTATAGACGGCAAAGACGCAAACGTAGAAATAGAAGTTTTCGCCAATACCACTGCTGATTATTTATTTAAATATGAAATTATCGACGATGGAAAGGTTATCTTCTCTAACCTATCTAGCGACAAGAAAGCAACTCACTTAATTAAAGACGTGCACTTGTGGCAAGCAAGAAAAGACCCACACCTTTATCAAGCAAGAGTTTCTATCCTTAAAGGCGAAGAAGAAATCGACCTTGTTGAAACCAACTTCGGTTGCCGTAGTTTTAGAATAGACCCAGAACTAGGCTTTATCCTTAACGGCGAAGAATATCCGTTGCGTGGCGTATCTCGTCACCAAGATAGATGGGGAATCGGCAACGCGCTTCTTCCCTGCCATCACGAAGAAGACATTTCTTTGATTATGGAAGTGGGCGCAACGACTATTCGTTTAGCGCACTATCAACACGACCAATACTTCTACGATTTATGCGACAAGAACGGCTTAGTTATCTGGGCGGAAATTCCTTATATTTCTAAGCATTTGCCTGGCGGTAAAGAAAACACCATTTCTCAAATGAAAGAGTTAATCGTTCAAAACTACAATCACCCGTCAATCGTCGTTTGGGGACTTTCTAACGAAATCTCTATGAACGGCTCGGACGCTGATTTAATCGATAACCATAACGTTCTAAACGATATGGTTCACCAAATGGACAAAACTCGTTTAACCACTATTGCAGCCGTTTCTATGGCAAAGATCGACGATCCGTATATTCACATTTCCGACGTAGTTTCATACAACCACTACTTCGGTTGGTACGGTGGAAATACTTCTATGAACGGACCTTGGTTTGACAAGTTCCACGCAACCTATCCAAATAAGCCTATCGGCGTTAGTGAATATGGTTGCGAGGCGTTAAATTGGCACACCTCTAACCCTGTTCAAGGCGACTATACCGAAGAATATCAAGCGTATTATCACGAAGAGTTAATAAAACAACTCTTTAGCCGTAAATATTTGTGGGCTACTCACGTTTGGAACATGTTCGACTTCGGCGCAGACGCAAGAGCAGAGGGTGGTGAAAACGGACAAAACCACAAGGGTTTAATCACCTTTGATAGAAAGTACAAAAAAGACGCTTTCTACGCATACAAGGCTTGGCTCTCAAGCGAACCTTTCGTTCACGTATGTTCAAAGAGATACGTTGATAGAGTTGAACCAGTGACCAAAATCACCGTTTACTCTAACCTACCTGAAGTTGAATTATTTGCTAACGGAGTTAGCGTTGGTAAAAAATCTGCACCCGACCACTTCTTCTATTTTGAAGTAGAAAACAAGGGCGAAACGGAAATCGTTGCAAAGGCAGGCGAATATACCGACAAGTCAACCATTAGAAAGGTTGAAGAGATGAATCAAGACTATATCTTAAAGGAAAAGGGCGCAGTTCTTAACTGGTTTGACGTTAAAACGCCTGAGGGAAGATTCTCTCTAAACGATAAGATTTCGGATATTCTATCTTGCTTTAGAGGAAAACTTTGGTTTGCAAAAATCGGCTTAAAAATAAAGAAGAAAATGAGTAAAAACGCCGACAAATCAAAGAAAAAAGACAAGAAAGTTTCGGCTATGGGCTTTGAACTAAGCGAAGACATGATGCAAATGATGGGTGGATTTACCGTACTAAGATTAACGAGTTTAATTAGTATGATGAATATAAGTTTTTCAAAAGAAGAACTCCTTAAAATGAACAAGCAACTCAACAGAATTAAAAAGCCTAGAAGGTAAAAAATTATCGGGCACTTTGCTAAAAAACCTTGCAAAGTGCCCTAATTTATAATATACTATATGTGTTATTTAAAAAAGATAAGGAGAATAGAAAATGGCAATGCAAATGGGCTTTCGTTGGTATGGCGAAGGCAACGACAAAATCAAATTGTCAGACATTAAGCAAATTCCAGGTGTGACTAGCATCGTTTGGGCTCTTCACGATAAAATGCCTGGTGAAATTTGGGAAATTGAAGAAATTCAAAAGGTAAAAGACCAACTAGAGCCTTACGGATTTAATATGGACGTAGTAGAATCAGTAAACGTACACGACGATATTAAAATCGGTCTTCCCACTCGTGACAAATATATTGAAAACTACAAACAAACTATTCTCAACTTAAGTAAGTTCGGCGTAAAAGTTATCTGCTATAACTTTATGCCTATATTCGACTGGACGAGAAGTAATCTCTTCCACGAAGTTGGGGACGGGTCGACGGCGCTTTTCTATGAAAAGAATATGATTCAAGATGACTATAACGCCATGGCAAAATATATTCTTGACTTCACCGAAAAGTATCACATGTCTTTCCCAGGTTGGGAACCTGAAAGAATGGCTAAACTAGACGAACTATTTAAGGCGTACGCAGACGTTGATAAGGAAAAATTGTGGGCAAACCTAAAATATTTCTTAGAAGCGCTTATGCCTACTTGTGAAGAGTGCGATATTAAAATGGCTATTCACATGGACGATCCACCTTGGGATATCTTTGGACTTCCAAGACTTTTAGTTAACGAAGAAAATATCGATAGGTTTCTTAAGATGGTAGATAACCCATATAACGCTTTAACGTTATGTTCCGGCTCTCTCAACGCAAACCCTGAAAACGACGTAGCGAAAATCGTTAGAAAACATTGTGATAGAATTGCTTTTGCTCACATTAGAAACGTTAAGCACTTCCCTAACGGAGATTTTAGCGAAGCAAGTCACCGTGATTGCGACGGCGATACGAGAATTCTTGACATATTAAAAGCATACCATGATTGTGGATTTACAGGTTATATCCGTCCCGACCACGGAAGACACCTTTGGGGCGAAGGTCCTGGCACTGTTAGACCAGGCTACGGCTTGTACGATAGAGCGCTAGGCATTATGTATATGTTAGGCGTTTGGGATATGCTTGATAAACTAGAAAACAAATAAGGAGAGAAAATCATGATAAATTTACCATTAAAAATAGATTATACTGGAAAAGTTGTAGTAATAACTGGCGCAGGCGGACTTATCTGCGGTGCTATGGCAAAGGCTTTCGCTACTTGTGGAGCAAAAGTTGCCGCGCTTGACCTTAACCTTGAAAAAGCCAAAGAAGTTGCAAACGAACTTAAAAAAGATGGATTTATTTGCGAAGGATATTCGGCTAACGTATTAGACCCTGAATCACTCAAAGCCGTTCACGAACAAGTTCTAAAAGATTTAGGTCCTTGCGATATTTTAGTAAACGGCGCTGGTGGAAACAACCCTAGAGCAACCACCGATAACGAATATCAACACGAAGCAAAAGAGGGTGGAAAATCATTTTTCGACCTTTCTCCCGACGGCGTAGATTTCGTTTTCAAACTCAACTTCCAAGGAACGCTACTTCCTACCCAAGAATTTGCAAAAGATATGGTTAATAAAAAAGGTGGTGCAATTCTAAACATTTCTTCAATGAACGCATACACCCCATTAACTAAAATACCTGCATATTCTGCAGCAAAAGCAGGTATTTCTAACTTTACTCAATGGCTTGCTACTCACTTTGCAGGCACGGGTATTCGTTGCAACGCAATTGCACCGGGATTTTTGGTTTCGGCTCAAAATAGATCGCTTTTATTTAACGAGGACGGCACTCCTACCCCTCGTTCAAATAAAATTCTAAACAATACCCCAACCAATAGATTCGTTGACGCAGAAGAACTTATCGGCGCAACTCTATTCCTTTGCGACGACAAGTCGGCATCTGCTATAACGGGCGTAGTTCTTCCTATCGACGCAGGTTTCTCAGCATACTCGGGTGTATAAAATATTTCTAAACGTAAAAAGGCTTGTCAGTAGACAAGCCTTTTTCTTTATCTTTTATTAAATTAAATTGATATTTGCAAGCGTAAACGCTTTTTTATAAAAACTATCGCTAACGTGATCAGCAGAAAAACTCGTTCCCTTTCCAAAGAAAGTATAATCAGTTTTAGCATCTTTAGACTCTGCAAAAGAATCGTCCCAAGTGGCGTCTACCCCGTACCAACTTCCGTTAATTTTAATTAAGTTCCAAGCGTGTGGCTCGCTTCCAGAATTAGTCTTTCCCTCACCCGTACAAATGGTTGTCTCAACGCCGAAAATATTACTAAAGTACAAGAACGATTTTGCGTAGCCTTCGCATACTGCCCTGTTTTTAGTTGCTAGTCCGTCAAGACAAAACGCCCAATTGTTCTTTTTGCTTGAATTACAACTAAATAGCCCCGTTTTTGCCGCCTCGTCGGCGTAAGTTAGGTTGTCAAGTAAATAATCGTGGATTGCTTTTGCCTTGTCAAGTGGCAAATTTTTACCCTTAACTAGCGAATAAACCTCGTCTAGTTTTTGTTGAAGAGCAATCTCAACTACCACCCTTTCTTCCACCGTGTCGTATTCGGCGCAAGCCGTTAGAGTTATGGTTGACGGATTAGTTTTTCCCGATTCAGTAGTTGATAGCCAAGAATTTTCTAAAAAGTAAAAGGTTGGATTTTCATAGATAAATACTGAGAACACTAATCTAATCTCGTCCGCCGTCAAGTTGTTTTTATTTTGAATAGGACTAAACTCAAGGTCAACCTTACTTTTTAAGTATTTATTACTCTCAATATAAAACTCGTCGTAAAGAGCAACTAATTTACTTCCGTTTTTCTCTTTTGCAAGTTCGGTTTTGCCGTAAATTCCGTTGCCGTCGTATATAGAATAATTTCTACTGCCCTTTAAATCCCACTTTTCGTATCCACACTTACATGACTTAAGAATTTTATCCTCAAACTCTTCTTTAATAGTTAATTCGTGCGCAATCTTTGCGCCCGACTCAAAGTGTCCTTCTCTATCAAATTTTACCCCTTTAGAGCAGTTATTTACAATCAAAATAACGCTTAGCGCTAAGATAATAGCCAAAACTATACTAACTATTATAATTAGTTTTCTCTTTTTTGCTTTAGCCTTTTTACTTCTCTTCTTAGGAGTGTATTTACTTAGTTTAGAAGTCGATTTTATCGGCTTTTTCTTTTTTTTATAATTACTACTTGCCATAGTTTCCTTTAATAATCAAAGTGCGTGTTTTTGCACGCACTCTTAGGTTTATATTCTAACTTTTTTGCCTTTACTTTTGTAGGTTGCTAAAATCATTTTTAGCACCTTTTCACCCTCGAAAACGTCGATAGAAAAGTTCTTATTTTCCTTTACGCAAGAATAAAAATCGGCTATTAAACTCTCGTGTCCACTTCCGTAGCAAGGTTTTCCGTAGCAAATGGAATTTTCGCTTAGCTCTACTTGCTCGCCGTCAATGAAAAGGGAGTTTCCAATCATTCTAACGACTTTTTTATCATCTAACAAAATGGATATGCTAAACGGAAAATCGTACGCACCCATATTAGAGCCACTAAACCCAAAGTCTACGTCTCCAAAGAACTTAATCATGGCGATATCTTCGGTGTTAATTATACCTTTGTGGGTTAAATTTTCCACTCTTCCAACTAAAGATTGTGGAAAGCCGTTAAGCCATTGCAAAAGGTCTAGAGTGTGGTACGCTTGATTTATAAGCAAACTTCCACCCTCAGTTTTCTTTTTTCCACGCCAATTAGAGTTAAGGTAATACTTTTCGCCCCTGCCCCACTCAAGCGAAGCCGTTGCGTATTTAACCTTTTTATCCTCTAAAAACTTTTTTAAAACTTGGCTTGCATGATTGTATCTGTTTTGATGACAAATTCCAAGTTTACCCTTAGAAGTTTTTAAGGTTGCCTTAATCTCTTCAATTTCCTTTTTAGAAATACACATAGGCTTTTCGCAAAGTACGTTTTTATTTTGCTTTAAGCACTCCACTATCATATCTTTGTGAAGATAATGTGGAGTAGTTATATGAATAACGTCTGCCTTAGTGTTTTTAATAAGTTCTTTATAGTCGAGATAAATATTGGCTTTTAAGTTGTATTCATTTATAAAGGACTTGGCTTTTTCTAAATCAACGTCGCAAACTTCCACTACTTCAATTCCAAGTTTATTTAGAACGGATGCGTGAACGGTTGCAATGTTTCCAAGCCCAATTATTGCCGAGGTCATTTAGTTATTTTACTCCCGTAAGTTCCCGTAGTATCTGCAACTGCAACTTCGCCTACTTCCTTAAGAACAGATTTTTTGCAAAGTTTTTTAAGTTTTTTAAGATATTCTTTTTCGTCTACCGGAATAGAAACGGACTTACCGTTTTTCCAGCCTGAAAGTTCTATAGCGTTCATAAGTTCAACGCCCTTAATGCCCTCTTCACCCGAAACGAAGAGTTCTTCTTTGCCTAAAATAGCGTTAGTGAAGTTTCTAACGATAGCAATGTGTTGAAGGTTGATTCCGTCAGTTTCCACTTCAACGGTGGTAGCCTTAGGCGAACCGAAGAACTTATCGCTATTTGCCGTAAAGTCTTCTAGGTCTTCATCGTTAGTAGTTAAGTAAAGTTTGTTGTTTTCACAAAGAACTTTACCCTTAGTTCCCGAAACTTCAAATCTGTTAGTTCCAGGTGCTTCGCCCGTAGTGGTAATAAACACGCCCGTAGCGCCGTTTTCATATTCAAAGTAAGCGGTCACTTCGTCTTCAACTTCAATCTTGTGGAATCTGCCGTATTTTACGAAAGCGTTAACCGTTTTTGGTTGCATACCCGTCACGTAAGAAACGAGGTCTAATTGGTGTGGGCATTGGTTAATTAAAACGCCACCACCTTCACCTTTCCAAGTTGCTCTCCAACTACCACTATCGTAGTATTTTTGGGTTCTAAACCAGTTAGTGATTATCCAGTTTACTCTAAAAATCTTGCCGATTTGTCCCGAAACGATAATTTCGCGCATCTTTCTATATAAGCAGTTTGCTCTTTGGTTGAACATCATGCCGAATAATCTATCTGATTTTTTAGCAGCCTCGTTCATTTCTCTAACTTGCTTGGTGTAAACGCCTGCAGGCTTATCGCAGAGAGCGTGTACGCCGTGAGTTAGCGCGTAAATTGAAATTTCAGGGTGCAAATAGTGAGGAGTTTCAACTAAAACAGCGTCTATTTTACCACTGTCAATCATCTCTTTATAATCGGTGAAATATTCAACGCCTTCCACGTTTTTCTCTTTGAATAAATCAATTTTTCTTTGGTCGATATCGCAAATTGCAGTTAAAACTGCATTGTCTACTTGTTTTTTGATAAAAAACTCGTTTGCGTAAGCCGTTCCTTGATTACCTATACCTACTATACCGTATCTAACTTGTTCCATTTTTTATTCTCCCTTAAAAATTTTCCTTAAGATATTTAATGCTTCTCTCTACTTGACCGAACGGGTCTTCGTAAATAGTCGCATCGTCTTGCTCAACTAATAAGTATTTAGCGCCTGCCTTGATAAACGCAGGGATAACTTCCTTAAAGTTAATGTTCCCTTCACCGATAGGCGCGTATTTTGCCTCGAAAATATTGCCTTTTTCTTTATTGAAGGTGACACGGTAGTCTTTTAAGTGCACGCACTCTATTCTGCCCTTTGCCTTTTCTATGTATTCTAAAATATTTACGCCACCCGTTTGTAGCCAATAAGTATCCATAGTTAAGTTTACCTTAGGCGCATCTCTTAAGATATGGTCGTAAATAGTCAAGCCGTCGCTAAGTTTCATAAATTCGTAGTGGTGGTTGTGGTAGAAGAATTTTCCACCCTCACTCTCTATTTTTTCAGCATAGCCCTTTAACTCTTCAATGAACGCCAAAACGTCTTCTTCAGGCATATCTCTATAGTCCTTAAAGCCAAGCCCAACGTTTTTGCAACCGAACTTAAAGTGGTCTAGCACTAAATTTTTGGTATCGCCACTAATTCTAGCGATTGGAGAGTGGGTTAACACGATAGGCATACCTGCTTTTTCCGAAACTCTTTTCGCCATATCAGCGTCAAGTGGTCTACCCGAAAGTTGTACGAACGAATAGCCCATATTTTTTAGTTTGATTAGGGTGTCTAAAAACCCTTCTTCCGTTTGAATTTGACCGCCAAGCGAATATAAATTCAATCCAAATTCCATAATATCCCCCTATTTTTCCCAACCGAAAACGCCGTTTCTGGTTGTTTTTTTATAACCTTGATTTTCTAATATTTTTTCCATTGATTTTACTGCAAAATCAAAACTTTCAGCATTTGAGTTAAAGGTGAACTTGTTTTTTAGTTCGGTATCGTCGATATCTTTATACCCACCGAATTCCTTTAGGTGTGGCTCTAAGGTGCAAATAGTGTCTTTAGAAATTAAAGAAATAATCTTTTCAATTTGCCCGTCGCCGTATCCTGCAGGAACGATTTCTTCCGTTTCAGCAATAACGTCTTTAATGTGGAAGTACTCGGTTTTATCGAAAAACTCTCTCAAAGTATCTTCTGCCTTTTCCCCAACTTGAAGATAGTTAGCAGGGTCGTACACAAAGCCTAAGCCCTCTACGTTTTCCATTAGATATTTAACTCTCTCAATAGTGTCGCCAAAGATTCCCTTTTCGTTCTCGTGGCAAAGTTTAATACCACGTTCGGTAGCGATTTTTACTAACCTTTTTAAGTAATCGACAACCTTATCGGGCTTTTCTAAACTATTAAAGAAACTGAACATTCTAATTCTCTTGCAAGAAAAAACGTCGCAAAGGTCAAGAACGTGATTAAACTTAACTAGATATTCCTTAAAATCACAATCGATATCCACCTTGCCTATAGGCGAGCCGATAGAATAAACGTAAATGCCGTTATCGAGTAGCGTTTTAGCATATTCTTTTGCCTTTTCCAAGGTAAAATCTGCAACGTTAACGTCGTCAATCGAGCGAATTTCAATATAACTAATTTGGTTTTTCTTGAGCGCCGAAATTTGCTCAGCAAGTGAAGCGCCAGCCTCGTCGGCAAAGGCCGATAAAAATATCATAAATAACCCCTTTTTTATAAAATATCACTTGAAAAAATCAATAAATACCGATTATAAAATCTTCAATTTCAATTATATTTGAAATAGCAAGATAAGTCAATACTTTTCCCATTTTTTGTAGATAAAAAAAAGGGAAAAAAGGCAAAGTAAAAGCCTTGTCAAAAAGACAAGGCGTTTTTCTTATTCACCCTTAAAAGGTAAAAGGTCAACTAACCTAGCGCGTTTGATAGCCTTTGCTAAAACTCTTTGGTGTTTAGCGCAAGTACCAGTCATACGGCGAGGTAAGATTTTACCACCTTCAGCAACGTATTTTTTAAGAGTATTGATATCTTTATAATCAATAGCGTCAACTTTTGCTTGACAGAAAGCGCAAACCTTTTTACGAGGAATTCTTTTAACAAATTTCTTGCCTGCTTCTTTAGCAACGGGTGCTTCAGTGGTTTCAGCAGGAACTACATTGGTAATTTCTTCCATTTTAATCTCCTTAACAATTTACTAGAAAGGAAGTTGGTTATCATCCATTTCTTCCAATTTAGGACGTTCTCTTTTAACTGAAGAAGTATATTCTTCGGTTTCTTGATCGCCCTGAGCGCTCTTAGGCGTTAAAAATTCAACTTCATTAGCAATAATGTCGGTCACGTATCTCTTGATGCCATCTTTATCTTCGTAAGAACGATTTTGAAGTCTAGCAACAATGCCGACCTTATTACCTTTCTTCAAATACTTACCGCAGTTTTCTGCTTGTTTGTTCCAAACGGTAATGTTGAAGAAATCAGTTTCACGATTGCCTTCGCTGTTAGCGTAATCTCTGGTGACAGCAATAGCAAATCTGCACACTGCTATTCCGTTGGGTGTTTCCGTGAGTTCAGGATCACGGGTTAAATTTCCAACTAGGATAACTTTATTCATAAATTTTCTCCTTATCTTTTGGTAATCAATCTTCTGATTATGCCATCGGTTATACCGACGATACGCTTAATTTCAACTACGAGCGTTTTTTCTGCTTCAAAAGACATTAAAACGTAGTAGCCTTCAGACTTATAGTTGATAGGGTATTGTAATTTTTTCAAACCCCAACGGTCGATTTTTTCAACCACACCGCCGTTATCAACAACTAAATCTTCGAATTTTTTAACCAAAGCCTCTTTAGCCTCGTCAGCCAAAGATGCGTCGATAATATAAAGCATCTCGTATTTCGTCATAATAATTTACCTCCCGGACTTATTCGGCTTGATTTATGATCGTCAATCAAGCAAGGTTAATGATATTGCGCATTACGCCACGCAATAAATCGAGTATATAATAACAATTTTTATATTATTTGTCAATTATTTTTTACGCTTTTAGCCATTTTAATAAGAATTTCACGCGAATTTAGAGTTGGGTTATCCACGCACCTGTCTCTAAGTTTTTTTCTAATAGCGCCAAGTTCTTTCCCCTCGTAGCCTAGTTCCATAAGTTCACGAGACGAAATCTTAAGGTCTCCTAAAGAAAAGGGCGTTCCGTCCGTCTTCATTTGATTAAAGATAGAAACAAACCTATCGTAGCCTAAAAAGTTAATTTCAAGGTCGCGACAAGCCTTAGCGTCGGCGTTTTTAAGCGAGATAAGGTCTTGTATAAAATCAAGGTTGCCGGCGATTAGACGGCGAATTTTGACTTCTCTCACGCAAGAAAAGTCTAGCATGTGGTGTTTAATTGAAAAACAAATTTTATCAATCTCAAGTTTTGGGGCTTTAAGCCTATTAAGAATAGTTCTAGCAATCTTTTCTCCCCTATCTGCGTGAAAATAATAGTTGCCATGCTTATGATAGCAGTAAGGCTTGCCCACGTCGTGTAAGAGCGCGCAAAGTCTAGTTTCTGCGGGAGAATACAAAACGGCACGAAGAGAGTGTTCTAGAACGTCGTGATCGTGATATTTTTTAGGTTGCACAAGATTTCTCCCGAGAGTTAGTTCGGGCAAAATTATATCTAGAACGCCAATTTTATCCAAAACCTTTAAGCCGTTATAGTGCCCCCTTTTATCGCTAAAAGAGTGCTTGGAGTCGGCAACGAGAATCTTTTTAAGTTCTTCAAAAATTCGTTCCACCGATATGTCTTTTATTTTATCGGCGTTTTCTTTTGCGCCTAAAAGGGTTTTTTCGTCTATCTTAAAATTAAGTTCAGCAGAAAACCTTGCAAGGCGAAGTAGTCTTAACCCGTCGTGAGAAAAGACTTCGCTTGGAGATATGGTAGTAGAAATAACCTTGTTTTTTATGTCCCCCATTGCGTTTAACGGGTCTACAAACTTATCTTGTTTAATATCGTAATAGAGAGCGTTGCACTTAAAATCACGGCGACAAGCGTCTTCTAAAACGCTATCCGTGAACTCGGTGGAAATTGGAGTGTGTTCCCCACCGTTTGCGTAAACTTCCCTTCTAAAACAGGTGTATTCGTATTTTCTTTGCCCGTCGAAAAGAACTAAAGTAGAAGTTCTAGGGTATTCTGCTAGAACGGAAAAGCCAAAACTTTTAGCGATTGGTAAAAGTTCGCTAATGGGAGTTGGCGAAGCAAGGTCGATATCCTTTGAGAGCGAGTCGCCTAAAACAAAGTCACGGCAAGCGCCACCCACTATGTATAAAGGGGCGAATAAGGAATCTGCTAAAGATATTAACTTGTCGCTTAAAAATTTTTTCATAGAGTAATTATAACACGAAATGACTTGAAATTTTAAGATTTTTATAGTAAAATTGTTAATATATGGAAAAAATATTAGATTTAATCGTTAACCCCATAGCCGGAGGAAGAAACGGCAAAAAAATGAAACGAGTTTTAGCAAAACTCAAAGAAAGGTTAAACGAGAGAAAAATTGAATATAAAATACACGTGTTAGGCGAGCATAACGGCTCGAAAGAGAAAACGGAAAACCTAATAAAAAGCGGGGCGACTAATATCGTGGCAGTTGGTGGGGACGGAACTTTACACCAAGTACTAAACGGAATAACCGATTTTGACAAAGTGAACATGGGCATAATTCCGTGTGGAACGGGCAACGACTTTGCCACGGCGATAGGCTTGCCGAAAGACCCAATTAAAGCGTTAGATTTGATAATAGACGGAGAGGCAAAATATACCGACTTTATGCAAATGCCGACGGTTAGGGGCTTAAACGTAATAGGAATGGGAATAGACGTAGACGTTCTTAAAAGATATAACGCACTAAAAAGAAAAACCAAGTTTGGATATACTTCTTGCCTAATTAGAACCCTACTTAACTTTGAATACGGCGATTTTGAACTAGAAGTAAACGGCAAAAAAGAAATAACTCGCTCGTTTATAGTGTGCGCTTGCAACGGCAGTAGGTTTGGTGGTGGAATACCCATTTGCCCTATTGCAGACGCAACGGATAATAGCCTAGATATGATAACGGTTAAAGAAATGAAAAAACTAAAAATCATAGGGGCATTTATAAAACTTAAGTCAGGCAAAGTATTTAAGATAAAACAAACGACACACGAAAAGGCGGAGAAAATAAAAGTATCCGTGCCACAACCATATACGGTAAACGTAGACGGAGAACTATACGAAAATATTCCGTTTGAAGTGGAAATAGTAAAAAACAAATTAAAGATATATAGATAAAAAACTCCCCTTTTTAATTAAGGGGAGTTTTTAGTGACAAGCAAGTTTAAGCCTTCTTCGTCAATAACGTCGGTTAAATATTTTTTGCCGTCTTTGGCAGTTAATTTCAGTTGTCTACAAATTGAGGACAACTCAATGAAATTTAAAAAAAGAAAAGCGTAGCGAAAATTCGCTACGCTTTTAATTTAGTTTTTAACTTAGGTAAACTAGTGATTAGTCTGCTAAGCCTGCCCAAGTTGGAGCACTATTTTCAACTACAGTCCAGTTGCTATTAGCAAATGAAGTTAAGTCCAAAGTAGATGCTGCAGTATTGAATGCTGCGTAATCGTTATATCTATTAAAGTTAGCAAGGTGAACGCCACGACCGCCGTTAGTTCTACCCATAGTGATTAGGTAAGAATTTTCTACGGTCACGTTAGCGCCAAATGCTGATGGACTCCAGTCGTCCCAAAGTGGATTACTAATAGTGTCGTGTATGCCGTCGCCGTTCTCATCCACCCACGTAGCAGGCGTGCCATCGTTTTCATAGTATATCTTATTAACGATGAAGTTATTGAAAGCCACTTGGTTGTCACCTGAAATAACGTTATTCATTTTAGAAACAACATATGTCTTTTCGCTTCCTGCATAACCTGAATTAATTTCAATATAAACGTCGCTAATATTGATGTTGGTTAAGCCAGTGTTTGCTACTGTGCTGTAGAAGAGAAGCGTGGTTGTATAAGTATATGTTTGCTTAAATATTGAGAAACCATACGTACTACCTTGATATGGTAATGGGTTAACAATCGCTACGTTCTTAATGGTTGCATTGCTACCAATTAAACCGAACATACCGCCATCGCCATACATACCAAAGTTAGACATAGTGTGTCCACGTCCGTCAAACGTGCCTGAGAAGGTGTTTGCATAAGCATTTTTACTATGGAAGGTTTCTGCAAACGTATAATTCGAATTTAACTCAACGTTGCAAGCAACTAGGTCTTCTGCTAAAGCGTATGCACCAGTTAAGGTAGAAACTGCATCTTTTTGCGTAGATGCACCATAATAAGAAGAGAAGAAGTAAACCATATCTTGTCTAGATTCTTCGGTGTTTTCCCAAACCTTATCGTACATAACTACGTT